>DANP01000010.1:10390-85513 GCA_002499905.1 Methanolinea sp. UBA277
GTGCTGGAGCAGTACGAGGTCACCGTCTTCTGCGCCCCGCCAACGGTCTACCGGATGCTGATCCTCGCCGACCTCGAGAAGTTTGACCTCAAAGAGCTCCGGCACTGCGTCAGCGCCGGAGAGCCGCTCAACCCCGAGGTGATCCGGGTCTGGAAGGAAGGTACCGGTCTCACCATCTACGAGGGCTACGGCCAGACCGAGCTGGTGCTGGTCATCGGCACCTTCCCCTGCATGGAGGCCCGGGCCGGCTCGATGGGCAAACCCTCTCCCGGGTGGCAGATCGAGCTCCAGGACGAGGACGGAAAACCGGTCCCTCAGGGAGAGGTGGGCAGGATCGCGATAAGGGTCAAACCGGACCGGCCGGTCGGCCTCTTCGACGGCTACCTCTACGACAAAGAGGCCAACGAGGAGGTCTTTGTCGGCGACTACTACTACACCGGCGACAAGGCCTATATAGACGAGGACGGCTACTTCTGGTTCGTGGGCCGCGATGACGATGTGATCAAGTCCTCCGGCTACCGCATCGGCCCCTTCGAGGTGGAGAGTGCGCTGCTTGAGCACCCAGCGGTGAAGGAGGCGGCGGTCGTGGGATCACCGGACGTCATCAGGGGCATGATCGTCAAGGCCTTCGTGGTCCTCAAGGAAGGATACCAGCCGTCCGAGCAGCTGGCAAAGGACATCCAGAAGTTCGTCAAGAAGCACACCGCCCCCTACAAATATCCCCGGGCAATCGAGTTCACCGACGACCTCCCGAAGACCATCTCGGGCAAGATCAAGCGGAACGTGCTCCGCGATCGGGAGCTTGCCGGCGAAGGGCGGAATATCCGGGAAGAGGAGTAAGGCGGGAACCAGACTATCGGACATCCGGTTGTTCATGGCAGGAGCCCGGACGCCGGACTTTCCGGGTCGTCTCACCGGTAGTCCGTCAATAAAATACACATCTTTATTTTCCCGCACTTCCAATGAGATAGAGGTGCGAGGGTAGCCAAGCCAGGTCAACGGCGCTGGATTCAGGGTCCAGTCTCGCAGGAGTTCTTGGGTTCAAATCCCATCCCTCGCATTGGAACCTCTTGTTCAATGCTCTCGGACTTTGTTTTTATACCCACTTTGCAAACAGCTCTTTCTGTACCTTCCATACCTTCAACACAAGGGCACTTTTCTCAGATCAGAATGACGAAACCCATCGCCTCATCTCACGGCATTTGAGCAAAGAACGAATCACACCACGTGACGGTTTTTGCCCTGATATGATTGCCTGATGAGCAGGACCCGTATCTGTTATGAATACCTTTCTGGGGGTGCGAGCGATGACGAGTGAATCCCGGTCAGAGAATGAGAATGAGGATCCTTTCCCGGGGGGCTAACCGCTCCAGGAACCCTTCAGCCGCGATCACCTTTAAACAGCCATGAAAAGAAATGGTCCGGATTGTCCTGATACAGCCGGACTTTACAACCCGAGGACGGCAAGCAGGTACAGCACGCCGATGATCAGGACGATTGCCCCGACAACCACGATTCCCGGTTTCACCCCGATGAGTTCCGGGATCGTATCCGCTGGAAAAAGCCCTTTCTTGAGGATCGACCGTTCCAGGGCCGGATACAGGTGGGCAAAGATCCCGGCACCAATCGCGATCCCCACCATTCCGACCAGGGCATCGAGGGCACCTGATCCGAATGCCCCGGCAGCGGTACCGGGACAGTAGCCGAGAACGGCAAACCCGGTCCCGAAAATCAGCCCTCCAACCACCGTTGCACCAAGGGATCCCCGTGCGACGTGAAGGCGGACCAGTCCTGCCGATTTCATCAGGAAGATTCCGATCATACCGACGACAATGGCCGAGAGCATGATCTCCACCACCGTGAAATCGGTGAGGAGGAGCTGGCCGATGATCACGTCGTAGTTCGTCACACCGCCTTTCTGGAGCAGAAATCCAAAGATAACGCCGGTAATCAGTCCGAGCACAATCTGGGCCCGGGCATTACTTCTGAGATTCTCATATGCCATCTCTGCTACCTCTCACATGAACGAGAATCCAAAGATCAGCCCGGCGACGATGATGCCTCCCACAAAGAAGCAGATCGCCGCAACCCAGCTCGCAAGCGAGAGCTGGAGTGTACCCGAAATGCCATGCCCCGACGTGCAGCCACCGGCCCAGCGGGCACCGAGCCCCAGAACGAGGCCCCCGGTGAGCGCCACGGCAGAGCGGAAGATTGCATCTGTTCCGAATGCCTCGGCAAAGACCGGCGGCACCACCAGGATCGTGAAGGTGCCCGAGAGGTATGCCGAGAGGAATCCACCGATAACCAGCCCGATGAGGATCATCCATTGCCAGTCGATTGTTGGCACAACTTTCTGATAATACGGCATCTGTTCGGTCTTCCCGCGGGAAAGCACGGACTCCGCCATCCCGGCCGACTTGGCATAGGCAGTCGATGCTCCGAGGGGGCGGTCGGAGAGGAGGAACGTGGTCCAGATCAGGACTCCGATCCCTGCCCCGACAATGTACGGTGACCAAGACTCCATCGTCAACCATTCGATCATGATGATACACCTCTATCAACGGAAATGATATCTCCGGATATAATCCCTCGGGTTCAGGGAACGAAGCCTGATCGTTTATACCCGATAACTCCCCCCGCCAGGTTTGAGACCCGGGTGAATCCCTGCATCCTGAGGATACTTGCCGCGATGCTCGCCCGCTGCCCACCCTTGCACATAACGATGTAGTGGCTGTCAGGGTCGAGCTCGGTATACCGGGTCCTGAGGTCATGCCAGGGAATCGGGATCGCTCCCGTTACCGGTTCGGCAGCCTGCTCTTCTCGTGACCGGACATCGATGATTACGGCGTCACCGGATTCGACCAGGGCATGCGCCTCTTCCGGCGAGATGACCGGGACGGTCCCCACCGGGAGTGCATGCACGCCCCAGGCAAGCATCCCCCCATCGAGGTAGCCGGTGACGCGGTCGAACCCGACACGGTGGAGCTGGAGCGTTGCCTCCTCAACCTGGAACCTCTCATCGACCACAAGGATGATATCACGGTCCGGTGGCAGGATCCAGCCGGCCTGGGTGGCGAAGCTTCCCGTGAGATCGATATGCCAGGAGCCGGGTATGTGAAACCCGGAGAAGGCCGGGTAGCTCCGGACATCGAGGAGGATGATATCTCCGCCCTCCAGCTGCTCGGCAGTGGTTTTCGGACCGAGGGGGACCGGCTGCACCAGGTCCCGCATCAGAGTTGGACCGGCCCGGTTAATTTCCGAACACCGGGCGAAATGATCCGGGGCGTCCGGCATACCGGAGGTGAGTGACCGGATGAACTCCTCGCGATCCCGGATCTGGAGGGCATAGTTGTACTTCTTTTCATATCCGATGGTGCTCGTCCGCTTCGCCCCCATCGCCCTCCCGCAGAGGGATCCTGCCCCGTGGGCAGGATAGACCTCGCATTCATCGGGGAGCGTCAGGATTTTCTGGTGCAGGTTGTCATACAGGGAACCGGCAAGTTCCCGGGCTCTCCCCGGGAAGAGGTCCGGCCTCCCGACATCCCCGACAAAGAGGGTGTCACCCGAAAAGAGCGCGATCGGGGTTGTCCCGCGCGTCGTATCCGTTGCAATATAGCAGATATGTTCGGGAGTGTGACCGGCGGTCTCGATCACCGAGAAGTGGATATTCTCAAGCGATATCCCATCCCCTTCCGCCACCGGGACGTGGGGAAATGCACAGTTCCCGGATCGTGACGCATAAATCCGTGCCCCGGTCGCATCGGCGAGATCGAGGTGACCTGATACAAAGTCGGCATGCAGGTGCGTCTCCAGGATATGGGTGATCCGGAGTCCCATCTGCGTTGCTGCATCGAGATAGCGGGTAACATCACGTTCAGGATCGATAACAGCACACGTCTTGTCACCGGCTACGATATAGGAGCTATGGGCGATGCCGGGCACGAAAAACTGGTGGATGATCATATGTCTTTCTATCCCATGATCAGATACATCAGTGTTACGGCGATGGCAATGAAGACGATTGTCATCACACCACCCGTCTTCAGGTAATCCCGGGTCGTATACCCGCCGGGACCCATCAGGAGAGCATTCACCTGGTGGGTGGGAAGAATGAAGGAGTTCTGGGCACAGACGGCAACGAGGAGCGCCAGGGCACGGGGATCAACACCCGTCTCCATTCCGGTGACCAGCACGAGCGGGACGAGCAGGACCGTTGCAGCGACATTTGAGATGATGAGGGACAGGACCGTTGCCAGGATGGCAACAGCGATCATTATGACGATTGGGGGGGCACCAGCCAGGGCTCCGGTGAGGAACCCGCCGATGAGAGCGGCCGCCCCGGTCTTCTCCATTGCAATACCTATCGGGATCAGGCCGGCGATGAGGGCGATTATCTTCCAGTCGATGGCACGGTATACCTCATCAGCAGTAAGAATGCCGGACAGTACCATCCCGGCAGCACCCGTGAGCAGAGCGAGCGAGATCGGAATACCCGTGATCGTCAGACCAAGCGATGCGGCAAAGATCAGAACTGCACGTCGCCCCATCCTGTACCGCATTTCCTCTCCTTCCGGAGGGGAGAGCAACAGGAGGTCGTGGTGCCGGGCAAACAGTCTGAGCGTGTCCCACGACCCGAAACCGACGATAATATCGCCTGCCGCAAAGTGGATATCAGAGAAGTCTGCCCGGGACTCTCCCGTTCCGCGCTGGTGGACGATCGGCTCGATCGAGAACTCCTGCCGGAACCTGATTTCCCGCAGGGTCTTTCCGATAATTGATGCCCTGTGCCGGACGATCAGCTCGGCAAATCCGAAGCCGCCACTATCCAGGATTTCCTTTAGTCTGCTCGTATTATCTGAGGGAACACAACCGGACTCCGTGATGAACGTTAAGAAAGCTTCCTCGGGTCCGAGGAAGGCGAGCTCCTGGTCCGGTTCGAGGCGGGTATATCTCGAAGGTGCAATGGTTATCTCCGTTGGTGTACGGATAGCAAGGAGATCAAGACCGTACCGGGTTCGGAACGATGCCTCTTCCCGTGTTTTTCCAGCAAGCGGCGATTCACGGGGGAGGATGCAGGTCCTGATCGGATGATCGATCCCCCAGATTTCGGCGACAGTGGGTTCGGGTTCCTGAACCCCTTTCTTCGGGAGGATACGCGAACCGCCCAAAGCAAAGAGGCTGACCCCTATGGCGAGGAGGGGCAGCCCGATCGGGGTCACGGCAAACAGGGTAAACGGTTCCTCACCCGCCTGCCGCAGGAGATCGTTGAGGACAATCAACGGGCCGGACGCGATCATGGTCACTGTTCCGCCAAGGATTGCAGCGAATCCCATCGGCATCATCAGCCGTGACAGGGGAATTCCGGTCTTCTTTCCGATCCTTCTTGTCGCAGGCAGAAAGAGGGCTGCAGCCCCGATATTCTGTATCACCGAGGAGAGAAGACCCACCGTCATCGAGATGGTTGCGATTATCTTCCGCTCGCTTGTACCTGCAGATCGGATGATGATCCTGGCGAGACGGGAGGTAACCCCGGTCCTCTCGATACCATACCCGAGGATCATCACGGATGCCATTGCAACCACGGCATTCGAAGCGAATCCCGAGATCGCTTCTTGCGGCGTTATCAGACCGAGCCATGCAAGAGCAAGGCTGGCAAGGATGGCGACCAGATCGATGCGTATCCGGTTGCTGACGATAAGAACAAGGGTTACCGCAAGAACGATTCCGAGGAGGATGCTGCTGCTGTCCATGAGCCTACTACGCAGATGTGCCGGAAGAAGAAAAAAAAGATTGCATCAATGGCGATTCCGGATATTTACACTGAACGAATGATGTTCGCCAGGCGCTCGGTGCCTGGCAGGCACGCTATTTCTGCGAGTCTGACGGTCCCAGCCATCGGCATGTGCTTATCGGAATAACAAGCGAATAGATCGCGGATACCTCTCCATCGACACTTTCGCACCTGGAGGGCTCCCCTGCTGCAGGAGAGAGCACAGGATCAAGATCTTCCCTGTAGGTTTGGTTGCGGTGGGTGTGGAAGGAGAGTTGTTGATAATAGTCCAATTAGTGCGCGGGTCATCAATCGGAGCGCATGAAACGCCGCGTTATACCTCCCATCACTCGCATTAAACCCAAGCCAAAGATAATCGCTGTCGTTATTCGTTGACATGATTTACCGGCATATTGCACCACTTTTTTCCAGAAACCAGTGCGTGATGTATACTCCGATACAGGGTATGACCATCAAATCATTAATTTGATCAGAATATTCAGGATATTTCATCATCAATTCTCGTAAATACCCACTACCATAATCATTTTCCACCTGGTTACTATGGAAATAGCCGGTAATAAAATGAGTAATCTCTTTGCCATCGATGATTGCATCGGCAATTTCCTGCCAATCCTGATGAATCATTTATTTTCATTCTCTTCTCATTATATAAATTGTTGATTGATATTAGGAAGGATATCATGAGAAATCCGGGTGATCTGTTGGTACACGGTAACCGGGATGAAAGGTGCATATCGCAAAACGGATCATGCGAAGTGCATAAATAAATCCACATATACCTTTTTTTTATGGATGCATACCAGGTCTACATCGTCATTTCTGTCCTGGTGTTAGCCCTCATTGCTATGTTATTCTATTTCACGAGCCGGAGGAAACCGGAAAAAGGATTATCGAGACTGGCGGCGCTTTCGTTTGCCTTCATCCTCGCCGGGATTATTTTTGGCGAAAATCGCCTGGTTGGGTACAGTCTGCTTGGCATCGGGGTCCTTCTTGCCGTCATCGATATTTATTACAAACGAACGTCAAGGTGAGTTTTTTACTACCACTCACCCTCGAATCTGCGATCTGAGAGTATTACCTGAGGCAACCTTCATCGCCTCCTCCTTCCACACTCTACCGATCATTCATGGCACGAATCCTCGTAGCATATGCAACAAAGCACGGGTCCACCGCCGGAATAGCAGAAGCGATCAGCAAGGAGATCACGGCAGCAGGGCTCAGCGTCGAAGTTAAGGAGATCAAGAACGTCCAGTCGCCCTCCGGGTACGACGCGGTCGTGATCGGCGGGCCGATCTACATGGGCAAAGTGATGGCCGACGTGAAGAAGTTCGTCGGCCGGCACCAGGATAAACTGGCAGCAATGCCCGTCGCCGCTTTTGTAGTGGGGCTCTCACCGGCATCGAAGGATGAGAAGGAGATTGAGGCTGCCCGGACAGCCCTATCTGATGCGATTGCTCCCCTCCAGCCGGTGGCCTCGGCCCTGTTTGCCGGGAGCCTGGACCCTGAGAAGCTCGGGTTCATCGAGCGAAAGATGATCGGGATGGTCAAGTCCCCGACCGGCGACTTCAGGGACTGGGATGCCATCTCGGCGTGGGCAAAGCGCCTCCCATCCCTGCTGGTGAAGGGGTGAGCAGATCGGGGAAGATCGCAAACCCTCTTCACCCACCACCTCTTTTCTTCCAGGTCAAAACTCCCTTTTTTCGTAATCATGTGAAGCCGGCAAAGAAAGCAATGTTCATGTAATCACCTGAAAAGATCATGGTAGGAGAAACCCCGGAGTATACTCATGACCCTCCACCGCATCCCCGCAGCTCCTCATGACCTGATGAATGCCGGCCGGCAGATCACCATCGTCCTCTCGTTCACCGGCCCCCTCAACCACCACGCCGTGAAGAACGCTCTCCGGGCCCTCCTGGAGGTCGAACCGATCCTCGGGTGCCGGCTAGTCGGAGAGGGGCGGAAGGCATACTGGGAACGGAGAGAAGACCTCAGTTCTCTCGATCTCCTCACCATCGAAGAAGGCCCGGCCCCGGACGATGCGGTGAAACGGTTCGCCGCCCGCACAGATCCTGAAGGCCCGCTGGTGCAGGGGCTCCTCATCCGGAACGAAGACGGTGATGCCCTCTGCATCAACGTCAGCCACGCGGCTACCGATACAGCGGGGGCACAGGAGCTCCTCCCCGTTCTTTCAGAACTCTACACCCGCTACCTGGCAGAACCGGACTTCTGGCCGCTGCAGGGGGACTACAGTGACCGGGGATACTGGCAGCTCTTCGACAGCGCCGGTCTTATCGAAACTCTGGGCACCATACCTGCTGCCATTCCGCCTGAGCCGCGGTTCCGGTTCCCCGGGCCGGCAGGGGCTGGAGAACCGGCGGGTGAACTTGGCAGATCAGAGATGGAACCGGGGCAAGGGCAAGGAAGGCCCGGAGGAGAACAGGACATCGCGAAACGGGTCGTCGGCCCGGAGCGGTTCCGGGCGATCCGGGAGGCGGCGACGTCCCGGGTGGCCACCCTGACGGATGTGCTTCTGACCGCTTTCTTCCGGGCACTCTGCCGGACCCTGCACCCGCCGGAGGAGGTGCCGCTCCCCCTGCAGGTCTCCGTTGATATGCGGTACCTGCTGCCCGATGAGGACAACCACCGTGTCGCAAATCTCTGCGGCGCCGTATTCCCGGTCCTCGCCTGGATCCCGGACGAGCAGTTCCGGACCACGCTTTCCCGGGCCAAGGAGCAGATGGACAGCTTCACTTCAGGGTACCCGGGGCTGGCAGGCATCCTCCATAACTCATTTGCCACCGACTTCGGGTCCGCCGGGAAAACATCGGGGGACGCCTTCATCCCCCGGCTGGAGGATACGGGTATCATCGATGAGAAGGGCCTCATGTTCGGGGATACCCCCGTTTCCGGTGCATACCTGCTCTGCCCTGCCATGGCCGGAGAGGGGCCGGTACTATGTGCCTCGGCGTTCAGGGATACCCTGACCCTTGCTGCCTCGTTCCCGCGCGGCAGCACAGAGATCGTGGATGCCATCGTCCGGGAGCTGGACCACTTCCCGTGACGCGTCAGCGTCCAGAATTGAAAATCCTCCGGCCCCATGAATGGACCCCTGCAACTTTTTCAGTGCCCCTCATCGAGCCTTGTAAATCCCCCGTCCCCCCGTCATGTACTTGAACCTCTGAAAATCTTCGTTTGCTTCCAGCAGGAAAAATGCCCTACAGATCCTCCAGGTACCGCTCCCGGTTATTGAGGAAATCCCGGTAGATCCGGAAATACTCCGTATCCTCATAGGCGACCTTCCCTACAGGGATGACGTCGAAGCTGAAGATCTCCGCGTCCGGATACGCGAGCAGGATCGGCGAATGGGTGGCGATGATGAACTGGACCTTCCCGGTGGCGGTGAACCTGTGGAACAATCGCAGGAGTTCGAGCTGCATCCGCGGGGAGAGAGCGTTCTCCGGCTCGTCCAGGAGGTAGAGACCGGGTATCCGGAACCGGTTCTCAAAGAAGGTCATGTGGGACTGCCCGTGGGACCGTTCCAGCAGGGAAGCGTTCCCGAAATAGGAAAGCGATTCAGGATCGGCAATTGCCCATTCGTCGAGGATCTCGGCAAAATGGCGGAAGATCTCGGAGGCGAAAAACGATCCCCGTACCTCCCCTCCGTCACCTTCGAGCGTGATGTACCGGTATAAGTCATCCTCGTAGGGATTGCTGTGGTACCTGCCTCTCTGGCACTCCTCCCAGATGTGGATGCCGCTCTTCCGGGCGATTGCCGAGAGCAGCGTGGATTTCCCGGTCCCGTTCTCACCAATAAAGAAGGTGACCGGCCGGCTGAATCCGATGCAGCCGGTCTTCCGGAAGATCTCAAGGCTGAAGGGGTAGTGGTGCCGGGTAGGGAATGCGTCGTGTTTCAGGCAAAGGTTGGTAAGGTGCATTGCTCAGTCTACCCTTTCGTACCGCACCCTTTTATCATTCCGGAAGATTTTTCATGAAATTTTTTGATAGGTTAAGGTCGCAATGCCTGAACATGCCACCCGGTCCGTGCCAGAACTGGATCAGATGGAACAAGATGCCATCGATTTTTTCCTGACATACGAGGAAGATATCCAGCTCATCCTCAGGAATCCCCGGCTCCTCATGGATAAGGAGGAGTGGGGGAATTTCGAGGCTCTCATCTCACACCTCGATCGTGCCCTCTCACAATCGGTCCTGTCCCGTGAGCTCCTCCTTTTCCGCGGGATGGGTCGTGACATTGCCGGCACGTTCCTCTTCATGCTCGATGTACCAGCGGGCGGCGGAGATGGGGATGTCGTTACCGACCTGATCCCCCATCTCATCAAGGAACCAGGATACACGCTGTTTTCCACGGATCCGGGTGCTGTTCTCCGGGAGCTGCCTCGAGACGAGCGGGAGACGCAGGTGATCTTTGCCTACCTCAGCCGTCCCGGTGACTCCGCGGTTGCTATCGATGAAGAAGGCAGTGAAATGCTGTTCCCGCGAAAGGCGACCTGGGTTACCACAGGATCTACGACTGCCCTGTGGGACAGGATACCGGTGATCATCATCAGTATCGAGATGACAGGGTGCGGAGAGGAGATCGCATGACCATGGATGACCGGTTGTCCTGGAGAAAACCTGATATCGCCCTCCGGAGGGCTCCGTTTATCCTGTCCGACGAAATGAAACTACGGGCAGAGAGAACGCTTCGCCAGGCGGCAGACGCAATCAGGAAGGCGGGGGAAGGGAGCGGCCGGCTCTAGGGAAAGCCGGAACCGGAATCGCGACGGCTATCGGAGTACATGCTGGTCCCGCCTCATCCTGACCCGGAGGCGAACCAGTCCGGGTTACCACTATTTCACCGGACCGGGCACGTTCTTTCCTTCAGGTGGGCATACATGCCCCGTGATTCCCGGTTGGGGCGTGTCGTGTTGTCTTATTCGCAACAAATCTTTTATCACCCCGTCCCGCCAACCTGTCAGCACGAATGTCCCTGAAAAATCCGTTTGATCTCCTTGTCGGAGCGGTGACCACCCGGCCGCGGATGGTCATGGCGGTAATGGCCATGGTGTTTGCCGTTGCCCTCTTCGGCACCACGCTGGTCACCATGCAGACCGGCTCGGATACCTACATGGACAAGGATACCGAACGGGGGATGCTTCTCGACAAATACAGCACCACCTTCCAGTCCGACGGCATCATGCTGATCATCGAGAGCGATGATATTCTCAACCCCGATGTCCTGGCTTATACCGACCGGCTGCACCGGGACCTCGCGGATGAACGGTACGTGACAAGGGTGTCGGGCATCGTGGACCTGGTGAAACAGGTGAATGGTGGCACGCTTCCCGGGTCGAAGGCCGAGATCTCGATGGCACTCGAGAAGATCCCCGCGGAGACCGTGGAGCGGTATGTCCCGTCCAGGCTGATGACCATCTCGGTGATCACCCTCGAGCCGGGACTCTCCCAGGAGTCACAGGCGGCAGCGGTCGACAATTTCGAATCGATCGTCGCCCTCTCAAGCCCGCCCCCGGGTGTCATGGTCATCGTTACCGGCAACCCGGCCTTCCAGCAGCAGATGAGCCAGGAGATGGGGAGCTCCATGGGCCAGCTCATCCTGATCGCCATGATCCTGATGGTGATCGCCGTCGGGCTGCTCTTCTCCCACGTGCGGTACAGGTTTCTCTCTATTGGCATCGTGGCCACCGGGCTGGTGCTCACCTTCGGTATCATGGGGCTGGTCGGGATGCAGATCAGCATGGTTGCCATCGCCGCCTTCCCGGTGCTGATCGGGATCGGGATCGATTATGCCATCCAGTTCCACTCCCGGTTCGATGAAGAAGCGAGGTCTGCACCACTCGCCCAGGCGGCCAAGACCACCATCACCAGGGCCGGACCCGCAGTCCTCTACGCAATGATCGCCACCTCCATGGGCTTCCTGGCCATGATGATCTCCCCGATACCCATGCTCCGGGACTTCGGGGTGCTCTGCATCATCGGGGTGGCCTCCTGCTACGTCGTGGCCCTCATCATGGTGCCCACGGTGGGAATTCTCCTCAAGTACCGGCCGAAGTATCCTGCCGGCGGTTCCGGGGACGGGAATGCCAAGACCCACCATATAGAGAAGTACAATACCGCTCTCGGGAGCGTCGCAACCCGGGTGGCAAAGAGCGCGGTACCGGTCCTGATCCTCTGCGCCCTGATCGCCTTCATCGGGTTCCAGCTCGACCAGGAGATCATCATCAACACCAACGAGGACTCCTTCGTCCCCCAGGATATGCCGGCGGTCATCGACCTTAACAAGGTGAGCCGGACCATGGGTTCGACCTCCTCGCTCCCGATCTACGTCCGCGGTGACAACGTCCTCGATGCACAGACCATCGCCTGGATACACCAGTTCCAGCTCTATGAAGTCGCCCGCAACGACAAGATCACCGGATCCACGAGCATCGCGGATATCCTGATGCGATACAACGGGGGACATCTTCCGGCAGACAATGATAAACTGAAGTCGGCGCTGGCACGGGTTCCCGAAGATGAGCAGAACCGTTATCTCAGCGGAAACAGTGAGGCCATCATTGAGTTCTCCACCATCGACATGGAGAACGAGGTGGCCATGTCGATGATCGCGGATGTGCGGCGTGACCTGGAATGGAACCCCCCGCCACCGGGTGTGACGGCGACCGTTACCGGGATGGGTGAAATGTTCACCAACCTGATCGAGGAGATCTCCCGGAGCAAGATCACCATGACCCTGCTCGCCTTCGGCCTGATCTTCGGGTTCCTGTTCCTTATTTTCCGGAAGGTCGGCCGGGCGGCAACCCCGGTCATCCCCATCATGATGATCGTCGGCTGGAACGGAATGATCATGTGGCTGCTCGGCATCGACTACACCCCGATGACCGCGGTCCTCGGCTCGATGTCCATCGGTGTGGCATCTGAGTACACCATCCTGATCATGGAGCGGGTGTACGAGGAGCGGGAGGGGGGCCTGGCCCTGCTGCCGGCCATCACCCAGGGAGTCGGCCAGATAGGGACTGCCATTACCGTCTCGGGGCTGACCACGGTCTTCGGGTTCGCAGCCCTCATCACCTCGAGCTTCAACATGATCAGCAACTTCGGTCTCGTCACCGTCATCACCGTCGGGTTCTCCCTGATCGGGGCCATCGTGGTCATGCCCGCCATCCTGGTGCTCATCGGCCGGCTGGAGGAGCGGAAGAATCCACCTCCCCTGGTTCAGGGGTGAGCGGACACCTTTTTCCCTGCCGCGGCACATGATCTCTTCCATGAGCAGCAGCAGGTGCGACCTTGTTCTCACAGACGTGACCCTCCCCGACGGCCGCGTGGCGGATATTTCCATCAGGGACGGCCTGGTCTGCCATACGGGGGCACCGCTGCCGGCAGAACAGATCATCTCCTGCCGGGGAATGACCGTGCTCCCCGGAGCTGTCGATATGCACGTTCACCTGCGTGGCGGTCTCCAGCGGGAGAAGGAGGACTGGGAGAGCGGGAGCATGAGTGCCATTGCCGGGGGGGTGACGGTGGTGGTCGACCAGCCAAATACCATCCCGCCCCTCGTCACCCCCGAGGCTTTCCGGAACCGGGTGGCAGAAGCAGGCCGGAACTCTCTCTGCAGTTTTGCCATCAACGCCGGTGTGACTTCCGGCACCGACCTCTCTACACTCTGGCGGGAGGGGGCCATGGCGTTCGGCGAGATCTTCGCTGCCCCCTCGAGCTACGGTGAAACCCTCTCCCCTGAGGAACTCTCTGCCGCCCTCTCCGGGATCGGGAGGCTTGGGGGTCTTGCCACCATCCATGCCGAGGAGGCAGGCCCCGCACGACCGGAAGACCTCGCTGATCACGACCGGAACCGGCCCCCCGGGGGGGAGACAGAGACCGTCCGGGCCATCGTCCAATCGCACGGGAAGATTACCCGACTCCATTTCTGTCACCTGAGCGTTGCCGGCTCGGTCGCCGCTGCGGGAACCGCATCGGTTGAGGTCACCCCCCACCATCTCTTCCTCTCCATCGAGCAGAGCATCGGCAACGACACCCTCCGAAAGGTTAATCCCCCGATCCGGAGCGAGAGGGAACGCGAACAGCTCTGGGGGGTGTGGGACCGGATCGATGTGATAGCCTCAGACCATGCACCGCATACCCTGCGGGAGAAGGATGTTCCCTTCGATGACGCGCCTTCAGGGATTCCCGGGGTGGAGACCATGCTCCCCCTCCTCGTGGCCAGGATGAAGGAGGGTCGGGTCTCACGTGCATCAGTCATGGAGAAGACCTCCTGGAGACCTGCCGATATCCTGGGCATCCCCCGGGCCGGTTTTCTACCTGGAGCGCGGGCCGATTTCGCCCTCTACAGAGAGGAGGTCACTGCCGTCTCCGTTGATGATCTCCATAGCCGGGCCGGGTGGACACCCTACGAGGGGTTCCCTGCGGTCTTTCCCGAACAGGTTATCCTGGGCGGGGCTCCAGCCTACCGGGACGGGGAATTTCACGAGACCGCTCCCCGCTGGTTCCCGGGAAGGGGTTATTATCCCTGACAACCAATATATATGCGTGCCGACACAGCGCAGCCTTAGGTCCCCGGGTGATCATCTGGCGAAGACCTGGAAATGAGCTACGGGACAACCCGGTTGTGCGACAGGCACCGCCCGGCTAGGGTAAAAACAGGAGAGGGACGGTATCAGCCACCGATGACCCGTGGTTGTTAAAGCCGGGCGACAGATTATGTACTTTTAGCATGACTGATATTTCACCAGCGGTCTCATGGAATGAGGATGGAGCGGTTCTCACCATCGAGGTCTCTGCCGGGGCAAAGCGGGCTGCTTTTCCTTCAGGTTACAACGAGTGGAGAAAGGCGGTCGGATGTTCTGTACGGGCTCCGGCGCAGGAAGGGAAGGCGAACCGGGAAGTCATCGCCATCATCGCTGAAAAGCTGGGGACTCCCCAACGGAAGGTCCGCATTCTTGCCGGTGAGACGTCTTCGCTGAAGAGAGTCCTGGTCGAGGGATCGGATCCGGGGGTGCTGGTCAGCCAGCTGACCCTTGCGCTGGACCGGGAATGAAATTATCTTGTTTATAAAATAATTTTAGAAATATTCATCATAATCATATAGTTTATCTCCTCTGAAAGTAAATAATTGTGTACCTATGATCAGGCATTCTGGTTATTGCATGATGCATGGGGGTGCGTTTCATTGTACTCATCAGATACTACCAAGTACCTCATTCACCTTTACCTTGAAGCGGAGGGGGTGGTCGAGAAGCCCGACGTAGTTGGAGCCATTTTTGGCCAGACCGAAGGGTTGCTCGGCGAAGACCTCGATCTCCGTGATCTTCAGCGGACCGGACGTGTGGGAAGAATCGACGTCCAGGTGTCCAGTAAAAAAGGCGAAACCAGGGGGGATATCTACATAGCCTCCTCGCTCGACCGGGCCGAGACGGCCATACTCGCAGCCTCCCTTGAGACCATCGACCGTGTCGGTCCCTGCGTGGCACGGGTCAGGGTGGTCTCCATCGAGGACATCCGGGTGAGCAGGCGGAAGAAGATCGTTGACCGGGCAAAGGAGCTCCTGATCGGGTCATTCGAGGAGGGAACCATCGACAGCACCGATCTGATCGACAGTGTCCGGGAGAGTATGCGGATCGAGAAGATCAGCACTATCGGCGAGGAGAAAATTCCGGCCGGGCCGAACGTCCCCGATTCCGATGCCATCATCGTAGTCGAAGGGCGGGCAGACGTGATCAACCTGCTGAGGTACGGCATCAAGACGGCGGTCGCAGTCGAGGGGACCAACATTCCCCAGGGCATCATCGATCTCTGTGAGAAGAAGACCGCAACGGCCTTCTTCGACGGGGACCGGGGCGGCGACCTGATCCTCCAGGAGCTCCTCCAGGTCGCTGAGATCGATTACGTCGCCTACTCCCCGCGCGGGAAGAGCGTGGAGGACATGTCCCGTAAGGAGATCATCAAAGCCCTGCGGAACAAGGTCCCCGTCGAATACGTCAGGGAACAGGAAGCCGGAGAGGAAGAAACAGGCGCTCCCGAATTGCCGGCCGAAGCAGCGCCCGCAAAGCGCCCGGGGAAGGTCCCAACCCCGAAACGGAGATCTGACCGGGGAGATCAGCGGTCACAGACCCTCGGTGAGCAGATCGATGCCGTCCGGGGCAGGCGCATCGCCCGGTTCCTATCAGCCGACCTGTCCGTCATCCGGGAGGCAAAACCTGACGAGGTCGAGAAAGCGGCAGAAGATCTGAATGGCGATGTCGCCGGGCTGGTCACCGACGGAGAGGTGAACCAGCGGGTGCTCGATCTCATGGTCAGCAAAGGACTGGAATATGTGGCCGCCCGGGATTTTAAAGGGATTATCAAGCGTCCTTTGACAATCAGGCTTCTTAAAATCGCCTGATTTTTCCAAAGATACCTATTTATTTTCCCGATGCATTATGATTATCTTGGAGTGACACCCCCCATGCACAAAGAGGAACTGATATCACTGCACCAGATGCTGTATGAGATCAAGGACTTTTTTGAAGGTTACAACCCCGATCTGAAATTCTCTGATTATCACTCCCTGAAGATCAACCCTGCGCAACAGCACAAGAGTAAGATGGAGCACAAGTATGCTATCTTTGTGCTCGGCAACGAAATCGCCAATGTCATGAAAGATGTGGAATTCTCTGCTTCCGGACGGATATCAGCCCGTATGCGGGAACTTGCGGCAAAGACCCTGAAAGAAATGGAATATATTCAGTAACTATTCTTTCCACTTATTTCCTGAGTGAGCGCTCTTTTTCGAGGAGATATCCGGCGAGGAGCCGGGGTATCGGAGCTGCCATGCAGTGCCAGTTTGGTGTCCCGTTGACCTCGAGAACGCAGTAGCTGTCCCCGTAGGAAAGCAGATCGACACCGCCGTAGTCCACGCCCACCGCCCGGGCAGCTGCACCGGCGATCTCCTGCATCTCAGGGCTGATCTCACACGGCATCCCGGTTCCTCCCTGGTGGATGTTGTGGGCGAGGGTATCCGAGACCCGCATGATGGCTCCCACCGCCTCGCCGTTGATCACGAAGACACGGAAATCACGGTCATTCGGGACATACTCCTGGAGGTAGTAGGGCGGGTTACCGAGACGATCCGGAGAATCGATCAGAAAAATACCGTTTCCGTCGTAACCGTATACCGGTTTTATCACCGCTCTTCCCTGCTCGTCGAGAAACTTTTCCGCGGTGTCCCGGGATGCCGAAAAAAGGGTCCGTGGGGTCGCGATCCCGTGCCGGACAAGGAGGGCGCTGGTCATCACCTTGCTTGCACAGGTGAAGATGGAAAGCGGGCTGTTTACCACCGTGTTGCCGATGGAGAGAGCCTGGAGCACCTCGAACTGGTGCTCGTCCTGTTTCAGGCCGCAGGCCCAGATGAGCTCGTTGTCGAGATCATTCTCAAAGGGGTCGATGCCATCGAGGTCGAGAGACCGGCAGGCCCCTCCCAGGGCCCGGATCTCCCGCTCCACCATGGCAGTCGAGTTGTCATCGGGAGTGTCGGTCGGTTTGGGGACAATGTGGATCATACAAACAGCCTGGTACCAGTAGGTTTTCCCGGATACCAGATAATTCCCGCGGAACGGGCGGGGACACCTTCTTTTGACATGAGGAAAAAGTCTCTTCCATGCATTACTATCCGAATCCGGGCGCCGGACTGGACATTCCTGCGGTGAACGCCGCTATCGAGGAGGCATTTGCCGAGCATGGGCGGGGAAATGTCCAGATGCCCCCTAAGGTCTACATCCAGTTCGACCACGGCGATTTCCGGACCATGCCCGCCTACATCCCATCCCTCGATATCGGCGGGGTCAAGGTCGTGAACGTCCATCCCGGGAACCCGGCGGCCGGTCTCCCCACGGTCATGGCCCTGACCATCATCATCAGTCCGGAAACCGGGATTCCGGAAGCGATCCTGAACGCCACCGCCCTGACCGACCTCAGGACCGGCGCGGCGGGAGCAGTTGCGGCCAAGTACCTCTCGGCCAAGCGGGCCGTCACCCTGGGCATGGTGGGGAGCGGGCGACAGGCCCAGGCGCAGGTGGATGCCATCGCCGCCGAACTCAGTATCGATGAGATCCGGGTCTGGAGCCGGACCGAGAAGAATGCCCGTGCCTTCTGTGACCGGTATGCGGACCAGGAGTGCACGAGTATGTCTCTGGAACGCGTAGCAGACTGCGACCTCCTGGTCACCACCACCCCTTCACGGGAACCCCTTATCCGTGTTGACTGGATCCGGGACGGCACCCACATCAATGCCATTGGCGCCGATGCCCCGGGCAAACAGGAGCTCGATCCGGTCATCCTCTCCCGGGCGAGGGTCTTTATCGACGATCCGGAACAGGCAGTCCATTCCGGGGAGATCAACGTCCCTATCAGGGACGGTGTGTACTCTCCCGACCAGATCGCAGGCACGCTGGGAGAAGTAGTGCTCGGGAAGAAGGGGAGAACGACGGACGAGGAGATCACCGTCTTTGATTCCACCGGGCTCGCCATCCAGGACCTGGCCATCGCCGAGATCGCCATGAAGAGCGGGAACTTCATCAACCTCCGGTTCCCCTGAGCCCTATCCTGGTCCGGGATACCTGGTTCGGCAGGTCCACAGCGGAATCAGAACCTGGTGCCGCCCGAAAGCGGATGCCGGGAGAAGCGCTGCAATCAGAACTGGTGAATCGCGGTGCGTCACCGGGATATCCAAAAAAAAAAGAAATCAGTTCTTCCGGAACTTCTCCCAGATGACCTCGCGGTAGACCGGGCCGCTGTTGTAGGTGCAGAAGGGGATCAGCCGTCCGTCTGGTGTGGCATAGTGGATGCAGCACCGCTGGACGCGGCCGAGGTCGTAGTTATAGCGGTCCATGAAGTGCATGGTGCCAATGAAGAGGGCGTTCCAGTGGAAGTCCCGGAGGGCGTCGAAGTTCTGCATCACCAGGGTCTTGCCGATCAGCTTCCAGAATTCCATGGTGGAACCGTGCTCGCTCTTCCTGACCGATTCGTGCATCTCCCGGATACCCTCGATCAGTGATTTGTACTTGTTCAGGGAGCCGCCCTTCTTCAGCTTCTCTGTCATGCCTTCGATCGACCTGAAGAAGCTTTCGACATCGATCATCCGGTTGATGGGGACCATCCCTTCATCGGTGATGAAGACGTAGGTGGCCGCACCACAGTGCTGGTGGGCGGTGAACCGGACCTGCGGCTTTCCCGTGTACGCCTCCACCAGGTCGGAGAACGGCACGACACAGGGGACCGGGTAGAAATCGGCCTTGCGGATGGTCCCGTTGGTCTGGGCTTCGATATCATCGAGCACTTCGGGGATGGTGATCCGTTCCCGCTGCACATCCTCCTCGCTCGCCGCCCCGGTAAATGCGATTGGCTGGTAGTTCACACCGCGGACTACCTTGATATGCTTGGCGGCATAGCGGATCATGTCGCCGATTTCGTGGTCGTTCCTTCCCTTGATGATGGTGGGGACGAGCACCAGTCCGAGCCCGACCTCCTCGCAGTGCCTGATTGCCTTCTCATCGGAGGCGAACTTGAAGTTGGTCTCCTTCGAGACCCCGTCAAAGTGGAGGTAGACCGTGGAGAGCCCGGCGGCCTTGAGATCATCGACATATCCCTTGTCCCTGGCCAGCTTGATACCGTTCGTCGCCACCTGTACCTGGGGGAACCCGAGCTCCTTGGCCTTCCTGATGAGATCCATCAGGTCGTCCCGCATTGTCGGTTCGCCGCCCGAGAACTGCACCGCCGGAGCAGGGACCGGTTTCTGGTCCCGGAGCATCTTCAGCATCGCGACGATCTCATCGAAGGATGGTTCATAGATATACCCGCATGCCCGGGCATTGGCAAAACAGAAATCGCAGTCCAGGTTGCAGCGGTTGGTGAGGTCGATGTTCGCCAGGAGGGTGCCTGACTTGTGGTTCGAGCACAGTCCGCAGTATTCCGGACAGCAGTCCGGCAGGGGGTTAACGTTCGGATTCTCGACCCCCCGTCCCACTGAATCGAACTGTTCGAACTTGTGCCACAGGCCGGCATCGGACCAGTAGAGGTCCCGGAAATGCCCGTGTTCCGGACATGTTCGTTCCAGCCAGATGCTGCCATCCTCTTCATCTATATTTCCCTCAAGGACGGCATTGCAGATCGGGCACAGGGTCTTGGTTGTCTTCACTCTCACGGAATTCCCCTCCGATCCTTCATAGAAGTTGTTAGATTCTGGGATATCTTAATGCTTATATCTGATGTTTATTACAGATACTGGGAGATTTCCATTAGCCCCGATTTCATCCTGTTCTCACTGGTATCCGCGCTGTGGATCATGCTGCCGGCATACCTGCCGAATTCAGCGGCAGCCGTACTCGGGGGCGGGAGACCGGTTGACGGAGGCCGCACCTTCTTCCGGGACGAAAAGCGGATCTTTGGGGACGGAAAGACCTGGCGGGGGCTCTTCCTGGGAATTCTGGCCGGAATACTCATCGGTTCGATGCAGATCGGGGTGCGTGAGTACTTCGGTCTCCTGACACTCCCGGAACTCACCTTCCCTGTGGTGGTGATCCTCGCCGCAGGGGCATTGCTCGGGGATCTCGTGAAGAGCTTTTTCAAGAGGAGGCTCGGCAAGGAGCGTGGCGCCGAATGGCTGATCGTCGACCAGTACGACTTTGTAATCGGTGCCTTTGTCCTGCTCCTGCTCCTGCAGTACGAGTGGGTGGTTGCCACGGTCACCCCCGTGATTGTGCTCTGGATCATCGTTATGACCCCGCTGCTGCACCGGGTGGTGAATATTATCGGTTATCTTGCCGGAGTGAAGGATGTACCATGGTGAACAGAATCGCTGACCTGCTGCGGGAGCATGGAGCGGTGGAGTACGGGGACTTCACCCTCTCTTCCGGGGCAAAGAGCTCCTACTACCTGGATGTGAAGACGGCCATCACCCACCCCGCGGTGCTCATGGCCATCGGTGAAGAGATGTCACGGCGGGCACCCTTCGACGTGGTTGCCGGTGTAGCCGTTGGCGGCGTTCCCATCGCCGTCGCCACATCGATCGCCAGTGGAAAGCCCTACGCCATCATCCGGAGCACTGAGAAATCTCACGGAAAAGGGGGACGGATCATCGGGAGCGTCTCCGGAAAACGGGTTCTGCTTGTAGAGGATGTCACGACCTCAGGGGGGTCGGTCATCGGGGGCATAGAGGCACTCAGGGCTCATGGAGCAGTCATTGAGACAGTCGTCACCGTGGTTGACCGGGAGGCTGGTGCAGCGGCAGCTTTGGAGCGGTGCGGGATTCACCTGATCGCACTCTCGACCGCCCGGGATGTTGTGCAGTCGCCGGAATAAGAGACGCACTTTTTTAAAAAAATCTGGCATATACATGACTATGAAGGTGCTTGTTGTCGGGGGCGGAGGCAGAGAGCATGCGATTGCCAGAGCTCTCTCCTTCAACAAAGAAACAACCATCTTTTCGGTTATGGCAAAACGAAATCCCGGGATTGCAGCAGCAGCAGAGGAGATTCTGCTCGAGCAGGAGACCAACGTTCCTGCTGTTCTCAGGTTTGCGAAGGCCCGGTGCATTGACTATGCGGTAATCGGGCCGGAAGCCCCGCTCGAGGCCGGCATCGTCGACCGGCTCGAGGAGGAAGGGATTGCCTGCATGGGTCCGGCGGTCGCCGCAGCACGGCTGGAGACCGACAAGGCGTTCTGCCGGGAAATGATGGAGACGTACAGCATCACCGGGTGTCCGAGATACCGTATTGCCCATACCGCTTCCGATGCGGAATCATTCATCCGCGGCTACGAGGGAGACCTGGCCATCAAACCCATCGGCCTCACCGGCGGAAAAGGTGTTCGGATCATGGGTGAGCACCTTGACCGGGACGGCGCCATCGCCTATGTCCGTTCACTCAGGGGCAATGTGGTGCTCGAAGAGCGCCTGATCGGCGAAGAGTTCACCCTCCAGGCCTTTGTCGATGGAAAGCACCTGGTTCCCATGCCGCTGGTCCAGGACCACAAGCGGGCCTTTGAAGGCGATCAGGGTCCGAACACCGGGGGAATGGGATCGTACTCTATGCCGGACCATTCCCTCCCCTTCGTGAGCCGGCAGGACGCGGAACAGGCATTCGCCATCCTGAAGGACGCGGTCGCCGCCATGGAGAAGGCAGGATTTCCCTACCGGGGAATTCTCTATGGCCAGTTCATGAATACCGCCAAAGGACCGATGGTGATCGAGTTCAATGCCCGGTTCGGTGATCCGGAAGCGATGAACGTGCTCTCCCTCCTCGAGTCAGATTTCCTGACCATCATCGAGAAGACCATTGCGGGAACCCTCTCTACTGCCGACGTGCGGTTTTCGAACAGGGCGACCGTCTGCAAGTACCTCGTTCCCGAAGGATACCCGGACAACCCCCTGAGCGGGGAAGAGCTGGGTATCAGGGAGAACCCTGAAGCTATCATGTACTATTCCAACGTTGAGGAGCGGGAAGGCCGCCTCTTTACCCAGATGTCCAGGTCCCTGGCATTTGTGGGTGTAGCAGACAGCCTGGAAGAGGCAGAGAAGATTGCCGAAGATGCTGCATCGTCGGTCAGCGGCAGGGTGCGCCACCGCCGTGATATCGGGACCGCCCGCCTGCTGGAACAACGGATTGCACACATGCAGGAGCTCCGATGAAGAAGGATCTGCTCTCCATTCTTGACCTCTCCGCAGCCGAGCTGGAGATCCTCATCAGCGAGGCGGTCAACCTGAAGATGCTCAGGAAGGCCGCACGGCCGCACGAGTTCCTCAAGGGAAAGGCGCTGGCCATGGTATTTGAGAAGGCGTCCACAAGGACGAGGATCTCCTTTGAGACAGGGATGTACGAGCTCGGCGGACATGCCCTCTTCCTGAATCCCAATGATCTCCAGATCGGGCGGGGGGAGGAGATCCGGGATACCGCCCGGGTCATGTCCCGCTACGTGGCCGGCATCATGATCCGGGCCTACCACCACGAGCTTATCGAGGAATTCGCCCGCTATTCCGGGGTGCCTGTGATCAACGGCCTCTCGGACCGGGAGCACCCCTGCCAGATCATCGCCGATCTCATGACCGTCAGGGAGCATTTCGGCACCCTCTCCGGCCTTAAGGTGGCATGGATCGGGGACGGGAACAACGTCTGCAACTCCTTTGTACTGGCCTCGGCGCTGGCCGGCTACGAGCTGACGGTCGCCTCACCCCATCGCTTCCAGCCCCACGCTGATGTAGTCGACCGGGCCCGTGCAGCCGGGGGGATGGTTACCCTGATCAGGAACCCGGGAGATGCGGTGACGGACGCGGATGTGGTGGTTACCGATACCTGGGTCTCCATGGGAGAGGAAGGCGAGAAAAGTGAACGGCTGAAGGCATTTTCCGGCTACACCGTGACCGGTGCCCTGATGCGGAAGGCCGATCCGGAGGCGATCTTCCTCCACTGCCTCCCGGCACACCGCGGCCAGGAAGTAGCCGATGAGGTGATCGAAGGACCGCAGAGCGTGGTCTTTGATGAGGCCGAGAACCGGCTCCATGCCCAGAAAGCGCTGCTGGTGAAGCTGCTGGGACGGGAGATCGGGGAAGAGTAACCGGGAACCTCTCCGTTTTTAACTCAACGGTTCACGATGCCGGGTATCTCCGGTCGGGAGTTCAGATCCCGGGTTCCCTCAGCAGGTTTTCAGACCGGGGACATTCTTCAAAAAGGATTTTTAAGGAGATATTCTTCCGTCCGTATTTCCCTCTACCAGAAGAATCCGGTATCAGTCAATGACGACCTCGTGGTAGATCCCGTCCCGGTCCTCCACGAAGAGAACTGGTGTGCTGTTCCGGATGGCCGGTTTGGGGAATTTTCGGACCTTCACCGTCCCGGTGGTGACCGGGTCCCCCGAGAGGGTGGTTACCAGGGACACTCCTGCCGCGAGAATGTCTTCCACACGGATATCCCCGGAGAAGTCCCGCAGGTTCCCGAACAGGATATAGCGGCCGTCATTCCCCGATGCCGCGAGGCCGATCCCGGCCAGTGCGCCGATAACCCCCCCGTTTGTCCCCCCCAGCCCCTCGAGCCGGATACCGGACTCCCGTGCCAGGGCGAGCGCTTCATCCTGTGTCCGGACGCTCATTTTCGCATCCAGCCCAAACCCGGTGATCTCGGGAGCAATGTCATGGTGCCCGGCGACGGCGAGTCCCGGGTCGCTCCCCGGGATGAAATCATCCAGCATGAGTTCCCGGACCCTGTCAAAGAGTGAACCGGCATCTGCACCATTCTCCACGTGGATGACCGCACAGCTGTTGTGCGAGGTATAGGGGATATCAGGGTGGACGAGGAGCTGGTGCCGGCTTACCCCGGAAAGATGGTAGCCGGATTGCTGGAGATCCCGGGCAATGGCCCGGGCAAGCCGCCCGGTTCCCCGGGACTCACGGGTGTCAGTGTCGTCGAGGGCAATGTAGAGGGTCATGAGAGGCACCCCTGGAATTAAGATTAATATCAAAGATATTTGCTGTATATGAATAAGTAATCAGCTGATTTATATGAAAAGTAAATAAAAAATTTGAATTTCGATTTAATTTCTCAATATGACCCGGGGTAATTATTTTAGTATATATAAGCAAATTCAATAAAAAGATTTATATTAAAGATATAAAATTAACAATTACAGCCATTACGTTCACGATTCAGCAGGGTAAATCACAATCGAGGGGGGTTGGAACGTACCTGCGAACAGTCCTAAACGGACAGTAACAATCCCATTCATGGCTAATTAAGAATTCCATTGTAATAATAGAGCGACTTAGGACACGATTGAGGATAGGCATTACATTCAAAAGAGTATTGTATTAGGTGATTTAAATGGCGTACCAATGTCAAAAGTATACTGGGGCAGTATTTTGCGAAAAAGAGTATCCGGAGTTTGATGATCCGATTCAGGGCAATGTACAAAATTGCTCATTTATCGCTTCACTCTCATCGGTTGTATGGGTAACGAATATAATTGCCAAATTAGCCACCTCCTCTTCATACAATGTATTGGGTTCAACAGTTTCAGAAGACCTTTGGCTCGATCCAACGAAGAACCCATCATTTGCGTATGCGAGGTCCAAAGATCAGAGTGAAATCTGGCCGGGAATTTATGAAAAAGCATATGCAAAAAACTGCGATGCGTCTAAGTTTTCATGGCCACCTACGGCAAAAAATCCCCTCGGGGATCTCACAGGATGTCAGAAGCGGGATCCTTTACCGGTTAGTTTTGGCCAGATTGTCGGTCTCTGTTATCAGGGAAAAACCGTCCGTCCAATGGTAATTCATACAAATACAACGATCAGCGAAGGACCCGATCAGATGAAACCTGATCATGCATATTCTGTGCTGGGGCACACAAAAATTAATACTATCGACTATCTTGTACTCAGGAATCCACTTGGCATTGTCTATACCGGTTATTCAAACACAAATGTGAATCTGACCAACACCTGGACGGTGAATGATACCGTCTGGGACTGTAAAAACCCATCTAAAACTTCACCATTGACTTCACGTGGACCAAAAACAATTCAGTTCGGCCAAAATGGAATATTTGCCATAAAAGCAAGTGTTCTTGGAACTTATTTCTCTTCATATATATTCAGCGGTTATCCCTGAATATATTTTTATTTTGTACTGATAATGTGGTAGTAGGTGAGGGGGATGAATGGTGAGTATGGCTTTGCATTCATGAGAATTGTATCTGCATTGGTCTGTTGTTTACTTTTAATCGGTCTAACTTCCGGAGATATCAGGGCGGATTTTTCTGCAAATGCTACAGATGGGCCCATGCCTCTCACGGTAGCATTTTCGGATCAATCTGAAGGTTTCATCGTGGAATGGAACTGGTCCTATGGGGATGATACCTATTCTGGCTCCCAGAATCCGGTGCACGAGTACTCAGAAAGCGGAATCTACGATGTATCGCTAACCGTCACCGATGGGATGGAAACCGATACACTGCAACTTCGGGATTATATAACCGTTTTTTCGCAAGATGAGGATACATCTGATAATGAACATGGTAATGAAACTGAATCTGGCAGCGATCTTGATAATGAGATATATGATACGATGAGCGAATCATTCGATGGAACAAAAACGCTTGTCTCTATTCTCTCTCCACATTCATCCCAAAACGTGGGAGATATTTTTAGTGATTACCTCGTTTATTCAGATGATTCAGAAGGTTTCCGGAGAATCATCGTATACGATGTCATCACCGGAAAAGAGACCATTCTCCCTCCGTTTTCAGGTTATTCTTTCCAGGCAAATCCAAGCATGTACCAGGATATTATTGTCTGGGAAGGGATTTCAGATGACTATTCCACATACTCCATTTTTATTTACAATGTAACATCTGGAGAGTTCGGGGAACTGGTTAGCAGCACGGAATCGATGCCCTCTTCACCGGACGTTTATGAAAACTATGTTGTCTGGCAGGAATTTCTTGAGGGACAATATGATATTGTATTATTTAACCTCTTAAATCAGGAAAAAACCATCCTTAGCTCTGCCAGACCCAACTCTGAAGACACAGCACCGGAAATATTCGATGACTGGGTGGTGTGGACGGGAATGGATAGCCTGAATTTTACGAGTGATATCTTCCTATACTCTCTCTCATCACACAATCTCACCTGTCTTACCCAAGACTCATATGATTCGAATCAGTGTTCCCCGACCATCGGTATGGGATATGTTGCATGGGTCACGTATGATCCTGTCGATTTTACCAGCGACATTGTCGTGTATGATATTTCTGTTCAAGAGAGTCGAATGGTCACAAATAAGAGCAGCGGAATTAGTGAACTGGCTCCATCGATAAACGGGGAGAGAATCGTGTGGCAATCGACCGACCCTGACACATTCACTTCAGACATTTATCTTTATAATATTACCACCGGGATGAGTAATCTGCTCACCCCCGATACACCTGATTCTGATCAGATGATGCCCATAATCAACGGAGATCGCATTATCTGGGATGAAATTGACTACAGCTACTGGACATATGATGTATATCTTTTTACTTTGGGAGAAACTTTGCCTCCATTGGAAGCTGATTTCGAGGCAAATATCACTCAAGGAACACTTCCATTGACGGTTGCATTCAAAGACAGATCTGATGGATATCCGACATATTTTTCATGGGATTTTGGTGATGGCAATTACTCTTACGAAAAAGATCCGGTTCATACATTTCGGGAAAAAGGCTCGTATAATATCAATCTGATAATCAACAATCAAAAACAGAGATCGGGACGAAACAAATTAGATTACATATGTGCAGGTTCTCCACCGGCTGTTCAGTTCACATCCAATGTGACTGAAGGAGTGGCTCCTCTTACACTTCAATTTACAGATCAGTCACTTCATAACCCGGATTCATGGAATTGGTCTTTCGGTGACGGACTGGGTTCACTGGAAAAAGATCCTGTACACGTATTCAATAGATCCGGGGAGTTTTCTGTTAGTCTGACTGCAGGGAATAAATTTGGTAACAACACGCACGATGAACTTGGATATATTCATGTGATGGATGGGATATCTGGCACGGCGAATTTCTCTCTTCCAGGAATTACAATCCAAAAACAGGATGATTTCCAGGAGATCCTGATAAATACATCAATAAACCCTGGAATTAGTGATCCGAATGGGACAAAATTCTCTGTTTCTCCATTTGAAGAGAGCGGGATTGAAGAAATCTCGTTTATTACTGCACCGGGTGAATATTTCGATTTCACCGGAGGAGATAGAATAAAGGGGAATATTAGCAGCATTCATATGAGAAGCCGGGAATTAAGTTTGGAAAATGGTTCAAAACCATCGATAGTGTACGACTTAACGACGTCTAGATATCCGGAAGCTGGATTTATCATCTGTGAAGTATGGGAAAATGCAACTCCACGGGATGAACATCTGTTCCGGAATACTGCAATTTCTACAGGTAACTTCTCCGATTTAGCACATACGGCATATACCTCTGTATTTAGGGAAGAAAATGTTCTAAATTATAGCTATACGAGTCTTATCTTCGGGGTCAGCTCAGACTGGGTCGAAAAATACGGCTGGAGATGGTGCCATTCTATTGAATCCAATCCACCCGGGGCAGCAGTTTTTGTCGATTCCCACTTTGTCGGCGAAACTCCAATCTGCATTGAAGAAGGACTCTCGCCCGGGAATCATACGGTAACTGTTAAGGAAGTAGGTTATTACGAACAAACATTTCCGATAACCATCGATGATAAGAGGGACAGCATCCATGTCATCCGGATAGGGGATGACGGGACCGGGGAAGTCCTGGACACAACGTTCATCGGGCACGATTCGGAGCGAAATCTTGACTTCTTCCGGGCAGAATCTCCCAACGGCTTCTCCACGTTCGGCCTCGCCTCGCTCTCAAAATCGGGGAACATCCTCCAGCTCGTCAACCTGGTCATCTCCCGGGTAACCGGCGCCGGTGGCGGCGGAGGGGGTGGCAGCAGCGCTGCAGCCTCGCTGGCCTCATCCCGTGAGACGGCCGCTCCGACCCCCGGAGCACCGGAGCCGGCAGAGACCCTGTCTCCACTCCCGGAAGAACCTCCTGCTCCTGAGATCACATCCCTGCCGGTGGACACCGCAGCACCTGCTGAACCGGCCCCTCCGGCAACCGGTGGGGAGCCGGCACTGTCGCCCATGGGATCCCTCATCGAAGGGACCTCGAGCCTCATCATCCTGAGGAACGTCTCGGTCGTCTTCGTGGTGATCTTTGTTACGGTGGTCTTCTACCTGCGGTGGAAGAGAAAAGAAGACTAACTTTTTCCAATATTTTCTTTCCTTTATAGCCCGAACCCGTGAAAGTAGTATCAGCAATTCATCCCCTGCACATCAGGAGGCATCAAGGGGTATCTTTATGAGAACAGGTTGGAAGTACTGACTTAACACCATCGCATGGTGGAACCGGGCCTTGGGATCCCTGCTCGAAGGAACATCGAGTTTCATCATCCTGAGGAACGTCTCGGTCGTCTTCGTGGTGATCTTTGTTACGGTGGTCTTCTACCTGTGGTGGAAGAAGCGGGAGGATTGAAGCGAATATGGAGGGTTCAGCATGAGGTCCGCTATTCATTCATTGTTCCGGAAACAGCCCGATATTAACGCACTGGAACGGAACGGTGATACGGACCGGCTGATCCGCCTGCTCACCGATCCCGATCCGGACATCCAGTGGAAAGCAGCAGAAGCACTCGGGCGGATGGGTGATGCGGCAGCCCGGAAACTCATCGAGCGTACCCACCACATCAACCGTGCGTTCCGCATCGGGGCCATCGAGGCACTCGCTGATATCCGCGAGAGTAAGGCGGTGGGGAAACTGGCCGACCTGCTCCTGATCGACGAGAGCGCCGAAGTCCGCTGGGCATCTGCCATTGCGCTGGGAGAGATCGGGGATGCGGAGGCGATCCCCGTGCTGATCGGATCACTCCGCGACCCCGACAAGTATGTCCGGTACGGGGCGACCCTGGCCCTCGACCAGCTGGGGTGGATCCCGGCCACCCCGGAGGACCGTGGATATTACCTTGCAGCTGCGCAGCGATGGGAAGACATCCTCACTACGCCCGGAATACCGGCCGGCCCGCTCATCCACCATATCAGTGATGCCGATCCGGCTGTCAGGGTCCGTGCTGTTGAGGTTCTCGGAAAGCTCCGGACTCCGGATGCTGAGGCAGCCTGCGACACAGTCCTGAAAGATCCCAGTGGAGAGGTCCGCTGGCAGGGAATCCTCGCATTCCCGGACTGTGGCATTCCGCTCATGCACCTCCCCCGGGGGCTCTCGAGGAGGAAACGGATGCGGAAGAACCCGTATATTGCCTCGTTCCTGAACTTTTTCTTTCTCGGCCTCGGCTACAACTACCTCGGGTTCTGGTGGGGGCTCCTCCTCTTCCAGGTCAACGTCACCGCCATCATCACCCTCGCCCTCTTCATCGGGCCGGTCATGCCCTACCTGTTCTCCTATATCATCTCGGCCGTTGCCGTTGTGCATACCTGGCACTACGTGAGGGGGTTGCCGGACCTGTGACGCCGGAGCATCCCGGTCTGGGCGGCCGGAAAGGAGCCATCCGGGCCGCATCAGGAGGGCCGGGCAGATGGTGATCCCCTGGAATCTCTCCACCAGTGCTGCGGACATCAGGGAGATGAAAGACCGCCGGGATTATCGCGGGCTGATCAGAGCGCTCCGGAACCGCGATCTTGACATTCAGTGGCAGGCATCCACTGCACTCGCGGAGCTCGGCACAGAGGGAATGGACCACCTTCTCTCCGGTCTCCGCACCCGGAACAAGGATATCCGGCTGGGAATCATCGAGGCCCTGGGGGAGATCCGTGACCCGCGGGCGGTCGATCCCCTCATCGCCCTGCTCTCTGACCGGAACAACGAGATCCGATGGGAGGCGGCGCTGGCCCTGGGAGAGATCCGGGATTCCCGTGCCATTGAACCGCTCCGGGAAGCGCTCCTTGATCCGGACCGGTACGTCCGGTACGGTGCGGCGGTCGCACTCGAGCAGCTGGGGTGGTCGGCAGGAAGCCCTGAGGAGCACGCGTATATCCTCGCCGGAAAACAGGACTGGAAATCCCTCTCGGTGCTGGGGGTGCCTGCTGTCAGGGCACTGTCCTTTGCGGCACGGGATCTCGAGAAGAGCGTCAGGATCAGCGCTATCCGGGTCCTTGGGCAGATCGGTGATGAGAAGTCCATCCCCACCATCTACGGGGCCCTCCGCGACCCTGAGGATCAGGTACGCTGGGAGGCGGTCATGGCAGCCCCGAAGTGCGGCATCTCCCCAAAATTCCTTCCACGGGGGCTATCAAAACGGCCGCGGACCCGGAAGAATCCGCTCATCGCCGGGTTCCTGAACTTTGTCCTCCCGGGGATCGGGTACTTCTGGCTCGGAAAATGGTGGGGGGTGCTCATCTTCCAGATCGATATCTACACGACGGTCTGGATCTACCAGACGCAGGGAGAGATTGCCGCCCTCGACGTCCTCCTCCCGCTCTACCTGATCCTCGCCATCCACGCGTGGTATATCGCACGCCGGATACCTGAATTCTGAGAACAAGGGGGGGGACATATCCGCCGGCACCGGACGGCGGTTACTCTTCAACGAATTTTTTCAGTTCGGCGAACATGTAGTCCTGCACTTCTTCCACGACCTCCCGCTTTCCGCGGAATGCCAGGAGCTCGCGCTCTTCCCCTTCCATGTTGGCAAAATAGAGCCGTTCTTTCCGGGGAACCAGTTCGACATCGAATTTCTGGATGATATCCATGATCAGTTTCCGGGGCACTCCGGGAGGGATCAACAGGTCGAACAGCTGTTCTTCAGTCTCACCGCTCTCCTGCCCGGGAGGATTGCCCGTCTCATCGTTCTGCATATTCTCGGCCATAAGTATCGTCTCACCTTCCTTATTTTCCTATCTTTATTCGCCGGGCCATGATGCATGGCCCGCCCCGGATACCCCCGATCGGGTTCTTGGGCTTGCCGAGGGAGTTCATGCACCGGCCCATCAGAGCCGCCCCGCGGGCAAGACCATCGTCGACGAACACGATCCGGTCATTGGGACTGTCAAAGAGCCCCCGTTCCGCAACTCCTTCAACGATATACTCCGGTTTCCTCCCCGAGATCGCCGCCCGGCCGGTGAACCCGATGGTGCTGTTGGGGAAAATCAGCCCCTCCTCTTTCGAGACATCGATCAGCCGGAGTGCCATACCGGCGCACACCCTGTCGATCACATCGTTGAGGAGGCTCAGGCTGTGAGTCTTGTAGATCTCTGCCCCGATCTCCAACAGCCCGGGAAGGTTGCTTCCGTTCTCTCCGGCATCACAGCCGATGAGCGCCACGCCCGATTCTTTTGCAACGTCGGCATACACCGGAACCCTGCCGAATCGCCGCCGTTCAGGGGGGACGATCCGGATATCGATAAGCTCGTGGCACCGTCTGACGTACTCCTTCACTGCATCGCTCTGCCCTTTCAGGGAGAACTCGGTCACCACGCTACGGTCACCAAAGACATCCAGCGCGGTCCCGGTCCTGGAATCGACGAGTCCCGTTCCCTTGATGATGGCATCAGGGATCGCCCCTGCCAGACCGCAGAAGTTCCCGATGGTCTTGGCGAACGGGTTCAGGTCACCGGGTGCGACATCGCTCGTGATCCGGCCATCGAGCGTGGTGCCGAAATCGATGGAGACACAGGGATTCCGGAAGTCGACCGGGGTCCACTTGGCACCCTCCTTGATACCCGCCATGGCGAGCTCCCCTTCCATCTCGTTTGCCACCATCTCCACCCCGGTGCTCCCCACCGGGGGGATAACCCCTGCCACTGCGCCGACGAACACGACTTTGTCGGCGTAGCTGAAGGGCTGGAGCGTCTGCGACTGGTTGGCCTTCGACATGGGGGGTGTCATCTTTTTTGGCGGGACGCCGGCATTCAGGCACCCGTTGGCCAGGGCAAGAACAAAGATGCCCACCTGATCCGGGGAGTCCATGGCCGCCACGACACCGGTACTCCGTACCACGAAATTGAGATCCTTCTTGATATCGAGGTGCGCCTCCTCGTGGCACTGGATGAGGGTGTCGCGAACGAGATCGGTCACCGATTCCTTGGTGAGCTTCGTCCCGTCCAGGGTCTCACCGAAGATCTCCTCGCCCGGTTTCGGTTTCCGGACATCCCTGCTCATCTTCACCGTTTTATTGATGACATAGGACATTCCGGTCTCGAGGTTCACACCGGTCAGAATGCACTTCGTGGTGGTATTGCCCATCTCCACTGAGGCCACGATAAAATAGGGTTTCACCTTGTACTCGGGAATGTATACACCGGCCCCGTGCGCAATGGAGGGAGGAGGGGGGCTTTCCACGATATGAGGGCGTGGTTTAAAAAAGCGATCAAAAAAGCGTGCGCACATATGATCGAATGTCAGGCGAGAGTTCCCTTATATCTTTCGATTTCCCCCCTTTCCTCCTCACGTTCCGGTCTTTTTCCATCCCGGGAGGAGGAAATGCGGGAAAAATTCTCCTGCCAGAGGAATTTTTATTATCGGGCGGCATCATAGGGACATGAGCTGTGCATGAAGTCTGTTTCCTGGAGGATGCTCATCGGGATCGTGGTCGCGATCATCCTCATCCTCCTCATCATTGTGCTGGTTGCCGCGGCCCTCCTCCTCTCAACTGGTAATCCACCCGAAGGTGAGATCTCGGGAGTGTACGGACTCGTGTATTCCGTCGAGTCTGCGCTGATCGGGATCATCAACGGGGTTGCCGGGTGGATTGACTACATCGCAGGACAGATCCAGCGGCTTGCAGGAGCCATGTAGGCATCAGGACCGGTGCTGCCGCTCCTTTTCTTCTGCCATCCTGATGATCGTCCCGGCAAGCCGCTCCACCGCCGCCCGGGCCGGGGAGTCCGGCGGGAGAGCACCGACCGGACTTCCCTGGACATCAGCCTCCTCGATCGCAGGATCTTCAGGAATCACCACCGGGGCCTCGAACGCAGCGGGAAGCTCATCGCTCGTTGTGCCCTTCCAGCGGTTCAGTACGAGTCTGACCGGGGTGGCTGCGAGTCCGAGCGACCGGGCAAGGTTCCGGATCCGTATGGCGGTCCGGACACCGCGGGCCCCGGGATCACTCACGATCAGCAGGAGGTCGGGGATCCCGAGGGTCCCCCGGGCAAGGTGCTCCATGCCGGCCTCGTTGTCTATGACCATGAACCGGTAGTCCCGTTCCAGGAGCTGCATGCTGGTGGTGAGCAGGTCGTTTGCAAAACAGTAGCACCCGGCCCCCTCCGGCCTCCCCATGGCAATCAGGTCAAAACCCACCGATTCGACCAGTGATTTCCTGAAGCGGAGGCTGATAAAGTCGGTACGGTTCATCCCCGGCGGTATCTGCTCGGTGAAGGCATCTTCCCGCAGAGATCCTAGGGTCTCGTGGACTTCAACCCCCAGTGCTTCGTGGAGGTTGAAATTGGGGTCGGCATCGACCGCAAGCACGGGTACCTGTCCGGAGCTGATGAGGGACCGTACCAGCAGGGCGGCCACCGTGGTCTTCCCGGTCCCCCCTTTGCCGGAGATAGCGACAGAGAACGGCCTCATCCGGAATACTCCTCCCTGATCCGCAGAGAGAGTGTCCGTGCGGCATGCATGATCCGGAAGGCCGTTTCCTCGTCCCCGGACTGGATGCCGCAGGTAGGGGTGATGATCGACTGGCGGTAGAAGATTTCAGGGGAGCAGAAGCCGGTGACCTGGTCCCGGATGCCGGCGAAGACGTGGTACAGCTGTTCATCTGTGCACTCCCTGAACAGATCAGGCTGCGAGGGGACGATCCCCCAGGCAACGATCCCGCCTCCCTCAAGGTATCCCGCCAGTTCATCAGGGTAGAGCAGGAACTCCCGGGCGACGGTATAGGCATCAAAGGAGATGAGGGAGGGGGAAAGGCTCATCACGAACTCCCAGTCGGTGTTGGAACAGCAGTGGATCCCGAGCCCACCCCCGACCATACCGGCGATGTCATGCCAGCCTGCGGCCACCGAGTCGCGGCTGACGGGGACCACTGACGAACCGAGGGATGCGAAGTAGGGTTCATTCAGGACCACCAGGGTCCCGGTGACTCCCGGGAACCGGAGCATCGCCTGTTCGCACCACCGTGCCCGCAGCGCGATCATCTTTCCCAGCACATCGGCAAACTGGTCGTCATAGTAGATCGGGCGCCGGCTCTCATCGACCACCTGCATTCCGAAAGTTACCGGCCCTGTCACCTGGACTTTCAGGAAGAGGGATCCGGAGAAATCACGCCTTGCCATCTCGGAGAACCCTGAGTAGTATTCGGGGGTAAAGGAGTAAGGAGCGGTATTCTGCTCCATGAAATCGAGGTAGATCTGCTCCATCTCAGCAGCCAGATCCCGGGCGGAATCGACCCGGAGTTTTCCGTCACGCACCACGCCACCCGGGAGACGGGCGGAATCGTTGAATACAATGGTCTCCAGGAGGCCGCGGTTAGGCAGGGTGGGAATGTAGGGAATCTCCGGAAAGAGGGAGAGGACTTCATCGCAGGCCTGCCGGGGATCGGTGTGGGGCAGGGCCCCGATACCCGTTGCACGGCTCTCCGGTGGGGGAAGCAGCGAACTCATGGTGCACCCCTCCTCAGCCGGCACTTCTCAAGCATCTCCTCCACCACGGGGAAGAGGGAGAGATCGGTATGCGGAAGGAAACAGCTCCCGGTATATTCATCCATGAACGACGGTTCGGCATTCAGCTCGATATAGGCAATTTTTCTGGCAATTTCATCGAGGAATTTTTTCTTCCGGCGATTGAGGAGGGCAAGGTTGGCTCCCTCGATGGCACCGTTGCCGATGGGAGCGATCCGCTCGACCGGCACTTCGGGAATGAGGCCAATCACGATGGCATTCTCCTTGCTGATGAAGTTGCCAAACGCACCGGAGAAGTAGATGTGCGAGATCTCGTCACGCGTGATCCCGGCCTGGTTCATCAGGGTCAGGCAGGCGGCGAGGATGGATGCCTTGCTCATGATGAGGGCCTTGACATCGTTCTCGGTGATCACGATGTCCTTGCCGATACCGGTCTCTTCCTTCCATGCAACCACAAACTCGGGAACCTGCCGGCCGGCCCTGATCCGCTCATGATCGATTGCCATGTTGATCCTGCCGGTCCGGTCGATGATGCACGCCCGGAGGAGTTCGGCCAGGAGGTCGATCAAGCCGGATCCGCAGAGTCCCTTCGGCTTTACATGCTGGATGGTCCGGTAGGCGGGTGTGAGCGTCTCGAGATCGAGAGAGATCTGCTCGATGGCCCCGGCATTCGCCCGCATGCCGAAGAGCACCTCGCCCCCCTCGAGGGCCGGGCCGGCAGCACCGGCACAGGCAAACATCCAGTCCCGGTTCCCGAGCACCACCTCGAAGTTGGTCCCGATGTCGATCAGGAGGGAGATCTCCTCGCTTTCGGCCATTCCTGATGCAAGGATATCGGCAATGATATCACCCCCGATGAAATCGCTCACCGCCGGGAAGATGAAGAGGCCCGAGTTCTCGCCCACATCGAGGCCGGCTCGTGTGGCGGCGGCAGTGAGGTAGCGTCTCACCACCGGGACGTAGGGCTCCTCGATCATGTAGGCAGGATCGATCTCCATGAGGATGTGGGTCATGATGGTGTTTCCCGCGACAACGACTTCGTAGATATCGTCCCGGTCCACCCCGGCATTGTTGGCCGCTTCGGTGAGGGCGGCATTGATGCTCTCTGCGGCGAGAGACTGGAGCTTTTTCAGGCCCCCCTTCCGGGCAAAGGTGACCCGGGAGAGGATATCCTCGCCACAGCTGATCTGGCGGTTGTAGTTCGAGGCGACACCCGCAATGCTGCCGTCGATAAGGTTCCGGATGAAGACCACAATTGTGGTGGTGCCGAGATCCACGGCAGCACCGTAGCAGGAGGCGGTGGTATCCCCTTTCTCGATATCGATCAGGCGATACCCTCCCGGGACGAGCACCACAGTCGCCGTCACCTTCCACCCGCTCTCCCGCAGCACCCGGGGGATCCGGCGGATGACTTCGAGGGGGGCGTAGATATCGCCTTCTTTTGGCCCCCCCGACTTCTCGATCCCCCACAGGAGGCGGGTGAGATCGGGTGAGGGATCATCAAGGCTGGGGGGGGAGAGGGTCAGGGCATACTTCCAGACCGCCGGGTTGAGCTCGGTGGTGATCCCCATGACATCGATCAGGATTTTCTGCTCCTGGACAATGGATTCTTCGGGAATGAGAACCCGCATGTCTTCCGTTACGACGGTCTGGCAGGCAAGGCAGGCCCCGGCATCCAGTTCTTCGGCCGAGTAGAACTTTCCGTACTTCTCGCGGTCAAAGTCGTACCTGCCGCTCTTCACGTACACCGTGCACTTTCCGCACTTTCCCTGGCCGCCGCACACGACGTTCATGTGGATCCCCGCCTGCTGGGCGGCATGGAGGATGGTGCTTCCGCTCTTCACCTCCGCCTTCCTGAAACTCGGGAGGAACGTGACGGTCGGCATACAGCTTCAGGTCCACTCCTTCTCGAGAAATTCAGCGATATCTGCCGCATCCCGCGGGCCGACGAGCACCTTCCACCCGGTCTCATCCTCGACCCGCCCGGAGAGCGGTGCAGCATAGCCGGGGATGATGAGTTTCCGGTGATCGACCAGATCAGGAACCCCGAACTCCTTCAGGGCATCCCGGACCAGGGTCTCCGAAAGTTTCCCTGCGGCCACAGCCGTCAACACGGAGAGACCTTCCGTATCGACAATGAGCATGAACGAGTCCACCCCTGAAGATTCGAGGTATCCCTGGAGGGTGAAGTAGGTCAGGGAGAAGTTGACAGTGAGGAGGACCGGCGCGTCCGGTCCCGGGCTGCCGACCCGGTAGATGCCGGGGGTGATCTGAATGGGTTTCTGGGGATCGGTATAGATGTTCTGCCGAAGGACGAGGAACGCTTTCCGGGACTCTTCGGAAACCGCATCGGCCACCAGGATCGATCCGAACTTGAGCACCCCGCAGATGAGGGCGGCGTCCGGGAGCCGGGACGGGCGGGTGTCGATGAAGACCGGGTACCCGAGTGCCGGGCTCGTCCTGGTAATGGCATGCTGCCGGACGGCGACAGCCGAGTTCAGCATCTCATGGAGGGAGGGGGAGGTCAGGTCGAGGACGAGGTGGCTGGCCCCTTCTGCCGTGCAGAGCCCGGAGAGCTCGGCCAGTGTATCGAGGGTGGGTGCCCGGATGGCCAGGGGGCAGCCGTACTTGACGGCAAGGGCACACATCTCCCGGTACCGGTCCCGGGTCGCGACATGGATCAGCGGCCGGTAGTTGCCGCAGACCGCGAGTCCGGCTTCCTGGATGGCAGGGTCCTCTGCCATCAGGACTTCGGGGAGATCGGTGACTGCCTCGACGGCTTCGACCGCTTCGGCAAACGCCGCGGGAGAACCGCTCTCGGAGCGTATGGCGATGCCGTTCAGCCGCAGGTCAAGACCGATCCGCACCAGGATATGGTCGCGGACATCCGCGACGATCCCCTGGATGGTATCAGCATCCATGCGGTCCGAGACAGCGGTCATGATGCCCGGTTCGTGGAAGAAGGTCTTCTCATGCCGGAACTGGACGATCTCCTCCCCGACGGCAAACGATCGCTCACCGACACCAACCTTGACTCGCTGGACCGGCGGGCGGGTGGAGGCTCCGAGGACCTCCTTTGCCTTCTCGTCCAGGTAGGGGCAGTCTTCGGGCTTCACCTTACCGCTGGCGAGTTTCATGGCAAAGGTGAGGCAGGTCGGCTCTCCGCACTCCTTGCAGTTCTTCTTCGGGAGGAGCTTGTAGATATCGAGTGCTTTCAGCGCCATCCTAGGCACCCCCTTTCCCTGCCGGTGCCGACCAGAGGCCATCGATTCCGGCTCGGAGCGGCTGGATTGCTGACGGGTGCCGGACGCAGACGATCGAGGCACCTGCAATCGTTGCCGGGAGCATGGCATAGAGCTCCCAGGCAACCGAAATCCTGTCGCTCACGGATGGATCCGCCTCCCGGACCTCTTTGACGGTGAGCGAGTCGATGGCCGAGCTGATCATCGGCATGGCCAGGTCATCATCCCCTTTCAGGGCGGCAAACCGGATCCGCTCCATAACCGAGTAGGAATACTCGAATCCGTAGCCCAGGGCACCGGTATAGGGATCGATCACGATCCGGTCATGGGGGAGTCCGATCTCCCTGAGGAGGATGTTCAGCTGCTTGGCAAGGTTGATATCGATGGGTGACTGGGCGATGACCAGGTGGCCGTAGGCCATGGCAGAGGCGGCAATACTCCGGTACCTCCCGGCCTCGGCAGTCCCGATGAGGAAGCGCTCCCCCTCACCGGCCTCCCCAATCCTCCGGAAGACCTCGCTGTCGAGGTCGGAGTCATTGCTTCCTTCGATGATCAGGGGAAGTCCGGTTGCCTGGAGGACGTTCTCGACCGTGGTCGTGACCGATGCGAAATCGGAAAATCCCCGCTTCCGTGTACTCGTCAGGAAGAGGCGGATCAGGTCGGGGGTATACTCCTCTCCGGCCCATCGTGCCCACTCCGCAGGGTCGGATGCACGGTCCCCGAGAAAGCGGGTCACCGGGGCAGGCCAGAGGGATGGGTCATCGCAGAGCTCGTAGGCGATGAGGGGCCGGTGGCCGGTCGGCGGGGTCCCGATGAACGAAAGATCCCGTTCACCCCCGATGGTCACTGTTGCCGACCGGGTGCCGCCATCGGCTTTCATCGCCCCAAGAGTGACGGTCCCCACCTGGCCGGTCCAGTCTGAGAGGGTGGTTATGGTCATGGTCGTCCTCACAGGAGCGGCTTCATGGCCAGCGCCGGGTGGTGTACCTGTGCCAGGAACGCAGTGAGATCCTCGATGGTCACCGCGATCTTCTCGTCGGCAATTTTATCGAACAAGCCGGAGAGCCCCCTCCCCTCGAGCTTCGGCACAAGGCGCCCCTGGAGCTCTTCCTTCAGCGCGGACGGCATCCAGACCAGCCGATTGATACCCCCCTCTGCCTGGAGAAACCGGTCGCTCAGGATGTACGTCTTGGAGATGCCGGCAAACCCCGGGGTCTGTGCTCCGCCACCGATGGTCCCGGCGAGGGTCGAGAAGCTCATGCCCGAGGGGGTGTCCCCCTTATACTCACGGTTGACCACCATGAATCCGTTCACCTCCGGGAGCATGACCGCGATGCATTCGAAACACCCGCAGCAGGTCATGGGATACTCCATCACACTGTACAGGGAGCAGCGGTCAACCTCCCCGTGGGAGGCTTTCTTCACGAACCGGTTCACACCCTCGAACTCGCCCCGTTCGGCATCGATTACCCTCCCTTTCGCCACCGGCTGGTTCGCCCCGGAGGGGGAGATCTCGTAGGCGATCCTGCCGTCAAGCCAGGTGATAGCTCCGCAGAGCGCCGGCCGTTCGGGGGTGATGATGCAGACGTGGTTCGGGGCGAAGGTCTGGCAGAGGGTGCAGGAGTAGTAGGTATCGACATCGGTATCTTTCATGCCCCGGATCCGTTCGTCCCGCTCTTCGTAGACCTTCTCCGCCTCCTTCTTTGCTTCCAGTACTGCCGCCTCGACCGTGATCAGGGTGACCTGGACGGCATCGAGGAGATCCGGGAAATCCATTCTGAACTTTGCCGCAATCAGCTTGCCGAGGTGCTCGATCCGCACCCCGTGGGAGACTGCTTCCTTCGAGATCCGCACCCAGATGATGTCCCGCTGGGCGACATGCCAGGTCCCCTCGCCATAGTTCACGAAGTTGTGGATCCGCCGTTCCAGCACCGGTTCGTACTCCTTCTTCATGGTCTTTCCCGCAACTTCGACGATGATGCCGAGCGGAACCGCGGATCCTTCCTTCAGCTCTTCGATCTCGGGACCAATGACCCTGACTCTCCCGTCCTCCACCTCTTCTGCAGGGCGGCAGCGGAGGAGCTCGAACGCCGGGGAGCGTCCTCCGCCGAATTCGACGAACATCTCCTCCTTCCTGATGCTCTTGCCCTCAAAGGCAGGGGAACATGCCATGGGGATGGGAATTGCGGTGACGCTCACCTTGATCCCCTTGAGATCCATCCCCGTTCTGACCGCCTCAGGTGCGCTCACCCGGATCCATTCGCTGCCTTCGTATTCTCCGGCAGAGAGGATCGGGATGCCGAGGAGGCGGAAGGCATCGAAAACCGCGGTCTCCTCCTCGTCGAGCCCCGGGAACACGATGGCGATCGCCTTTGCCCGTTCCCGTGCATAGGCGAGCAGCCGGTCCGCGTCACCGGGAGTCACCCCGCCGAACATCATCGCAACGCGGGCGATGATGTCGATGAAGTGGATGGCAGAGAACGGTCGCCCGCCGAGCGGTACCAGCCGCAGTTCCGCCCCGACCTTCACACCGGCACCGGTGAGGCTGTCCACAATCCCGCCGGAGAGGAAGGTGAGCATGTACTTCTCCTGGAGCTCCCTGCAGAGAGCCGCTGCAGCATCGGGTGACTGCGGGGTGCCTGCGACGACGACCAGGCCGAGGATGCTCCCGTCCACAAGGGAGTACCCCAGTGTCCGGAGCACGGCGTCCGGGAGAAACCCGGTATAGGGGGGCGGGGCTTTCCCTCCGGTGGTCTCTGCGGCGGCCGTCAGGCATTCACAGGCGACCAGCGGGTTCTCACCGGTGGCGTGGTACGCTGCCCGTGCCTCATCAGCCGTGTGGACCGCTTTCCCGGTGAGGGCGAAGGTGACCGGCAGGTGGTACGCAGTCTCCTCGTAGGAAAATGTTCCGGAGAGACCGTCCATTCTCATTTTTAATGACTTCTTTCCCGAAATTATGGCAGTTTCTACGTGAATCATCAAAGGGACACCTGTCATTCATTGTATCTGCGCCTGCCGGTATATGAGTTTGGATCGTCCGGATGACCCGCTCCGGAATATCGGGTTCATCGCCTGGTACCCCGCCGAATCCGGGCGTTTGATACCCTTAAATAGGTCGTCCGGCTATTCTCATACAGGGAGAGACCCCCGTATGAAGATGGAGCATGTCTTGGGTACCAGGAAAGGAACCGTCGTCCTGTATGCGCTCAGCACCTGTGGATGGTGTGCAAAAACCAAAGCCCTCCTGAAGGAGATCGGGGTGGACCACTCGTATGTCTATGTCGATCTCCTCCCGCAGGAGGAACTTGAGGAAGCCCTTCAGGAGGTCGAACGGTTCAACCCCCATGGCTCGTTCCCGACCCTGGTCATTGATCATAAAAAGGTCATTATCGGCTTCCGGGAGCAGGAGATCAGGGAGGCACTGGGATGACCGTTCCCGAAATCACGGATGCGGAGATCGATGCCCGGTACCGGATCCTGGACCGCGACGCAGAGGAAGGCGGATACCATCTCAATCCTGATGTGGCATTCACCCGGAACCTGGTCCGGGGACTGCTGGTCAACGAGCGGCGGTACGGTTATATGGCCTGCCCCTGCCGTATCGCTACAGGGAAGAGGGAGGAGGATCTCGATATCATCTGCCCCTGTGATTACCGCGATCCCGACCTGAACGAGTATGGTGCGTGCTACTGCGCTCTCTATGTCAGCGGCGACGTTCTTGCACAGAAAGCTCCTGTCCGATCCATTCCGGAAAGGCGGCCGACCCGGGCCGAGAGGAAGGCAGCACGCAGGAAACAAGCCACGGGCGGGCTGGTGCAAACCGCGTATCCCGTCTGGAGATGCCGGGTCTGCGGATACCTGTGTGCCATGAACAATCCTCCGCTGGTCTGCCCGATCTGCAAGGCAAAGCAGGATCGGTTCGAGCGGTTCCTCTGATTAAGGACGGGTCAACACGGCAGTCCCGGATGCTCGCATCTTAATGATAAAATAGCCTCTTTTCCTAACTAGTACTATGGACTATCCGATACGGGTCGAGGTCATCGGTCTGAAGGACATCGCATGCTCCCCGTTCCCCTGCGACAATACCCGGAGCTGCGGTCTGTATGACTGCTATCCTTCGGGAAAGCTGGTTGTTGCCTTTGATGCCCTGGCAAGCGAGATCAAAGCCGAGTATGCGGAACGGGTGGAGCTGACACTCACCCTGATCGATGACGGCGTCCCTCCCTATATTGAAAAGATCATCGAGGAACACTTCCCTCCGCTTCCCATAATTCTGGTGAACGGAGAGTATGTCCCGATGGGGAGGATATCGCTCCCGCTGCTCCAGAAGGAGCTTGAGCGGGTTATCTCCCGGGGTTAGTCCACTTTGGACAGGACCCCGGTTGCCAGATCATAGTAGAGCCCGTGAATCTGGATTTTCCCGGCCTCGAGCGCACTCTTCACGATCGGGTAGGTCTTCAGGTGTTCGATCTGGAGCCTGATGTTCTCGGTCTCGATCTGGTGTGACCGCTCCCGCTTCTCTTCCGGTGTCTGCGGCGGTTTTATCCGGGCGTCAACCTTGTCTTTTACCTCCCGGGCATTATTCAGCCAGAGGGGAATATAGGCATCGGTGCTCTCTTTGTCGAGGGCCTTCATGGCACCGCAGTCGGAGTGACCGCAGACCACGATATCCGTGACTTTCAGGTGTGCTACCGCGTACTCGAGGACCGTGGCAAAGTTCCAGTCATGGATCGGGATGATATTGCCGATGTTGCGCTGGACAAAGATCTCCCCCGGCGGCTGGCTGGTGATTCGTTCCGGCGGAACCCGGGAATCGGAACAGCCGACCCAGAGCACTTTCGGGTTCTGGCCGAGCACCAGGTTCTGATACAGCTCAATATTCTTGTCGAAGTCGGTCTCCCGGAATTTCATATTTCCAAGGATCAGGTGTTCAATCATGATGCACATTCCCGTCTTTTGTATCCGGCACCGACCTGCAGCCGACTGCCGTACGAGTATGTGTCTCCCTGGATCAGTTAAAGATTGATATTTTCGTCTGCCGGTGAACAGGACGATCACCCTTATCACGATACATGCAGATTGTTCAGGCTGGCAGACTCATCCCATGAAGATATCCCACGTACCGACCCGTTTTCCGGAAATAGACCTTGCGAGAGGGGTGGCCGTAATCATGATGGTGGTGTTCCATACCGCCTTTGACCTCCGGTTCCTGGGAATTGCCCCCGTCAATGTCTCCACCGGGTTTTTCAGGCTCCTTGCCCTCTCGACGGCCGGTCTCTTTCTCTTCCTCGTTGGTCTCTCTCTCTCCATCAGTGCGGCACATGCGTCAGCCCGGCTGACCCCGCGGCAGTTCGTGGAGAAGTACCTCCTCCGGGGAGCGTTCATTTTCGCGCTCGGCCTCGGAATCACCGTGGTCACCTGGATCGTCATACCCGGGACATTCATCAGGTTCGGCATTCTCCACCTGATCGGGCTGGCAGTGATGGCAAGTCCGCTGTATTCCCGGTATTCCTGGCAGAACCTCCTCCTTGGCGCGGTCTTCATCGCCCTTGGCCCGGTGGTCGCCGGGATCAGGGGGAGCCTGTGGCTGCTCTGGTTCGGCATCCATCCCCCGGCATTCGCCAGTGTCGATTATACGCCAATATTCCCCTGGATGGGCGTGGTGCTGATCGGTGTTTTCGTGGGCTCCGTGATCTACCCGCTCGGAAACAGGAGGCCGGGTTTCTCCACATTCTCGTTCGCCCCGCTCGAATTCCTCGGGAGGCACTCCCTCACGATCTACCTGGTCCACCAGCCGGTCATCATCGGGGTGCTCCTTCTCCTCTTCTCCGGGAGTATCGTTATGCCGTTCACCGTGCCGGGTGGTTAGACAGAGGGGAGGGTCAGGAACAATCTCCTTATGGACCGTAAATCTGTCACATACGTTCCTGATATTTCCGCCTCTGCCGGAATGAAGACGCGATGCGCTTTTAGTATCCTCTCCGTGTTACAGATCCGGATAGTACTGGCGGCCATGGCTGGTATATCCGCACATGAAAACCAGACGCTCCTTGGGGCTCCGCGCCGCCGCTGTGACATCCCCCCGGTGGGATGCCTGCCCGGGCCAGGATACGGAAACCGATGAAGAAATGATTCCGTCCACATCCTTGCACGGGAGGGAAATCCCCGTCGGATGCTCAGTTGACAACACCCTGCGCTGTTGGAATACATATTTTTATTCAGGGTGTCTCTGACGGAGAGAAGAAATTTATTTCCCGGAGAACACGGGGATATCCCGGAAGGCATCGGCATCGAAGAGGCCCCGGTCGGTGATCCTCAGGTGCGGGATGACGGTCAGGGCCAGAAACGAGAGGTGCATGAATGCATCCTCAATTCCCCCGATGCGCTCCGCATGAAGGTTCAGCTCCCGGAGACCCGCATCCACCTCCTCCCAGGGCCGGACCGACATGAGCCCGGCGCACTCCAGCGGCAGGACGGATTCGCTGCGGTCATCGACCACTACAAGACCTCCTCCGGCCGCGATGACCCGGGAGATGGCCCGGCAGATATCGCCGTCCCCGACCCCCACCGCCACGATGTTGTGGGCGTCGTGAGAGACGCTCCCTGCGATGGCCCCTGTCCGGAACCCGAAACCGTGCACGAGGCCGGTGCCGAACCGTCCGGCGGAATACCGGTTGCAGACCACGGCCTTGAGTATGTCCCGGTCCATGTCGGGAATATCACCGGGTCCGAGCGGGACGGTGAGATGGTCGGTCACGATCTGGTGACGGATGAGCCCGATCACGCTGGCACGTCCGGACCCTCCGAGTGCGATATCAGCGGTTCCCGGTGCCGTGCACCCGAACCTCCCCCCGACTGGCATGCAGGGTTCACCCGGCTCAAGGCTGACCGGCTTTCCCCTCCTGAAGGTTTTCGCAATGGAGAATGTGCTCCCCGGTGCGAGGAGGCAGAAATCAGCGACTCTTCCTGCGACGAGCGCCCCCCTGTCGTCCAGCCTGAACCGCTCGGCCGCAGAAAGGGTCGCCATCCGGAGAGCAGACTCCATCTCAACCCCGCAGGCGAGAGCTTTCCTGATGCAGTCATCGATGTGCCCCTCCCCTGCCAGCATGTCCACGTGCCGGTCATCGGTGGCGAAGGACAGGCGGTGGCAGTTCCAGCGTGATACCAGGGGAGCAATGGCCCGGATGTTCTTCTCGGTTGAACCTTCACGGACGAAGAGGAACATACCCTGCGAGAGCTTTTCTGCTGCCTCATCCCTTCCGGTGCTCTCATGGTCACTCTGGATCCCGGCGATGATATAGGCCGAGAGATCCGTTCCGGAAAGGAGAGGGGCATGGCCGTCAACCAGGGGGAAGAGGTCAAGTTTCTCCAGGACACTGGGATCAGCGGCAAGGACGCCGGGAACGTTCATCATCTCTCCGAGACCGAGCACCCCCTCGCGATCACGGAACAGCGCAAGATCGCGGGCGCCCAGGACTGCCCCGCCGATGTCGAGAGGCGTTGCCGGGACACAGGACGGCAGCATGATGAAGAGGTCGAGCGGGAGTGATTTCCGGAACGACAGCATGAACCGGATACCATCAGCACCGCAGACATTGGCGATCTCGTGGGGGTCTGCAATGACGGTGGTGGTCCCGTGAGCGGCCGCAAGCCGTGCAAATTCTGGCGGGGAGAGGAGGGAGCTCTCGATATGCACATGGGCATCGATGAGACCGGGAACGACCCGTCGGTTCTTCAGGTCGACCTCGGTTTTCGCCCGGCAGGACCCTGAACCGATCACCACCCCGTCGCTGACCGCAAAATCGCCCGTTTCCCAGGCACAGGTAAAGGGATTGAAGCGTTCGGCATTGCGGAAGAGGATGTCGGCAGGGACCAGCCCCCGTGCCGCCTGTATCAGGGTCTCCCTGCGGGTTGGTGATCGTCGGGTTTCCATGGCGCTGCTCCTCATCTATTCTTACGTCCGTGATGCAAGAATCTGGCGGAATGGTCCTCCCCTTCCTTCAGGCAGTATGGTGCGGGAGGGGAAGAATCCCGGAGAGGGTGGGGGAGGACCAGAACCGGAAATGAAACCCAAAAAGAATACTTAAGAATTATTTTCTGGCCTGAGCGGTCAGGCTCTGCTGCTGGGGTGTCAGGACATCTACGAGAAGCTCCTTCATCATCATCTTCATGAAATCCTTCCCTTCGTCGGAGGCGAGGAATTCCTGGAGATTCTCTTTAAATTGTCCCACATCGTTCTGATTATCGATAAAGTATATTAATGCTTGTGTAATACAGTCGGAAATGGTGGAAAAGCGCTTCTCCTCATATACAAGGTTATAAACCTTTTCGTATACATTTGGTGGCATTTTATAAGAAATTGCGACTCTTCCTCCGCCCTGTACTGTCCCCTTTTCAGCCATCTTCCCATTAATAGGGAGCAAAAGTATATAAAAACTGTCAAATTGACCGTATTACTTATGGAATCCCAAAAAAACGAAATTCTATAAGTATTACATAAAGAATACTTTATATGGATTCCACCCGAATAACCAGACAGGGATGACCATGGAAGAACTTCTTATCATTGGCATCATTATCGGAGCAGTTGTCAGCCTCATGCTCACGGCAGTCCTGCTCCGCCTGGGGGTTATGATTGACAGGTTCCCGATGAGCAACGACGGGGAACGCGAAAAGAGCCTCTGGAGCCCGGTTGAGTTTACCAGAATCTCGGTGATCCTCTACTGGCCACTCTACATCATCGGCGGGTATATGGCATTCCAGCCAGTGAGGATTATGCTGATTGGGGGCATAACCCTGCTCTTCGGGCTCCTCCTCTTCCTGGTCACGGCGATGCTGTTTTCAGCTGCGGTGTATAACCTCATTCGTTCGAAGAACCCGGAAAGCGGGGTGCCCGCACCTGTGCCAGGGCCGATGGGCACATCAACCGGAATGACTTCACTGAAGCTGTTGCCATCATTGAAGATCCGGACGAGTGGAAAATAAGGACGTGGGACTATCCGCGTACAGAAAATAAAATCTTCTTTACCCGAACAACTCTTTTGATCGCTCGAGGGCAGCTACAGCCGGGAGCTTCTTCCCGGTCAGGAACTCGATACAGGCACCACCGCCGGTAGATATATGGCTGAAATCATCCTCAATTCCCAGTTTCTCCACGACTGCTGCGGTATGCCCCCCGCCGATAATTGAGAATTTGGCCTCCGAGGCGGCCTTCAGGAGTTCATACGTGCCGGTGGCAAAATCCGCATCTTCGAAGACCCCGGCAGGGCCGTTGAAGACGACCGTTCCCGCATTTCTGATACAGTCGGACAGAGCCTGTACAGACTCCATCCCGAGATCGAGGATGGGGGTGTCCTGCGGTATCGCTGTAACAGGGTATTCGGTCCGACTGCCACCCTCCCTTACTGCAATCCATTCGGGGAGAACGATCTTGCCAGGATACCGTTTCAGGAGGTCCCGTGCTGTCTCAATCTCATTATCGTATTTCAGCTGATGGATGAGCTGGAGGGAGGGACGTCCGATATCGTAACCCCCTGCGGAGAGAAAGATGTTGGCAATAACCCCGGTCACGATAACCTGATCCGCGATCCGGTGTTCCAGCATGTGCGATGCGACAGCGATCGAATCATCGGCCTTGGTGCCGCCGAGCACGATACAGACCGGCCGGGGTGCATTCTCAAAAACCCGGGAAAGCGTAAGCACCTCTTTCTCCATCAGGAGTCCGGCGACGGATCGCATGACCATCGGCAGACCAACCAAGGTCGGTTGTGACCGGTGTGCAGTGCCGAACGCGTCGTTCACGAAGAGATCACCGAACGACGCCAGATTCCGGACGATATGGAACTTGGCAGCTTCTTCCGGCTTTGCGGTGAGGTTCTCCTCGGCATTGAACCGCACATTCTCGAGCATGATCACATCGCCGGGGCGCATTGACCGGATGGATTCCCGGGCGCAGCGTCCGAAGATGTCGTCGATGTACCGGACAGGACGCCCGATCAGGTATTCGAGCTTCTCGGCATGACCCTCGAGGGTGGTGAAATCCTTCTTTCCCGGTCGGCTCTGGTGGGTCAGGATCACCAGCCGCGACTCTCTCAGGGCCTGAACCGTAGGAACATGCTCCCGGAACCGTTTGTCGTCAAGAATGGTGAGGGAGGAGGGATCGATGGGGGAGTTTAAATCAAGCCTCAGCAGGACCGTTTTTCCCGCACACGGCGTCTCGCTCAGCCGTCCAATCGTCACCATACCTCTTCCTCCCGGATCACATGTTCCTGGCCTTTATTTTCTTCAGCCTGAAAAGCTCTTCCCGCTCCATCTCATCAAGCCGCATCTTGATGAAATCACGCGCTTCGGTGAGTTCCGGAATCACCTTGAACTCCAGGGCGTTCACCCGTCGTTTCGTGGACTCGATCTCATCCAGGAGTTTCTTCATGGTGGTCTCGATCTCGGCACTCTCGATAATTGCCTCCACCAGGTCTTCATAGGACGATGCTGCCTCATCGATGACCGAGGTGGTCCCCAGGAGACCGTAACCGCGGTCAACAAGGCTCTTTTTCACCTTTGAAGACTCTATCTCGGGAACAACCACGCCCATGATATTCTTGCTTGCTAGCGTGATATCAGGGACCTCCTGGACAGAGAATGCTGCCGATTTCACCCCGATCGCCCCCTCAACAGTGTTTGCAAAGGCCATCATCTGGATGGCATGCTCGTACTTGTTCAGGAGATCGCTCTGGCTGTCCTTCGCCGTTTCGAGTACCTTGAAAAATTCTATAATCAGGCCATCGCGCTTCATCTTGAGGATCTTGTACCCACGCTCTGACAGTGCTATCCGCCGTTTCAGGTTGATGAGTTCCGATCGTGTGGGCTTGATATCGCGCAGTGCCATGTGCCATTACCCCTGTTCCTTTGCTTCCTGTCTGAACTTCGGGTGATACTTGGTGATCAGGTCACGGTCGATACGGACAAGCTGCTCGACCGGGAGTGTTGCAAGGAGGTTCCATCCACCATCGAGCGTCTCGAAGATCGATCGGTCCTCATTGTATCCCTGGCGGACGAACCGGTTCTCAAAGAGGTCAGCAAACTCAAGAAACATCCTGTCACGCTCTGAAAGCGCGTCTTTTCCGACGATAGCAACCAGGCCCCGGAGATCGTTGCCCTCGGCATAGGCGGCATAGAGCTGGTCGGAGACTTTCTTGTGGTCCTCACGGGTGTGCTCTTTCCCGATACCAAGGTTCATCAGACGGGAGAGAGACGGAAGAACATTGATTGGTGGATAAATGCCCTTCCTGTGGAGCTCACGTGAGACCACGATCTGTCCTTCTGTAATGTACCCTGTAAGATCCGGGATCGGGTGGGTGATATCATCGCCCGGCATCGTGAGGATCGGGAACTGCGTGATCGAGCCCTTCTTGCCTTTGATGATCCCTGCCCGCTCGTAGATACCGGCAAGATCAGTGTACATATACCCGGGATATCCTCTCCGGCCCGGCACCTCTTCCCGGGCAGCCCCAATCTGACGGAGAGCCTCACAGTAGTTGGTCATGTCAGTCAGGATGACCAGCACGTGCATGTCGAGTTCAAATGCGAGGTACTCAGCAGTGGTCAGGGCGAGGCGCGGAGTGATGATACGCTCGACTGCCGGATCATCGGCAAGGTTGAGGAAGACAACCGCCCGTTCAAGAGCTCCGGTCCGCTCAAAGTCATGCATGAAGTGGTTGGCTTCTTCTTTCGTGATGCCCATCGCTGCAAATACTACGGCAAAGGCCTCCTGCGAGCCGAGCACCTTTGATTGTCGTGCGATCTGGAGGGCAATGTTGTTGTGGGGAAGTCCTGCACCGGAGAAGATCGGAAGTTTCTGTCCCCGGACCAGGGTGTTTGTTCCGTCAATCGTGGAGATCCCTGTCTGGATGAACTCCTCAGGCGATGCCCTGGCATAGGGATTGATCGCAGCACCGGTGATATCGAGCCTCTTTTCGGGCATGATTTCCGGGCCACCGTCGATAGGTTTCCCCCCTCCTGAAAGGATACGGCCGAGCATCTCCTTTCCGACCGGCATCTTGATGGTCTCTCCCAGGAACCGGACCCCGCTGTCCCTGCCGATACCGGCCGTGGTCTCGAAGACCTGAACGACCACCAGGTCGTCGCTCGTGTCCAGTACCTGGCCGCGCTTGATGGTTCCGTCAAACAGTACGATATTGACGAGTTCACCGTATCCTACGGGTTCTGTCTTCTCGACAAAGACCAGGGGGCCGGCGATCTTTGATATCGTTCGATACTCCTTCATGCCGACGACCTCAGGATGTTGATTTCACTATCCATGCTCTTCTGGATCCGTTCCAGCTCAGGCCTGTAGTCCTTGATGAACTTGATCTGGGGCAGATCGTTCTTGGATTTGATCGAGATGATCTGCGCCGGGGATACCCCTGCAGTCTGTGCTCCATAGGCGAGGTCTGCAAAACCCTTGATCGCTTTCATCATGTCATACTGTTTTGCCATGTCACAGAAGGTATCAACCGCGTCATACGCATTCTGCTGCAGGAATATCTCACGGATCATCCTTGCGATCTCGATGGTCAGCTGCTCTGCCTCGGGGAGGGCATCAGATCCGACCAGCTGGACGATCTCCTGGAGTTCGGCCTCTTTCTGGAGAACCTCCATAGCCCAGGACCGGAGCACGTTCCATTCGGGCGAGACTTCCTTGTCATACCAGTCGTGGAGCGTGTCGAGGTAGAGTGAGTACGAGTTGAGCCAGTTGATGGCCGGGAAGTGCCGGCGCTGGGACAGCTTTGCGTCCAGTGCCCAGAAGACTTTCACGATACGAAGCGTGTTCTGGGTGACCGGCTCGGAGAAGTCTCCTCCGGGCGGGGATACCGCACCGATGACCGAGACTGACCCGTTATTCCCGGAGAGGGTTTTGACCAGGCCAGCCCGCTCGTAGAATTCCGAGAGCCGGGCGGCAAGGTATGCCGGGTACCCCTCTTCTCCAGGCATCTCTTCCAGCCGGGAGGAGATCTCCCTCATCGCTTCTGCCCACCGGGAGGTTGAGTCTGCCATCAGCGAGACGTCATACCCCATATCGCGGAAGTACTCGGCGATGGTGATCCCGGTGTACACCGATGCCTCACGGGCAGCGACCGGCATGTTGCTCGTGTTTGCGATGAGCACCGTCCTCTCCATGAGTGGCTTTCCGGTCTTAGGATCCTCAAGCTCCGGAAATTCGGTCAGCACCTCGGTCATCTCGTTTCCGCGTTCTCCGCAGCCGATGTAGACCACGATCTCCGCGTCACTCCACTTGGCGAGCTGCTGCTGGGTGACCGTCTTTCCGCTCCCGAACGGACCGGGAATCGCGGCGGTGCCTCCCTTGGCAATCGGGAACAGGCCGTCAAGAATCCGCTGGCCGGTGATGAGCGGGATGGTCGGGTTCATCTTCTCCATGACCGGGCGTGGCACACGGACCGGCCACTTCTGCATCATCGCGAGTTGTGTCCCCGAATCAAGGGTGCAGATAATCTCCTCAACGGTAAAAGATCCCGGTTTGATACTTTTTACGGTTCCTCCCTTCACATTCGGCGGAACGAGGATCCGGTGGACGATGTTCGTCTCCTGGACCTCCCCGATGATTGTGCCGGGTGATACCTTGTCTCCTTCCTTTACAAGGGGCCTGAATTCCCATTTCTTCTGGTGATCAAGCCCGGGTGCCGAGACCCCCCGCTGGATGAAATCTCCCATCTTGTCCACTAGTACGGACAGGGGCCTCTGTATCCCGTCATAAATACTGGTCAGGAGTCCCGGACCGAGCTCCACGGCGAGAGAAAGCCCCGTGTTGGTCACGGGTTCTCCGGGTCTGATCCCTGAGGTGTCCTCGTAGACCTGGATGATGGTTTCATCACCCTGGATCTTGATGACCTCTCCCATGAGCTCCTCATGGCCGACCTTCACCACATCATACATATGCGCATCAATATTGACCGCAGTGACGACAGGGCCGGCAATCCTCTTGAGGACTCCTTCCTGGCCTTTCTCTTTCTTCTCTGTTACTTCCACAGATCAACACCCACTGATCGCTTTATTCTCTCCCTCATGGACAATCCTCCCTCCTCGGCACCGACTGCAATGACCGTCGGTTTTACCGAATTTTCGAGCGTGTTCTGGAGACGTCGCGGGATCCTGTTCATGTCCCCGCTCTGCAGGACGAGAATTCCAATTGTGCCGTCGTCAAGAACCCTGGTAATGTATTCGACAAGTTTCTCGTCTGATTCGGCGGCATAGGTCCGTCTGACCCCTGCAAGCCTGAAACCGAGAACGAAATCACTGCTGCCGACAACCGCTATCTCCATGTCATATCACCAGGTATCCGCGAATCCGGTCAGTTGGAAGATGGACTTCCTTCCCCCTGGCGATCGCCCGGAGATTGAAGATCTCATACTTCTTTTTCTCAAGGTAGGTGAGGATGGGATGGATTGAGAATGGTTTCATCTTTGAAAAAGACTCCATCTGGGCGAGCTGCACCTTTATCAAATCAATCTCGATCTCACGGAGGGATCTCTCACCACTCATCGCATCGAGGAGTACTAAAAGTGGTTTTAATGTCACTTTTGATTTCAGGGCATCAATGAAACTTTTTTCGTCCTCGATGCTGATGAGATCCTGGAAATCCTGAATTGAAAACCTCCCTCCCGGTATCACTATCGTGCTGGCGTCTTCCGGCAGTTTATCTGCCCGGAGCCTGAACATGTTCCTGATATTGATCATATCAATATCCAGAAGGATGTACTCCAGGAACTGTTTGCCTCCTTTAAACCCGCTCGTCGCCTCGGAAAGGAGATTTTCATAGAACTGCCTGTAGAGAGCATTTTCAATCTTCGCAAAGGACTCCTCTTCAATCGCTGTGGTAATCCCTGCAGCAATGACAGGATATATCGATTGACCTTTGAGTGCCTCTACTATCTTTTCCAGGGAGTCTTCCTTCAGCAGCCTGTCGAGAAATACTTTATCAAGTTCGCCGCCGGGGACAAGAATCTCTCTGATTTTGCCCGTTTTCATCCCCTGTGCTTTTCCCCTGAAGATGGTGAGTACATTCTGGATATCCCACTTTCTGAGATACGACTGGGTAAATCGCTTGAGCACTCCGGGGGTGATATCCTGGATGCTCTGGTATTCCTTGGCTAGGTTCCAGGAAAGAGCCAGTTCCAGGAGATCTATCCCATGGAACGAGGAGGCGAGCTCATCAATCTCCTTTTTATACTGGGTCTCCTCGATAAAACGGGTTATTTCGGGAATACTCATATTGAGCAGCCTGAGATAGTCTTCCCTCGGGATAAGCTTTGATTTCCTGACCCGCATTCTCGTGCATACGTATACGTATGGCACCGGCCCGGCACTGAATTTAACCATCCTCGATCACCTTAGCCGAACAGGATTTCAGATGCATCCTTAAATCCTGTCTCCCAGATCTCGTCGAGGAATGTCCGGTAACTGTAATCGATCTGGATCTCACCGTTTTTACTTTCGATGATAATGCCGCCTTCGATCTCAACCGTTTTTCCCACGACGTACCCTTTCAGGGTGGTATCTCCGGCAAGAATCCGGTTAAGGGTCTCACTGTCCCGCCTGTTGCAATGGACAATGCCTTCAGGGATCTCTGCTTTTGCCTTTGAAAGGAGACTTTTCAGTACATCTCGGTGAACATCTTCAGGCAGCCTGGCAATGGAGGAGAGGGCAACAGAATAGACCTGATCAAGGAGGTCTTTCTGGGTGTTCAGGAGCTGCCGCTTAACCACCAGGTTCGCGGCAGAAACCTCCTGATTCATGATATGGGATTTCTGCCTCTCCACATCCTGATCGACCGCCAGTTTGATCCGTTCTGCCTTTTCCTGAGCGGTTTTCAGGATACTGTTGACTTCTGCCTGGGTTTCCTGCCTGACCCGTTCTGCCTCTCTCTTTCCTTTGTCCCTGATTTCTTCGATGACCACTTCCAGTCCCATTGTCAGCCCCGCGTTCAGAATATGAGCAGCAGCGCCACAACGAGCCCGAAAATAACAATGGTTTCCGGAATGACGGTAAGTAACAGGACAAGCCCGAATACATCTTTATTTTCTGCGGTTGCACCGACCGCTGCAGAACCGATCGCCATTTCGGCTGCCGCCGAGGCTAAACCGGTCGATCCGACCGCAATGGCTGCGCCGATTGCCTTCATTCCGGCCTGTGAGGCCTCGATCATTTCAGGTGTTAATCCAACAAGTTCTTCTCCGACCATGTTCTAATCCTCCGTAAATCTTCTAATTTCTCCAAATGGATTGTACTTCTTTCCTCCACCCTTGTAGAATTTGGTGAAGAATTCAACATACTGCAACCTGAGGGACTGGAGCCCGCCTCCAATCATTCCAAGGATGGTGTTGAGGATCTGCCCGATTATCCAGACGACAACCCCGACAGCAATGATAATTGCACCAAAGATGGTTATATTTTCTAATTGCGGTTCAATAATCAACCCGATGGCGATAAAGTTAATCACCATGGCAATAGCAACTGAAGAGACCCCCACCCCGACCAGACGTGCATAAGAGAGCACATGCGAGAGGATGGAGGGGAGTTCGACAAGCTCAAGCGCCGATTCCCTGACAATGAATACGACCCCCGGCACAACCATCAGGACGCCGATAATCACAGGCAGGGATAGTCCCATGACCAGGGGGGCAAATCCGGTCAGGTCAGGCATAAGCGGCATCGGAAATGCCGACCAGATCATAACCAGAATACCCCACATAACCATGATCCACCCGAGATTTGCCAGCATCGCCCGGACACGGTGGGAACCGTGGTCCTGCTGTGCATGGTTCAGTATCCCGAGAATACGGCCAGCGGTAATATGTATGATCCCGATCCAGACGCACATAATCATCAGTTCAGGAATTGCTGGTCCGTGACCCCCTTCACCCCCGATATTGAGGTGTCTGCTGGGAAGGATAGATGGCCAGGGTAGTCTGAACCCGAAAATTTCACTGAACAAAATACCAAAGAAAATACTCGAGATACTGGCATTCCGCATAATATCAAGGAGCATCTTCCCTTCAGATCCTTTCAGTAATTTCCTGAGGCCAAAGCTTGCGACAAGCAACAGAGCACCATAGCCCACATCACCAAGAATCAGGCCAAAGAATATCGGAAATACGATGGCAACAACCAGGGTGGGATCGAGCTCGGTGTATTTCGGACGGGAGTAAATATCCATCAGGAACTGAGTTGGTTTGGCAAAATTGATGTTATCGTACTCGACCGGAACAACATCTACCCCTTTTTGGATGGGAAGCTCGGTCACAAAAGCCCTGCCACCTGATGCGGCGTTGATACCATCAGTCAGACCGCTGAGGGTATGAGAAGGAACCCAGCCATCCGCGATGAATGCATGGTCTGTCGTGGCAAACCGCAAGGGTACCTCTGCCTTTTGTGCATCAATGGAAAGGAGCTCATCACAGGCGATCAGGAATTCGGAATGTCTTGATTTCAGGGCGTCAATCTGTGTCGCGATCTCTTCAAGATCCTTCCCGTCTGTTTCGAGCTGTACCTTGTATACACTTATCCGTTCCTTCGCAGGGCCGGGTTCGTCAGGCACAGGAATAGCCTGGAACTGGGCATCGAGTAGTTTTCGCTCGACTTCCTGCCGGTACTCCACGGGGACTACGGCAACAAGGAAATTCCCTTTCTTTGATTCGGAAAAATATTCCTCACAGGGGACACCGATATCAACCTTTTTTGCCAGATATCCGGCAAAGACGGTAAGGGTCCGGTATCCGTGGAGCAGGGATAGATCTGCCCGCATCTCTGAAAAGGGGGTTAATGCCTCGATCTTCTGCTCGAGTTCCTTCACATGATTTTCGAGTTCTGTCCTCCGGGAAAGGAGTTCTTCCACTTCCATTTCAATCCGGGGGAGTTCCTGTTCAATCTGTGCTGTTAATTGCGATTTCCGGATCTTTCCACTCGGATCCAGATCCTCAGCCCGCAGGGAGAATGCGCCGGTGACCGATCTCAGCCTGAGCAGATCCTTTGATATTTCCCTGGCGCCTTCGAGGGGAACACCAATCCGGTACCCGGCATACTCTTCCTGGTCATTTTCGACAAAGTCTTCAATGTGAAAGAGTCTCTGGCGGTGGAGCTCGCTTATGACCGGCTCCATCACGTCTTTCGGCGCGGCAATCAGAACCCTGCTCATCTGTTCAGGTGAGAGCATGCAGTCTCTCCTTAAACCGTGAAACCAGCAGCTCCACGGCCGAATTAAGGTTTTTACTGCCTCTTGCCTTCAGATCTGCAGACTTCCGCTCGCCTTCCCTGATAACTTCGGCGTGCTTCTTTTCCGCCTGCTGCCGTGCTTCTGCAAGCCGCATTTTCCTGTACTCTTCGGCACTGGTACTTGCCTTCATAACAAGGTTGTCAGCCTCGAGTTCGGCGTCAGAAAGACTGCGTTTCCTCTCAGCCATAACCGTGCTTATCAACGACTGGTACTCTTCTTCGGTTGCTTTGATGTCCTTTAATACATCAGTCTTCATCCAACCTCCTCTTACGGCAGATGAGATATTTGACAGGAATTGTTCTTATATCTGTTGATATTTCTCTCCCCGGAAAAAGCGCTGATTATCAAAATATGGCGATTTAGGTGAGTTATCAGAAAAATTTTTAAACAATAAAATAATTTCCGCATCATTTTGTGCGCGGAATATTCCCTTTCTTCGAACCGGTGATCCGGGTGCTGAAGGAATTATCACGCCCGGAACAGAGGTCGTGTTTTTTGCAGCCCTGCCTTAAACGGGGGAAGTATGGGGGTTAATCTCGATGGAGAGGGTAAGGATGCCTGCCTTTACCGGGGCAGGGAGAGGTCCGGTACTGATTCCTTCTGCAGTACCTTTAAGCTCCAGTCCGGCCAGCTCGTCAGATGAGCAGAGGATATGCTGCTCCGGGTGTGTCCCCCGCTGGATACCGCAGCTGAGGGAGATTTCCGGCCCCGCAGATACCACATACCTCAGACGTTTTGAACCGGGATGTCCCGAAGGCAGCACGAGGAGCGGCAGGTGGTAACTCCTGACGAGCTCAAGGAGCATGACAGCGGGCTCGAGTGCACCTCCTTCGGGTGCAGAAACAGCGATGATATCGTCTTTCTCCAGCGTTATGCAGATCTCACCGGAAGCATATTCGATGCAGAGGGGAAACCGGGACCCGGCCTTTCCGGCAAGGAGGAAGGACCGGGTCCCTTCGATCAGGAGCAGGGTGTTCCGGTCAGGCAGGGCATATCGGACGGTCATCAGAGGGTTCTCCGGTTCCTGAATGTTCACGGGATGACGGCGTGCTGCAGCAGTATGTATCCGGGCAATCCGCTGTGCTCACCCAATCACCCAACCGGATTTCCGAGCAGCTGCATGATGATGACGATGAGCGTGCCCGGGATTCCCCCGAGGGCGCAGAGAATGAGATTCACCGGGGTATATTCGATATCCGGCTTTCCGACATATCCCATCAGGTTGAAGTAGTTGACACAGAAGAGGATGACCAGGCCGAGGATCGAATTGATCACGATCTTCACGATATCCCTGATAACGAAGATGAGAACGACTGCGATCAGGATTCCGGCGATGATCAGGGCCAGATCGATTGACATCTATACACCAATGATGTGCTGATCTTTTAATCTTATGGAAGGGATGATCAGGGAACCAATCGTTCGCCGGTCCCTGCCAAGCCCGGTCGTCCGGAACAGCAGGTCAAAGACATTTCCCGACAACATCGCCTTCCTGACCGGAGACTCGTAGGCCCCGGCTCTCACCCTGAAGGGGTTCGTGAGTTCAACCGAAAAGTCGCCGGAGAGCGGGTTTGCGGTATGCGCTCCGACAACATCCTGGACATACAACCCGGGCTCATCCATCAGGTCGGTCTCAGGACCCTCGATTACCAGGTTATGGTGGCCGATGGCCGGCAAACCGTCTGAGCCGGAGTGTACAGCACTGCCCGTGCTCTCTGCCCCATACCGGTAGGCCGTTTTCAGGTCGTAGGCAAATTTCCCGAGGATCCCATCCTGGATAAACGGGATCTTCCGGGTCGGGATTCCCTCTGCGTCCCAGCGGGTGCTCCCGAGGCCCCGTGGAAGGAGAGGATCATCATACACGGAGATTGCTGTATCGGCCACCTGCATACCGAGCGATCCGGCAAGTCTTGATCTGCCGGCATGGACGTTTCTGCCCGAGAGCGCCGGAACGAGGACAGCCGAGATCAGCTGGGCTGCGGCGAGAGGGGAGAGGATGACGTCGTAGGTTCCGGTCGGGATATCTTTTCCGTTCACCGATGAGGCGGCGAGAAAACCGGCACGTTCGCCGATTAATGCCGGGTCGAAATCGCAGGAGCAGGAGGTATCAAACTCATACCCGGTCGAGTTCTCCCGGATGGCCTCGAGTGACGCAGATACCAGGCTCTGGTTCCGGGAATACCGTACCCCGTTACTATTGACCAGGGTGACGCTGCCGACAGACATGGAAGCGCTGCCCGCAGTGACCTGGACAGGGTGCCGGGAGGCACCTTCCACCATTGCCTCGAGCATCTGTCGTGCGGCCGCGGGCTGGGGGTCGAGAGCGGGGTCATAGGAAAGGTCAACTCCGCCCAAAGGTCCGGGGTCCGGCAGGCCGTTCCAGGCCTGGGGAGTGGCGAGCTTCCCGCTGGCAACCGCGGCCTCCAGGCACCTTCTCCAGTCCGCCGGGTTGCTGGTTGACGAGGTCCCGATCCTTCCGCTGGTGATGGTGCGGATGGACAGGCTGACGTGCCGGGACCCGATGGATTTGCTCACCACTGTCCGCTTGAGCTCTGCAGAAACAGATCGCCCCTCGACGAGGTAGACCTCAACCTCCCCGGCAGACCTGCTGCCGGCCTTCAGAATATCCTCAAGAATCTCCACTACCGCCCACCACCGCATGGTCGAGGAGGATATGGGGTGCACCGTCACTGACCGGGACGCTCTGTCCTCCCTTGCCGCAGTATCCCTGGTGCATCTTCACCTCATTGCCGCAGAGCCTGATCGAAAAGAGGGTCTTCAGAATCTCCCCGGAGAGAGAGACATCCCGCACCATGGTCGTGCATTCCCCTTTCTCGATGAGATACCCGTATTCGGCGTTGAACTGGAACACACCCCTTCCGGGATCGACCTGGCCTCCCCGGGATCCCTTGAGGAGAATGCCGTTCCTGCATTCCGCGAGTATCTCATCGCTGGTGCTCTCTCCTGCCTCGATGAAGGTGTTGCTCATCCTGACCAGGGGGGGCTCCCCGGCCATCGCCCGGGCGTGACCGGCACGGCCGTTCCCCACCGCTGCGAGCGTCTCCCGGGAGTGGAGGTAATTGGCGAGGATTCCCCGGCTGATGATCTCGGTCCGCCCTGTTGCCGACCCTTCGGCATCGAACGGCTCAAACCCGAACTCATAGAGGGACGGGTCGTCAATGATAGTCACCACACCGCTCCCTATCTGCTCGCCGATCCTTCCGGCAAGTACCGAATTGCCCTCCTGGATGAGGTCTGCCTCACTTGCATGACCCACCGCTTCATGGGCGAACACTCCTGCAAGCTCCGGGTCGAGCACGGCCCGCATGGTCCCGCCCCGGGCCGGCCGGGCATCAAGCAGCGAGACCGCCCGCCCGGCCGCTTCCCGGGCGAGATCCTGCTGGTGGCGGATGTTCAGACCCCTGATGGTGTGCCTCCGTTCGTATCCCATCTGGAGGGTGCCGTTCCGGGCCGCAACAGCCATGATACCAAACCCGCTCCGGCAGATCTCGTAGTGATTCTCGTAGCCGGTGCTGTCCTGGAAAACGACTTTCTCGAACCGTTCGATATAGTTGACCCGGGTGTTGATGATCCCGGGAATCCGTGCCGAATGTTCGAGGTCGAGGAGGATCGCGGTCTTCTCACCGAGACTGACATCGCGGGGATCCTCGCCCATGGGCGGTACATCCCTGCTCCCCCGTTCCGGTCCGGCAAGGGAGACATCTTCGCTGCAGATGCTGGCTATGGCCGCGGCCCGCGAGACCAGGGATTCGATTTCGCCCTTCCCCATTTCCTGGAAGTTGTCAACGGTCAGGATGCCCCACCCGTTGCGGGAGAGTGCCCGGATCACGGCATGATCGAAAAAAGAGCTGGCGGCCGATTCGCACACCCCGTTGTCGATGTCGATGTGGGTGGACTGCCCCTGCACGTGGCGGATATCGTAGTACCGGACCCCGGACATGGTATCAGACTGCGGAAGGGGAGAACCCGGAGCCTTCGATAAGTTTTCCGGAGGTGGATATCGCCACCCTGCGGAGCTTATTCAGGAATCCTTCGCGGTTCTCGGGCACAAGGGCGATCTTGAGCACGTCCTCGATACTGTCAACGGGAATGACGTTCACCTTCTCCCGGTACCGCTCCTCGATCAGGACGTCATCGAGATTGGCTGCCGGGATCAAGACGGTCGTAATGCCGGCCTTTGCGGCTGCCTCGATCTTGTACGTGACCCCGCCGACCGGGAGTACGTCACCCCTGACCGACAACGAGCCGGTCATGGCAATATCCTGCCTGACCGGGATCGACTCAATCGCGCTGATGACTGCAGTCGCCACACTGATAGATGCCGAATCTCCTTCGACCCCGCCGTAGGTGCCGATGAACTGGATATGGACATCCATGTTCCTGATGTCCTTGCCGGTAAACTTCTTCAGGATGGCCGAGACGTTCTTGATCGACTCCTGGGCAATTTCCTTCAGCATACCGGTGGCGATCACCGTGCCGCTCGCGCCCTGAGCCGTGGTCACCTCGGCCATAATCGGGAGCACAGATCCGGAATCACTGCCCATGACCGCAAGACCGTTGACCCTTCCCACGCGGGTTCCTTCGACAACGGTCAGTTCGTATTCACGGCTCCGGCCGATGTACTCATCGGAGACCTGGTCCTCGATCGACCGGGCGGTCTTCTTTGCCGCAATCACGTGTTCAGCGGTGGTGACATCGGATCCCTGCTGGCGTGCCAGGTCACCGGCGACCCGGATCAGGCCGCCTATATCCCTGAGCTTGAGGGTCAGGTGACCTTTCCTGTTGGATCGCCGCCGTGCCTCCCTGATGATCTCTTCCATGGCACTCTTGTCGAAATGGGGGATCTTTCCGTCGTTCTTGATCTCCTGGGCGATGAACCTGATGAACTTCTCACGGCTCTCAGGGGTGTCGGGCATGCTCTCGCTCATGTAGACTTCGTAGCCGTAACCCCGGATACGGGAGCGGAGTGCGGGGTGCATCCCCTGGATGGCGTCAAGGTTCCCGGCAGCGATCATGATGAACCTGCAGGGGACTGGCTCGGTCCGCACCATGGCTCCGCTGGAACGCTCGCTCTGGCCGGTGATGGGGAACTCGCCCTCCTGGAGTGCGGTCAGCAGGTTCTGCTGGGAGTGGGGGGTCAGGGTGTTGATCTCATCAATGAACAGCACCCCCTTGTGAGCCCGGTGGATCGCTCCGGCCTCAACCCGGTCATGGCTCGGGGTTTCGAGCCCGCCGCTCTGGAAGGGATCGTGGCGGACATCTCCAAGGAGTGCCCCGGCATGCGAACCGGTGGCATCGATGAACGGGGCCACAGCGGTGGCGTCGTTGGTCACCAGGAGCTTCGGAACCATGGTCTCCTCACGGGGGGTTGCGTACCGCATGGCCATGAAGACGAACGCCGCGGCGATGATACCCATCAGCCACTGGTAGGTGATGAACGAGTAGCCGACAATGGCGAAGATCAGGAGCATCAGCAGGGTATTCCTGAGCTGGATCTTCTTCCGTGCCTCGGCCTTGTGAGCGGTCACGATCTGCTTGCCCCGTCCAGCCGGAACCGTCCTCACGATTGGGTTGTTGGAGTCATCCGAGTTCGGGTAGACCATGATATCCTGCATATCCTCTTTCGGCAGCAGCTCGGCCATCGCCTTGGCAAGCATGGACTTACCGGTCCCCGGGCTCCCGATCATCATCACGTGGCGTCTCTGGGTTGCGGCCTTCCTGATGACCTCGACGGCATGTTCCTGTCCAATCACCTGGTCGATGAGTTTCTGGGGGACCGCGATCTCGGACGAGCTCCCCTCAGGAATATCAAAAGAAAAAACCTCTTCCTGACTCTCATGACCCGGTTCTACGTGTTCCATGCTCGTATTTACCTCACAAAAAGATATACGGTAATATAAATTATGCATGGTAGTTTAAGTACTTTCAGCATAAGGAAGATGAGATGAAGGTTATCAGCACCGAATACTCGCAAATCCTCGCTGCACGTATCGCTCGTGAGGGCGGATGGGACCTAGTGGACGTGAAGTTCTCCCGCTTCCCTGATGGAGAGCACTATCTCCGGACCGGGCCGGTTGACGATGAGGTTCTGATCGTGGGAAGCGTCGTGGACAGCGACTCGCTCGTCCAGCTCCTCCTGCTCATCGATGCCTGTTCCGGATACTCCCCGACCCTGCTCCTCCCGTACATGGGATATGCCCGGCAGGACAGGCAGTTCCACCCCGGGGAGCCGCTCTCTGCACGGGCGGTGGCCAGAGCTCTCTCGACCGGAGTCTCCCGGGTTTTCACTGTCAATATCCATGATCCGGGATTGCTCCGGTATTTCTCTATTCCGGTTGAAAACCTGTCCCTTGCTCCGGAAATCGGTGCATACCTCGCCCGTGCCGGGTACACCGATCCGCTCATCCTCGCCCCAGACGACGGTGCAGCCCCGTTTGCCGCGATGGTTGCTGCTGCCGGGAACTGGGACTGTGACTACCTGGAAAAGACCCGCATATCCGGCGAGGAGGTCAGGATCGAGCCCAAGAACCTCTGTGCCGGTGGAAGAGAAGTGGTGATCGTGGATGACATCATATCCACGGGCGGCACACTTGCCACCGCTGCCGGGCTCCTCTTTGCACAGGGGGCAAGGAACGTTGCTGCAGCCTGTGTCCACGGCGTTTTTGCCGGAGGGGGATATGCCCGCCTCGTCGCTTCGGGGCTGCAGGAAGTCGCCGCCAGTGACACGATTGAGCAGGCCTGCAGCGTCTACTCTGCTGCAGGGGCCGTTGTCAGCGGACTTCGGGGATGCTGAGCATCGATGGTTCACTGCTGGAGGGGGGCGGCCAGATCGTCCGTTCAGCAGTCGCCCTCTCCGCAGTGACCGGGACTCCGGTAGAGATCGTCGCCATCCGGAAGAAGCGGTCCCGGCCGGGCCTCGCCAACCAGCACTGTGCTGCCATCCGGGCCGTGGCTGAGGCGTGTCATGCCCGCGTCACGGGGAACACTCCGGGAAGCAGCAGGCTCTCCTTTATCCCGGGAACCATCGTACGACGGGATATCTCGGTTGATGTCGGCACGGCCGGAAGCGTTCCACTGGTCATCCAGGCTTGGCTTCCCGTTGCGCTCGAAGAGGGAGGCTCGCTCCTGGTACAGGGCGGGACAGAAGTCCGGTTCAGTCCCACCATCGATTACCTCACCGAGGTCTTTCTCCCTGCTCTGGGTACGGCCGGGGCAGGAGTGCAGGTAGAGATCATCCGGAGGGGGTATTTTCCGGTCGGTGGCGGGATCGTCCGGATAACGGCAGAACCGGCATCCCTCCCGCGGATCACCATTGGTGGAGAGAACGGGAGCGGCATCCGGTCCTGCTCATCGAACCTGCCCGACCATGTCGCCGATCGCCAGGCAGCCAGCGCCCGGGCATACCTCCTCAAAGAGACCGGGGAAGAGTATCCGGTAAGCGTCAGGAGATCGGAGGGGCCGGGGACCGGCAGCTCCTGCACGGTCTGGAACGGTGCGAAGGGATCCTGTGCCCTGGGGAAGAGAGGGCTCCCGGCAGAGAAGGTGGGGGAGGCAGCTGCCTCCGGACTGGTCGCTGAGCTCCGGGCCGGTGGGGATGTCGATACCCACCTGAGCGACCAGCTCCTGCTCTACCTTGCCCGGGGCGGGGGATCGTACACCGCAGCGGTGCTCACCCTCCATGCCCGCACCATGTGCTGGCTCCTCTCCCTGTTCGGGCTGCCGGTTACTGTTGCAGAGCGTGATCCAGTGGAGTTCCGCGCATGAAAGCGGTCCTTGACAGCCCCGCCTTCTTCTCGTCCATCGGGCTTTCGGGGGAGCTCTACACCACCCCTCTCGTGGTTGCCGAGCTGAAAGACCTCCGGTCAAAGGTCCGCTTCGACCTGCTCTGCGAGTCGGGCCTGCGGGTACAGGAACCTGGCCGGGAGACGAGGGCCCGGGTGAGGGAGGCCGCGACCCGCTGCGGGGAAGGGGAAGTTCTCTCGGAAACGGACCTCGAGGTCCTCGCCCTCTCCCTGGAGCTTCAGGCCGGTATCGTCACCGATGATTACGCTCTCCAGAACGCCGCATACCGGATGGGCATTCCGGTCATCCCCCTCCACCAGAAAGGAGCCCGGCGGTTCACCTGGCGGTACCGGTGTACCGGGTGCGGCAGGTTATATGAAGCACCGGGCGAGTGCCCGGTCTGCGGTGCCCCCATCAAAAGAAGACTTAAATAGCGCTGTGCATACTTTTCTTGCAATGTCATCGCTTGATGAGCTGATCCAGCGAGCACGGACGCTCCTCTCAGACGGCCACAGCCCCGGTCAGATTGCCGACGAACTGAGCCTCTCGGTCGAGACCGTTACCTGGCTCCTGACCCAGCAGAAGGGTGGTGCAATCCCGAAGGATGTCGGAATCGACTGGACTGCGGTGAGCAGCCATGGACCACTGCTCGATGAGCTGGCCATGATGATGCTGAAGTACTACTACTCGGCCACCAGTGGCGAGCCCAGGGGAGAAGCCCAGCCCGAGCAGTTCCCGACAGCCATCGTGGGGATTGCCATATCAGGGATTCCGCTCGCCACCCTCATCGCTGTTGCCGAGGATGTGGGGCTGGCCATTTACCATCCGGCAAAACAGAGCACGAGGGACCCTCCGGTCGGTTCGATCAGCGGCAACTTCGCCCAGATCGCGGGTGAACGGTGCGTGATCGTGGACGACGTCATCACCTCCGGCACCACCATGCATGAGGTGGTCCGGTACATCCGGAAGCATGGGGGGAACCCTGTCGGTATCCTGGTCATCTTTGACAAGCGCGGCATCAAGGACGTGGACGGGGTACCGGTCTACTCGCTCTTCAGAATATCCCGTATCGACTGATACCGGACCCCGTCCCTCTTTTAAACATGGATTGGTTTATATAGAAGTTCAATTCCATCTTTTACAACATTGGAGGATAGACGATGCTTGGAGGACAACCGATAATCATCCTCAGGGAGAATGTGGAACGCAACCGCGGGCTTGAGGCCCAGCGCTCCAATATCGCCGCCGCAAAGGCGATCGCAAGTGCAGTGAGGACCACCCTCGGCCCCCGGGGAATGGACAAGATGCTCGTCTCCGGGACCGGGGACGTTACCATCACCAACGACGGCGCCACGATCCTCACTGATATCTCAGTGCAGCACCCCGGTGCAAAGATGGTGATCGAGGTCGCCAGGGCCCAGGACGATGAGGTCGGAGACGGCACGACAACGGCAGTGGTGCTGGTCGGATCCCTGATGGAGCAGGCCGAGCATCTCATCGTCAAGAAAATCCACCCCACCATCATCGCCCAGGGATACCGCATGGGCATGGAGAAGGCGCTCGGGATCCTGGATGAGCTCGCGGTGAATGTCGATCCCTACGACCGGGACAGCCTGATGAAGATTGCCGACACCGCTATGACCGGCAAATCGATCGAGTCGGTCAAGAGCAAACTCGACGGCATCGTTGTTGATGCGGTGATGACCATTGCCGAAGAGAAGGACGGCGGCATCATCGCAGACGAAGACAACATCCTGGTCAAGAAGCAGGCCGGGGATTCCATGGACGATGCCGAGCTTGTGCGGGGCGTCGTGCTGGACAAGACCCGGTTTTCCGAGGATATGCCCCGAAAGGTGAAGAACGCAAAGGTCGCCCTGATCGCCGCTCCCCTGGAGATCAAGAAGACCCAGGTCAAGGCAAAGATCCATATCAGCAGCAGCGACCAGATCAGTGCATTCTCCCTCCAGGAGCGTGAGGCCCTGAAGAAATATGCCGACACGGTAATAGCCAGCGGCGCAAATGTCATCCTCTGCCAGAAGGGCATCGCAGACGCGGTCGGGTACTACCTCGGTAAGGGCGGGGTGTTTGCGGTTGAAGATGTCCCCGAGAAGGATATGAAATTCGCCGCGCTGGCACTCAACGCAGAGATCGTGAACAAGCCCGAAGAACTGACAGAAAAGAGCCTCGGAACCGCGGAACTCGTCGAGCAGCCCGACGATGCCGAGATCATAAAGATCTCCGGGTGCGAGAACCCGAAGGCGTTGACCATCCTCCTTCGCGGCTCAACCGAATACCTCCTCGACGAACTTGAGCGTGCGGTGGAGGATGGCACCCGGGTGGTCATGGACGTCATGGAGGACGGGAGGATGCTGGTCGGTGGTGGATCGGTGGAGACCGAACTCCTCATGAAGATCCGGGACTATGCGGAGACTGTCGGCGGAAGGGTCCAGCTCGCCATCGAAGCCTACGCAACGGCCTTCGAGGTCATCCCGCAGACCCTTGCCGAGAACTCGGGATTCAACCCGCTCGACAAACTGGTTGACCTGAAGAATGCCCATGCAAAGGGGAAGAAGTACGCAGGGCTGAACGTCTTCAATGGCAAGATCGTCGATATGCTGAAGGAGGGGGTAGTCGAACCGCACCGCTCAAAGCGCCAGTCGATCCAGAGCTCGGCAGAAGCGGCCATTCTCCTGATACGGGTGGACGATATGATGATCACCCAGCCGATGAAGGGTGGCGCCCCCCCCGCCTAACCCCGCGAGCAGGTCGACAGAATTTCCACATACTCTTCTTTTATCTCGGCGTCCTGGGGAATACTCCGCTTGTCACAGAGAATCAGGACAGTATCAGGATTGATGCCGAGGGAGAGGAGCGCCTGTTCATAGGTATCACCGGGTTTTCCGTCATACTCCACGACCTCGTCCCCCGGCATGAGGACCAGCCTGCATTTCATCGACATTCGATACCATTATGCTGGTGGCAAAGAAAAATATGTGATCCCTGTGCCGAGGTAGTCTAGCCCGGGAAGGCGATGGTCTCGAAAACCATTGGCGCCCTGCGCCTCGGGAGTTCAAATCTCCCCCTCGGCGTCTTTTCCGGTGTCGTACTGTTTTTCGGGGGAAGGCTATTATAAGAAGCCCCGATAACGCATGCATATGATTCCGCGAAGCGTCCTGATCATCTTCCTGGTGGCCGCCGCGCTGCTCGCTGCCGGCTGCAGCCAGCCGTCACCTCCGCCGGCAACACCGCCCCCGACACCGATCCCGACCACCATCACCCCGCTTCCGACCGTGATCACCCCGGTACCGACTCCCACCCTCGACTACATTCCCGGCCCGATGCCGTCCAACTTCGAGGTGACCGTTGATGTAGACCGGAATGTCGTTTCCATCGACCCGAAGATCACCGCGACCTTCCGCGGCGGGAGAGGTATCAACCTCGTGTACTCGGTTGACGTGGTGGTCACCCGGTCTGACGGGGTTGTCGAGAAGGCCACCATAACCCGGCCGAAGGTCAACGACTATGTCGAGATACTCGGGACGACCGGTACCGACCGGGTGCAGATCTTCGTCACCCTTATGACAAAGGACCCGCCGCCGGGCCCGTACTTAATCTACGATGAAGAACTCCCTTTCAGGTCTCGCGGGTAACCCCGATATTCCCTTTTTTCCACTACCTGGCATGGCGAGCCGGATTTTTCAGAACTGATTCGGGAGCCGCTGATCACGGGACGCCTTGATCCCGACCCCCTCAAACGTCGCCACCAGCCGCTCCCCTTCGTAGACCCTCACGCAGTAGAGGGAGTGCTGGTCGTCCTCGCCCATCCGTTCGGCAACCGCCTCCAGCCTTCCGGCAGCGGGCATCAGGTACATGATCGAGGCCGAGACCGCCACCTCGGGCGGATCCTCCATGTTGGCCGCAATCCCGAAGGCCTGGTCGGCAAGGGCAAAGATAGCCCCGCCGTGGAGATTCCGGTTGGGGTTCCCTTTGTCCTGGGGATCCATCACCACCCGTGCCCATCCCGGACGCGCTTCGGTAATTACCATGCCGAGCAGGCGGGCAAACGGGGAGTGGTTGAAGAGGGCGATCCTCTCGTGCACTCCGGAAGGGACAGGAGATTCAGAACTATTCCCGGTCATGAACACTCGTCATGGAAGGGGGGGGTCCTCCACTTCCTTAAAGATTCTGGAACAGGAGTCCGGATTATTTCTTGTATTCCTTCCGGGAATAGCTGAGCTTTTCAGACTCTCCTCCCTTTGAGACGATGTAGACCCATTCATAGAGCGACCGGATCGTCCCGTACTGTTCATACCGGCGCATGGAGAAGAGCACCCGCATCCGGTTTTCAAACTTCACCCTGCCAAGCTCCTTCATCCGCCGGGCGATCTCGAGATCGTCCCCGGCATCTATGCAGGCGTACATGCCGGCTTCCATGAAAGCGTCTCTCCGGAACGCACTGTTGCACCCAAGAGTATAGTAGAAGGTGCCGGAATAGTAGCCGAAGCGGGAGAAGGTGTTGGCCAAAGCGAGAAACAGGTGGTTTTTGATCCCTCCTTCCATCGGGTCGACCGGTCCGTAGAGCTGGACCACCGAAGGATCCCTCTCAAACCCTCTCCTGATGACCTCGAGCCAGTCAGGAGGGATGATGCAGTCGGCATCTGTGGTGGCGATGATCTCACCTTCAGCCTTCATGGACCCGTCGTTCCGGGCCCCGCCGACCTTCCTGCTGGTCTGGATGAAGACCAGGTCGGCATACCGTGCGGCGATCTCCCTTGTTCTGTCCTTCGACCCTCCGTCAACAACGATGATCTCGTACTGGTCGCGGGGAATGGTCTGCCGTTCCAGGGACTCCAGGCAGGCGGCAATATTCTGCTCCTCGTTGTATGCCGGAACAACAACGGAAATCATGCGTCCAGCAACTCCCGGTACAACGCGAGGTGGCGTTCTGCGATGTCCCTGATATCAAACTGCTCCGTGAATGCCCGTGATCCGGACGCGAAGGCTGACAGGCGTGCTTTGGCATCGATCAGGCCGGCTGCATCTTCCCGCGACCGGAAATAGAGGATGTTGTCTCCGAAGATATCATGGAACTCGGGGATGTCACGGGCGATGACCGGAAGCCCGCAGGAGAGCGCCTCAAGGATGACCAGCCCGAAGGTCTCTGCATACGAGGGCATGAAAAATACGTCGGCGGCACTGTACGGTGAGATGATCTCTTCCACGTACCCGGGAAAGATGACGTTCCCCCCGCACCGCCGCTTCAGGCGCCGGATTTTTATCCATTCCTTTGAGAGGGCGCCGTACGGGAACCCTCCCACCCAGACAAAGGTCTTTTCCGGGAACATCCGTGACAGGGCCAGGAAATCGTAGAGCCCTTTCCGCGGCGTGAGCTGGGCGACAGAGAGGATTACCTCCTGGTCTTCCGGGATTCTGTATATCTCGCGGAACGCTGCCCGCTTTTCCTCGTCTCTCTGGAAATAGGTGCGGTTGACCCCGTTCGGGATGCAGGTTACCGGAATCTCAGGCACCATGGCGGTCACCTCGTCGGTACATGGTTGCGAGATGGTGATGATGTGGTCATACTTCCGGTAGATATTCGGGTATCTCTTGTTGATCGACCGGGCGAGTGCGATATTCCCGAGATTGATCCGCGGGGTGGAATGGGCGGTCAGAACCTTTTTCCCCCGGGCTATCTTCCGGTTCATCAGGGCCAGAGGCCCGAACGTATGGTAGTGGACGAGATCGGCATCGTCCGGCAGGCCTTTCCAGGAGACCTCGATCCCATCCATGGTTGCAAGCTGCCGATACAGGGTTTTTGCGACGGTGGCGCACCCGATGTACTTGAAAAAGAGCATATCCTCGACGTAAAATTTGACCTTCATCCGGACCACCCCGTATAGTCCATGACGCTCCTGATACAGCCGTCCATATTGAGGTACTCGAACTGGGCAAATCTCCCCACCAGATCGATGCCGATGCTCTGGCAATAGTCCCGCACCACTGCAATGTTCTCGAGATAGCGGAGGTCATACACCACGTACGCAAACCGGTGCCGGTCAAGGCCGGTATAGATGACCTCTTCCCTGCGGATGAGATCCATCTCCTCCAGGGAACCGATCACGTTTCCGATGATCTCCTCGTCTGCCATTCCGGAGACCGGATCTCCCTCATTATACGTGATCTCTGCGAGAATCGACCCGTAGCCTTCCGGTGCCACACCGGTGCTGTAGTTGGAGGGAAAGGAGATGCGGTTCATGAGCCCGAGATCGGGGTCGGGGACGTAGAGCCAGGAGATATCCGGAACCCTGCCACGGACTCCGATGAAGACCGAGCAGACCGAGTTGTAGTGCAGGGCCTCCACCGCCTCCTGAACACCGGGCGGGACACCAACGAGTGCGGCGAACAGGTTCTGGAGCGGGATGGTGCAGATGACCCGGTCTGCCCTCACCGTCCGTGTTCCGTCACCAATCTCCCAGGCATCACCACCCCTCCTGATGCTCCGCACCCGGAAGCTGCAGGTGACCACATCCCTCACCGGTTCAGCGAGCGCCTGTACGAGGGCCTCGATGCCGCCCTGTACCGGGTAGGAGAAGATGGCCTGGTGGGTATAGCCCTCGGTCTCGATCCCCACCGCGGATTTGATGATGTCATCGACCGGGGGTCTCGGGACCCTCCCCTCGACCCAGTGGGGGGACATCTGTTCCGGGGGGAAGTTCCAGATCTTGCGGTTGTACGGGAGCAGGTAGCAGTCCGCAATACCTTTTCCGAAGGTGCTGGCGATCCAGTCTGCGAAGGTCACGATTGGGGGAAGTTCTCCTTTCTCGGCAGCAATCAGGGTTTTGATGAACTCGGAGAGGCAGAAGTAGCAGTCCTCCTTCGGAAGATCAGAGAGGCCGTTTTCAAAGGGGTACTTCACGTACCGGTCCTTGTAGAAGATTCTGGTATTCCTCACCCGCTCGTCCCTGTTATCCCCGAGCACGGAGAGCATGAATTCCAGCACCTCCTGGTCGCGGGAGAAGATGATGTGGGATCCGCCGGTATCGAAGCAGAACCCCGCGTCATTCCGGGAACGGCAGAGCCCGCCGATTTCCTGTTCGGCCTCCAGCACGAAGACATCCTCGCCTCTCCCGCGGAGAATCCGGGCGAGGGTGATCCCGGAGAGGCCGCCCCCGAGGATTGCGGTCGTCACTTCACTATACATCGGCCTGTAGATTTATATGACCTCTGCCACGAACGGTCCTCCGATCCTGTGGGTATTTCCCTGATGAGGTGCCATCCTCACCTGTCTGGTGAATTTCATGGCCGGTGATCAGATGGTCGGGAAGGTTCCGGTCACCAACCTTGACCGGATCCTGTATCCCTTCCTCGGGGTGTCAAAGAAGGAGGTCATCGGGTACTATATCAGGAGTGCGCCCCGGATCCTCCCGTTTCTCTCCGGCCGGGCACTGGTCATGCAGCGGTTCCCTGACGGGGTTGCCGGCCAGGGGTTCTATGAGAAGGATGCCCCCCCGGGAACGCCGGACTGGGTAACCCTCTTCTCCCACGGCTCCCGGACCGCAGAACGGGAGATCCGGTACGTGGTCTGCGACAGCCCCGATACCCTGATCTGGCTGGCAAACCTTGCCGCACTGGAACTGAATATCATCCTCGCCCGCACCGATGATCCCGAAAGACCCGATATGCTGCTGTTTGACCTCGATCCCGAGCCGCCGGCAGGATTCCCTGAAGCAGTGGAAACGGCACTCGCTCTCAGCGAACTGCTCGGGGAGCTCGGACTCTCCCCGTTCGTGAAGACATCCGGAAGGAAGGGTCTCCACGTGGTGATACCCCTGGACCGGATTTACGGGTTTGACGAGACGAGGACGTTTGTCCATGCTATCGGAATCCTCCTTTCCCGGCGACTGCCCAAGGTGGTCTCCGAGCTTTCCGGGACGCACAAACCCGGGACGGTTTTCGTAGACTACCTCCAGAATGCCGCCTGGAAGACCATGATCGCCCCCTACAGCCTCCGGGCCACAGAGCAGGCCACGGTATCGATGCCCCTCTCATGGGAGGAAGTCCGGAAGGGGATCATGCCCGAAGATTTTACTATTCGTACGGCGATTTCCAGACAGGGAGATCCCTGGAAGGAATTTTTCGACCAGGCAGAACGCCTCCCGGCGGTGAACAATGAGTGAGGAAGAGCAGGAATCCGGCCCGGTCCCGCACCGGGCGTTCTGGACCGGGAGTATCAGCATCGGGCTCGTGAATGTTCCGGTCCGGCTCATGGTGATGGTCAGGGAGCATACCCTATCGTTCCGGCTCCTCCACCGGAAGGACGGCCAGCCTATCCAGTACAGGCGGGTCTGCACCCGTGACAACCGGGAGGTTCCCTGGGAGGACATCGTCAAGGGGTACGAGGTCCGGGAGGGGGAATACATCATGATCGAACGGGAGGAGATCGAGGCCGTCCGCCCGGAGTCGGACCGGCGGATCCGGATCGACCGGTTCATCAACGTGCTCGAGGTCGAGCCCGTCTACTATGACCGCACCTACCTGCTCGTCCCGGACGGGAGCCCAGAGGCCTACGCCCTGCTCATGGAGGCGTTCCGGAAAAAGGGGCGGGCCGGTATCGGCCGGATCACACTCCGGACCCGTGAGTACCCGGCCCTGGTCCGGGAGTACCAGGACGCCCTGATCCTGATCACCCTCCACTACCCTGATGAAGTGACCGATCCTGCCGCGGTCGAGGAACTCTCCGCCATCCCGGAACCGGGGAAGAAAGAGCTCGCCCTTGCCGAGCGGATCATCGATGACCTGACCGGGGAGCTCGAACTCTCCGGGTACCATGACACCTACAGGGAGCGGATCGAGGAACTCATTCAAAAGAAGATGAAGGGCGAGACGGTCCATGTCGAGAAACCAAAGGCTGCCGAGGCCAGGGAGCTGATGTCTGCCCTCGAAGAGACGCTTGCCAGGATCAAGGATTCGCGATAATTCCGGGGCATGGTGGAAGATGGAACTCTGTAACCAGGATCATGTATTCAGAATGGCTGTGTGAACTATGCCACTGAAGGAGTACAGGGAGAAGCGGGATTTCAAAAAGACCGGGGAGCCGGAAGGGGGCGGTACGGAGGCAGGCGGGATCGGAAAGATCTTCGTCGTGCAGGAGCACCAGGCGAGCCATCACCACTTTGATCTGCGGCTGGAGCGGGACGGAGTGCTGGTCTCCTTTGCGGTGCCGAAAAGTATCCCCGTGAAGCCCGGCGAGAAGAAGCTCGCGGTCCGGACCGAGGACCATCCGCTGGAGTACGCGGATTTCGAGGGCACCATCCCGGAAGGGGAGTACGGGGCTGGCGAGGTGACCATCTGGGACAAAGGGCTCTACGAACCGCTGGTCTGGGCGGACGACAAGATCGAGGTGGTGATGAAGGGGGACAAACTGGCAGGACGCTATGTGCTGGTGCGGTTCAAGAAAGCCGGGGAGAAGGACTGGCTGCTGCTGAAAGCGAAAGATGAATGAAGGGGCCTAATTTACAGCATAAATCGGCAATAATTAGGTACTAGTTATTTCACGATTCCTTTCCCTGAAAATTGTCGTGCTCATATCCAAGTGCTGATATACCAGGGCACCCATGTAGTGGCCCTTGGGCGCAGAATCCAGAATTGAGACCCTATTCGGTTCGGCGAAGTTACTGCTCAATATCAAATCACCGACATTGCTGACTACCATGGGTGCTGTTGGAACCGCATTTCTTGGGCTTGGGCCCCTCCCTGTGGCAGTCGTGGCTGCAGGGGCTGTCGTGAACGGAGGAATTTAGATAGGATCGTATTATACCAGTAAAAAGAACGAGAAAAGGGCAAAATTACGCGATTCCGCCTTTTCGTATCTCTATCTTGCAAAAAAGAAATTACAATAGTTTTTTTAGAGGATTAAGTGCCGGGGTTCACAATGGTTTTCTCATTACATTATATGTATACCCAAACTCGTCAGAGTACTTATCAAAGATTTCAATCTGTTTTTTTAGCCCTTCGATAATCATAAGGGCAGCTTCATTGTCTTGGAATTCCTCCATAAGGTCTCCGAACTTCCCTTTCACTATACCATAGTAGCTCTCTTCCCATACCCGTGAAGGGAGCCTGAAGGATCCAACCGGCTCAAGGCCGGCATTCCGGATGATCTCTAATCCTTTCTCTTCGATCATAATTGTTGGATCGATTTCTGCGAAGAACTCCCGTGCCTCAGCCGACGGGCTTTCCGTGAACCAGAAAAGATCAGATATCATCATATATCCGCCCGGTTTCAGGAATTTTTTCCAGTACCTGACAGCATTTTCAAAGCCCATAATGAATGAACATCCTTCAGCCCATATAATGTCGAAAGACTCCTCTCCAAAGGGAAGATCGTCCATAGATGCACAGACCGTTTTGATTCTCCCGGAAAAACCTCCGGCTGCAATTTTTTCATCCACCGCATCGAGGAAAGGCTGGTGTATATCTGTCGCTAGTATCCTGCAGGACGGGCACAGGCGGGCAAGGGCCATCGTCTGTACACCCTTCCCGCAACCAACATCAAGGATCTCACCACCTCCTTCAGGAGGTTCTGCGATGATTGAAAATGCCTTTTCCGTATGCTCATCATCCCCCGGCCCCTGCCTGGGAAACGATTCAAAAATCTTAAAAATTGGATTGATTTCCATATATCATTTTGATTTCAGAATTGCATTTAGTTTATGGTCGTCTCGGCATCGCTAATCTCCTTGTAAAACGGTCTGTTTTGAGTTATGCTGATCTTAGTGAGGACTA
>DANP01000025.1 GCA_002499905.1 Methanolinea sp. UBA277
AATATCACGCATTTCTCCGCTCACATCCCGAAGAAAAAATATCCCTTCGTAATGCCCTGACGATAAATGTTACAAAATTTTTCCGGGATCCTGAAGTATTTACACTCCTCCGCAAGGAGATTATTCCCCATCTCCTTAAGACAAAAAAACGGATACGTATCTGGAGCGCCGGGTGCTCTTCCGGTGAGGAACCTTATTCTTTGGCCATCATCCTCCATGAAGTCTGCCTCTTAAACAAATCGTTATCCGGTACAATCTATGCGACAGATATTGACAGTGAAGTGCTGGCAAAGGCAAAGCGGGGAGTATATGAAAAGAATGCTCTTGAAAATCTCTCTGAACTTCAGATAAAACGACATTTCATCCTCCTGCCAGATGGAAAATACGAGGTAAAACCGCACCTCCGGACAAACATCAGGTTCCTGTATCATGATCTGATGAAGGGTGTCCCGGTATCACGATACCTTGACATCATATCCTGCAGGAATGTGACAATCTATTTTGACGAGCCTCAGAAATCGGAGCTCGTCCGGGTGTTTCACAATGGACTTCTCCCCGATGGTTACTACATCATGGGGTTGTCCGAGTTCCTGGGTAAGGATGGAGAATCATTCTTCAGGCCGTATCGCATCGAGCATAAAATCTATACCCGGATTTGAGGATGGCATCATCAGTGAGGGTGGGCCCTTAGGACAGTCTGGGCAGGCAGCCGGATCGCAATATAGTGGCAAGGTGACGGAAAGAGCTCCTCGGTGATCTTCAGCGAACAGCGGTCGAGATTTCCCCCGAAAAGACGGTCATATCTGGTCTCCTCCCGGCGGTAATATGCGAGGATTTTCTGCCATCCTTCTGAATAGGGAATTGTCTCGATAAACCTGCGGCCGATTTCAACAGGGAGATTATCCCTTCTCTTATCGACGAGCAAGAGGCAGTTGTCGATCTCGGACATGCCACCGGGGAATACCCTGAACTCAACAGAGATATCAGCCCTATGGAGTCCGTGTGAACAGAACTCGACGAATTCATAGAAAAACTCCAGGAAAATCTGATGTTTATCATTCAGTTCTCCCAGTATGGCCTTTATCGCCATGTCCCTGGCCTGCTCTGGTATGAGTGTCTCAGCCTTCAACCGGTGCATCAGGTAATCTTCTTCTTTCAGGTGCTCAAGCATCTGCCTGAGAGCATGGTACCGCTTCCAGAACTCGCGCTCGTACGTGACCGCCGGCAGGCTCAGATCCTCAGTCATTTCCCCTCCTCTCCCGTATTCGTCTTTCGCAGACCGGGGTCGGCAGTGCATCTTTTTAATAGCTGCTCCATCTCTCTCTTTTTCCTGGTATGCGACCTGATCTCCCCGACAAGGAGGATACAATTGAACCCTAGAACAACACTCACCATCGCGACGCTGACAACGAGCATGAACCCCTGGATAAGAAGAAATGTCGCCCAGAGAACAGCGACGAAACAGATTAGGTAAAAAATGATCCATAATCTGACATTCAGAATATCCATGCAATCTCATCTGCATAGAGGGGAGATAAATAAATACTGGTATTCATCCGGTAAAAAGTCTGCATATGTCCGGTTCGTAGAAAAAATTCCAGCTTATTTTATACCCTTCCACCCAATTTTTCGAACAGGTATGTTCGGCCGCGGCGCAACTCCATCGCGTCCAGGGATGATCGGGTTTCCGGAAGAAGTGCGTAAAAACGGCGTTGATAGACCCGGTGAGGAAGGACTCCCGAATATAATAATTCGGAAGGATTTCCGGGGGCAGACCGTGGACAACAGGCGATTCTATGACACAACGTAGTGCCCTCTCACCCCAGCTCCTGAACCTGATACGATTCACAGAGGAGTCTCTCGACACCGAGATCATTCTCCACAGGCAGGCAGATTGCCCTCCCTGCGGGATATTAGTGGACACGTATACCTATGAAACGGGAAAAAATGTCATCGTATACCCTACTGCATTTCTGGGACTCCTGAAAAACTTTGTCATAGCACTGAATGTCACCAAACTGTTGATACGGGGAACCACATATAAGAGCGGACACTACGAAGTGCTCTCATACGAGCCGGACGGGATCGCCATTGGAATGGAGCAGATATACCTGGATCTCCTGAAAGATGCACGTACAAGGGAACTCTCCCTGTCCCGGAAAAAGAAAATCCCATTCTACCTCTACAAACTCTTCCATGATACACTTTCAGAGATCCCATGGGGGATTCTGTCGCACACATTTCTCGCCATTCATCTTCCGGTCATGAGGAGTGCCCAGCTCTATTTCCTCATCAGAGAGAGCCTGCGTGATATGCATGAACTTGTGGAGGTCAAGGATTATATCCCCCGGAGATATTTTGCGATGCATAACGGGATGTTTTATGCCCGGGACATGATCCTTGCCTCGATCCTGTCAGAATACAAACTCAATCCACTCATAAACATCCCGGAGCTCCAGCGGTTCAGGAATCTTGATATTAAAGAGATGATGACACACCGCTGGTCCCAGTCACACTGGTATCATACCAAGATGGTCGGGGATGCCATGTATGATATGCTTCGACAAGAACTTCCTCCTCCCAGGGCCGATCAGTGGAATCCTTCAGACCTGGGGCAGGTATATCATCACGGACAAACCATTACCGACCATTTTATAGCACTCATGCAGATGTCGGGCTGGTACATATGGGATTCTCCGGCACATCTCCTCTCCGCTGAACTACACCAGGCTGAGATCGAACGTATAGCGTTTACCCGGATATTCGGAGATCAGACGGAAGTATAGAGTGGCCGCTTTCTTCCTTGCCGGGACCACTCCTGACATATAATTGAAAAATGGTTGAATAACCAGGTATAACGAAGTCCCATTGCCATGCTGTGTAATCTTGGTGCGCGCAGGGAGAAGAAACGCCTGACACAAATCCATAACCATTTTATGTCAAAACCAGCACCTGTGAGTTGATCGCAATGGAAGGGAATGAACAACGGATATACCCGGTTGCCGAATTTGGAAGCCCGGTGCTGAAACTCGCAATTATCGGAATTTTTGCGGTGATTGCACTGGTGGTCACCCTCTATGCGTTCTTCTCCGGTGGCATGATTTTCGGTATAGAGAATATCGTCCTCCTCCCCCATCTCTATCTGATTCCGATCATCCTTTTCGCTTTCTGGTACCCGAAACGCGGCCTCCAGATCACGGTCATCATCATCATATCCCTTTTTATCCTTACCTTTGTTCTCTATCTTCAGGGCATGATCAGCGACCCGGTATTCATGCTCCTCACTTCAGGCGTTGACCTGATGATCGTGTTTGCCCTTGCCCTGTACGCCAAGGACCGGGACCTGGTCGAATCCCTCCTGAAGGAGATCATGGGCCAGTACAAGGTCACCAGGGGGGGAAAACCTGGTCGGACAACGGCAGGCCGGTTCTCCGGCGATATCTCGGAAGTGCTGAAGGCACTCGGATCCAGTGATGAGGATGACCGGGAGGAAGCGGCCCGGTCTCTGGGAGAACTCCGGGAGCCGGAGGGGGTGGAACCGCTCATTGCGGCACTGGGGGACCGGAGCCGGTACGTGCGGCGGGAAGCGGCAAAAGCTCTCGGGGCCATCGGGGACGAGCGCGGTATCCCCCCTCTGGTCAGGGCTCTCAAGGACGATGACCGGTCCGCGCGCGAGGGTGCGGCAGAGGGCCTGGCTCTGATGGGGGGAAAGGCGGTCGGCCCCCTCACCAGGGCGCTGGATGATCCCGACTGGCACGTACGGATGGGGGCGGTGGTGGCGCTCAGGATCATCGGTGACAGGACGGTAATGCCGGAAATCATCAGTTCGGCGGGTGATGAGAGCCGCTTTGTGCGGCGCGAGGCGGTAAAAACACTCGGCAGGATGGGGGGAAAGGAGGCAATGCAGCCGCTGATCGCCGCCCTCCGGGATGAAGATCGCAGCGTTCGGATCAGAGCTGCCGGTGCCCTGGGCAGGATCGGCAGCGGTGACGCAGTCGGCCCCCTCGCCGATGCCCTGGAAGACCATGACAGCAGTGTCCGGCTCCGGGCCGCACAGGCACTCGAGGAGATCGGTACCCCTGCGGCACGGGCCGCACTCGAACAGAAGGAAGAGCGCAGCGGCCGGGAATAACCTCCCTGAATCATGCTGGCAGGTTCCGAATCTTCCAAAAATCCTTTTCTCTCTCGATTTTGGGAAAAGTTTTATATGGAATTATTGCACTTGGTTTTCTATGCAGCTGAGGCTGGAGGGATCCAGCGGCTGTGAGGTGTAGCATATGCGAAAGTTAGTCAAGAATGAGGAAGCGTTCACCGGACTCGAGGCGGCCATTGTGCTGATTGCCTTCGTGGTCGTCGCCGCGGTGTTCAGCTACGTTGTGCTCGGTGCTGGGTTCTTCACCACCGAGAAGAGCCAGGAAGTCGTCCACGCAGGAGTTTCATCAGCAGCGTCCAACATTGTCGTGAAAGGTAATGTATACGGATTGTCCAATGATACCGATGCAGGTATAGAAACATTCCAATTCGATGTCGGACTTGCTGCGGGGGGAATGCCGATTGATATGGAGAGGACTGCAATGATCTTCAGCACGAAAGACGTGACACCATATCCATTGGAATTTGAAAATGGATGGAATATCACTGCAGGAAACGATGATGATAACATCCTTCAGGTTGGAGAGACGTTTACAATTCAGGCCGTGCCTGATGATGTTGTTCCTGCACGGATGGAGTTCGTAATCGAGATCAAGCCTGAAATTGGTGCCTCACTTGCAATCCAGAGGACGGTTCCGCCCTCAATCACGAACACAACGATACTCTACTGATTATTCAAAACCTACCCCTTTTTCTGTCCTGTTTCCAGGATTTCCGATTTGCACACTCAGAAAAAGGGGATATCTCCACTACCTGCCATACCCTCCGAAAGTGCTTATTCAATCCTGACATCGAGTTCCTTCCTTCGACCTCGAGGGAAAGATCCTGTTTTGAGCCTTAAATTCAGCTTATTTGGCAAAAAAACTGTTTATTTGCCATAAAAATCCACCGGCCGCGTCCACAAATTATAAAATCTTTCCCGGTAAACGTTCAGGTATGGCCGTCAATCAGGCGCAGGTCGATCATATTATCTCCACCGCATCGGCTGACGATCCTGAAGTACGCCTGCTCAAACTCCAGGACGAGATCGAACTCCTCAAGACTTCCATCAAACGGCTTCTCATCGATATCCGCGAACGGATGAATGACGTCGACAACCCGTTCAATATCCCGTCCGACAGGTCTGATCAGGACGCCCAGTCAAAGGTGGCAAAAGTACGGAAGAATACAGCGGACGCCGGATTCCCGGGCGGGGCTGCCGGGAAAAAAACAGGTGGTTCTCAGGGCTCCCCTGAACAGAGTGGTGGAGGGACGGAGGCACTGCCGCTCCGAAACCCGGAAGAGAGCGATACAGGTACCGGAGCTCTCGGGCCGGGCATGAATGATGCCGAATCGTCAATCAGGGATGCGGAGTTCGTGCAGGCGCTCAAGACGCGGATCGGAATACCGGCATTAGGTTCCAGTTCACCTTCGACACAGTCTGGCACGGGTGAAGGCAAGGTCCGGCTCCAGAAAGTGTTCCGCCTCTTTGCCTGGACCACCAAGAACGTAAAACTGTATGGACATGACCGGGTCGACCTGATGCTGGAATCGTACCGCGCGATGGGGTACATCAGCAGCGAGTCCTGCATGCTCGTCAAGGACATCGCCCGCCTCATGCCCAATTCCCTGGGCGAGGAGCATGATATCACGGCTGCGGAATACGTGAGGGAGCTCTATGAACTGAACAATATCCTCGACCCCGGGGATGACTCTCTTGACCGGGACATGATCGAGGTGTTCATGCATCAGCGTGCTTCCGGAGAGACCGGGACGAAATCTGCTGTCCTGGAGAGAATGAGGGAGGATATACCGTCACGGGACCTGGCACAGAAGAAGGACAGGATCTGACCTCATGTCGAGCGAGACGATCGTCAGTGCACTCTTTTTAATCAGTGCCGTCGTGGCTGCAGGAATCCTGATCAACGCCATCTTCCCGGCAATTTACCGGACATCAGAGACCTTTGGCACAGCCACCCATGAGGCTGACGTTCAGATGCGGACAGACTTCAAGATCGTTAATCTCTATGCTAAAAATCCGGATGTCCGCATCTGGCTGAAAAACACCGGGAGCGCAAGAATCGCGAAGGGTGACCTTGACGCGTCCGACCTCTTCATCGGAGCGGAAGGGGATTTTGAACGCGTATCCCTTTCAGGCAACTTTACCGTTGAGGGCCAGGTCCCGGCAAATGATTTCTGGAACCCGGGAGAGACGCTGACCGTCTCTCTCCAGTCCGGAAAAATTCCGCCGCGGGGAGAGGAAGTCTATTGTGCGCTGGTACTCCCGAACGGCGTCCAGCGTTCGGGGAATTTTCCGGCATACTGAAGGCTTGAACCATGGCAGCTGCGTCCCTTGTGGCAACCGCAATCGGCATCCTGCTCCTTATCGTCACCGGGTACCTCCTGGCCGGTGGGATAATCTCCCTCACCAATACTATGATATCGGCAGAGAAGGACATGACCTCCCTGAGTACCAGGATTGTCGGCACATCGATCCGGATAACTGAGAGTTCGGGAAACAGCACCGTCTCTCTCACACTCAATAACACCGGGAGTGAACGTATTTCCAGGTATGAATACATGGATGTGTATGTTCAGGCAGGTGATACAGTTCCGGAATACTACAGGTATAACCCATCGGGTGGCAGAGGATGGCTGATTGTCGGGATCGTTCCGGACACCGTATTTCCCGGAGCATGGGATCCGGGAGAAGAGATGTTCATCGTGCTTACCGGGGATGGAGGTCCATACACCTGGGTGCAGGTCACAACACCAAATGGTGTCTCTGCATCGGCATACCTGTGAACTTCAATGTTCCTCCAGCCAGAATATTAAATATAGTGATACTCATTCATTGATAGGATAAGGTGGCATCAGGATGTCAAAAAATGGGATTGCCGGGATCCTGGGTGGCGAGGATAAGAATATTCTGTCCACGGGTAATTCTGAGATAGATAAAAAGATTGCAGACGGCCTGCCTCTCGGATCCCTCACCCTTATCGAAGGGGAGAATGATACCGGGAAGAGTGTGCTGACCCAGCAGATCATCTGGGGTGCGATGAAACAGGGACTGAATGTCGATGTTTTTTCAACAGAAATGACGACGAAAAGCTTCCTTTCGCAGATGGAGTCGATGAGCCTTGATGTGTCTGATTATTACGCATGGGGCTATGTCAGGTTATTCCCCATCCATACAGCTGATTTCAAATGGTCGGAAGAGCAGATGGAGGGGATCCTCCAGCATATGATCGACCATATCAAGAAGAGCCGGGCCGAAGTTTATATCATCGACTCGCTCACGATGTTCACAAAATATACCTCACAATCTGCCGTACTCACGTTCCTTACCAATTGTAAAAATCTGGTTGATCGTGGCAAGACCATCCTTATTACACTCCATACGTACGCGTTTGAGGAGGATACCCTGATTCGTATCCGGTCCATTTGCGATGCACACCTGATGATGAAAAAATCCCTTATTGGAGACAAATATGTGATGGTTATGGAAGTGGTGAAGGTACGGGGTGCACGCAAGACCACTGGGAACCTGGTCAGCTTTGAGGTGCATCCCGGATATGGGATGAAGATCATTCCGATATCGATGGCACGGGTCTAATATGGAGTCCCTTACCTTCACTCCCGTACTTCCGTTCGACCCGTCTCCGTCTGACGAGGGCAATGACTGTCTGAATAATATCGAAGGTTGTGCCCTCTACCGGATGCTTCCGGCTAATGCCAAAGAGTACGTGAAGCAGGCGCCCCATCTCCTGGAGTACATGCATCTCTTTCCGGTCGACGTCTACGGTATTCCCCTCTTTTTCTCCGAACTGAAACGGGATCTCAAAGGGATAAAGGAACCGAACCTGATATACCCCGCTGATGAAACAACTTTTGTCCATATTTTCCATGATGTCAATGACGTGAGGAATTACTATATCCCCATTGAACCCTCTTTCCTGCATAGTGTCCAGGAACTTCTCCCTGCTGTCGAAATCCTCCTTGTCGACCTCCTGGATTCGCTCAGCGCTGACCCGGTCACCGATGAAGAGCGTACTGAGGTTCTGAAAGGTCTCTTTGCGAAAATTGCGTATGCTCCCCCGCCTGGGGAAGCGGTCCCGCAGCCCCTTCCCCGGGGTACTTCAAAATCCAGCCCGGGTATAGGGTCAAAGGTAAAGAGATTTCTTAAAAAAGACCTGACCACCAAAACAAATAAAAAAACGGATGCGATTCTCGCGAAGTTCCCGCGTATGCCCGACGGGCGGTTGATTGTCACCCCCCAGGAGTACAAAGCCCTCGAATATCTTCTTGTCAGGGACAAGATCGATGTTGGCATGCTGAAGCCGTTCATCAATGACCGCTATATCGAAGATATCACCGTGGACGGCGTCGGTCCGGTCTTCATCGAACATAAGATCTTCAAGGGGTTAAAGTCGGTAATAGGCTGGCAGAATACCGAAGATCTCGATAAATTTGTGATCAAGCTCGCAGAACGTACCAAACGGCCGATTACTTATCGGAACCCGATTATTGACTCCACGCTTCCTGACGGGTCGCGTATCAATATCGTATACAGCACTGATATCAGCCGGAAGGGAAGTAATTTCACTATCCGGAAAGCGATGGATGATCCGATCAGTATCCTGAAACTGGTGGAATTCAAGACGTGTGATTACATTGTTGCCGGGTATCTATGGATCTGCATCGAGAACGGAATGTCTCTCTTCATGAGCGGGGAAACAGCAAGCGGCAAAACAACCACCCTCAATGCCATGACTGCCTTCATCCCTCCTGAAAATAAAATTGTGACCATTGAGGATACGCCTGAACTGCAGATCCCGCACAAGAACTGGACCCGGGAAGTTTCAAAGGGTAAAGGGAAAGGAGAAGGCGAGGGGGGAGATGTAACGATGTTCGACCTGCTGAGAGCTGCGCTCCGTCAGCGTCCGAACCAGATCCTGGTTGGGGAGATACGAGGAGTTGAAGGGTCGGTAGCTTTTGGTGCGATGCAGACAGGCCACCCTGTCCTCTCCACATTCCATGCAGCATCGGTTGAAAAATTAATCCAGCGTCTCTGTGGTGACCCGATCAATATTCCCAAAACATACGTGGATAATTTGAACCTGGTCGTCATCCAGAGTTCTGTCCGGAGGCCAACTGGCGAGCTGGTCCGCCGTATCATAAGTGTCAATGAGCTGGTCGGATTTAATCCTGAAACACAGGGATTCTCCTTTGTTGAGATGTTCCACTGGGATCCGGTGACTGATACCTTTGAGTTTACCGGTAAAGGCAGTAGTTACCTTCTCGAAAATAAAATTGCCACTATGCTGGGTATTCCCGATCATAAAAAAGCGCAGATGTATCTGGAGGTAGAAAAGAGAGCCCGGATTCTTGAACGCCTCCATAAAGCAGGATATACGGGGTTTTATGACATTTTCCATATGATTACCAAGGTTAAGAAACAGGGGCTGATCTCCATCGATGTCACCGAGTCTTAACACCATCTCTGCAGGGTTGCGCGAGAAAAACAGGGGACATCTCCCTTTCGAAGGTTTATTAACCTCAATCCTGGATTTTTTCCAGTCGTTTGGTGAAAACAAGAAGATGAGTGCCGACCTCCTCTTCATGGTCACCTATATGGCCTCGATCACGACGGCACGCGCAACCCGGCCGGAGATTTTTGCATATACTGCCGCCCGTAAAGAGTTTGTTCCGTCAAAATATTTTGTAAAAATTGAGATATTCGTCAAGAAGTGGAACTACAGTTACGTAGATGCCCTGACCATCATGGCAGAACGGGTTAAAAATACCATGCTCCAGAGCATGCTGAACCGGTATGCCAATTCGATCGAATCAGGTGTTCCGGATGAAGACTTCCTCACCCGGGAATTGATGACTATCCGGAGCATCTACCGGAATACCTATGAACAGGGCCTTGAAATGCTGAAGAAGTGGGGAGATGCCTACATCGCGATGCTCTTCTCAGGTGCACTGGTTGGTATCATCATCATGATCTCGGTTGCCATTTTTTCACCGGAAAACATCCAGGCCACCCTGATGAGTTCATATTTCATTATTATCTGTGTCTCCCTGTTCGGGCTGGTCACCATGTATCGTGCGGTACCGTCCGATCAGAAAGTCCACGATCTCCCGCGGGGCTCCAAAGAACAGGGAATGATACATCGCATGAGCAGGAAGGTGCTTCCAACCGCATTCATCATCGCCATTATCTTTCTCGTACTCAGTCTCCTCGGGATCATCCCTGATGCGTACGGGCTTATCATGCTCATCACCGGGCTTCTCCTGTTCCCGCTCGGGATCATCGGATATCTTGATGACGCGAATATCATCAACAGGGACAGCGATTTTACGGTATTCATCCGCAGCCTTGGGGCGGTCATGGGAGGAAAAGGGGTAACGATCACTCATGCTCTCAACGAAATTGACAGAAAATCCCTGATTACGCTTGAACCACTCGTGAACGGCGTTTACTCAAAACTGAACCTGGGCCTCGATGACAAGCTCACCTGGGAGCGGTTCATTGGTGAGAGCGGGAGTAACCTGATCTATAAGTACCTCAATATCTTTCGCGATTCGATCGAACTTGGGGGTTCTCCTAATCAGATAGGTGAAATTGTAGGGTCCTCAATGCTCGAGCAGGTGCTGCTCCGGAACAACCGTCACACTATCTCGATGGGCTTTGTTGTGCTTCTCATCCCGATGCATGCAATGATGATCGCAATCTTCCTCTTCCTCTTCCATATCCTCCTCCGCATGTCACAGGCAATCAGCGATGTCGTCCAGTCTCTTGGCCCGATGAGCAGCGGAGGTATGGCCGGAGGAGCCGGAACAATGAGCGGAACTATGGGCGGTGGAGTTACCATGTTCGTGAATTTTCCGATCGCTGAGATGACGATTTACGTGATGATCATCATCACCATTATTACCATCTCGAACATCCTTGCCGGCCGGATTGTCTTTGGAGGTGGACATTACATGTTCTACTTCTTTGCGAGTATTCTCTGCACGGTAACGGGTATTGTTTATATAGCAGCACCGTTTATAATTGGTTTATTCTTTAATATTCCAAGCTTCCAGGGAGTCTGACATGAATTCTGTGACCCTTCGTCTCGTCGCCGTCACCGGGGTCCTGGTTCTCGAGGTAATCCTGATTGTACTTAACATCCCTGAGCTGAGTCTGGTGACCGGCATAATCCTCCTAGGGGCAATCTTATTTGTGCTTGGACGTATGGTCTCGTTCCGGGATGGAATCGCCGGGAAAAAACCAGAAAAGAAGATCACTTCAGCAATAAAAACGGAAAAAAACCCGCAGGAGAAGGTGCCGGGGACATCTGCCGGACGGGACGCTGTACCAAAGGGCGGACAGAAATCCAGCATCCCAGCGGAATCTACCGTATCACCTCCTTCAACATCATGGCTCAGAGTTTTTACCACCGTGGGGAACCGGCGGAAGAAGAAATCCCTTTCGTCCCGTTCCCCTTCAGATACCCCCCGCGTACCTATCCAGGGACAGACAACAGCGGGAGATGCAGTTCACAACAGCACCGAAACTTCGTCACCCGCATCACTTCATCCTCCTCCCCCAAAGTCGCGGTTTGAGACCTTCAGGGCTATGGGAAAGGGGATGAAGCTCCTCTTCTCCACCCGTTCCCGCAGTTCCAAGAAGAGTGGGCATGAGGCTGAGGCACCAGCAACCGTGAAAAAAGCGGATCGGAATGACAAGAACAGCCAGATCTCTCTCACGTCAATAAGGGCCGAAGCAGTCTCTCCAGTAGGCCAGAAACTGGAACCCAGTCCGTTCTCCCCGCTGGCAAAAGACATGGTCCTCGATGCTGACCTGGTTCTTTCCCGGCAGGAAAGGGGGAAGGACACTGCTTCCGATATACTCAATTCCGTTGGTGATTCAGATTCAATTGAAATATTTGCCCATGACAGCGATATCGCTCACATGGATCTATCCCTCGATGATGAGACATCCATCACAATTGATGAAGAGGAAGACGATGAAGTTGCCAAGATCCTCGAAGCGCACCACGACGAATTCGTGACGCCGGCTCCGGACATGGAGGAATTCTCCATCGACAAACAACTGGATGAACTTGAACATTTCGATCTGGACCTGGATGAGGTTGATCCGGAGGGAGGATCTGGACCGGCTGGGGCTACCCGGGACACTGTCCCGCCAAAAGGATCATCGTTACAGCCGGACACCTCCAGGCAGGACGGTGCACTCACGAAATCCGTACCAGATCGGCGCCGTGCGGATGAGACTATGGTGGCTTTCTCTTCCGGTTCAGCCGGTGATGACGACCTGTTATCTTCCCTGCGCAGTGATCTCACAGGCAAGAAACATCAGATTGATCAGAGCCTGGTCCGGGATCTTAAGGACGTCAGGGTCCACATCGGTGAAATTGAAAAAGATATCACGGAATTATTAGCGCTCTATAAAAAGTTCGATTGAGCAGCGAGAGAAAGAATATCCTGACTCTCACGCTGAAAGGCCCGCCGGAAACAACCCTGTCGCTGGCGACTGTTCCAAAAGCGCTGCTGGTGCTGAAGAAGATGATTATTATCTCCTGCAGTGCTTATCGCCTCGCTGCCTATTTCATGTCACCTGCTATCAGGGGCGGGGTGATGGTTACGGACGCACAGTGGGAGAAGGGATCCATCGCCGTCCTGAAAACAGGAATCTGGTTTGTCGGTGAGGAAAAACAGGTAAGCATCCCCTTGAATGATGTTGCCGGGATCGAACTCACCAAGCGCGATGTCCAGAAAAAGCAGGTTGACGTTGTGAAAACTGATCACCTGGAAAACACCGATGTCGTCACCAGTTTTGTCCTCTGTCCACTGTCGACCCTGCATGTACTCTTTAATTTCCTGAAGGATGCCACCAAGGACATGGATATGCGGGGAGATGAACTGGATCCGGTCTCAGCCCAGGTCGGGATGCTGATCTATAGCGGGATGGATTCCCATGCCATCGAAACGATGCTGTCAGTATCCAACAAAGAACTCGAGAGCATCTACGACAAACTCCTGAAACTGGGTCTGATTGAAGTGCGGTATATCCGGAGAGAGGTTCAGCTGACACCAAAAGGGGTCCGGTTCATCACAGAAGCCGTTAAACTTCCGGCTGAATAGTGCCGCAAATAATTAATTTATAACCCCCGGGACAAATCAGGAGTGAGTGTACATGGTCGAGATACCGGTAAAAATTGAGCGGCAGGGGACCTGGCATGGTTCGAAAATAACGGTGGATAAGGAACAAATTACGATTCCGCCCCCCTATAACCTTCAGATTCCGTACAGGCAGATCATCGACCTTACCGAGAGAAAGAATATCCTGACTCTCACGCTGAAAGGCCCGTCGGAAACAACCCTGTCGCTGGCGACTGTTCCAAAAGCGCTGCTGGTGCTGAAGAAGATGATTATTATCTCCTGCAGTGCTTATCGCCTCGCTGCCTATTTCATGTCACCTGCTATCAGGGGCGGGGTGATGGTTACGGACGCACAGTGGGAGAAGGGATCCATCGCCGTCCTGAAAACAGGAATCTGGTTTGTCGGTGAGGAAAAACAGGTAAGCATCCCCCTGAATGATGTTGCCGGGATTGAACTCACCAAGCGCGATGTCCAGAAAAAGCAGGTTGACGTTGTGAAAATTGATCACCTGGAAAACACCGATGTCGTCACCAGTTTTGTCCTCTGTCCACTGTCGACCCTGCATGTACTCTTTAATTTCCTGAAGGATGCCACCAAGGACATGGATATGCGGGGAGATGAACTGGATCCGGTCTCAGCCCAGGTCGGGATGCTGATCTATAGCGGGATGGATTCCCATGCCATCGAAACGATGCTGTCAGTATCCAACAAAGAACTCGAGAGTATCTACGACAAACTCCTGAAACTGGGTCTGATTGAAGTGCGGTATATCCGGAGAGAGGTTCAGCTGACACCAAAAGGGGTCCGGTTCATCACAGAAGCCGTTAAACCTCCGGCTGAATAGTGCCGCAAATAATTAATTTATAACCCCGGGGACAAATCATTATATAGGTTGGTTATGGGGAAAATACTTATTGTTGATGACACGCTCTTCATGCGGACACTTCTGAAGAACATCCTTTTTTCCGGCGGTCATACGATCGCAGGGGAAGCGGCAGATGGCGATGATGCCATCGAAAAATACCGGGAATTGAAACCCGATATCGTCACTATGGATGTCGTTATGCCGAAGATGAACGGGATAGATGCGCTGAAGGGAATAAAGGCACTTGACCCGAATGCACGGGTCATCATGTGCACCGCAGTCGGCCAGGAGCAGATGGTGAAACTGGCAATAAAAAGCGGGGCACGCGGCTATATTGTGAAACCTTTCCAGGCTCCCAAAGTTCTCGATGAAATAAAAAATATCCTGGAATCGTAAGAATGGTCCGTGTTCTTGTCGTCGATGATTCGTTATTCATGCGGACGATCATCAGGGATATGCTGATCTCTGATCCGGAGATTGAAGTGGTCGGTTCGGCCGCAGACGGAATCGGAGCCCTGAATCTGATAGCAGAGACCGGGCCCGATGTGATGACCCTCGATATCGAGATGCCCCGGATGGACGGACTGGAGCTGCTTTTGCAGCGGAAATCTTTCAAGCGTTTCCCACGAACTATCATGCTCAGTTCCCTGACTGCCGCGGGGGCAGAAGCGACGAACAGGGCAATCAGTCTCGGGGCAGATGACTTTATTCTGAAACCCAGTGGTATTGAGAACACACGGAGCATCAGGGACGAATTAATTACCAAAATAAAAAATGTCATTCGCATCCCCTATGTTGAGAGGAAAGATAGTACCGATGGAGGAATGGCCCACAATCTTGTGGTGATCGGGTCTTCGGCTGGGGGACCTTCCATGCTCGATGTCGTCCTTTCGTCATTCGCTTCACGATTGCCCGCAGCCGTCGTCATCACCCAGCACATGCCCGAGGGCGGGTTTACCGCCGCCCTTGCAGCACGGCTTAACCGGGTTTCCCTGATGCCGGTAAAGGAGACCGAAAGTGGCGATATCCTCTACAGCGGCCAGGCATACGTAGTCAAAGCCGGATACCATGCCCTCGTTACTTCAGCACTCTCTTCCAAGGGTGAGCAGGGAGGGAAGATCATACATACACGTTCTCCTCCTGTTCATGGTGTAAGACCTGCAGCGGACAAGACCTTCTCATCGGCATCCCGGGTCTTCAATAACAGGGTGGTAGGTGTAATTTTGAGTGGTATGGGAAACGACGGGGGGGCAGGGTGTGCTGAGGTGAAAGAGCGGGGAGGCACGACCATCGTGGTACGGCAAGAGGATTGCCTCGTGCATGGAATGGCACGGTCTGCACTCCAGAACAACTGTGTTGATCAGGTCCTGCCGCTTACGGCTGTTGCCGGTGAAGTCATGAGGCTGATTCACCAGGGATGGGAGGGCAGGAATGTCTGATCTCGATATGTACCGGTCATTATATGTTGCCGAATCGCGTGAAAATCTCGAAAATATTGTAAAACATCTTCTCGTTCTTGAAAAAGGATCCGACCAGGATGCCATCGCGGAAATTTTCAGGTCTGCCCATTCCCTCAAGGGCATGTCGGCGTCCATGGGATTCGATGATATGGAGCAGATCTGCCATGCTATGGAGGATATCTTCCAGTCCCTCCGTAGCGGCGATCTTCATGTTGATACCGAGGTAATCGACCTCCTCCTCAAAGCTGCTGACGACATTGAAGCGATGGTGGATGATATCGAAGCAGGCGGACAGGGTCATTCTCCCAACCTTGACCAGAGACTCGAAAGCCTCCGGTCATGGAAAGCGGGTGGGCGGCAGGACAGGGATCGTGGAGTGCCCATTGTCTCGCCCACCCGGGATGTATCCACCGCTGATAGCAGGTCGTCTGACTGGAATAATCTCGGAACGTCACTCTACCGTCTCGAAATTGAGCTTGACGGGAAATGCGATACCAAGAACCTCCGGGGAATGATTATCCTCCAGAATCTCGATTCACTCGGAGAAATTATTGATATCGTCCCGGCAAGAGAGGTCATTGAGGATGGCGATTTTGAGGGGGCCATTTACCTCAGCATCCGGAGTGAGAATGACGGGGATGCCCTCGTGAAGGCAGCATCGGTAAGTGAGGTCTGCACGGTCCGGATTTCATCCCCGGAAGAAAAATCTGCATCTGCTCCCCGTGAAGTGATAACCAGCAGGGATGATGCGCGGGACAGGAAGGAGGCGGCAGTGCCCGCATCCGACAGGGGGCGGGAAGTCAAGAATATCCGCGTCGATATCACCCGGCTTGACCAGATGATGAACCTGATAGAGGATCTGGTCATTAACCGGGGAAGAGTCATGCAGATCGCGCAGAAATACCGGATGAAAGACCTCGATGAGACTCTGAACATGATCGGCAGATCGGTGGCCGACCTGCAGAACCTGATGATGAATATCAGGATGATCCCGCTGTCGCATATATTCAACAGGTTCCCTCGTACAGTCCGCGATTTGTCCCAGAAGATGGGGAAAGAGATCGAACTGACTATTGAGGGAGGGCAGACCGAACTTGACCGGAGTGTGATGGAGGGACTGAATGACCCGCTCCTCCACCTCATTCGGAATGCTATCGATCATGGCATAGAATTTCCGGATCAGCGGGAAAAGGCAGGCAAACCCAGGAAGGGGTTGATACAAATTTCCGCCCAGCGAGACCGGGACAATGTCATCATCACCATACAGGACGATGGTGCCGGAATTGACCCGGACAGGACCCTGAACAAAGCACTTCAGAGGGAGCTCATTACCCGGGATAGTGCACCTGGGATGTCAAAAGAAGAGATATTCGATCTCCTCTTCCAACCCGGGTTTTCGACAGCGGAAAAGGTGACCGATGTCAGCGGACGCGGTGTCGGGCTCGATGTCGTGAAAACGGCAATGCAGGCTGTCAAGGGATCGATAAAGGTGGAATCAGAACCTGGCACTGGCACCCGATTTGAATTGCTCCTGCCACCAACCATGGCCATTGTGGATGTGATGATGGTCCGGATCAACGGAAGACGCTGTGCGATCCCGGTGAACAATATTGTGGAGGTAGCATCCCTTGCCGGAACACAAATACATTCAATAGGTGCCCGTGAAACAATTCTTCTCAGGGATGAGATTCTCACCCTCAACCGCCTTGACGATATGTTCGAGGGATCTAACGGGGCCGAGATCCTTGTCATCCTCCAGAATCAGCAGAAAAAAATGGCGATAACCGTTGATGCAATCATCGGACAGCAGGAAGTGGTGATCAAACCCCTCACGAGGATTGTGGGGAGCTGTCCGGGCATCAGTGGGGTGACCATTCCCGGTGATGGCCAGGTCGTTCCGGTAATTGATGTGAATTCAATTGTGATGGAGAACTAGGATGAATCTGACATCTGAACAGATGGATGCGCTGCAAGAGCTCGGGAATATCGGGGCAGCTCACGCAGCCACAACGCTCTCAACGATGCTGAATACATCCATCGAAATGAATGTCCCGGAGATCTCGGTCATTGACCTTTCCCGCATCCATGAGTACATTTCAGATGAGATTGCAGCCATGGTACTGTTCAGAATCGATGGGGAACTCTCCCCTGGCGGATATCTTCTCCTGCATGTTCCGGTGGAATCAGCTATACGGCTCGTGAATGTGATGCTCGGAGAGCACGACATGAACCGGGCGATGAACGAGATGGACCGGAGTGCATTGCTTGAGATCGGGAATATCATGGTTTCTGCATTTCTTGACGCAACGGCAGGGCTTCTCAACACGGTCATGATCCCGTCACCGCCGGATCTCGTCATCGACATGCCCCATGCAGCACTCCAGGTCATTATCACCAGTCAACTTGAGGAAAATGGCAACAATGTCGTCCTTTTTCGAACTGAACTGAAAAGCTCCGAATATGCTCTTGCAAGCAACCTGCTCCTGCTTCCCAACCCCCCCGTGCTCAAAGACATGATCCACAAACTCGAACGCCTGCTTTCGAACACATCACAACGTTAACGAGGGAAGAATGGTATCTGATCCTCAAATACGGGACGTGACCTATATTGGAATCGGAGAACTGTGCGTCTCCACCACTCCCCTGTCTTCGATTGGTCTTGGATCATGTATCGGGCTTGTGCTCCATGACAACAATCGCCGGCGTGGTGGACTTGCGCATATCATGCTACCGAATTCCAACGGGCGAATGGATCGTCCGGGAAAATATGCAGATACCGCAATTTGTGCTCTGATGGAAGAACTCTCCTTCAACCGGAGAAAAAACGGGGTGATCATTGCGAAAATTGTAGGGGGGGCATCCATGTTCACCCAGTTTTCTGAGAGCATATCCATAGGTGAGAAAAATATTGAAAAAATCCGGACCCTTCTCAAGGAATACTCAATACCTATTTCTGGCGAGGATGTTGGCGGAAAAGTCGGCAGGACAATGACCTATTACCCAACCAATGGCGGAAAGATCATCATAAAAAGAGGCGACGGATCGATCGGTGAGATATGAATCCTCTCATCCTGCCGGGCAACGGGTACGAGTCATTCGCATAAAACCAAATCGCTCTTTCCTGTGTTCATTCCAAAATCCACGGTATTTTCTGCTCTTCTCTCCTCCGGAGAAAAAGTATATATCCCATTCTCCACGACTTTATGATAGATTGGGGAAATTCCTGCCCGGATTTCCGGGATGTGAGCCCGGTCTGAAAAGATATCCGATCTGGTGTATGTGGCATGGTTGAAGAATGGCAGCCTGAGTTCATCATCGAAACGAAGGTGGATCTGGTCAAACAGGACCTGATGGCCTACATCGAGAAGAACTCAGAAAAGATCGATTCCAATATTCCGATTTTTTTCGGACATGTGCTCTCAATCATTGATAATTCACTGCCAGATATCGATGATAAAATCTATGACCGGCTGATTGATGACATCACGGTCAAAGTACTGGAGGAGAGCAGCCGGTCAAATGAAGTGGATTACATCGAAAAACTGTTCAGTCATGCATACCGGCTGAAACGCCGCCCGGGGGGGAAGATGATCTTTGACATCATCCTCGGCCTGAAGCTGATCGAGATCGGAAAATATCATGATGCCATTGAACAGCTGAAACGATTCAGAAAAGTCGACGCTATTATCTATACAGCGATTGCGTACTGCTACTATATCCTCGCTACAGAAACCTTTTCCACTGAAAAAGGACCAAGTGCAGGAAAGACCAGCAATATGGCGCTCAATGCACGCGAACAGCTGATTGAGCTGGCACGTTTGCGGCCCCCGGTGAACCGGTTGAAATTCCCCCGGGTCATTAAAGAGCTCCGGGTAAACAAAATTTTCTGGTTCATGCTGAAGCTGGGAATTGAGTGGTTCCCCGAAGAGCCTGAATTTTTGATAATCGGCCTGGAAAAAGCGAAAATGGATGGAAACCAGGTTATGCGGGGAGAATTACTCACCATTGCCTCGGAACGATACTACAATGACATGGTGTTCCTCCGGGAATTGTATTCCTATAAGGTCGAGGAGCGGGATGCAGCAGGTGCTGCGGCTGTCGTCAAACAGATGATCCAGCATCACCCGAAAGAACTGGAACCGGTCTATTACGGCCTGCAGCTCTCCATCATCTCACAGCAGGGCACCGCCTATGCGCGGTTTAGAAAAATGGCGATCGCCAACAAGATGCCGATACAGGTACTCATGCTCCTCGATTTCGCGTTTGAACTGATTATGGGAAAGAAAGAGGGGGCGATTGCAGGTCTCGAGATTATCAGGACCAGACTGGCAAAAAAGAACCATTACATGATTCTCATCGAATACCTGACGGAGGATACATTTTCTGATGATGAGGTTCGGGCGAAACATGCGCGGAAGGTCCTGATGGATTCCATTGATCAGTACTGCCTCAACCTGATTATCATGAAGTGAAACGGTTGCCGGGAGCAGATGAATCTTCTCCATCAGGATATCCGGGACCGGACCTATTATTCCCAACCCTGGATCCAAACGGAAGAGCCTCGACAACTCACCGGCAACCAGGACGTTCTGTTCCTTGTCGATACACTGTCGCATTGTCCGGTTGTATCCGTAATGGAAATGATGGCTGTCTGTGCATTGTGCCTGGTGACCGGCTCTGTGCATCGCCGGGCTTTTTCTCTCATAAGGGGAAAAATACACATCTTTATAGTGAGTGGTGGAGGATCAGCATTATGGATATATCAATCGTAATCCGGGGTATCAGCGCTGCAGTGCTCCTCTCCCTCGTCTGCATCTCTGTTTCGCTGGCGGTTGTGCCAATCCCCGCAGGTACGGGGCATGGCTTCTTTCCCTTTCCACACACCGACCTGCCGGATATTGACTTCTCAGTCTTTCCCGACTGGGAACCAGTTGACACGGACAGCCATTTCATCGATTACACTCCCCATCAGGCAGGTATATCCGAGATTCCGGACTACAAAGTACCTGATATCGGGATATCGTACTCCGGCTACGAACCCCGCAAGCTGGATATTTCATTCTCTGGCTACAAATCCCCGGCGGTCAGTATATCATACTTTGACTTTACGTTCCCGGCGATCGGTATTTCCGAAATTCCCCACAGGACCTGATCTCATTTTCTAAAGGGCAAATACGGCCCGGATTACAGACCATCACGAGCAGACGGAAACAGACAACCTTAATTTTTCCTACTATCTCTTTTTATGTAACTACCGGGATGTTGCTGCAACTTCGTCATGTACCTGAGAAAAGAAAAGATGAAGGGAAAGCCGCTGGAGGGATTCGAACCCCCGGCCTGCTGATTACGAATCAGCCGCTCTACCACTAAGCCACAGCGGCATGATATCCTATACTATTGGCATGAAAGAATATGAATATTCACCAGGAGTCCGGGTACACCCCTGTCAGGAGTATCCCCGGATGGTGGTGACGTTGTCCTGCTGCTTGCCGGACGATGCCTCGATCTTTCCGAATTTCGCTTCGTAATCTGCGAACGTCTTGGTGAAGACAGCCAGGAGGTTCTTTGCATGCTGGGGGGTGATACTCACGATGGCTTTTGCCCGTGCCTGGTTGACACCAGGGATCTGGTGGAGAAAGACGAAGGTGAACTCATCCTCCTTGTAGGCAATCTGGATCATATTGCTGTAGACCGGGTCGAGAGACTGCGGGATATTGACGGCGATTTCGTGTGACATACGCAGAGATACATTACAACTGCCTGAATAAGGCTTTTTTGAAATCCCTGGTGGGGACAGAACACTCCTGCCGTGATGAAGGTGAGCGACCACATGCTCGTACGGTACACTGAATCCATGCCGGGAAAAAAATGTGATCTCTGAACTTGATCCAACCGGGTTTTACGAACCCGCGTCATCCTCTGCCCGAAAACAGCAGTTATACATAGGTTCATGGATTATCCCTTGATGTGAGCCGCATACCCGATCTCAGCATCTCTGCCGTCGTAACAGCATCGATGTGCCCGGTCCGGTTCTACCTCGGGAAGGGAAAGGGGCGGAATGAATCCTGGCGGTATACTGTCGCAAAACAGATCTCGTACCGCCTCGGCGACGGGCTCGATGCAGATGAGATCTGGGGTGACGTTCGCCTCCTTCAGAAAGAAATCGACAACTCGGTATACCCGCTCCTCATTGAATCGGTGCGTCTCTGCAGGAACACCCCGGGATGGCGAACCTACCGGCAGTCCGATGTCGCCGTCAGATCGGAGTCCTACAGGATCCATGGCATTGTGGACAAGGTGTTTGATGATGAGCCTTTTTTTGCCGTTACCCGCCCTGCCCCGGCTCCCTCCCATGGTGTGTACACCGCCGACCGCCTTCGTGTCACCGGGTATGCTCTCTGCCTCGAGGAGATGCTCGGCACCGATGTACGGGGAGGGACGGTCGAATATATCTGTTCCGGAACTGAGCGTGTCTGCACTATCGAACCTATCGACAAGAGGAAGTTTCTCCGGGCTCTCTATGAAGCCCGCCGGATTACAAACGGGGAACTGCCGCGAAAACCGCTGCGGCCTCCCTGCGACTATTGCCCGGAGACTGACCGCTGCGATCCTGCGGGAGGAAACCGCCTGTCTGATCTCTTATAGACTGATGGCAGTTTGCGCCGCACACTGAACAAAGGGGAGCCCCCCTCTCCTGCCCGCAGAATAAAAGATTGAGTTCAGAGGTCTAATCCTTCAAGCAGACTCAAAGAACGGATGTATTCTCCCCGTGCGTCCCGTGTCGTGCCGATGATGAGCCAGTGCCCGCCATCATGTTCCTCGCAGATCCCCCTGGCCTCGATATGCTCTCCCTCGAGTGCCTGTCCGCTGTAGGTATGCGAGAACGAGAGCACTCTGGAGATCTCTTCATGGTCGACCTGGTAGACGGCAGGACTGTCGAATGAGAGTGAAGCATCGGTGACCGTTGCCTCAATGGTCTTTTTTCCGCAGGTTCTCCCTTTCGTACAGGGTAAAGAGTTGAGTGCCGTGTATGAACGGGTGTAGAGAATGTCGAAATACACGGAATCGATCTGTCCCCGGTTCCATTTCCTCTTTTCATGGAGAATGAACTCGTCAGATGGGATCTCCGGGTTTCTCTTCCGGTAAATATAATCCCACATCCCGTCACTGATCGGCTGGAGCTCGCTGCGGTTGATAGCATGTCGGAGCAGTTCCCTGGCGTGAAAGAAAGTTCTCCCGTAGACTACGAAGTCGATGTCTGACTGTTCATTCTCCAACCCGCAGAGCAGTGACCCGGTGCACCCATACGTCCGGATCGGCAGGTCAAAAATGCCGGCCAGCCGCTGTACCAGGGGATTCCGTTTGATAATGGCGCCGATCTCGTCCTCCGGTTTTAATATCCTCCGGATATCCGGATAGGGGACCCGCTGGACAATATCGGCATACTCCGGTTTTTCCCGGCTGATGTAGTCAAATGCCTCCTCAAATTCGAGTTTCCGATACAGGACCCCTTCTGCGTTCTGCCGCGTTCCGGCAGGATCAGGTACATACCGGAGGATGCATCCCACCCGCTCCCGGTTATCATACGTGGATACCGCATAGAGCCGGCCTTCGGTATCCTCGATAAAATCCCTGATCCGGAGTGGTTTTCTCACCAGATTTCTCATACGTCTGAAACAAAGTAGGCAGCGATCCTTTCGGCCTGTGCTCCCTTCCGGATTATCGTCCGGGAGGTGAGATCAACAACGGTGCTCGGTGTCCCGGGCAGCCTTCCGGCATCGATCAGGAAATCGCGCGGCACATGGCACTCTTCCGGTATGACCGGGTCTTTTGCTCCGGTGATATTTGCACTGGTTGCAGTGATTGGTGAATCAAAGCGTGAGATGAGTTCAAGGGCCAGAGGATGATCAGGGAACCGGATGCCGATCATTCCTGTTCCCCCCGTTAGCATCCCCGGCACGCAGTTTCTGGCAGGGAGGACCACCGTTACCGGACCGGGGAGGAATTGTTCTATGAAGAGGGATGCGCACTCGTCAACGCGTGCGACTCCGTGTAACATATCGCTGTCACAGACTGCGATTGATATGGGGTTGGAGAGCGGACGCTTCTTGGCTTCGTATACCTTGAGAATCGCTTCTTCTGAGAATGCGTCGCCCCCAAGGCCGTAGATGGTGTCCGTGGGATAGATGACTATCCCGTCATGGTGGAGGATCGAGACAGCCTGCTCGATCGGGGTCATCTCAAAATTCACGTCCCTTTACCCGCCTGATATCGAAAACGGCAGCTTTGCTGACATGCATAACAGCAAAGACCCCTGCCTGGATCGGATCGGTGACGACAAGATCGGCATGTTCAGGAACGCTTCCCGCCATCTTCAGGGCAATAACCGGGATCCCTGCTTCACGGACACGATCGACAGCAGTTGAGATCTCTCCGCCCATCAGTGAGCCGGCAAGGACCAGTATGGCTGCCCGGGGAAGGCGCGCAACAGCATCGACGGCCGTGGCTACAGTTCTCTCTCCAACGAGGGGGATGGTATCGACAGATATCCGCTCCCCCCTGATATTGTGGCGGTCGGCCTCATTCACGGCACCGAGTGCCACCTGCGCAACCTGGGCACCGCCGCCAATAATGATGACCCGTGTTCCATAGATGTGGCTGAAGGGATCATAGGGTTTGACATCATGAACTGCAGGAAGGCTGTGGAGCTCGCGGAACATGCCCTCGCGATCCCTTCCGTCCTCGAATTCGAGATACAGCTCAGCCATTCCCTGGAACGGTCCCGTATCAAAGCATTCCTGGTGAATCATCAGCACATTGACATCATGCTGGGCTACAACGGTTGAGATGTCCCGGAGAACGCCTTTTCTGTTCTCTACAATGATCCGGACTGCAAAAAGCTCGGGTGCTGGTTCAGTCATGCAAGGGAGTGCGATAGCCGGGGATCGAACCCGGGCTAAAGGCTTGGGAAGCCTCTGTCCTGCCGCTAGACTACTATCGCCCGATACGGTGCATAATCAATTGGCACCCCTGCAAGATAAAATTTCTCTGTCATAACGGGGAGTGAATAACCGGAAAACTGCATTTGATATCATTTTCTTCCCTCTCTGCGGGCTTCATGGATCTCATTGACAAGTTCCCGGTGGAATGCAAGCAGCATGTCGCTGATTACGCCGAACATGAAGATCTGGAAACCGATGACAATGAGCAGAACGGTAAGAATGGTGAGCGGGATATGCTCGACGCTTCTCAGCCATTCCAGCAGAACATATGCGCCGGAGAGAAATCCGGCGATCATGATGATCACCCCGATGAGGCCGAAATAGAAGAGCGGATTGCTCATTTTTGCCAGTTTATATATCGTGGTTGTGATCTTGAGGCCGTCGTGAAACGGGTTGAGTTTTGTCGGGGTGCCGGATCGTTGCCCGTATTTGATCGGAACAATGAAAATCTCCATGTTGTTCCGTACCGCTTCCGCCGATATCTCGGTCTCAATGCCAAAACCTGATTCCTTCAGCCTCATCTGCCTGACCGATTCGCGCGTAAACGCACGGTAGCCGGAGAGGATATCGTTGAGGAAGCGGCCATGGGCGAGCTTGAACAGGCGGTTCAGGATCTGGTTTCCGGCATAATTGAGACGGGAGAATGCGGACCGGTTCTCGTCTGTCAGGCGATTGCCGATGACATGGGCTGATCCGGTTGCAAGGGGTTCGAGCATTCTTTCAGCATCATCAGGAGAGTAGGTCCCGTCACCGTCAATCATCAGGAGGTATGGCTCGTCGATTAAGGCGAAAGCCTCGATGATGGCGTTTCCTTTTCCCCGACCCTCCTGAGTGATGACACGTGCACCGGCCTGCGATGCAATCTTCCGTGTTGCATCAGAGCTGTGGCCGTCAATGACCAGGACATTCCTGAAACCGAGGGATATAAATTCATTGATCAGGCCCCCGATTGTCGGGGCTTCATTCAGGGTCGGAATGAGGACACAGACCTGATCCTTCTCGATGCTCATTGGATATAATTTTTATATACCCTGTCATAAGTGCTTGCATGCACATCGCGAAAAAAGGGCTCCGTGTCCTTGGAATCGCGGAAAGCTTCTCTTCGGATGACCAATCCGTTCTCGCGGGTCTGGTGATGAGAAAAGATCTCCGCATTGACGGGATCTCCTTTGAGAACACAACGGTCGGGGGTATGAATGCAACCGGGGCGGTCATCTCCCTGTACCGGAGTTTCAAAAGGCAGGATATCAATGTCATCATGATCAGCGGCTGCGTGATATCCTGGTTCAATATCATCGATCCGGCCCGGGTGCAGGAAGCGGCGGACAGGCCGGTCATTATTGTCACCTATGAAGACTCGGAAGGGATCGAAGAGGATATCGCACGGCATTTTCCCGGTGATGATGAGCGGCTCTCCCGATATAAGGCCCTGGGAGAGCGTATTCCCACTACCCTGCCCACAGGTCATACCATTTTTATCCGTCCATACGGGATATCTGAAGAGGATGCAGCAGCACTCTGTTCAGCACTCACCTTTGACGGCAAGATCCCTGAACCCCTCCGGGTAGCCCGACTCTGTGCCCGGGCAGTTATGCAGTACGGTGGAGAGAGAGAATGATAACAAAAAGAACAGAATCAACGGGGAGACCGCTTTCTCTGGTTTTTCGAACGGGAATTGAAGAGGCATACCGATCCCGGGAATTATTTTACCACGTGAAGATTCATGACAATACTGTCGTTTATACCGTAAATTGAGGTAAATTCTCTCAAAAATAAATTAATAAATTTAATAGATTGGAAAATTTACATGATACCATTTAAAGGATGACCGCCAAGGAAGAATCGCTCTCCTGGAAGAATCGCGGTGATGCGTATGTCACGAAGGAAGAGTATAATCATGCCATCAGCTGTTACGAATATGCAGTTCACCTCGACCGGGATAATTTAGCAGCATGGAACAACCTGGGCTGTTCACTCAATAAGATGGGAAGGAAAGAAGATGCGTACCGGGTGAAGAATATCCTGGAAAATCTCGAACGGAAACAGAAACAGGAACTGAAAGCTTCCCGGGCCTCGGTTTTCACTTCTGACATCCTTTTATTTTTTGTCTTTTTAGCCACCGTATGGGGCATTCTGCTCGTCTACTGGCTGTATTTCTGGGGAGGAACGGACCTCAGAATGGGCTTTGCATGGGCAGGAGTCCTGGCCTTCATCATCGTAGGATGGATCTGGGCATTCTTCCTCCTCTGGGATACGGAAAATATTATCTGCAGATTTTTCGCCCTGCTCATTACGGGTTTTGTTATCGGGGCTGCTATTGTCCTCAGCAGGGTCGTTTTACGAAAGATCATCCCGTCCGTATCATAGGAAGGAAGGGTGGATACGGATTATAACCGCGAATGAGTAGCAGGAAATCATGGAGCACCGCTTTCCTGAACGTATGCGTCCGGGGCAGTTCATGCCCGTCTGCTGTAGCGGGAAACAAGTTCCCCTGACTCTTTCCTGAAGATATCTACCCGTATGGTATCACCGGAATGAAAAGTGTTGTCGGAAAAATCGATGGCAATCTTTTCTTTCGGGTTCCAGAACGGTCCGGAACAACCAAGTCCGCCCATGGTCTGGACTCCGTAATGATGGGTGGATATGAAATCATTGCCGTTCATGGTTTCGATTACCGCTGGAATTTTCGTCCCGTTCCGGAAAAAATCCGCCCGAAGGGCGGCATTCTCAAGCCGTTCGGTCCCGTTGTGCAGGAGGATCACCCGGGAGTCATAGTTGAGAATCCCATGCTCATCAACATGGTATACTCCTGATATCTCCAAAAATGAGGGCACAGGGGATATCGGGTCGGAAAAATCAGGAAAGTGGACCATCAGGAAGATAAGTGCGGCCAGAAGTACTGTGATAGCTATCAGCAGGATAGTTCCGATCTGTGGCGAAACAGCTTCGTCATCTGGCGGTTCGGAGTACAATACTCACAGGTGAGGAAGCCCCCGGGAATATAGATTATGAAATGAATCAAGGAGAGAGGGGTGTATTTTCATGGATGGGATGAATGAATATTACACCAGACGAAAAGAGGGAGACCCGTAGAACCGAAGGTCTCTACGATTCCTGTTCACCCGTCCGGACTTTGATGGAACGTTCAACGGGCAGGACAAAGATCCTTCCATCCCCCCTCTTTCCCGTCTTTGCACTTTCGCATATCGCCTGGATGACCCTGTCAGCATCCGCATCACTGATTACGACTTCGATCTGTACTTTGGGGATGAGGTCCACCTGAACGGTCCCACCGCGGTACTGGAGCGAGATTCCCTTCTGATCGCCCCGTCCTTCAACAGGCATAACCGTCATCCCGGATAAACCCTGATTTTCCAGAGCCTTTTTCACAAATTCAAACCGTTCCGGCCGGATAATGGCTTTTATCATTTTCATGACCATCCCTCACGCCCGTTCTCCGTGCTGCGATATATCCAGCCCGACATACTCTTCATCTTCGGATACCCGGAGACCGAGGGTCTTGTCAACGATGACTGCAAGTACCAGCGTCACCACGAATGCATACACCATTGCCGACAGGGCCCCGATAGTGTTGGCGATAAACTGATCAAGATTGCCTTCGATAAGCCCCGAGTAACCACCAATTGCAGCGATTGCGAATATCCCGGTGGCAAAAGCTCCCCAGAGCCCTCCCATCCCGTGGACGGCCCAGGCATCCAGGCTTTCGTCGAGCCCTCTTTTCAACCGGAAGAGCATGGCACCATAGCAGATCAGACCGGCAATTGCACCGATAACGATTGAAGCCCCCACATTGACGAATCCGGCTGCGGGCGTGATGGCAACGAGACCCGCTATGGCACCGCTCACCATGCCGAGCGAGCTCGGTTTTCCACGGTACCAGCTGGCAGCGAGCCAGGCAAGAGCGCCTGCTGCTGCAGAGATATTGGTGACTATGAAAGCATTTGCAGCTATGCCATTTGCAGCAAGGGCAGACCCTGCATTGAATCCGAACCAGCCGAACCAGAGGAGAGCCGCACCGAGCAGCGTCATCGGTATGTTATGCGGCTCCATGCTGTACTGGCCGAAGCCTGAACGTTTCCCGATAACCATTGCCACAGCCAGAGCGGCAAAGCCCGAGCTGATATGGACAACCGTCCCTCCGGCAAAATCAAGTGAACCGAAGGCGGAGGCCCACCCGCCACCCCATGCCCAGTGGGCGAGCGGATCGTACACCAGGGTCGTCCAGAGCAGGGCAAAGATGATGAATGATGAGAGCTTGACCCGTTCCGCAAATCCTGAGGTGACGATAGCCATCGCTATAGCCGCAAATACTCCCTGAAATGTGACGAACAGGATTGGTGGATATCCCGCATCGCCGGCTTCCATGCTGATCCCGGATAATCCGGCGAAATCCAGATTGCCGATAAACCCTCCGATATCTCCCCCAAACGAGAGCGAGTATCCGAAGAGCACCCACTGGAGGCTTACCAGGGCAAACACGATGAAGGAGAGGGCAACCATGGAGATGAAATTCTTCCGCCGTACAAGACCCCCGTAGAAAAATCCTACCCCCGGGGTCATCAGCATAATGAGGGCAGTCGAGGTCAGGAGCCATGCTGTTGTACCTGTATCGAGTGTCATTGTGTCACCATGAATCTGAATAATTTTTTTCAGGATGAAGGATCCTGCATCTTCACATCACTACCCCAACGGCCTGCATATCGTGTCGCATCCATGAGAAATACGGCAGGATTGTCAGTTCCTTGATGAATACTTCCCAGTCCAGCTTCCTGAGCACAGAGCCGGGATGGCCGTCCAGCACCGGGGAGATCCCTTGAATATGGTTGTGACATCCCTGATAGCATCAGGATGTCACCCGCAGTGGGAATACTGCCCGGTTGATTGATTTCTTCACCGATGCTCACTGAAATCACCAGTTTTCTGATTGGGTCTGTTCCCGCTCATCAGTAGATGGAAGTTGCCTTCCATCTTATATAGATATTATCCATAATATCCTTTGGAAAACCACTGATGAATGTAAAAAACGGAGAACCGGGGGGAAAGGACAGGTCTCCCCTGGTTCAAAGAGCATGCGCAGCACCTGTGCCGCGCGGAGAAACTGTTCGGGAGGAACTGATAGGCACTACATATCAGGCCTCCACGTCCCCGGTTCGAAAACCGGAAACAGGAAAATCCTTCCGTCCCCCTGCTTTCCCGGGCGGGCTGCAGTACAGACATCATCAATCACCCTGTCAGCCCGGTCATCTTTCACGATGATATCGATAGCAAGCTTTGGCAGGAGGTCGATGTTCAGGATTCCGCCCCGGAACTGGAGATGGATCCCGCGCTGCTCACCTCTGCCTTGCATCGGAGCAACCGTCATGCCATACATCCCCCGGGATTCAAGCGCCTTCTTGATGAAGGGAAGACGTTCTTCACGTATGATTGCCCGGATGAGTTTCATTCGCTTTTCTCCCCGTTGATCTCAATATCACACGCCTCTTCCTGATTCATGGTCGGAACCCTGCCCCGCGAAGTGGTTAATCCGTATCCCTTGATAGGAAGCCATTTCAGCGAGCCGCGGGCTGGTGTAACGATAAAGAACCCGCGAACAGGGTCTCCTGGTTCTTTCTCCTGTCTGGATTCCCGTGCCGGCTCAGTCATCTTAAGTGGAAGGAAGTTATTGGCAAGTACTACATAAAACTAACTATTCTCTTTGAGGGAAAAAAATTAATAGCTGGCCAGATAGCGGTCGATCTCCCAGGGATGAACGGCCAGTCTGAACATATCGGTCTCCAGGGTTGCAATATTGGTAAGACCTTCCATCACGTGCGATCCCATTACTTTGGTGATCACGGAGTCCTTTTCGAGCTCCAGGTGTGCATCCATCAGGCTGCCCGGAAGCATCTCGATTCCCATCTTCTTCCGTTCATCAGCCGTGAGATGGTAGATATTGGTATTCGTGCTCTCGGGAGGCTCGATCTTGTTCCTGATACCGTCAAGTCCTGCAGCGAGCATGGCGGCAAATGTGAGGTAGGGGTTGCACATCGGATCCGGGCTCCTGAACTCGGCACGGGTACTGTTGCCGCGGGCCGCCGGAACCCTGACCAGCGCCGACCGGTTGGTTGCACTCCAGGAAATATAACAGGGGGCTTCGTATCCGGGCACGAGCCGCTTGTAGGAGTTGATGGTCGGATTTGCGATCCTGGTGATGGCCTTTGCATGCCTGAGCAGCCCGCCGATGTAATGGAAGGCAGCCTGAGAGAGCTGCATGGTACCGTCAGGATCGTAGAAGGCATTCTTGCCATCTTTTGCCAGTGACATGTGGGTGTGCATTCCGCTCCCGTTGATACCGAAGATCGGCTTTGCCATGAAGGTTGCATGGAGATTCTTCTGGAGCGCAAGGGTCTTTGTCGCGAATTTGAAGGTGATCACCTTGTCAGCCGTATCGAGGGCATAACTGTACTTGAAGTCGATCTCATGCTGGCTTTCTGCAACTTCGTGGTGTGACGCTTCGATCTCAAATCCCATCTGGGTCAAGGCAAAGACGATATCACGCCGGACATCCTCGGCAAGATCGGTCGGTGCCAGATCAAAGTATCCCCCATAGTCCTGGAACTGGGTTGAAGGCCTTCCGTCAACCATTTTGAACAGGAAGAATTCAAGCTCGGGTCCGGTGTTGAAGGTGAACCCCATCTTCTTTGCGTCTTCAAGGGTCTTTTTCAGAATGTACCGGGGATCTCCCTCAAAGGGTTTATCGCCATACGTGTATACATCACATATGAACCGGGCAACCCGTGCATCGAGCGGTCTCCAGGGAAGGATAGTATAGGTTGCCAGGTCGGGCTTCAGCAGCATGTCTGATTCCTCGATCCGGGCGAATCCTTCAATGGACGACCCATCGAACCAGATACCCTCGGTCAGGGCTTTTTCAGCCTGCTGAACCGGTATGGCCACATTTTTCGGCTGCCCCTGGATATCGGTGAACTGGAGGCGCAGGAATTTTACTAAATCTGCGTCGATACGTTCCAGCATTTCACCTACGACATCTCTGGTCATATGGAAAATAGCTTCTACCCAATTATATTTATACTTAATTGAGCATACATTATGAGCACATCAACGGAGCATGTGCTGACCATACCTGTGATTTAAATGTGTGGAATTATTGGAGTCATCGACCGCACCCGTGAAAGGATGGATGGGACCGGGATACGGGCTGCCCTGTCGGAAATGAACGAGCGCGGCAGCGGTGAGGGGGCAGGATATGCAGCGTACGGTGCTTTCCCGGATTTCAGGGACTACTATGCAATTCATATCTTCTTTGACAATCTGCACGAGACAAAACCCCGGGTTGAGGAAGAACTCTCAAAGTGGGGAGTTATCGAGTACGATGAGGCGATCCCCACCTACGAGCAGGCATCGCTCAGGAAAGTCCACATCCCCTGGCGGTTCTTTTTCAGGCCGGACCCACACCTGATGCCGAGGAGCATCACCCCGGAAGACGATGTCGTGATGCACCTGGTGATGAAGGTCAACACAACCATACCAGGGGCGCTCGTATTTGCATCGGGAAAGAACGTTGCTGTCTTCAAGGCATCGGGGTGGCCTGATGAGGTTGCAGATTTTTATCGCATCCAGGACTACAAGGGCTACCTGTGGATGGGCCATAACCGGTACCCGACCAACACTCCCGGCTGGTGGGGGGGAGCACATCCGTTCAATCTCCTGAACTGGAGCGTGGTTCACAACGGTGAGATTACCTCCTATGGTACGAACCGCCGCTACATAGAGTCCTACGGGTACCAGTGCACCATGTATACCGACACTGAAGTTGTCGCCTATCTCTTCGATCTCCTCGTCCGCCGCCATGGTCTCTCCATTGAGACTGCAGTCAAAGCACTTGCTCCTCCCTTCTGGGACGAAATTGACCGGATGCCGGAAAAGGAGAGGGAAATTTTCCGGGCTATCAGACTTGCCTATGGATCGGCACTGATGAACGGCCCCTTCGCCATCGTGGTGGCAAACGAAGAGAGCATGGTCGGGTTCACTGACCGGATCAAGCTCCGCCCACTGGTATACGGGGTGAAAGGAAACCGGCTGTATATTTCCAGCGAGGAAGCAGCAATCCGCACCATGGAACCCGATGTCGAGGAGATTACCATGCCGAAGGCCGGTGAGCCGATCATCGGGAGGTATGTGGCATGACCATCGGGAGTGTTCCGCTCCGGTATAAGATTAGTGTCGATCATGACCAGTGCATGCTCTGCGGGCGCTGCGTGGAGAATTGCCCTTACGGCGTCTTCAGAACAGAGAAGGATCGCATCCATGTCAACTCACGGGTATGTGTTGCCTGCCACCGCTGTATCGCCATGTGCCCTCGGGATGCCATCAGCCTGGCAGAGCGACCGGTCGACTACCGGAGCCACCCGCTCTGGACACCCCAGGTCAGGGAATCCATCTACAATCAGGCCAGGACCGGCAAGATCATCCTCTCAGGCATGGGGAACGCACAGGATTATCCGGTTATATTCGACCGCCTCGTCCTCGATGCCTGCCAGGTGACGAACCCGAGCATAGATCCTCTCCGGGAGCCGATGGAACTCCGGACCTATATCGGAAAGAAACCATCAATTCTCAGGTTCAGGAAAGAGAATGGCGAGACGGTGCTGGAAACCCGTCTCAGTCCGAACCTGATGCTTGAGACGCCAATCATGATCGGGCACATGAGCTATGGTGCAATCAGCCTCAATGCGCAGCAGTCTCTCGCACGAGCGGTAAAAAAAATCGGTACCTACATGGGAACCGGGGAAGGCGGTCTCCACGAATCACTCTATCTTTACCAGGATCGCATGATCGTTCAGGTTGCTTCCGGAAGGTTCGGTGTGGATATCGACTACCTTGAACGCGGTTCGGCGATCGAGATCAAGATAGGACAGGGGGCGAAACCGGGTATCGGCGGCCATCTGCCGGGTGAGAAAGTCTGTGCCGATGTCTCCTGCACCCGGATGATTCCCATGGGGAGTGATGCAATCAGCCCTGCTCCCCACCATGATATTTACAGCATCGAGGATCTCAAGCAGCTCGTCCGGGGTCTGAAGGAGGCGACAGAATGGGAAAAACCGGTATTCGTGAAGATTGCCGCCGTGCATAACTCAGCAGCAATCGCTGCCGGTATCGCGAGATCGGGGGCCGATGCGGTCGTTATCGATGGATTCCGGGGAGGAACCGGTGCTGCGCCCCGGGTGTTCAGGGACCATGTGGGAATACCGATCGAAGCGGCTATTGCCAGCGTCGATGCAAAGCTCCGGACCCAGGGCATCAGGAATGAGGTATCAGTCATCGCCAGCGGGGGTATCAGGGAGAGTGCTGATGTGGCAAAGATCATCGCCCTGGGTGCAGATGCGGTCTACATTGGAACCGCAGCCCTGGTAGCGATGGGGTGCAGGGTGTGCGGCACCTGTTATCGGGGGCTCTGTCCCTGGGGTATTGCAACCCAGCGGCCGGATCTCGTTGCCCGGCTTAATCCTGATATGGCGTCGGTCAACGTCGAGAACCTCCTCTATGCCTGGACCCTCGAGCTGTCCGAGCTGATGGGAGCGGCAGGTATCAACAGCATTGAGAGCCTGCGGGGGAACCGTGACCGGTTGCGGGGATACCTCCTGGATCAGGGGATCATGAACGTCCTTGACGTGAAACCGGTGGGGGCCTGATCATGGTGAATCCGGTACGGATTGATGCAAAGGGGATGCACTACACTCCTCTGAACAGGGCAATCCGGGAGGCTGTTGCCTCCGGTGCGACCGAGATTATCCTCGATCATGTCATGGGCCAGAGGTTCATTGCTGACGGTCTCAGAGGAGAAGTAACCATTGCCATTCACGGTGTTCCGGGCGGTGATCTCGGGATGTTCATGAGCGGTCCGACCTGCATTGTCTATGGAAACTGCGAACATGCACCGGGAAACACCATGGATGCCGGGCAGATTATCATTCATGGAAATGCCGGCGATGCGGTCGCCCATTCAATGCGGGGCGGTAAAATCTTTGTGCGTGACAACATCGGCTACCGGGGGGGAATTCATATGAAGCAGTACCTGGAAAAACGTCCCATCCTCATTATCGGTGGTTCGGCCCGGGCATTCCTTGGGGAGTACATGGCCGGCGGCCTGATCCTCGTGCTTGGGAGGGACAGGGGTCGTCCTGAAATCGACCGCGGGATTGGATCCGGAATCCATGGAGGAATGATTGTGATCCGGGGCGGGGTGAATGAGGAGAACCTCGGGGTCGGGGCAACGATGAGCGAACTTAGCCGGGAAGAAATAGCCGGAATCACCCCCCTCATCAGGGAATTTATCGGACATTTCGGTCTTGATTCCGCAGATTTCCTCAATGACCGGTATTTCAAGGTGATTCCGTCAAGCGCACGACCATTTGCCAGTAAGTACACATGGGAGGTTTGAGAGGGATGGAACAGAAGAGTTACCGGGATCTCAAAGCCGAAGTCTGGGACACCGGGATCTGTTCCGGGTGCGGTGCCTGCGTTGCCGTGTGCCCGGCAGATGCCATCTGTTTCGGAGAGTCCGGTGAGGCCGACCGTCCATTGAATATCGGATACTGTAAACAGGCAGTTGATGAGGTTGCCTGTGGTGCATGTTACGATGCCTGCCCGAGGATCGGATCCCGGGAGCCCGGTTCGATTGGCCCCTATGAGGAGATCATTACGGCAAAGGCTGCATTTGACATTCCGCGCCGCCAGAGTGGGGGAGCAGTGACAGCAATCCTCGTGAATGCCCTCGAGGAAGGTCTCATTGATGCCGTGGTGACGGTCAGCGAGGACCGCTGGACTCTCTACCCATCATCCGTGGTCATCACCGGCACGGAAGAGCTCATCCACCAGGCCGGGAGCCGGTATAACTGGTGGGTTCCGCTCGTTGCGGCCCTGAAGATTGCCGTGATTGAGAGAAAGTTCAGGCGGGTCGCCGTCATAGGGGTTCCCTGTGTTGTCCAGGCGCTCCATAAGATCCGGACCAGTGACAATGACCTCCTGGCACCGTTTGGACGGTCCATCCGCCTCGTTATCGGGTTGTTCTGCACGGAGTCCTTTGACTATTCCGCCCTGGTTGAAGGAAAGCTCAGGAAAGAATATGGTATCGAGACCTGGAAGGTAGAACGGCTCGATGTCAGGGGTAACCTGGCGGTGACGATGAGAGACGGCACCTCCATTAGTATTCCGATGAAAGACCTCGAAAGTGCTGTCAGGCCGGGATGCCATTACTGTCTCGACCTCACGGGTATGTATTCTGATATCTCTGCCGGGGCGGTCGGGAGCCCGGTAGGATTCACCTCGCTCATCGTGAGGAACGACGCAGGAAAGATGTTTGTCGGGAGCGCGGTGAAGAACAACCGGCTCGTTACCGGCCCCGATCCTGATATTGCGGCAATAGAACGTCTCATCTCGCTCAAAGTACAAAAGAACAGCCCCGACGTTAATACCTGAAATATTCCTCCCTTTTTGAAATAGCGTTCAAATTTCAGTTTAAATTTTAAGCCTTTAAATATTTTATTGGCATTACAATATTAGAACAATCATATATTATACAAAAAGAGAAACGGGATATTGCATCCATTATCCCTTCCGTACGCCAATTCCTAACGGCTTTCGCCCCGAAGCAAGGATAAACTATAAATATAATTATTTCATACGCTGAAATATTCCCTTTTCGGACGAGGGGCGATGCACATCCTGTGATCGCAAAACGGGGTGTGCAGAAAGAACAATGTCCGGGTTCTCACCATGCAGGGTGGGGATCACCAAAAAGACTGCAGATTACTGTGATGAGGCGGGGTGGCGGCCTCTACAACTGTCAGCATGCGTGCACAGTGCTGGCAGGCCTGGTGGCTGAGACCGGCACTCTCCTGCATCAAACAACGGAGGATATCCCATGTCGAAATGGCCATTGAATGGTATGAATCCACGCATAGTGGTGGCACTCTTTCTTCTGATAAGTATCGGAATGTGTGGAATGGCATCTGCCTCAACGCACATTACCGATGTACATCTGAACATTACCCCTGAAGACATCTGTGAACAGAACACGGTGAACCTCACCTTCCACCTGGTCACGGCCATGCAGCCCGGAAACGGGTTCTATGTCTGGCTTGACCCGAATATTTGCATCCAGCCCGGGGATCTCTCACAATGTATCACGATCACCTATACCGGAGCGACTTCACCGATCCACCCCTCATCAGTGGTTGTGTTCCGGCCGACCGAACCCGGTTACCTGAATTGCAGCCCCTATGGTGCGGGTTGCATGGTGAAGATGTGGTTAGACCAGGGCATTCCCCATAACAGCGAGGTGACCATCAGCTTTGGGGACTGTGTTGACCCCACCTGTCCCTGCTTCTGCAGCGGATACCGGGCATGGGTCAGTAACGACTTCTATCCCTGTGCCTGGGAAGTGAGCGACACCGTTCACATGAAAGTCCGGGTGGAAGGAATCCCGGGTGATGGCGGAACAATGCAGCTCCTCCCGTCAGGTCCGGTGCATGCGACCAACTTCACCGATTACTTCTGGTGCATGGCCAATGCTTCGTATAAGATCAAAGCCGACCCCTGCAAGATCATCTCGAACATCACCGTCACCCCGATCTGTCCTCAGCTTGAATGCATCAACTGCACACCTCCGGGCTACACCTGCCCCTGCGAGCTGGACCCGGATTGCGTCGTTGCGTTCCTGCCTCTCGCAGATCAGGAGCTGACCGAGTACACCTACACCTTCACCTACCTCAGGTGCTGCTATCAGATCTGGGCGCAGTTCGAGAACAAGACCTGTAACGTAACCGCACAGCCGGGACCCAACGGGGGAATCCTCTCTCCCGACGGTATCTGGGCATACTACCCTGGTACCCACTCGCGTGAATTCTACTGCGGAGAAATCCAGCCCTACCTGATCAAGCCGAATATTTCCTACAGTATTGAGAATGTCACGGTAAATGGTGTAGAAGTTCCCTTCGATCCCCTCGTTAACGGGTCGGCAATTTACTACTACACCAGTGACTGCAATGATGCCATCATCGGCGCCAACTTCACCATGTCGCCGGTCGATGCCTTCCTGAAGTACCAGCTCCCGAGGGACCAGTGCGGTGACATTGTTGAAGTCCAGGTTAGGGGAATGGATCATATCGGACCGATGGTTGAATTCGCCGATGATTTCTACCTCGGTGGCAATTCTTCGGTGTTTAATATCAGCGGAACTTCCTCCGGGGCGTTTTTCGGAGGATACAACGGCAGCGGATTCGTTGACGGCTTCGCGTATCCCCCCGGTGACAGCGCTGACGTCGATGTATTAAGCGTTGGAATCAATCCCGAAACCTACCGGGTGACCTACGTTGATTCCGGACCTTCTATCAGGTACGCTACCGTCACCATCCTTACCGATGGCACCCCTATCTGGGCGCCGGCAGTCCCCTCAGATATAACGGACATCACCAACATCGAAGCCCTGATGCCGGCATGGCAGATGGTGACCCAGGACTACCTGGATGCCAACCCCTCCTGGGAAGGTCCTGTCGGGATGGTCGTCTACGTTGCCAATGGAACATACAATGAAGTGTTCGAAGTCGACACTCCGGGTCTCCACCTGAAGAATTTCCCGGGTGCTGAGCCGGTCATTGATGCGAACGGGATGACTGTCGGCAGCGGGGATTATGAATCCGCAGTCTGGCTTTCTGCAGGCTGTACTGGGATTGAAGGATTCACCATCACCGATTCCGGAGCGAATGGTATCGCAGTCTATCCGTCCAGTGAGAAGTGCCAAAATGCCTCGATTCTCGACTGGTTCAACAATGAACCGGTCAATGTCTCCTGTGCGATTGGTCGCGTCAATATCGTGAACAATACCATTTATGGAAACGATGAGAACGGAATACGGGCAATCAACTGCGTCGTGCTGATCCTGAACAACATCATCCACGACAACGTCGATGATGGCATTGACGCCGGATGCCTCTTTACCGGTGTCGAATGTGTCGACCCCGAGGCCATCACCCATAGTCCGGCTGCGAGCGAGATCATCTGGAACACCATCTACGGCAATGGTCCGAGCGGCAACGGAGACTGGGAAGTCGGCGATCCCCCGAGGTTCACCAGTGATCCTACCGCCTGCGTAATGCTGCCGGGATGGACTGATTCCGGTATCCAGATCCGGTGCATCGGACAGGGCCGGCAGGGTATCGACCAGGTTGTGTATATTGTCCACAACAACATCCACGACAACTACCATGCCGGGATCTACCTCTGGGCGGGGGCAACGCTCGGCGGTAACCTCACCATCCAGCAAAACAAGCTGATCGACAACGGGATCTTCGGACTCTCAACCCGTGCGGCGGATCCGGGTCGCATCGACTTCCGGTACAATGACATTATCGGGAATACCTACTGGGGAGTCAAGAACTGGGACGATGATGTCCTCATCGCAAAGGAGAACTACTGGGGCGACCCCGGAGGACCGAGCGAAGGACCTGCACCCATCGTGCAGTGCATTGAATGCCGCTGCCATGAAGAAGACCAGCGGAGTGATGCCCTTGGCTATGGTGATGCCGTGAGCCACCTCGTCCACTACAACCCTTGGTTGTATGTATCCGCTGCAGCTGTGTTCCATGATACCTCGAGCCCGGTGCGGATGTACGGTTCAGACTCGCTCCTGCTCCAGTCCGGATGGAATACCCTCTCGGTGCCCTGCAAGCTTGCCGAGGTCGCTGATACTATCGGAGAGATTGAAACCATCGGGGACTTCGTGACCAGTGCGAATGCCGTCGTGGTCTACAAGTGGGACGCTGCGACCGACATGTGGGTAAATGTCGGCTCTTCCGGTGAGAAGATTGCACCGGGGCGTGGCTACTACATCAAGATGAAGTCCCCCTCGCGGTTCCCGGTCCTCTATAATGGTAACCCCTCGCCAGGGCTCCCCTCCATCCCGCTCGAGAACGAGTGGAACCTGATAGGTGCACCGTGGGGCATTGACCGCTCCACCGAGGCGTACTATGGAGGTGGGATCTGTGACGGAGGAATCTGTGCACCGCCGCACGACTCAGCCAGTGACCAGGGCCGCTGGGGTGTGGCAAGTCCCGACGATTATCCGACCGGTGACCCCGAGGCCTTTATGCTGGTCCGCGAAGCTTTGGAGTCGATAAAAGAAGGGAACGGAGGAACAAAGGGTGTGGCAATTATTGTCAGCCCGTCGGTGCCCGGTCAACTGAAAATCTGGAGTACCTCGGTGACAACCGGGTTCTGGGAGATCACCAATTCGCGGGAGATGGCAACCGGAGAAGCGTACTGGGTCTTCATGGTGAACCCGGCAACCTACGGCGGATTCGAGATCACCCCGTTCTACTTCCCGACGTAGTGCAGAGGGGAGCGAACAGAAATGCCTGAACCAGGGTGTGGACAAGGGATCAACCCGGAATCCACCCCTTTCAAGGAACGGAGGTGTGCGCAATGAGAAGTATGGAACAAACGGGATGGATCCTGGCAGCAGTCTGCATTCTGGCCTGCATAGCGGTATGTTCACCTGTGAACGCAGGTGATCCTATTCCCCTTCCCCACATTTTTTACGGGAACGTGAAGATCAACACCCTCCCCGCCCCGGTAAATACCAGCATCACCGCCATGGTCGGCGGAGATGTGGTGGAAGAGTATCTCACCGGGGCAGAGGGAGTCTACGGGAGCACCCAGCTGACCGGAAATAAATTCGAGGTTCAGGGAGATATCGAGAACGGAGAGGCAATCACGTTCTTTATCAATGGAATCAAGGCGGAATGTTATGACGTTGATGCCGGTGGACCCTGGCTTACCAGCTACCCGTTTATGACCGATGATGAGACCCACCTGAACCTCTCGATCATGGGCCCCGTGTACTTCATCCAGGCAAGTGCCGGTCCGGGAGGGGACATTGACCCGTCCGGGAGCGTGCAGGTCGTTGGAGGCACGGACAGGACCTTTACCATCAGCCCTGATAACTGCTATGAAATCGAGGATGTGGTCGTGAACGGTACATCCGTCGGACCTGTATCCACATATACATTCATCAATGTGACTGGAAACCAGACCATTGATGCAACATTTTCGAAGATAACCTACACAGTCTCCGCCACCGCCCACCAGGGTGGCAGCATCAGTCCATCGGGCGTCCAGCAGGTAGATTGCGGTGATGACTTTGCATTCACCGTTACCCCTGATACCGGGTATCTCATCGATAATGTCTTCCTTGACGGGACTTCCCTTGGGCCGGTATCAGAATATACCATCAGCGGGGTGTCGAAAGACTACCTGATCAACGCCTACTTTACGCCGGTCACCTACACCATAACCGCCAGCGCAGGGGCGAACGGAAACATTTCACCAAGCGGGGACATCCCGGTCAGCCACGGTGATAACCAGACATTCCTGATGCTTCCGGATCCCGGATACACGGTCGGTATGGTTGTAGTGAACGGAGTGACCCAGCCCGGTGCACCCACACTCTATACTTTTTACGACGTTACCGGCAACCAGACCATTTCGGTAACCTTTGTCGAGGGCCCCCCCGAATATTTCACCGCAACGCTCGGTGATGGGTGGAACCTCTTCTCAACCCCCATCGAACTGGCCCCGGGACACAGGGAGCTTGATGAAATTTTCCCGCCCGGAGAACTCCAGAACATCGAGGCCATCCTGGGATGGGACGGCTCTGCATGGTTTGTCCCGGTTTCCGGTTACCAGCTGAAATCGCGGTACGCACTCTATGTGAAGGTCGATGGTTCGGCAACCGCCTACCTGTATCCCCTTGATGACATCCCACATCCATTACCCTCACGCACCCTCCCTGCAGGCTGGAACCTGGTCGGTCCGCAGCCGTTCTACCAGAACGGCACCTTCCCAACGATAAAGGTGGAAGAAGACCTCATCAGCGTGTATGAAGGCACCGGCGGCGTGACCGGATACACGATGGTCGTCAGTCCCGGGGTAAACCAGCCCTTCTGGATCTACTATCGCGACGGATCATCAGAAAATTTCCTCCCCTACAAGGGATACTGGGTATATATGCAGAATCAGGGACAGCTTGCCGGATACTTCAACCCGGTGTCCTGATAATTCATGAAACAAAATTACATAGAGAGAATGGAGGGAAAACCCTCCCTCCTGCATGGTGATTCCATGAAAAAGAGAGACAGCAGCATTTCAGCCCTTATCCTGGGCATGGTTCTTCTGGTCCTGTTTGTAATTCCGGCCGCCGCTGAGAGCACGTCCGCGGCCCCCCAGCTCCCCCATGCATTTATCGGCATGGTTGAGGTGGAAGGCCTTTCCGCTCCTGACGGGCTCATCGTGGAAGCAGTCGGACCCGGTATTCGGTCCAACACCCAGGGGAATCCGGTCACCACCCTGACGGGAGGCGTGTATGGACGCATCGGGATGGCCGAACAAAAACTCCTGGTCCAGGGAGATATTGAATCAGGAACCCCGATCGAATTTTATGTCGGCGGAGTAAAGGCAGAAGTTTTTCCCGTAGCAACAAACGGATCGTGGCTTGAAGCCTATCCTTATCTTCCCGGTGAAGTGACTGAACTGAACCTGCGCATCACCTCGCAGCCTGCGGCAGGGCAGACCCGTGAACCGACACCGGTCCAGACGCGCATCCCCTCCGGCCAGGTGCCCGCCATTCCAGGATATTCCGGCCCTGACCTCCCTCAGCCCGAGGTTATAGCAACCTACCAGCCCACCCAGACTCAGGCAGGAGAAGGTACCGGGCCTGATGTGTCCTCCCAACCCGGGACACAGGAAGAGGAGTCATCCGGAACTTCTATCCAAGATAGCCAGGGGGCAGGTACTCCTTCTTCAGTCGTTCCCGCAGTCGGGAGCTCTTCGAATCTGTTCATAGGTGCTGCAATCGTGGCATTCCTGGTAATCATCGGGGCAGTGGCCTACTACATGAGCAGAAAGAAACCTGAAGACGAGGAAAAAGAAGAGTAACTGCGCACTCTGCGCAACCACCCCCATCCTCTATTTTTAAGTGTGATGAGTATCACACAACCTTTCAGTTCCCGCTGCCATATGGTCCATGCCGATGATGGGTGTGCATGACAAACGGCAAGGAAGTTAGATCGTATACCCAGGTGCATTCATGAATACCCGCCCCATTCCGCTGGCCATCACCGTCATCCTTGTTCTCGCCTTCATTCACCCCGCCGTCTCCCTCACGGCGACATCCCTGGCAGGTGATGCCGACAGCCACGGCATATCCCCGTTCAACCCTGATTTTCTCAGCTATAACGAGGAGAGAAAGAAAGGATTCCTGGATGTGTCCCGATTTGATATCTCCGCTCTCGGGTATATTCCCCCGACTGTAGATCTCTCCCATACCCGGGGGAATCAGGTAGTTTTAACCGCTTCTTCATATTCCGGAGAGTATCTGACCGCCGTGTCCGGATCAGCCCCGAACCCGTATATTGGTACACTCGTCACCGGATCTTCCCTTCCTTCGCGCTTCGATCTGCGAACCCAGGGAAAGCTGACCCCGGTCAAGGACCAGGGATCGTGCGGGAGCTGCTGGGCATTCTCAACGTTTGCATCGCTTGAGTCAGGACTGCTTCCTGCGGAGACCCGGGATTTTTCTGAGAACAATATGAAGAACACCCACGGGTTCGACCTTGCATCCTGCCAGGGTGGCAATGCACTGATGGCAACAGCGTACCTGACCCGCTGGAGCGGTCCTCTGCTTGAGCAGAACGACCCGTATAAACCCGTCCAGGTGAGCAGTGTCTCAACGAGCGTCCCCAATACGGCTGCCGTGAAGGAAATACAGGAGGTCCTCTTCCTCCCCGGACGCGGCAGTGCCGGCGATAATCAGAACATCAAGCAGGCGCTGATGCAGTATGGGGCAGTCTATTCCACGATACACTGGGAGGAGGCATATTACTCACCTCTCACCGCAAGCTACTATTATGGAAGCAATTCCCGGGGAAACCATGCCATCACCATCGTCGGATGGGATGACACCTATGACCGTTCCCGGTTCCCGTACAGGGCTCCCGGGAACGGGGCTTTCATTGTGAAGAACAGCTGGGGGAGTGCATGGGGCGAAAAGGGCTATTTCTATGTCTCCTACTATGACACCTCCATCGGGCTTGACAATGCCGTCTTCTGCGGAGAGTCAACAGGAGACTACTACCACATCTACCAGTATGACCCCCTGGGATGGGTCACCTCCTATGGTGAGGGAGGAGAGACGGCATACTTTGCCAACATCTTCACCGCCCAGTCTGATGAACAGGTTGCTGCAATCGGGTTCTACACTCCTGCAACCAATTCCCAGTACAAGGTCTCGGTATACCGGAATATCCGGGACGCCCCGGTATCAGGATCACCTCTCGGTACAATAACCGGAACTATCAGTTCACCCGGCTATCACACCGTCACCCTCGCCGAACCGGTCCGGGTGAGCAAAGGGGAGAAATTTTCGGCCATGGTCAAGCTCACCACACCGGGATACCGGTACCCGGTCGCGATCGAGTATCCGGTTCCGGGATTCTCTTCGAAGGCCTCTGCACATTCCGGAGAGAGCTATGTCAGCAGCACCGGGACGCTCTGGACCGATATCAGCACGGTCTATACCAATACCAACGTATGCCTGAAAGCACTTACCGTCCAGCCCGGTCAGACAACGACAGGAACTCCCACCCTTACCCCTGCCCCGACACCCCCCCCGGTAGTCCCAGCTACCACTCCTGTCCCGACCCCCGCTGTAACCGACCTCTTCCCGCCTTCGGTAAGCATCAGCGCTCCCCGGGCGTACTCTTCGGTTTTACCGGGCCAGTCTGTCGGAGTTTCATGGTCGGCAACGGACAATACCGGGGTATCCGCGGTGAGGGTTGAATATTCGGGGGACAGCGGAATGTCCTGGACAACCGCTGGAACAAATCTTTCCCCCTCCGGATCCCTCACGCTGACTGTACCGCCGGCTGCCGGATCAACCTTTAGCATCAGGGTCACGGCATGGGATGCTTCCGGAAACGAACGATCGTCAACCCGTGTCTGCTTTGTCAAAAAAACATCCTTCACGAGCAGCATTCCTGTAACTGTGAGCCCGACTGCAGTTTCTACGCCCATTCCCGATACCGCCAGGGAAGCGCTGCTGACCGGATTCCTGAAACAGTACGGACACTCCTGATCACCATTCTCTCCCCTTTCTCCGTCATTCCATCCCTAAAACCCATCACCTCTCAGGGGTTCCGGAATGAAAGATTCAATGGCAGATGGGTCCAACACTACCATACCCAATGCAACCAATGCCCGCCCACGGCTGCATGTTCTGCCAGCAGGGAGCAAAGATGGTCCTCTTTATCACAGGGGTGTGCAGACGCACCTGCTGGTACTGCCCGCTCTCCCGGGAGCGGAAGGGGCATGACCGTGTCTATGCAAATGAGAAAGAGATCTCCTCACCGGAAGAGGCCGTACGAATCGCACAGCGGATGAGCGCGCTGGGCACCGGGATAACCGGAGGGGAACCCCTGGACCGGATGGACCGGGTGATCGAATTCGCACGGGTCCTGAAGCAGGCGTTCGGTGAAGAGCACCATATTCACCTCTACACGGGTCTGGCACCCGGAGAAGAAGATCTGCAGAAGCTGGCCGGCCTTATCGACGAGATCAGGATGCATCCTCCGGCTGAATGCTGGGATCATATCCGGGAGACTGAATATATCAGGGCCGTCCGGCGTGCCCGGAAAATGGGATTTTCTGCCGGATTTGAAGTTCCTGCTCTTACCGAAGTCGGCCGGCTTGAAGCAGCGCTTCCGGATCTTGATTTCCTCACCATCAATGAGCTGGAGTGGGGAGAGACCAATGCTGATGAGATGAGGTTGAGGGGGCATCATCCGGAAGATTCAGTTCACAACGCGGTCTCCGGTTCCCGGGAATGGGCCTCGGGAATCAGCAGATATGCCAAGGTCCGTTTCTGCAGTTCTCAGTTCAAGGATTCAGTCCAGCTCCGGAAGAGGCTCTTACGGGTTGCCCGGAATACCGCCCGCCGGTTCGATGAGGTTACAGGTGACGGTACGGTCATCTATGGACTCATTGAGAACATGTATGAGATCCCTTCCGTGATCAGGGACTATGGGGCAGACATGTACGAGGCCCGGGACGGGGCCATCGAGACCGCATGGTGGATTCTTGTAGAGGAAGAAGGCCGTATCGGAGGCAAAAAATCGGTTATCGAACGATATCCCGATCGGGGGATTGTTGTGGAGGTGACCCCGGTCCCATGATGCGACAGCTCTTCGAACCTCTCTATGAGTGGATACTGGAAGGCCAGATACGATACATTCCCTCCCACGTTGCCATTATCCAGGATGGAAACAGGAGGTATGCCATCTCCCAGGGGATCCTGCGGGACGATGGGCACCGGATGGGTGCCGACCGGACCGAAGAAATGCTCGAATGGACGCGTTCACTCGGGATAACGCATGTCACCCTCTATTCGTTCTCTACGGAAAATTTCCACCGCGATTCCGCAGAAGTCCATGCCCTCTTCGATCTCTTTAAGGAACGGTTCACCCGGGTCCTCGACGATCCCCGGATTCACCGGAACCGTGTCCGGGTACAGATGATTGGAGAAAGAACACTCCTTCCGGATGATTTGAGGGCGATCATCGAACAGGCCGAAGAAGCAACTGCAGGGTATGATGCCTACTTCCTCAATATTGCCATCGCCTATGGAGGGCGGAATGAAATCGTGCGGGCCGCCCGTGCAATCCTGCAGAACGTGAGGGACGGAGAATATGCTGTCGGAGACATCGACCGCGCGCTCGTTGAACAGCATATCTGTTCCGACCACAACCTCCCCCCGGTCGACCTGGTTATCCGGACCGGGAATGAGTACAGAACCTCGAATTTTCTCCCGTGGCTTGCAAACGGCCACGAATCTGCGGTCTGCTTCTGCGCACCCTACTGGCCGCTCTTCCGGAAAATCGACTTCCTGCGAGCCCTGCGCATCTATTCGCAGCGCCGGGAAGTCCTCGCCGGTCCTCCCGTGAGCATCATCAGGTCCCGAATCGCCTGACCCGTCCCTGGTAATCCCGGAGGGCGCGGAGAAAATCAATTTTTCTGAACAACCTCCAGTTTACATCCGAAAAAAAGAGTTCTGAGTATACCGACTGCCAAATCAGGAAATCGGTGAGGTGATAACCCCCGGTCTTGATCACCAGGTCAGGGGTATATCTGAAGGTCAGGCAGCGTTCAAACGTCTGCTCATTCACCTCTTCGGGCCTGAGGCCCTCACCGGCCATGGTGCGGATGCAGGAGACGATCTCATCACGCCCGCTCTTTCCGACAACGACCTCAAATGCGATTCCCTCACCTGCGCCTTCCTGATGCTCGCCAACATGGAGGATGAGCTCTGCATATGTGCTCACCTCCCGTATTGAGGGGAGAAACGGCACGATCTCATCAGGATTCGGTGTGCTGACGTGGACCGTAACCCCCTGGATAGCCCGGTTCGTACTGCTGTTATTTGGTAGCGGTGCATGCCCCTCAAGGTTCCGGTTCACTTCCCCGCACCACCGGGCAACGAAAGCGAGTTTTTCCGGAGCATTTCTGAGATCTTCACCGGTAATCATGAAGCAGATGTGGGCAGGTAGGATTCCGATTCCCCGGATAACAACCCATTCATAGAGGCGGTAGATCACGATACCCACTCCATGAGATCTTTCAGGCTCCGGGTATTCAGGACATCGGAAGATGTTGCCCATCCCCTGCGGCAGGTGGTAACCCCGTATTTGATCGTTCTGAATTCAGATTGATCGTGGGTATCTGTACCGATGGCAATCTTAACACCGGATAAAACAGCCTGCCGGATATGCACATCATCGATATCAAGCCGATAGGGCGAAGCATTGCATTCGAGTGCCGTCCCGGTATCCTTTGCATGCGCAATGATCCGGTCCATGTCAATTGCATAGGGCTGGCGGCGTCCGAGTATCCGGCCTGTCGGATGCCCGATGATATCGACATGCTCGTTCTCGATTGCCGAGAGAACCCGTCGGGTCATGATGTCGCGCTCCTGTGAAAACCCGGAGTGTACCGATGCAATGACAATCTCCAGATCGGCGAGAACCCGGTTCGGCAGGCCGAGGGTCCCGTCGGCCATGATATCAACCTCGATGCCCCGGATAATCCTGCAGGACGATGACCGGTTTGCCAGTTCGATTTCGTGGGCCTGATTGTTCAGGGCATTCTCATCGAGCCCGTGAGCGATGCCGAGCGTAGCGGAGTGATCAGAACAGACAAGGTAGTCATAACCCAGCCGCTCTCCCGTCGCTGCCAGTTCTCCAACACTCAGGTGCCCGTCGCTCCAGCTGCTGTGGACGTGGAGATCCCCCCGGATCTCATCCTCCCGGACCAGCACCGGAAGTGACCGGGTACGCGCCCGCTCCACCTCGCCCCAGTCTTCCCGCAGCTCGGGAACAACCGGGTCCATGGAAAGGAACGCGAATATCTCCTCCTCTCTCTGATACTCGGTGAGGAGTCCGGTGGATCGGTCCTCAATGCCGTACTCATTCAGCTTGTATCCTTTCGAGATGGCGATCTCCCGGAGCCGGATATTGAATGCTTTTGAACCGGTGAGATAGAGGAGCATCGATCCAAACTGTTGTGGATGGGAGAAGCGGACATCGACCCTCTTTCCCCGGACCCTGACAGACGTCCTCTTCTCGCCCTCATCAATCACCTCATCAGCGACCGTTCGCAGCCGGGGGTTGACCTTGTATGCCGGTTCCGTGGTCACTACGTCGATATCGCCAACCGTGCTCTTCCCCCTCCGGTAACTCCCGGCGATCTCATAAGTTCCCGGGGTGAACGCAGGGCGCACCCGGTCAACCACCTCATCGGCCTCAAACCGGGTCATCCGCCCTGACTGTTCACGGTATACGGCGATGGCCTTAAGGAAACTCTCCTCTTTCTTCTCCCCGAACCCGCGGAGCGCCCTGATCCGATGGTTCCGCGCTTCACGCTCCAGATCGTCAATACTTTGCACGGAGAGCTTTTTCCAGAGCGTGGATACGGTTTTCGGACCGACTCCTTCCAGTCTGAGCAGCTCGATGAGAGAGTCCGGAATTCCGGATTTGATATCTTCGAGCTCCTGGAATGTTCCGGTCTCCACGATCTCACGAATCTTTCTGGCGATATTCTTTCCGATGCCAGGGATCGAGGCGAGGTTCTGTTCATCAAGGGATGCCAGCGGTGAACCATACCGGTCGATGGTATCCGCGGCCCGCGAGAAAGCGCGGACCTTGAATACGTTCTCCCCCCTGATTTCCAGCAGTTCTGCCATGAGATTCAGTTTTTCCGCGATCTGCTGGTTTGTCCGCTCCATTCCTCTGGGTATCCCTCCGCGGCAATCCGTCTCACATATTCTTGATCCTTCCGGAGATATGCATTTCTTCTCCAGGCCGTATTCCGGAACCTGTCCTGTAAATCTTGGGTATTATACAAATCCATAAGTGGATATGCGTAAAACTATGCTGGATGCAGTCCTCATTCCGGGAGGATATTCTGGAAAGGCTCTATAAAGAGCAGGCAACAGGCAAAACAGCCACCCCCCTGGGCTATCTTGCCGCCCTGCTCGACCGGGATGCTGGAGAAGTGGAGAAGATCCTCCGGGAAATGGAGAGAGAGGGTGATCTCAGGATCTCTCCTGACAGGACTATCACGCTTACTCCCCGCGGAGAGGAGACCGGGGGGAAAATTATGAGAAAACACCGCATTCTTGAGTGTTTCTTCTCGGAGATGCTCGGCATGGCTCCGGAGACTGCTGCCGAAGAGGCCTGCACCCTGGAGCATAATGTCTCTGACGAGGCGATCGAACGCCTGGGAAGGTATATCCGGGCCCCGGGTTGGGCAGGTCCCCGCGGTATGAGGAGGGGGAAGCGGTGGCAGGCTCTGACACTGATCGAGGCCGCGGAGGGTGATAAACTCGTGGTTTCCTGTGTCAGTTGCCGGGGTCCGGGAATGCGTCTCCACGATCTCGGCCTCTTCCCCGGCACTGCAATATCAGTTGTCCGAAAAATTCCCGGAAACGGGATCGTCATACGGGTCAAAGAATCTGACATCGCACTCAGTCCGGAAATCGCCGCATCTATTTTCGTGGAGCGGGCAGGATGAAGATCGGCCTCATCGGAAATCCGAACGTAGGCAAATCACTCATCTTCCACCAGCTGACCGGGCTCGGGGTTGAGGTGAGCAATTACCCGGGCACCACCATCGATCTCCAGTGCGGAACTCTCTGTTTTCAGAAGGAGATGGTCGAGATCACCGATCTGCCGGGTATCTATTCGCTCGACGGAGAATCTGAAGAGGAGCGGATCGTCCGGTCGTTTGTTGATTCGGGTGAAGCCGACGTCATTGTTGCAGTTCTCGATGCAGGAAGGCTCGAACGCAACCTTTACCTCCTGCTCCAGGTCGCTGAATACCGGCGTCCGATGCTGGTCGTCCTCAACATGATGGATGAGGCTGAAAAATCCGGGATCCAGGTGGATGTCGGAAAACTCTCATCGCTCCTCGGCATTGAAATAATACCTACCGTTGCCATCCAGGGTAAGAATACCTGTAACATCATTCCTGCCGTTCTTTCGTCCGCACGGTCGCCGACGGTCAAAGTCCTGTATGATCACCATATCGAAGCTGCCGTAAAAAGTCTGGGAACCATCCATAACCTCGACTGGATCGGGGCCATTCAGGCCCTGATGGGTCATGCAGAGGATCCTGATGTTCTGGAGGCTGCATCTGCTCTTTCCGAAGAGATTGAGCGGATGCACCGCATGTCCGTTGCCCAGATCATTGCCGGGAACCGGCATAACTGTGCCGAACACATCGCGTCAGAAGTCGTCCGGTCGCGGCCCCCGGGGAGAGGTCCGGATATCGACCGGCTTCTCACGAGCCGGCTTCCCGGAATACCGATTCTTGTCGCAATCCTGGTCGGTATCCTCCTCACGGTATTCATGGTAGGTTCTTGGCTGGAGGAGGCGATCGTGACCCTGATTGATACCGTTGTGATGCAGCCTTTCCTTGCTGTTGGATTTCCCCCGCTTGCAGAGCAGCTCGGCATCTCCCTTATTCTGGCGATCCAGGCCGGATTCGGGATAGCATTTCCGTTCATATTCACCTTCTACGTGTTTATTGCACTTCTCGAGGATTCGGGATACCTGACCCGTGCCGCGTTCCTTGCTGACCGCACCCTTCACCGTTTCGGTATGCACGGGCAGGGAATCATCCCCCTGGTGCTCGGGTTCGGCTGTAATGTTCCGGCGATCATGAGCATCAGGCTTCTCCGGACGAAACGGGAACGGCTGATCTCTTCGTTTCTTGTCACCCTGGTCCCCTGTTCGGCACGAACCGTCATCATCGCCGGGCTTGTTGCCGCTTTTGTCGGGCTCGCCGCGGCCATGAGTGTTTACCTGATCGTCCTTGCTATCATTCTTATCACCGGGCTGATACTCTCGCGGGTCACTCCCGGTGAACAGTTCGGGATGATCCTCGAGATGTGCCCGCTCCGGCGACCGAGGGCGAAAAACGTCCTCCTGAAGTCCTGGATGCGCATCAGGGAATTCCTGGTTGTAGCCATGCCCCTGCTCATCATTGCCAGCATCATTCTCGGACTTTTCCAGTATTCGGGACTCATGGCAGCATTCGGGGAATTCATTGAACCATTCTCCATTGCTGTGCTCGGCCTGCCCTCATATGCAACAACCGCGCTCATCTTCGGGATTCTGCGGAAAGAGATGGCTCTCGAGACGCTGGTCATCCTGGCAGGTACTGCGGATCTGGGGGCTGTCCTTTCCATGGCCCAGATCTATATCTTTGCCGTGGTCAGCGTACTCTTTGTCCCCTGCATCGCCACCATCGCGGTCCTGAAAAGAGAGGTCGGAACAAAGATGGCTCTGGTTGTTTCAGCCTACACCCTGTTCATGGGCATCCTGGTCGGAGCACTCCTCAATATATTTTTTTCATGATTTGGCGAGGACCGGTCATGGCTTTAACCTCACACGACCATACTCGATAGAAAACTGCCCGGATGTGTGGATCAGAAGGAGTGGTTCTGGTGCGGGGAAATGATACCAGGGGACGGGCGATCAGCCCTGTGCCCGGCAGGGGGGAGGCCTTGTGCTCACGTTCATAGGGCTCGGTCTCTACGACCTCGCCGATATTTCAGTAAAGGGACTTGAATGTATCAGGAAAGCAGATTATGTCTTCCTCGAATCCTACACGTCACGCCTCTCCGGCACATCGGTAGATGAGATGGCGGAGTACTACGGGCATGAGATCCGGATACTATCCCGGGAAGAGGTGGAGGTGGATCCCGAACCGGTGCTCGGACTGGCTGAAGAGTTCCACGTCGCATTCCTGACCGGAGGAGACCCGATGGTCTCCACGACCCACATCGATCTGCGGATGCGTGCCTCCCGCAGGGGGATTGCCACGAACATTATCCATGCCTCATCGATCTCCACTGCCGTATGCGGTCTTTCCGGCCTTCAGAATTACCGGTTCGGAAAATCCTGCTCACTTCCCTATCCACACCGTTCCTGGATGCCCCTGACCCCTGCCGGGGTAATATGCGCAAACCGTGAGCGCGATCTCCACACTCTGGTCTACCTTGATATTCGGGAGGATCGCTGCATGACCATTCCCGAAGCAGTGGATCTCCTCGAGAACCTGTCTGGTAAATCTGGTTTTTCCTTACCGCTCTACGTGGGTGTTGCCCGAGCAGGTTCGGAATCGTCCGTCGTTGCAGCCGGGGACGCCGGCAGAATGAAAGAGATCGATTTCGGGCCGCCCCTGCACATTCTCATCGTTCCGGCTTCACTCCATGTGATGGAGCGGGAGTACCTGGAGATGTTTGCGGGATTATGACCATTCACCACTGCCGGGAGGCCCTCGAGGAGCGGCTCACTGCACAGAGGCTTATACCCCCCGAAGGGAGCATTCTCCGTTCCTGTGCCAGTGACACGGCCGGGATGGTCTCGGCCTACTATCATGACGGTCTTGAATTTCTCTCCCGCGGGGACCGGGCCAATGCCCTTGCCAGCTTCAGCTATGCGCTGGGATGGATTGATGCCGGCATCTGTTTCGGCCTGCTCTCTTCAACCAGCTGCGGCATCCCTCTCTGCGCCGCTCCAGAGCAACGTTCCTCTGACGACAGTGGAACGCTCCGCGAGAAGACTTCCCGGTACCATTCCTTCCTGTCCCGGGCGCTGGTCAGCCTTGATCCGGCGCCGGAACCGGATACCTGCCTTTTCGCAGGGGGAGCACGAATTATCCTCATCGGGGAGGTCTTCCTTGCATGGGGAGCGGGACTGGAAGCAGGAGGGGATGATGAGAGGGCGCTTGCTGCTTACAGTTACGGATTCGGATGGCTCGATGCCGGTGTACGGGCGGGACTCTTCAGGGTACGGCTGAACCGCGAACTCTTCACCATTTAAGCAGGAAGGCTGTTCCTCAAAATGTTTATACTATGCACGGCAATGTCTTATGAATCCTGCATCGGGGGGTGAGAACTGCTCCAATGGAGAAAAAACAGAAGAAATGGCTCTGGATATCGCTCGGCTTCTCTGCTGTCGTTCTCGTAGCTGTCCTCTATTTCACCGTCGATGCAGAAACCATCACCTATCTGAGACAACTCAGGGTCCCCTTCCTCATCCTTGCCCTCTGCACCCACCTTGCTGCCCTCGGATTCTGGGCTCTCCGGATAAAATTCATGAGCCGTTCCCTGGGCTACCGGGTCGGCTTTCTCTATGCACTGAATCTCGTCTTTGCCAACATGCTGGTTGCGGCAATCACTCCTTCCCAGGCTGGCGGGGAACCGGTCAGGATCCATGAGCTGTATAAAAAGGGGGTCAAGATCGGGGATGCAACCGCCATCGTTATCACCGAACGCATCCTTGATGGCATCGTACTGGGTATCGGCGGCGCATTCTTCATGTTCGTGCTGGGAAGCGAGTGGCAGCGCATCGGTTCGGCATTCAGCTATTTCATGTATATATCCTGGATTATCATCACCGCTTTCGTGATACTCTTTATCTATTCGGTCAAAAAGCCGGATCTGCTCAAGAGGATCATTCATGCCGTGTCAGGTCGTTTCACACGGAAATGGGAGAGCAGAAAAATCGAAAAGTTTGCCCGGTCCATCGATAGTGAAGTTGATAACTTCCACCAGACCCTGACCGATTTCATGAGCCATGGGAAAAGCGGGCTGGTTTTCGGGCTTCTCTTCACCGCCCTTTTCTGGTTCTGTGAGTTTATCATCGTCTCTCTCCTCCTGCTCGGCCTCGGGCAGCCGCCCATCTTCATCGAATCGCTCATCGTCCAGCTGGTCATCGCCCTGGTTATGATGATACCGCTCACACCGGGCGGTTCGGGTATCGCCGAGATCATGTTCACCTCGCTCTACGGCCTCTTTGTCAATTCATCCATCCTGGGCATCCTCGTCGTGCTCTGGCGATCGATCCTCTTCTACTTCAACATCCTTCTCGGGCTTGTCTCCGGTTTGATCATTGTCAGGCGTGAAGCACAGGAGACGGGCTGAACAAGCCTTATGTTCCTCCCGAACAATTCTCCTGTGAGCATGGATCCGGCAAAGTGCAGGGTAAAAGGGGTATACATGGCAGTCGGGAACCTTGGGGCTTCACCAGCGGTGATACTCTCCATGAATAATGACACCTGCCTCCCCATCTACATCGGTCTCTGGGAGGCCATGTCCATCAATGCCGCACTCAACAACGAGGTCCCACCCCGTCCGCTCACCCATGACCTGTTCGTTGATTTCCTCGAACGGTTCAATATCATTCTGAAGGCCCTGGTGATCGATTCCATCGAGGATGGAGTGTACTATGCGAATATGATCCTTGAGCAGGATCACCACGAGCTGACCATGGACTGCAGGCCGAGCGACGGAATTGCCATCAGCATCAGGTGTCAGGCAGACATCCTGATCACTGAGGAAGTCATCAGCACTTCTGCGATCCCGGCCGAAGAACTCCCTTCGCTGATGGATATCGGAACCTATCTTTCCGGCTGAACTACCGCCGCCGTTTCGCGAGCTCCCCGATTACTTCGGAAAATTCCACGCCCGCGGCTTTCAGGGCAACCATGAAATGGAACTGGAGATCAGCGGCTTCAGAGACTATTCGTGCGTGATCGCCATTCTTCACGGCGATGATGAATTCGGTTGTCTCCTCACCGACCTTTTCCAGGGCACGGTCGGCCCCTTTTTCACTGGAAATAAGCCGGGAGACATAAGATGCTGGCGACGGATGCTCAAACCGATCGGTGATCACCGTCCAGAGATCATCGAGTACAGAACTGATGGTCATGCTTCGTCCTCCACTACCATCAGTTCACCTACCTCCTCACCCCAGAATTTCCGGACAAGGAGCCGCGCTTTCTCAATATTTGAACCTTTTTTGCCAATTGCCGTCCCCAGGTCGCTCCTCTTCCGGAGTGTGATCGTAAGGAGGCCGCTCTCCGGATCTTTCTCCACCCGCGAAATACTGACCGGCCGGAAGATATTGGCTATGAACTCGTCCCGTCCCTCGGAATATTCTACCATTTCTATCCGTTTCCCGAGAACATTCTGCATCCTCCTGATATTTTCGCCCTTTTTTCCGATGGCAAGTCCCATGTCTCCCGGTCTGATGATATAGACGATCCGCTCGAATTTTTCATCAATAATACAATCCAAGGCCGTGGCTTTGGTCAGGATCCGGAGTTCTTCGATATACCTCCGTTCCTTGAAGCCGATATTCCGATCCATTGATAAAATCGTGTATATGTTATCATGAGAGTGAATTAAAAGGTATTGGACCGGCCCCGCGGACATGTGGAGACCGGGAAAAAAGAGGTTCTCTCTCTTATCTGATAAGATAGGAGAGAGAGACTTGGGCAGTCACGGTGACCTGGCCTGGCTCGATAGGTGTCGGAACCGCGGCATCTTTCATCGCAGCTCCTGCGGCCATCCGGTTGTCGTAGAACACCGGTGTGTATACCGATCCGACTGTAATCGACTGGACTCCGGTAATGGTGGTGCCCGTGGCCAGGGCGACCACATCAGCATCGGCCCGTGCCTTCCTGACAGCCATGGTGAGAACTTCGGCCCGGAGTGCCTGCTCTTTCTCAGGACTCACCCTGAAATAGATCGAATTAACCTGGTTTGCGCCATTCGCAACGGTGATATCAATAATCTCACCAGCCCGGCTGATATCCCGCACCGTTATCTGCACGGTGTTCGTGACCTGATAGTAGGTGATCTTCTTTCCGAACGGAAGGTTATCATCATCGTAGACGGGGTATATGGAGTATCCGGAGGTCTGGATATCCTCACGGGAAATCCCGGCAGCGACCAGTGCGGAAATCAGGCCGTCCATGATCCGTGCATTGTCTGCCTGCGCCACTTTGACATCCCTGTTCTGGGTCTGTACTCCGGAGGAGATCATGGCGATATCGGGTGTGGCCATGATCTCCCCGTTTCCTGTGACTGATATTGTCTTTTCAGGACACAGGGAGGGATCTGCAGCGGTGGCCGACAGGGGTATCACTGCAAGGACCAGCATGAAGGCGGTTGCGAGGAGGAGATATCTGTTCTTCATCTCTGTCACCAGTCTCACTATTCCATGGAAAAATTCAAATATTTATCCTTGAGTGTGAAAAATTTCGTAGTCTGTCGTATTCCCTCCCTCCTGCAAACCGGCCGGGACGGAGCCACAACTGCCTTATTCTCCTATCTCACATTATACGTGAGCATTGCATGGGAGCAACTGTTGTAGAGAAAATATTCTCATCCAGATGCGGCCGGACGGTCAGGGCCGGAGAGGTCGTCATGGCCCCGGTGGACGGAGCGATGATCCATGATATCACCGGGCCGCTTGCCATCAGGAATTTTTTCCAGATGGGCGGAACCAGGGTGTTCGATCCACGGAAGGTCATCATGCTCTTCGACCACCAGGTCCCGGCCGATTCCATTACTGCGGCAGAGAACCAGGCCTTCATGCGGACGTTTGCCGGTGATCAGGGCATCCATAACTATGATATCAGGGAAGGGATCTGTCATCAGGTTGTAATGGAGAAGGGACTCGCTGCACCCGGTGAGATCATTGTCGGCGCAGATTCCCACACCTGCATGTACGGCGCTGCCGGTGCATTTGCGACCGGTATTGGTTCCACCGATATGGGATTTGTCCTCAAGTTCGGTGCTCTCTACTTCAGGGTCCCGGAGAGCATCAGGGCCGAAGTCACCGGCAGGTTCGCACGGAGAGTCGGGCCAAAAGATCTTATCCTCTCCATAGCCCATGATATCGGGGCAGACGGTGCAACCTACCAGGCAATCGAGTTTGTCGGGGAGACCATGGAAGGGATGGGGATGGAAGGCCGGATGACCTGCTGCAATATGGCTATCGAGATGGGTGCAAAGGCGGGTATTGTTCCCCCGGATCGCATCACCTATGCCTACCTGGAGGGCCGCCGCGCTGTCAGACCGGTTGATCTCTCGCCTGATCCGGATGCCCGCTATGCTGACCGGCGGACGTACGATGTGACCGATCTGGGGCCCCGGGTTGCAGTCCCGCACAACGTCGACCTGGCCGTACCGGTAGAGGATGTGGCAGGCATCCGCATAGACCAGGTGTTCATCGGCTCCTGCACCAACGGGAGATTTGAAGACCTTGCCGAAGCCGCAGAAGTGCTCGCAGACAACCGGTTCTCCGACGGTGTCCGGGTTATCATCATCCCGGCATCGCGGGACGAGTACCTCAAGGCGCTCCGTTCCGGACTGATAGAACGCTTCGTTTCTGCCGGTGCCCTGGTGGAGGCTCCCTGCTGCGGCCCCTGCATGGGAGGAGCATTCGGCCTGCTCGGCCCTGGGGAGGTCTCCCTCTCCACCTCCAACCGGAATTTCCGGGGAAGGCAGGGGAGCACGGAAGCAAAGGTGTATCTCTGCTCTCCAGCAACAGCGGCAGCCAGTGCGATGTATGGTGAGATCACCGACCCGAGGGAGGTGTAACCATGCGGGTGTGGAAATTTTCCAACAACATCGACACGGATGCCATCATACCCGGACGATACCTTATCCACAATGATCCCTGTGTGCTCGCCCGTCATGCATTTGAAGGTACCAGGAATGAATTTGCAGGGCAGGTCCGCGAAGGTGACGTGATCGTCGCCGGTCGTAACTTTGGGTGCGGGTCATCCCGGGAACATGCCCCGCTCGCTCTCACCGGGGCAGGGATCAGGATCATAATTGCCCGGTCGTTCGCCCGGATCTTCTACCGGAATGCCGTGAATGTGGGGATTCTCCCGCTCGTCTGTGAACAGGCGGATGAGATACCTGACGGATCTGAAATCACCGTTGACATCGAGGGCAGCTCTGTTGAAACGGGGGGGAAGTGGTATCCGGTCGAGCCGGTACCCGGCTTCATGCAGGATATCATAAGTGCTGGAGGCCTTGTCGCGTATGCACGCGATCTTGAGGAGATTGAGACATGTACCGGGTCGCAGCGATAGGCGGTGATGGGATCGGCCCCGAGATCATCCGGGAAGGAAAGAAGGTTCTTAACGCTGCCGGTGAGAAATACGGGTTTGATATCGACTGGCAGGACTTTGATATCGGCGCAGACAGGTATCTGAAGACCGGAGAACTGGTCACCGAAGATGAACTACGTGAACTGGGAAAGTTCCGGGCGATCTACTTCGGTGCCATCGGGGATGAACGGGTTGTCCCCGGCATCCTCGAGAAGGGCATTCTCCTCCGTATCCGCTTCCACTTTGACCAGTTCATCAATCTGAGGCCGATCAAGATGCTCTCCGGTGCAGTGACTCCGCTCGCAGGAAAGGGTCCCGCCGATATCGATTTCATCGTGGTTCGGGAGAATACAGAGGACTTTTACGTCGGTATCGGGTCACGGTTCCACGGATCCCAGAAGATAACGCTTTCCGTGGAGCGGGAACTTTACCATGCAGAGTTCAATCTTGATATCGAATCCGATGCCGATGAGCTCGCCTACCAGATTGGTGTTGTGAGCAGGGAAGGGGCATCACGGGTCATCGCATATGCGTTTGAGCTTGCCCGGATAAGAAGAAAGAAACTCACCTCGGTTGACAAGGCAAACGTCCTTTCTGATATCTATGGCCTCTGGCGGGAGGTTTTTTCAGAGCAGGCGAAGAGGTATCCCGATGTCACCACCGAGTTCACCTTCGTGGACGCCATCACCATGTGGTTTGTCAAGAATCCCGAATGGTTTGACGTGGTGGTCACTCCCAACATGTTCGGTGATATCATCACCGATCTCGGGGCTATGATCCAGGGCGGGCTCGGTCTTGCACCCGGCGGAAATATCAACCCGGGAGGAACGTCCATGTTTGAGCCGATTCACGGCTCTGCTCCCAAGTACCGGGGACTTGGCATTGCAAACCCAATGGCTACCATCTGGGCCGGTTCGCTGCTCCTGGACCACCTGGGAGAACCCCGGGCTGCTGCAGCCATCGTCAGCGCACTCGAAAAGGCAATTGCCGACGGGGTCGTTACCAGGGATATGGGAGGATCGGCATCGACGTCCACTGTCGGCGATTATGTTTCACAGGTTATGACCAGGGGCTGAACGGGGGAGTTATGCGGGGACCTCCCCCCGTGTATCAGGGATACATCCATCGCCGGGAATAAGCCCGGTATAATCGGTAATGAGCCTGTTCCTGACCCCGACCGGCTGGATCCGGGGAGGGAGCGCGGCAACAGTTGCATATCGCTCCCTGCAGCTGATGACTGCATGGAGTGCATCGAGAGCGAGCGTGAATCGTTCGCCGTTGTTGAGATCGATATTGAGGGCTTTTCCCGATTTTGATACCTGGGCAAGACCGACTATGCCGCCGGTATATGCCATCCAGTTCCACTTGAGCTTCTCTACTCGTGCAGATGAACCGGTGGAAATGGCCGCCCTGAGCTCTTGCATCCTGATACAGAGTCGTGTGCGGCAGATGTGGAGCTCGAGGATATCCAGAGGGGCACCATCCTCACTGAGGACCGGCCGTCGGTTCAACTGGATATAGCCTGCCTGCTTCATGGATTTCTCCCTTCCTACTCCTATGTCAGGAGGAGGAGTATAAAAGGGTTCAATATGCGCGGGGTGAAAGTGAAATTCCCGGCTTCTTTTTCATCCCGGAAATCCGCTGCCGTCACCCGCATGAGGGTCATACGCTTCGGTTCTGACAGCCCTATCCATGCAGGCGTTGAGCACATCCTCCATCAACCCGAGTTCTCCCTGGATGCCGATCAGAGGGCGATCCCTGAGTCGTACCATGCCCCGCAGGGGGTAGGTGAACGGAACGAACGCTGCACCGGGACAGATCATCTGTTCAAATGAGGATCCTATGATGAGGTCAGGGAGATCCCGGGAGAGGAGATCCCTGACCGATGAGAGGGAGGAAGCCTCGGCAACCCTGAAATGCGTGGTTCCGGGCTGGTTGCGTGAACCGAGAATGGTGATGGTCGCATCGAGATACTGCTCGAGAATCCGGCACGCGTACTCAGCATATGAAAATTCTCCGAAGATTGCGGCCGAGGGAGGATCGAATCTCCGGAGAAACTTGTCAGCGGACCGTGATATCCGCTCTTTCGCACGTTCGGCTTCACTCCTGAGTGCTTCCGGATACCCGCCGCCCGACATCTCCTGGATGCCTGAGATAGTCTGCAGGGTTCGGTCGATGCCAAGGAGGCTGCCTGCAGGCTCCCCCCATATGCAGGAGAGATCGGGGTTTGTTGAGAGCGTGTACGGAGCGGCATGACTGAGATCTTCCAGGCGGCAGGACGAGAAGACGGCTGCAACCGGTATTCCGGCCAGCGAGAGGATTCGTTCTGCTTCCGTAACATTCCCCTGTGCAAAGGGATCGAGCAGACTGATACCATCCAGGTTGACCCCCTTGCGCTCCCGGTCGACCGTCACCGGGAGCGATTCGCAGGCAAGGCGGTACCCGTTCTCATAGGTCCCCAGGAAACCGGGACTGTCGATGATGAGAACGTCCTCGCAGCCGGGCATATCGGTGATATCATCACCGATGATTGCGGGGGTGCAGGTGTTGACGACGGCCAGAGAGCCGTACCGGTCACTGATCTCCCCGATCAGGGTCCGGAGGCGGTCAGCCGCACCGAAGATAATGTCCTGTTCAATGAGGAAGGTGCAGTGGAGCTCACGGTGGAGCACGGTAGCCGGGTAGTAGTAGCATCCGCTCGATCCGTGGATAATGACCCCCATTCGTGCAATCCCTGCCAGACAGGAGACTGCACCGGTCATGGCGCAGGGCCACAGGGCATTGATGCACTCACGCACGGCACACCCTCCTCCACCGGTGGAGCATACGCGAGAGGCCTGCGGTCCCTACCGGCAGCGGGTCGGGGATAGAGAGGGAAACTCCTCCCTCGCCGGGACAGAGGCCGAGACGCTGTACCACCTCTTCTGAAAGTGGCAGAGCGGGGGGTGACAGCCTGGAAAAGGAGACCGTCGTCCCCTGAAGATCACGGAAGTTCCCGATAAGACGTTCCTGGTTCTCCCGTTCTGTCCTCACCGCCTGGCTGCTGTCGATGTCAAGCACAGTTCCAACCTGCTCAAGGAAATCAAGGGTTCCCGAGAAACCAACAGGAAACGAAGGGATGTAGGGAGTGCCGAACCGGCGCCACATTGATTCTCCCACCTCCTGCAGGGAAGGATCGCGGATGATATTCAGCGACCCCGATCCAAGCTGTCTCAGTTTTGCGGCAGCAACATTCCGGACAAACCGGAGCCGGACGCGTATGCCGAGGAGGGAGAGGAGCCGCGAGAGTTCCCGGTAATGGGCATCGGCTTCGTATTCCAGGTTTTTCTCGCCAATCAGGGTCACACTGCCGTCAGGCTCCCGGTCATGTCCGCCGAGCACGGAGAGAGCAATCAGCGCCTGCTCAACACCGTCGGAAAATCCTCCGCCGAGAAATCCACCGGTCGGAACAACAATAATACCCGGGCAGGGGGAACTGCTGCAGACGGCCTGCACATCATCGCCGATGGCTGCCGAGACGCAGGAAGTGAGAACACAGATCAGACCCGGATTCCGGGCGGCAGCGTTCCGGATGGCCTTCCCGAGCGCATCCTCACCGCCAAAAATGACTTCAGTCTCAGTGAGGGAACTCGAGAGGATAACCGGGGAGAAGAGGCGGTCATGATCGACCTGGAGGGCATGGAGGAGGGATGTGGTATGGTGGGCACAGCCGTCCGGGCCGTGAATGATGGTGATTCCGTCAGTCACGGCCATGGTGACCGAAAGAGCTCCGGTGAGTGTGCACCCTTCAGTTCGTGATGAATTCATACGCGAGAGCTTCGAGATCCTCCATCTCCAGCGGTTCGGGGATGTCAAGCCGTTTATTTTCCATGATCTTTCCGGCCAGCTGTCGGTAGACTGCTGCCTGCGAAGATCCGGGATCGTACTCGATGACAGTCTTCTTGTTGAGTTCGGCACGCTGGACAACCGGGCTTCGCGGCACAAACTGGACCAGCGTGCTTCCAATCCCCTCGGCAAACCGGGCTATCAGTTCCTCTTCGGCATCAAGATTCTTCCCGTTCCCGATAACTCCTCCGAGGCGACAGATTCCCCGGGAGCGGCCGGAAAGCCTCTTTATTGCTTTGCAGATATTGTTCGCAGCGTACAGGGACATGAGCTCGCCGGACGTTACCAGGTAAATCTCCTGGGCATAGCCTTCCCGCATGGGCATGGCAAAACCACCACAGACAACGTCGCCGAGAACATCGTAGACGATGACATCGCCATGGAGAGCCCCGAGACGCTCAAGGATCTGAAACGTGGCGATAATACCTCTCCCCGCACATCCTACGCCGGGTTCCGGACCGCCGGCCTCCACGCATCTGACACCTCCGTAACCGGTAAATACTACATCTTCCAGCGCAATAGAGCGGTCCCCCCGCTCCCTGACCTGGTCCATGACGGTGGGAATCAGCCGTCCCTCCATGAGCATTCTCGTGCTGTCCCGCTTGGGATCGCAGCCGATCTGGAGAATGTCAAGCCCCATATCGGAAAGCGCTGCCGATATATTTGCAGAAGTGGTGGATTTTCCAATACCCCCCTTTCCATACAGGGCAATCTGTTTCATCATCAGGTATGGAACGGGAAATAATATATGCTATTCTGATGTTTACACCATTTTAGTTGTCCCAATTCTGCCCAAGGGGAGGTTCGACCGGAACCGGAAATATCAGGTCCGATCCTGGCAGACCTCAAATTTTCCAGCCACTGGTCATGCACCATGGAGAGGAGTGCAGGATATCTTCAAAAAATAACCCCGGATGCCGCTCTCTCCCGGACAGTGCTGTAACCTCATGAATGTCCCCTGAATATTCCCATGAAGAGAACAATGACCGGGATGACCTCGAGCCTCCCGATCCACATCACCAGAATAAAGACCCACTTTGAAACCAGCGGCATGCCAGCTGAGACGTAGCCGGTACTGATACCACAGCAGCTCAGCCCGGAGACAACATCAAAGACCAGTTCCGAGACCTCAAGAGAGAGGAGGTTAAACTGGAGGATTACCATAGTCGCCACAAAGACGGTCAGAACCGAGAGAATGATGACCAGCATGCTCTTGGAGATCTCGGGCTCGGCAACCCGCTCTGCAATCTTTTCACCGCCATACGTGAATGGGACCAGCACCCTCGTCCTGACGAAAACACGCCGGAACCACCAGGCCATGCCCCGGAACCCTATCGCAATGCGGGAGAACTTCACACCTCCGGCAGTACTCTCGGATGAACCGCCAATGAACATCAGGACGGTGAGCAATACAATGGTGACTGCCGGGTAGAGGTGCAGATTTGCATTCTGATATCCGGTAGTACTTATTGCTGCAGCGGTCATGAAGAGGCCCTGCCGCAGAGCCTCGGCGCCAGCAAGACCCTTCAGAAGGTAGAGATCCGTGGTCACTAATGCCGCACCTGCGGCAAGAAAAATGATGAGGAGCCTCACCTGTTCATTCCCGAAAAGAGAGAGCCTGCGTTTGCGATAGGAGATATAGTACAGGGTGAAGGGGGTGGAGCCAAGGAGCATGACCGGGATGAGGAGGTATTCGAGGAGCGGGTTCTGGTAAGCCTGAATTCCGCCCTGGACCGGGATGAATCCGCCGGTGGAGATGGTCGAAAGGGAGAGGGTAAGGGCATCGTAGAGGGGGATACCCGACATCAGGATGATCCCGATTCCGATCAGGGTGAGGAATATGTATACCGCCCATATGTCTTTCCCGGTATTAATTACTGAGGGCAGAATCCGTTCGCTCCTGCTGTCTGACCGGAAGAGGGACGACTGGACCAGTCCGCTTCTTGCAGCCATAGTAATGGAGAGGGCGATCACCCCCATCCCTCCGACCCACTGCATGTAGGTCCTCCAGAAGAGCAGGGTCTCGGGGATCCGGTTGATCGATCCGAACAGGGTGAACCCGGTTCCGGTCCATCCTGCCATGCACTCAAAGAGGGCATCGGTAAACGGCATATCCAGTGCCAGGATAAAGGGGATGGTGCTCACCAGTGCAAATGCCAGCCATACCAGGGCCAGCGAACACATGGCAGAAGAGAGCCTGATCTCTTCCTTCCTCCTGGGGATCCGGGCAAGCAGCGTACCGAGGACGAAGAGGAGGACCGGGACCGCTGCCATGGGGAGGAGCAGGGAAAATTCCCGGAATACGAGTGCGACGGCCAGAGGGACTGCAGTGAGCGGACTGATGAAGGCAAGCATCCCACCCAGTTCAGCAAGTACGGTGGAAAAGTAAGAGATCCTGCCCATTACTACAGAGTGAGCCCTTTTTTATGATTACCTTTCCGCAGCGCAGCGTACGGGTAATCAGGCCCGGGAGAGGATGTCCCTGATGATCCGCCAGCAGAAAATCAGCTGGATAATCTCGGAGGGGGGGAGGCACCGGCGCTCCCCGTACACCACGGCAGGATCAATCCCGGTCTCTTTCTCGAGGTAGCGGGTGAAGAGCGGAAGGAAGCTCCGATCGCATTCACCGTCAACAGTGAGTGCAGCCATCTTCCGTTCCCGTATCGTCCGGTGATCAAACTCCAGTGAGAACGGACAGGTTTTAGTCGTGGCGAGCAGGGGAAGGCCGATGGTAAATCCGATATCCCCGGTTGTTTCCGGGATGGGTAATTGTATCAGGGATATCCGGTAGATATTCCTGGTCCATCCGAGCTCACGCCCGAACCTTGAGAAGGCGACATGGACGATGGCATCGGCAAACTCCCGCTGGGGTTCAATGTACCGGGTATAATCAGCCTGCCGTTTTCGCATCTCCTCCATGACTTCCTGCTCTGAATACCCCCGTTTCCCGGTATCCCGCTTGACCTTCCATTCTTTCTTGACATCCGGTGCCGGGTCAACGTAGAGGGAAAAATCAATGAGCCCGCGCAGCGCGGGAGAGAAAAGTGTGTGGAGACCCTCAAGGATGAGGATCCGGGAGGGTGAAAACTCCACAGGGCCCCTTAAGGTCCCGGTCACATGGTCATAGACCTTTTTTCTGACGGGGATTCCCTTTTTGAGTTCACGCAGATCCCGTTCAAGGGCTTCCAGGTCATTTGCCACCGGTGCAAGAGGGGTTATATTTCGGACCCGGCGCTCTTCACGGTCAAAGAGGTGGTAGTCGTCGAGAGTGATGGTTGAGACCAGTTGATCCCCGAAAAGGTGCCGAACGGATGCGGTGAACGTTGTCTTACCCGATCCGCTGTCTCCGGCTACACCAATAATATACGTGCCAGGGATAGCTGCGAGGGCTGCATGGAATGGTGAGCGTTCTTCCATACCGTTCACCGGAAAGGTGGAGAAGCTTTCCCCCGATACACTATCCGGCCTGGGGGGGGGAACCAGCAATCTCACGGTGTTTTTTCATGATCACGTCCGCCAGGTTTTCCAGTTCACGCAGGCATGCCGAGTCCGGCGCTCCTTTCACGTAAACGGGGTCAAGCATCTCGACATTGAGCCGTGAGAGCATTCCTTTGAGGGTCTCAACCGTATTCCCGCCCCACCCGTACGAGCCGATTACCGCCGCGAATTTCGTTTTAGGACGGATGAGGTTGGTGATGTATGCCGCATTCACCGCCAGGGGATGAGGGCCGAAGAGCATGGTGGGGGTACCTATCACGATGGTTGCTGCATCGACAAGAGCCATGGCGATCTCGCCCAAATCCGAGACCTCGAGGTTGAACATCCGGACGGAGACATTGCGTTCCATGAGAGCTCCGGAAAGGTGGTTCACCATCTTCTCGGTACTCCCATGCATACTCGTGTAGATAATGACCGCCTCGTTCTTTACCTCGTCGGATATCCAGTCCCGGTAGGCTGCCAGGATGGGATCAGGCGGCTGGTGGAGCGGGCCATGGCTGGGGGCGATGATCCTGATATCATATGGGGAGATTCGTGCCAGGTGGTCCCTGATATTCGACCGGAACGGCATCATGATCTCGGCATAGTACCGCTTCGCCGAATGGTAGATATCCCGGATATCATCGACGAACAGGTCGCTGGTGGCGCGGTGGGAGCCGAAGAGATCACCGGAAAAAAGCACCCGGTCTTCCTGCAGATACGTGAGCATGGTCTCAGGCCAGTGTACCCAGGGAGCCATGATGAATTCCAGAGTTTTATTACCGAGAGAAATGGTATCATGGTCTTTGACCACCAGGCACCGTTCAGGAGAAATCTCGAGCAGGTTCACAACGAGGTCGCGGCATTTCTCGCTCACCACGATCTGGGCCCTGGGAAAGAGCTCTGCAGCCATGGGGAGTGATCCTGAGTGGTCCTGTTCGGCATGGTTGACGATGATGTAATCCACCGATTCGACCCCGGCCCTGACCAGGTTGCAGACGTATTCAAATTCTTTCGATGGATCGACGGTGTCAATCAGTGCGGTCTTTTCGCTTCCCGAGACCAGGTATGCATTATAGCTGGTTCCTTCAGGGAGGGGGATCAGGGCATCAAAAAGCCGGCGGTCCCAGTCAATGGCACCGATCCAGTAAATATCAGGGAGAATTTCTCGTACTGCCATCGTGGCTCAACCTCGATCTTCCCGCACATCCGGTTACATAACAGCGTCAGGAGGAGGAGGACTGAATTCTCCCTCCTTTCACCATATCCGGGCAGGTGTATTCCGCATAACGGTGCTCATCCGCGCAGATAACCATTTCTATCAGACCCTGCTCCCTGATGCACATATTCTTTTCCGGGTTGCCGGTATAGTACCGATCATGAATAGTGATGATGACGGCCTCCGTGCTGTAGTATCGCTCATGGCCCTTTCCGCACGGACTGCGCCCAAAGGAAAAGGGATGGACTCAGTGGTGACCCATATTGTTGTCAGGGATGAACTCCCGGCTCTCGCTGCCGGGATGAAAGCGTTTGGAGAGAAACATAATATCGGCTTCTTTCTCAGGGATGCCGGCAATGTTGCAGCAGCCGGTGCCTGCCTCATTATTGGCATCCGGGGACAGGAGGCCCTCGGCATCAATTGCCAGGGCTGCGGGTACCCGTCCTGCGCTGCTATGACCGAAGCCTGCGGCGAGCGGGGGGAAACCGGTGGTCCGTTCTCCGGCCCGAACTGTGTCATCAAAATGGCGGACCTGGGAATAGCGGTCGGTTCTGCGGTCAAATCGGCATCGATCCATAACCTCGATAACCGGGTCATGTATTCAGCCGGCGTCGCCGCCCGCTCCCTTGGCCTGGTTCCCGGATGTTCGGTTGCCTACGGCATTCCGGTCAGTGCTACCGGCAAGAACATATTCTTCGACAGGCACCAGTAGCCAAAGATCCATTCTGTGGTGAGGCCGGCGCCGGAAGCACAGAGCAAAATGAAGGCGGAGGAACGGGAAGAAATCGAAGAGCGAAAAGGGGAGAGTCGTCCGGGGCTGTTTCATATCCAGGCGAAGCACGCACCATGAGACCGGGATTTCGATTGTCAGGGTAAAAACCAACGCTGCGATGAACCGGCCTGAGGTATGCGTATCTCGTGGTGCCCGGACTGACCAGGTTCAGATGAACAACCTCAGCACTTCGCCTCCAAAGAACGAAGCGCTGTTGCAGAGCAGCGATACACCCAGCGCAGGCAGAGGTTTCAGCCGCAGGCAACACATGTACAGGAACATTTCTGCGAATACGGCAAAGCTTTCGCTGATTATAATATACGGCAGGTATGTGCGGAAAACGAACGGAAAGATGAACCAGACAAAAGGCAGGGTGGCGGCTGTTGCAAAGAAACCGGCGGTCAGGATGACCGACAATGGGAGCGTCTCTTTCGGCTGTTTCATCCACAGGCGGAGCACACTCCATAAAACCAGGATTTCGATTGCCAGGGTAAATGACAGCGCTACAATGAACTGGATTTCATACGCCCACTGTTGCATGGTGACTCCTGCGACTAAAAATCCGGCAGCCCCGGACAACTCCGGGGCCGTCGGCTGTTAAACCCGTGTCCGGAAATCGTTGATTAAATCCTGAAGCCGATCCGAGTTGTATCCATCGGCCAATCCAGGAAAATTCCCGCTAATAATATGAGCCACCCGACTGTCGTACGGAATGATCCTTATTATACTTTGAATTCTTACAATTACATAATCAAAGTAATCATAATAGCGGTGAGGTTCCACATAAGGTTCCGGGGGACCTATATAAGGTTCCCTGACCATGCCAGACTCATAGTGCATCGGCATCAGTGAATTGGCTGCTGCTGTTGCTATAAAAAGAAGAGATACAACCATCATGAAGAGCATAACTTTTGGAATCAATCGTGTCATTTTTTCAACCCCCTTTTATTAACGTTGGTCAATTTCCGGGAATATATTTAACCGTGTCGATGAATCCGGATACGAATCAGTACTATTTTATTCGTTTTCCTAACTTCTATGGCATATATATCCACTGGGGGTTATGCTTTCAGGCTCACACCGATTATCTATACATAATGACCGAAAAAGAAAAGCGGTCTGCGATTCGACTGGGTAGAAATGGCATTGTTCAGAAGGTTCCAGGGTATGGTGGGGTTGCACAGGTCTATAACAACAAACAAATGGTTTGACCGTTCACCCTCGGTCAGAAACGGAAGTGCCCTGCCATGGCAATCATGAAGATCAGGGGAGGAGATCTCGACCTCGTCGAGTACGAGTTCTCCTCCTTCAAACCAGGTGAGCAGATCAGGACCCTTGGTCTGCAGAAGAGCTACCCGCTTGCCCCCCGTGAGGGAGTTGTAACGGTCCGCGCTCCGGCCCGCATCCATCTGACCGTGCTCGATATGAACCGGTTCGCCCCGGCCCGCCCAGGCGGGGGAGGGATCGGGTTTGCCATCCAGCTCTACTGCAGTGTCGAGGTGCAATGCCGTCCTTCCGGCCTCGAGATCGATTATTCACGCCCGGCACTGATCCGGCACTTTGTCGAGGTTTTCAAGGCAATTACCGGCTATACCGGCGGATTTTCCATCCGCGCACAGGATCACCAGCACCAGCATGTCGGTCTTGGATCGACGAGCACCATCATGATCTCCCTCGCCAATGCCCTGAATTATGCCGTAGGCTCGCCGCTCTCGCCAGACCAGCTCAGGAAGATCATCGGGAACAACTATGTCGAGGAGACCGCTGACGGGGACGTGGCATTCGGGTTCGAAACCGGTGTCGGACCCGCGGTGAGCATCCACGGCGGGATGGCAATTCTCGGTGATGAACTCACGCTCGTCTACCATCATCCCTTTGCTGAGGGAAAGAACGTATTCATTGTCATTCCACCCAGCGATATCTCTTCTGCCGGAGCAAAAGAGTTCGATCTGCTCATGAACCGGGCCCGGGTCCTCGACTACCGTGACCGGGAACTGAAGACCTACCTGGTGCTGATGGACCTCATCCCCGCGATCGAGGAGGATGACCTGAAGAAGATGGGCTCAATCATCTGGGAGATAGAGTTCCGGGGATCGAAACGGGCAGAAGTCGAGCACCACTCGTTTGAGATTTATCACTACATGAGCCGTCTCCGGGAGGCGGGCCTGGAATTCGTGGGAATGAGCTCGGTCGGCCCCTCCATCTCCATTATTACCGGAAAGGATCGTGCCTACGTTGAAAAGGTGGTCACGGACCTCGGTCTCTCGATTGCCGTTGAAACAAAGATTGATAATGAGGGCCTCTCCATCACCCACACCTGCTGAGATCGGCGGAGTGCCGGATTTATTCCGGTGACTCACCCTGTTTTCTCGTCCTGAGAAAGCCCCTGATGAGGGCAGCGATCGTGACGAGAATGGTTGCCAGGATGAACACTGTCATGCCATAGATGAACCAGATAATGTGATCCCGGATGAATGGGCAGCTTCCGAAGAGGTACCCGATCGAGGTCATGGTCACCGACCAGGCGGCGGCCGACAGGATATTGAAGACCTGGAATTTCCGGTACTCCATCGCCCCGACCCCGGCGAGAAAGGGTGCAAAGGTCCGGATGACCGGGATGAAGCGGGCGATGAATATGGTCTTTCCCCCAAAACGCTGGAAATACCGATTGGTCCGGTCGAGATACTCTTTCTTCACCAGGTCAGGGAATTTTTCTTTCAGGACTCTTACTCCCACGTGGCGCCCGATCCAGTAATTGAGCGTATCCCCGGCTACTGCAGCGAGAAAAAAGAAGAACAGGAGCCATGAGAGGTCCAGGAGCCCTGCAGCAGCGCTTGCACCGGCGACGAAGAGCAGCGAATCTCCGGGCAGGAACGAGGTGATGACAATGCCCGTCTCACAGGTGATGATGACCATGAGAATGACGTAGGTAAAGAACCCATAGGTATCGATGAGCAGCGGGAAGTTCTGGTCGATATGGATGAGAAATTCCAAAAATCCTGGCCACATTGCTCGTACCCTTCATGCCCACGCTATATCAATAATTCCCAGATTTTCGTTTGGCTCCGAAGCGATGGTTTATTGCAGTTCCTGCTCAAATCATTGATAATTCCCCCTCTCCGCGGGTGCATGGCCTGCACAACACGCAGGAGCCGTGTCCCTGACTGCGGTGCCTGGAAGGATGAAAACGAGACCGGGAACAGGAACCCATGCACGAATTTGCAATTGCCTACGATATATATGCGACCGCACGGCGTGCAGCCCTTGACCATCACGCCGATCAGGTGAAAAAAGTCTGTGTGGATATCGGTGAAATGGCCATGGTGAACCCGGAGCAGGTCCGGTTCCTCTTTGAAACACTCATCGAGGATGATCCCCTGGTGAAAGGGGCGGAACTCGAATGCATCGTCGTTGAACCCGAGACCCGCTGCAGCTGCGGATACACCGGGAGCGAGCGGTTCATCTGCCCGCGGTGCGGGGCGCTCCCCGAACTGGTGAAAGGACGGGAGATCGTGGTCAGGCATGTTGAGATCGAGGTGGCAGACTGATGAGAGTCAACCTTATGCATGGGGCAGGCGGGGAGGTCATGGGCGAGCTCCTTTCGGTCCTCACGAAGTTCGAACACCGGAACGCTGGCGGGATCGGTCTTGAGTCGCTCGATGATGGTGCGGTAATCCCGGTCAACGGTACCAATATCGTCTTTACCACCGATTCCCATGTGGTCAGGCCGGTATTTTTCCCGGGTGGAGACATCGGGAGGATCTCGGTCTGCGGCACGGTCAATGACCTGGCCATGATGGGAGGCCGGCCGATAGCCCTCTCCTGCGGGATGATTATCGAGGAAGGGTTCCTCATCGCTGATCTTGAACGGATTGTGAAATCCATGGACCAGGCTCTCGGAGAGTGCGGGGCAAGCCTGGTCACCGGGGATACCAAGGTGATCGAACGGGGAGCACTCGACGGGATTGTCATCAATACCGCAGGAATCGGCGTTGCCGATACAATCGTCAGGGATTCGGGGCTCAGGGAGGGAGATGTCATTATCGTGAACGGGACTCTGGGCGATCACGGTATTGCGATCATGGCGGAGCGTGCCGGTCTCCGGTTCGGTGAGCAGATCCGGTCCGATGTCGCTCCGCTCTGGGGCCTCGTGGAGGGCGCGCTTGCCGCAGGGACCATCCATGCCATGAAGGACCCGACACGGGGCGGATTTGCGAGTGCGATCAATGATGTGGCCAGGAAGAGCGGGGTTTCCATCAGAGTTTACGAAGAAGCCGTCCCGATCCGCAGGAGTGTCCGGAGTGCATCGTCAATGCTCGGCATCGATCCGCTCCAGGTGGCAAACGAAGGGAAGGTTATTATGGGCGTTCCCGAAGCAGAGGCAGAGCGGGTCCTTGCCGCAGTGCGCAGCCATCCCTATGGCCGTGACGCGGCGATCATCGGCAGGGTTGAAAAGGGGGCCCACGTGATCATGGAGACTGCGGTGGGCGGTGAACGGTTCATCGAACCCCCGGTGGGAGATCCGGTCCCCCGGGTCTGCTGATCTCTCTTTTTTCAGGACTTTTCCGGAATCCCGAGGTATCCGAAGAGGAGACTGAGGGCCTCGAGCTCACGGTCCCCGCCGCAGCGTTTCACGAGGCGGGCATAGTGCCGGATGAGGCGCTGCAGGGTTTCGTCATCGGACCTGACGACCCTGGTTGCGTGTACCGTGGCCTCGATTATGCTGTTGAATCCCCGGTTGACCGGATGGACAACCGGGGCGATGATCTCTTCCCGGAGAAGGGTGAGAGACACAATCAATGCCTCATTCGTCTTCCGCTCGATGACAGCAGAGTATGCCGCCCAGGCCTCTGCACCGGTGAGCCTCTGGACCGGTATTCCGCCGGCATGCTCGCCGGTAAAGTAATCGGCAGGGAGGTCCTCGAATGCGGTCCGGACATAGAGCACCGGATCGAAGATGAAATTTGCCACTACCCAGCCATCATCCTCTATGTGTCCGGCGGTATGGCTCCCCCGGTATACCACCATCCGGGCTTCTCCGTGACGGCAGATGATGCCCATCGGTGCGGCATTCTGGTATGTGGTGGCGATAACTTCGTTGATCCCGTCTCTCAACAGTCCCAGACCCATCCTTCTCCAAGAGCGATATAGATGGAGGCAATCATAATATCTGCGATGGATCCCGGGTTGAATCCGGCATCGATGCATTCCTGGTCGAAGGTGACCAGATCACGGAATCCATCCCGGACATCCTGTGCCTTCTGCATGACTTTCCAGGCTGCATCCTTCCCGTGCTTCTTGATGATCAACGTGTCGGGCTCGGTGGCGAGGAGGTCGAGAAAGGTCTTCACGATGGAGTCGGGACCGCAGCCATGGGATTTCAGGAGGTCGGCTCCCCGCCGTGTCATCTGGAATCCGTTGATCCATTCCCGTGCCACCATGTCATTCTTCGCCGAGTAGAGCATGACATCAAAGAGGGTCATCCGCCGCTGGCGGATTTCATCGACAGCGCGGGGATCATTGACATCAAGTTCATCTCCGGAGATAACTCTGACCTTTGTCTTCCCGAATGCTTCATAGAACAGTACCGAATCCTCGACCGTGGTCTTCCTGATCAGCCGGTCTGTACTTGGTATATCCCCTCCCATCACCAGGGGCACCAGGAGGATGAAGGCGCCAAAATGCGTGTTTCCTCCGGAATGGACATTTGTGCGCTCAACAGCATCGAGTATGATGCTCCCGATTTCCCCGTCACCCCGTTCAGCCCGGTCAAGTGCCGGACGGGCTAAAATGGTTGAAGCAAGGAAATGTTCGAGCCATGTCGTATCGTAATCATGACAGCGGTCGACGTTGCCCGGTTTCGGAAAGGCGCAGACCTCAAGCATCATCGCGAGCTGGGCTCGTTCAGCGCGCATCATCCTCGCTCCGGAATAGTCGTTTCATCAGCGTGTCGGCAAGCTCACGTTTCAGGCGCATGTAATCGGAATTCGAGAGCCCTGCCTGGCGGAGGGTAAGGTCGCGGAACATGCAGGGGGAGCTGTCTTTGCAGCACCAGGACAGGCTCCCGAAGCAGGTCTGCTTTCCATCATCGAGCGGTGTATCTTTCACCGCGTCCAGCTTGAGGGCGATGTAATCTTCGCGGGTCATACTCCCCCGCTCCAGGGTGGGAATCAGGGGGCAGTTCTTGACCGGCATGCAGCAGAACGTAAGGGCGCGGAGATCACCACCCCGGCAGAGTTGTTTCGGGGCGTTATACCATCCATGCTGATCGGCATACCGGGTGATTGCCGCATCAAGCCCGGCGAGCGTACGCTCATCAGAACGCCGGGCGAGGGAGACCATGTCCGCACCATGGGAGAACATCTCCTTCATCCGCTCAAACGTGGTGATGGAATTGTTTGCAATCAGGAAAAGAGGGCAGTTATTCCGGATCTGACGGATTTTCTGGTATCCGTAATCCATCAGGTCAACATGGAGGATATCAGCACCGGCATGCCACAGATCGGATGCAAGCACACGGTCATCCTTGTGCACGCCGGCACGGATCTTGACCGAGACGGTGACCCCTTCCTCCTTGAGGGATTTCACGGTCCCGATGAGAGCTTCCGGATTGTGGAGCAGGTATTCGCCGCACCCTGCCCGTATCATCGGCTCCTGGCGGCAGTGGGCATCGATCTCGTATATTACCCGGTTCCCGAAGGCTTCAGCAACAGCCCGGTATGACCCGGGGGAATAGCCACGAAGGTTGATGCCGCACACCACATCGATCTCTTCCATACGCCGGATCTGGCGGGCGAGTTCATCTATGGGATCATCGACCAGGAACTCTCTTCTGCCCTGCTCGGCCATCTCCCGTGATGCCTGCATTGTTGGTCCATCAATGGAATATCCGCCGATGAATGCAGCGCCGACATGCGCCCTCCGGTCCGCAACATACTCGGCATCAACCCAGCCGGCCATTGAGGCGATTGCCACGGGGGTCCGGACCACCCTGTTGTTCAGCATGATGCCAAACCGCCGGAAATTCTCTGCGGTATCCATATTTCACTCGTATCTGTTATCCAGAATTACACGGAATTGCTTACATTATTCACCGTACGGGCATATAAAGAGTTGGAATGACCGGGATGGCAGGTATCGACGGAAACCAGCGCCGAACCTCCGCCACCCCATCCGTCCCTGGGAACCGATGAGGAGGTGGCCCGCCGCAAAATTTGGTAACCGTTTTACGTTCTCCCGTATTACATGGTACTATATGAGCAAGAAGGGCATCTTACTCGTCGGCCACGGCAGCAAACTCCCCTTTAATAAGGAACTCGTCGAAGAAACTGCATCCCTCATCGCCAGGAACTATCCGGATTTTATTGTCAAATGCGGTTTCATGAATATGAACAGCCCCTCTATCGGGGACTCCATGACTGAATTCAGGAAGGAATCCATCGATGTGCTGGTGGTGGTTCCCCTTTTCCTCGCAAAAGGCGTCCATATCCTCAAGGACATCCCTGCCATCATTGGTCTTGCAGAGGGTGAGAAGAAGGGCACCTTCACCCTGAACGGGAAAACCATTCCCCTCCTCTACGCTGACCCGATCGGCAGTGATCCGCTCCTCGCCGACCTCATGATGAAGAATGCAGAACGGGAGCTCTCATCTCTCTAACCTTTCATGAGGCTTCTCGTCCTTGATACAATTCACGGGGGAAAGGAACTCGCGGGGTTCCTTCGTGAACAGGGCCATTTTGTTGATAGTGTCGATGTATATAAGGGAACCAGTGTCGTTGACACGGCGACCGCCCTGCACAGGGAGTATGATCTGGTGATTGCACCCGTCCACCTGGTTCCCACGCACCCCCTGCTCAGGGGACTTTCCGTTCCTGTGGTTTCCCACCACCAGGCCGTGCGCTGGGTCCTCGGGAACCACAGACCCATGCCCATGGTGGAGATTACCGGCTCACGGGGGAAGACCACCACGGCAAGCGCAGTTGCCGCGATCATGGAGGGTCCGGGTATCCTGCACACCTCCACAGGAACGTTCCGGTATCCCGGGAGAACCGTGATAGGAACGGGCAGCATCACCCCTGCCGCTCTCGTTCCTGCAGCACGTGAGGCCGCACGGACAGGGGGCTGGCTGGTTGCCGAAGTATCGCTCGGGTTCATCGGATCAGGGGATCTGGGCATCCTCACCTCTCCCGATGATTACCTGATCGCCGGGGGAATGCGTCACGCCCTTCAGGAGAAGGTCCGGTCAGGGCAGGGGATGCCACTGGTGCTTGCAGCACCCGGGATAAACGCCCCGGGGCTACTCCCCTGCGGCGATCTGGTTGATATCGACGGAGACTGCTGTTCCTCCAGGGGGCCGGGAGAGCCCCGGGGTTTCAGGAATCGTCTCCTGACCCTTGAAGGGTACCGGACCCCGCTCATGCTTGCCGCGGCTGCAGGCCGTCTTCTCGGTCAGGATATTTCGCCACTCGCCTCATTCCAGGCCGTTCCGGGACGGATGTCGTCATCATGGGAAGGGGATGTTTTCATTGTCGATAATTCCAATTCAGGGACCACCGCAGAGGGTGCCTGCGCCGCAGCCGCATATGCCCGTGAGACCTGCAACGACCAGCCCGTCACCCTGGTTATCGGAAAGGAAGAAGGGGCGGTCTGCGAAGGGTTTCCCGCGGCAGATGTGGAAGCGGCAGTCCGCGAGATCCGGCCGGCCAGGGTTATCGTGGTCGGAGATTCGTACGACCGGCTCGTGGCTCCCGCAGGAACCGAACTCCACCGGTGCCGCACTCTTGCCGAGGGACGGGAACAGGCACGCAGCCTCGTATCGCAGGGATGTATTGTTCTTGCGGTGAAGTATTGGAGATGAACGCCATGAAATACATGCACCCAAGACCGAGTTCGATTGTGGCCGCTCTCTATACTGCCCGGGATCTGGAAGTGGATGTCGCCGTGCTCCACGGCCCCTCGGGGTGCTCGTTCAAGCATGCCCGCCTTCTTGAAGAGGATGGCATGAGGGTGCTCACCACTTCTCTTGCCGATCATGAGTTTATTTTCGGCGGACAGCAGCCGCTCGAAGGAGCACTCCAGTATGCCGAAGAGCATTTTGCCCCGCGGAGGATGGCCGTTATCGGCACCTGCGTATCCATGATTATCGGCGAGGATTTGAAATCGGCTATCAGCGCCGCCGGAATAACCACTCCTACCATTGCCGTTGAGATTCATGCCGGATACCCGGAGAATATCGAAGGGGTCATTGCCACCCTTGAGCCGGCCGCAGAAGCAGGGTGGATTTCAGAGGAAGAGCTCAACCGCCAGAAACACCTCCTTGCCGCGGCGAACGAGGTTGAACGTCTCCGGGGCGCAGCCTGCATGCCCTATATCGAGCCGTCCCGGGGCGACCTGAAACACCGTGTCGCACAGCAGCTCATCGAGCTCGCCGGATCAGGGAGGAAGGGGGTCGCCGTTATGAACGCCAAGAAGGAGACGGCCTATATGTTTGCGGATGAGCTCCTGGCCCTTAACGATGCATGCCCGTCAGCAGATGTGAACTACGTTGCCAACCTCGAACCCCGGGGACTTCCCAAGGTCAGGCAGGATGCGGCACGCATCCTGAACGGGATGGAGCGCCGGGGGCTCTCTCCGGAGCTTATAGGTGCTCTCGATGAGTATGGGGCGAATGGAGAAGCGCTCGGTCAGTACATCTCCGGCATTGCACCCGATTATGCCCTCATTGTGGGGGTTCCTCATGCCATACCGCCCGAGTTTACCAGGGGGATCGAGTGTTTCTCGATTACCAACGGCCCGCGGCAGGTCGCACCCCTGCGCGACCTCGGGCATCAGCATGTAATCGTCGAAGTCGACCTGCACCCGCAGACCCTGGGTGTCCGTGATATCGTGGAGAGCGAATTCGGGGCAATCCTCCGGAGCATGCCATGCAGGCCCTGATGATATCCGGAGACCGGTCCGGCAGCGGGAAAACCAGCATCACCCTGGCCATCGCCGCCCTGCTCTCGAGAGGGATGACCGTCCAGACCTACAAGGTAGGGATGGATTACATAGATCCCTCGTACCTCTCCGGAGTGACCGGTCGCCCCTGCAGGAACCTTGACACGTTCGTGATGAACGGTAATGAAATCAGCCAGATTTTCACTCATGGTGCCCGGGGAGCAGATCTGGCGATCGTTGAAGGTGTGCGGGGCCTCTTTGAGGGTGCTGAGTCACTCGGTGATACCGGGAGCAGTGCATCTGTCGCAAAAGCGCTCGGCCTGCCGGTCATTCTGGTAGTGAGTGCCCGGAGTATCACCCGGAGTGCGGCAGCAATGGTCCGGGGGTTCCAGTCATTTGATCCCGGCGTGAGTATCCGCGGGGTTATCCTGAACAACGTCTCCGGGGAACAGCACATCAGGAAAGCAACCGAGGCAATCGAACACCACTGCCGGATCCCGGTGATCGGGGCGATCCCCCGGATGCCGGAAATGGAACTAACCATGCGGCATCTCGGCCTGGTCCCCTTCCGCGAGGGGAAGACCGATCCCCTGTTCGAAGCGAAGATCACCACACTCGCTGAACAGATATCCGGCCATATCGATCTCGATGCCCTGCTCGGGATGACCACCCGGTGCGAGCTTCCGGACACCTTCGGAAACCCGGTGTTCTCCGGAAATGAATCCCCGGATGTCCGGATCGGAGTTGCCCTCGATGAGGCCTTCAATTTCTACTATGCGGATCTCTTCGATATCCTCTCTGCGTACGGAGCGGAATGGGTTCCGTTCAGTCCGGTCAGGGACCGGCTTCCGGAGGCGGACGGATATATCATCGGGGGAGGTTACCCTGAGCTCTTCCTGCGGGAGCTCGAAGCAAACGACCGTATGCGGGAGGCCGTTTTGGAACAGTCTCTCGCAGGAGTCCCGTTCTACGCTGAATGTGGCGGCCTCATGTACCTGACTGATAAAATCCTGCTGAAGGAAGGCTGGCAGGGCCGGGAACAGGATGAATCGTTTGCCATGTGCGGCGTATTCTCAGGAAAGACGGTCATGCCCGCCCGGCGGGTGGTCAGCTACGTAGAGGGTGAGAGCCTGGGGGGAAATCCGCTCGGAACCGGGCACTTCCGGGGGCATGAGTTCCACTACTCGGATGTCATCCTTTCCCCGGAAATGAGCTATTCCTACCTCCTCTCACGGGGGAAAGGGATCAGCGGGAACCAGGACGGGGCGGTTGCCGGCAACACGCTCGGCTCCTACACGCATCTCCACCCCGTCGCCTCAAGGGGGCTCATGGCGGGCTTCATCACTACATGCCGCCGGATGCCGGGGACATAAGCAGCAGGAAAGATATACAAGAACGGCCAAAAATAGCTGGTATGATGATTTATATCGATGGCAGATTTGTCCCCCGTGAAGAAGCGAAGCTGTCTGTCTTTGACCATGGCTTTCTCTATGGCGACGGGGTTTTCGAGGGAATCCGCGCCTACAACGGGCGCGTTTTCCGGTTGAGAGAGCATCTTGACCGGCTCTATGACTCAGCCCGGACCATCGATCTCTCTGTTCCGGTCTCCAAGGAGGAAATGGGAGAGATCATCCTCGAAACGCTCCGGAAGAACAATCTCCGGAACGGCTACATCCGCCCCATCGTCACCCGGGGAGTCGGCGATCTCGGACTCGATCCCCGGAAATGTCCGAAAGCGTCGGTCGTCGTGATTGCTATCGAGTGGGGAGCCATGTATGGCGACCTCTATGAGAAGGGGCTGAAAGCGATCACCGTCTCGGTCAGGCGAAACCCGGCCGATGCACTCCCCCCGAATGTCAAGAGCCTGAACTACCTGAACAACATCTTCGGTAAGATTGAGGCCAATTATAAGGGCGGGGATGAGGCCATCTTCTTTGATACCAACGGGTATATCTCAGAAGGATCCGGGGACAACATCTTCATCGTGAAGAACGGGACCATCTGCACCCCGCCAACCCTGAATAACCTACGGGGCATCACCCGTGCCGTGGTGATCGAGATTGCCCGGTCGCTCGGGATAACCGTCATGGAGCAGAACCTCGGATACTATGATATGTATGCCGCCGATGAGGTTTTTGTGACCGGAACGGCAGCAGAAGTCGCCCCTATCGTTCTCATTGACGGCAGGACGATCGGCAGCGGTAAACCCGGACCGGTTACCCGGCAGCTGATGGTCGCCTTCCATACCGTGACCGAGACGGAAGGAACTCCGATCTACTCATAATCGGCCACCTCCACAATTTATTTTTACGTGCACGATCAAATTAAGAGAGCACCTTGCTGCTATAGTGTAGTCCGGCCAATCATTTCGGCCTTTCACGCCGAAGACTGGGGTTCGAATCCCCATAGCAGCACTCTAACACTGATGGTTCAATTCTTTATTCTATTAATATCACTGCAAATTGAAACCTGAGCGTTTCCAAAGGTTTTTCGTCCCCGTCCCGGCTGCACCGATTCTTGATTGTGGCTATCAGCTGTCTCTTTATCTATATCGGGTTCCTGACACCACATGATGCTATGAAGTATCCCGTTATGGCAATGCTCATTCTTCTGTGTATTGGGCTCTTTCTTCTGGCTGCAGGGTGCATAACCGGCGACAGTAAGGCACCTGCGGTCCCGTCCATGAACATGACCGTCCCGTTCGGGCCTGTCCCAGTTTCCAGTCAGGACGGTGTCAACCTCGCCTACGAGCTTGAGATCGTGTCGGCAGAAGGTCAGACGTTTGTGCCGGATAAGGTCGAGGTTCTCGATCCTGCGACAGGAAACATTCTTTTCTCGGCCGATGGTGAGCTGCTGGCTAAACTCTACCACCCGGCAACAGTCCCGCCGCCCACGGCTGAAGAGCTCCTGAACGGCACGGGAAAACTCACCATCCCAAGGATTTCCCTCTGGTTCACGGTCCGCCCGGATGCCGTGCCGGACCGGCTCGTCCATCGGATCACCCTGAACCGGACTGCTGGCGGCCTGCCACCACTCACGGTAACCGGCGGGGAGGTTGCGGTCCGGAAGGATCTTGCGCCGGTGGTTATCGGTTCCCCGATGCGTGGCCCGGGCTGGCTGGCCATGGAGACAACCTCTCCCCTGACCCACCACTTCAGCGCCCAGATCACCGTAAATGGTGTAACTCGTGTCCCCCAGCGGTATGCACAGGACTGGATATACATGGACCCGGTTACCGGGCAGGTCGCCAGCGGGAATGTGAGCCTTGCGAAAAATTACTTCGGGTACGGCAAGGAGATCTATTCGGTTGCTGACGGGATAGTTGTGGACACCTTGGACGGCCTTGCGGATATTGAGACTATTTTTTCACCACCGCCAGTCACTTCTGCAACTGCAGCGGGCAACTACGTGATTGTTGATATCGGGAACAGGAAGTACGCCTGCTATGCCCATATGATTCCCGGCTCGGTCAGGGTTAAGAAAGGCGATACGGTAAAGGAGGGGCAGGTCTTGGGCCTGATGGGCAACAGCGGCAACTCCGATCTCCCGCACCTCCACTTCCAGGTTGTGACGGATACACCTTCCTTCCTTGGCGCTGAAGGCTATCCTCACGTGTACCGTTCATTTGATCTGATCGGTGGGGTCAACACGACACTCGCAGAGCAGAAATTATCTGTTCCGAACAGGTTATGGGCAGAATTCGTCGATGTTGTCACGTTCTTGCCGCAGCCGGTGCCCCGGCAGAACATGCTCCCGGAGAACAACGCGATTGTCCGGTTCCCCTGACCGCGTCCCTTTTTTATTACTTCCAAAAAAGGATCACCAGGGAATTTCTTTGCAGACCCCCCTATGTGCACCCGCCCGTGCATCAGGAGGTTGGACGTGGACCAGTGGTTGACGGAGGAAACTAAAAAAAGAAAGAACGCTTCCCTGCAGGGGGAAAAAATAGGGATTCTCGGCTTTGTTGAAACCCTCAATTAAGCTCACAAAAGACCGTAAGATCTGAGAGTCAGTGGCCTTTTGTAGTGGGGCCGTTTCTCCCCCCCCGTTCCGGGGACCAATATCCTTATGTACGCGAATTGGTGATATCTCAGCATACCAGCTATGATTGAAAAAATCAGGGTGCCACGGAAAGTATACAACGAACTGATGATGATCAACCGCGAAGTCCACTACTCAACAGACTATCCCCTGGCGGTGAAGAAGGCAGAGGATAACGGATTCATCCATGCTGAGGAATGGCTGAAACACAATGAAGACCTCTACCGGCGGGGATTCGCCCGGGGATTTGAACCGGCAGACTGAATCCAGACCCCCCCGCTGATGCCCGGGTGGAAGAGGTTACTTTTATTTCTCCCCTGGATACATGTGCAAACACCCCGGGAAAGGGGGGGTTTTCACACCCACACCATCAACGAAACTGTAAATCTCGCTGAGCCGGGGGGTCTGGGTCCTCACACCCATACACTGATGTAGAGAGAAAAATCACGCTCATTTTTTTTAACCCCAATCCAATCATCCCGTGACACCCCTCCGGCTCTGCGGCAGGTCCCATGTCTGAGGGGTACTATCCCAGCCCAATCGGTCACAACCCCAGGGGTTATTAGAAATAATTCATAATTTTGTCTATTATTTCATACAAAAATGATAATATTTGATATTTTTCCCGTCGATTACGGGGAGGTCGGCGGATGCCGGAGGCATTTTAGCCGAAAAGTTTAAAAATGAACGACGCCATCACTCTAATAAAAGCAAAAAAACAAATCAAGGTGAACGAAATGGGAACAAAAATTGGCAAGGAAAAGATCAAGCGTGAACCCGGCTACCTTTATTACCTTGGGAAGGACGGCTACGTTTGGGCTGCACCGATGAAGAACAACAAGACCGGAAAGAAGAAGAAGGTCGGAACCGAGAAGATCCCCCGTGAGAAGGGGTACCTCTACTATCTTGGCAAGGACGGATTCGTGGGCAAGGCCAAGATGAAGAACGCCTAAATCTTTTCTTTTTTTTCCTGCTACGGATTCAACCCTGATCCCGATCATTGAACCGGTTGTATCAATATAATATTTAACCGGCGGAGAAATATCTCCTTTCGACGTGAATCCATGAGATCGGTTGCATTGTTTATTGGTGCCCTGGCGATCACCGCCTGTCTTCTGATAGCCCCGGCTGTGGCGGCCACTCCCTCAAGCGTGGGGGGAAATGTCTTCTCAAAGATCAACTACACGCCGGAAAAATCGGGGTCGTCGGGGTCCTTTTTCCCTTCATCTTCGTCAGGGACGGCCTATGATTCGAAATTATATCCGGGCCTCATCGGAAGAAATCTGCATGATGAATGGCGCACCCTTCGTCCGTCTGTAACACCCCCAGACCCGGCAACCTCCCCGATCTATATCAGTGATCTGAGCCTGACCGGCGAATATGTAAAGATCACCAACCAGGGGTGGGACCCGGTCACCATGACCGGGTGGAAGATCTCGAACAAGGATGGCAAGACTATCCGCTTCATCGAATGGAAGCTCGATTACGGCACCCTCTTCAACTATGAACTTAGGGGGCACACAACGGTCACCATCTATTCCGGACGGGAAGGATCCCCCTCCCGTACCCGGCTTTACTGGCCCCAGGAGATCTGGAATGACAGGGGTGACACGGCCTACCTCTATAACCCTGATAATATCCTGGTGAGTTCCCTCACCAGAGAATCCTGATTTTTCATCTTAACGATAGCACGGGAAGGAGAGTATATTCCCTTCCGGTGCCGATATCGCCACAAAATAGTCTGCTGGCGGCGCCTGAGGATATTACTCAAATCTCCCCGCTCACCTGCATGAATGTTCACTCCTCTTTTATCGTCTGCGGGAGGAAAGAGGGCCCTCTGCGAATATTGTAAGGGGTACAGAAAATTCGTATGCCCTGATGAGAGCAAAATCCTCCGGAAGAAAACAGTATGGCGAACCGGTCAACCTCCGTTAACCGGCATCATGTTTGTGGAAAAATGAATGGTTACCGGGCTTTCGCCTGGACCCGCGGTTCGATAATCGTCCAGATCCAGTCCGCCATCTCCCGGATGTTCTTGGTCTGGATATACACCTCGCCTGGTCCGGTGATCTCGGTCACCAGACCTTCGCCCCCAAGGATGGTCTCTTTCAGCCCGCCGAATTTCTTCACCACATAAGGGCAGCTGTCGCTGAAGGCAACGAGATGGAAATTATCGACGATAAGTTTCTCACCAGGCCCAAGGACATGGTGATCGATTGCTCCGAAAGTATTGATGAAGAGCAGTCCCTGGCCCGATACCCGTATCATGAACAACCCCTGTCCGAAGAGACCCTTGGAAAATCCCTCCCATTTGATGTCCAGATCAACACCCTGCTGCGAGGCGATGTAGGCAGATTTCTGGATGATGAATCCCCGGCCGGGTGACACCTGGAGGCTATCGATGTCTCCCAGCGGAGCGGCGGAAAAACCCGCTTCCCCGCTGCTTCCGGAAGCGGTGTACTCATTGACAAAGAAGCTCTGACCCCCAATCAGTGCCAGAGAGAGGGACCCCCAGAAGCTCTTCTCCCGTTTCTGGGTTTTTACATCTATCGCAGGCTGCATATAGGTCATGCTCCCTGATTCAGCGGTGATGCTCTCACCGGGATCGAGGGTGACAACCAGCAGTGAATATGAAGGCTTGTACCTGACTTCGTACTTCATGGCATACACCTCCAGAGATCTTGAATCGTTCAGAAATTTAATATTACATGGTTACCGTTGTAGCATCGTATACACATGCGGGTGCCCCTCATGCCGGGACGAACTGGCATGATCCGGGTCCGGTCCGGAGAGAGAAATGACTGAAGATTTACCGATTACCAGGGAGCTGATGCGGGACCTGATCTGCCGGCTCGAAGACCCTGACGAGGAAGTCCGGGAGAACGCCGTTGAAGCTCTTGCCGTGATGACATGGGATGAAGACTGGAGACCGGATGAACTGATCCGCCAGGGAGGGCTTGAAGCCATCGAAAAGCTGCTTACCGATGAGAATACGCATAGTGTGCTGTCGGCGCTCGATATAGTCATCGCCGTTGCGGCATCCGGCAGGAGCGAGCACCTCATCACTGCTGGGGTTATTGTCAGTCTTGACCACATCAGGGAGCACGAGGACCCCCGGATCCGTGAAAAGGTCAGGGACGCGCTCTGGCTCCTTGAGCCTGAAGTAGAAGACGTGGTGACCGCCAAACCCCAGGATGAGTATTGAAGCGGCTACACAGGGGCCCCCGTGAATATGAATTCCGACACATGAACCCGTGAAACGGGGTAAGGGTGGCCGGCAGTGATGACCATGTCTGTCCTGTGTTAAGATCTGACGAACAGGATACGGAGAATGGTAACCGGTCACGCCCGTTGAACTGCTCTGACGGTTACCCATGGAAAAGCCGGAAATAAGACGCCCCGGCCGGGTGCCTTATTCCGGCGTTCGCAACCCCGCCATTGCTCTTTTTCTGGGATGGCAGGGGGATCGCCAGGAGAGCATAATCGATAGTTCTCTTTGTATGTACCGGATTCGCTTGATTATTCAACCTTTAACATCATACAAAAATATATATGTCCATGAATAATGCCCACCCGTGGACCACCATGAAACCATGGCACGCAATTATCGGGATGGTTGGTATCCTTATCCTTGTATGTGCGCCAGTTGTGGCGGATATGTTACCCCCCGCTGGATGGTATGACGAAGGACGAGTAGATTTCAGACCCGAACCCGGATTTGGAACCCTATCCATCAATTCAGACCCCTCTGGAGCCAATGTCTATCTTGACGAACAATACCAGGGCGCCACCCCACTCACTTATATCACCAGTGTGTACATATTTGATGGAGAAACCATCATCTACCGCTCGGGTCCTCGGTCCGCGGTAGATGTATATTTTTGGCTCAAGGCCCTCGGAAACCTTTCAGTGATGTGATGCGATTCTGACATCACTCTTTTCGTAGATCATCCCGGATGGACTGACCAGAATGAATCCAATTGAAGAGGTTTTGACTTTAAAAATAGTACGCCCCGGCCGGGTGCCTTATTCCGGCGTTCGCAACCCCGCCATTGCTCTTTTTCTGGGATGGCAGGGGGATCGCCAGGAGAGCATAATCGATTATTCTGTTTGTATTACCGATTTCACCTAATTATTCAACCTTTACCATCATACAAAAATATATATGTCCATGAATAATACCCGCCCGTGAACCACCATGAAACCATGCTATGCAATTATCGGGATGGTTGGTATCCTTATCCTTGTATGTGCGCCAGTTGTGGCGAATTCTATGATACTCATGGATTACGAGTCCGGGATGGTTAGACCCGAACCCGAACCCGGAACCTTATCCATCAATTCAGACCCCTCTGG
>DANP01000023.1 GCA_002499905.1 Methanolinea sp. UBA277
GGGGGGCGGGGCATCCGCTGCCGCGGCGACCCCCACGAAGAGGATGAGGAAGACCAAAAAAATGAGTGGTTTGCTGTTCATGTTCCCTCGCTATCCGTGAACCGGATCAGGCGCTGATTGCCGCCAGGGTCCCGTCAGCATTCATGAACAGCCAGTATCCCTTTGTCGGATACATCGGGTTGGTATCCGCGTGGCTTCCTGATCCTCCCTTGATGATCGAACTCTCATAGCTCTGGGCTGCAGCATTGAATCCGATGGCAGAGACCCACTGCGCGGACACCGACTGGAGTGTGTCCTTTGCCGCTGCAGGAGTGACATCCGAGAAACCGATTGCATTCCAGCCGCTGTAGACCGCCTTGGTGGGCGGTGTTGCGAGCGGGTCGTTCTTGAAGGTCAGTGGGGCCTGCTTCGTGCCGGTGGAGTAGATCCAGACGCCGTCCAGCGGCTTGAACATGCTCGAATTGCCGAGGATCTGCCACATCCCTGTCGCCGCATCATACAGGTATACCGGCCTGTCGGTCACCCCGACAAAGACCGTACCGATGGTGTTTTTGCCGTCGGCAAGGATCCTCGGGGTCGAGACGAAGTTCCATCCGGTATAGAGGTTGATGGTGCTCCCTGAGACCGGGGGCTGGGTCGGTGTCACCGTGGGGCTCACCCCGTACACGGTGATGTAGTTTGCCTTGGTGGTAGCGGAACTTCCTCCGGAGTTCGACACCTGCAGGGTCACATCGTAGGTTCCCGGTTCGAGGTAGATATGACTCGGGTTCGGGTTCGTGGATGTGGAGCCGTCACCGAAGTACCAGAGCCAGGAGGACGGGGTTCCGGTCGAGATATCGGTGAACTGGACTGTCAGCGGGGCGTTTCCTGAAACCGGTGACCCGGAGAAATCGGCGCTCAGGGCTGTGTTGCTCTCAACCTTGAAGGTCAGGGTAACGATATTGTCATCGATATTCGGATCCTGGAATCCGATCAGGAGGGCATTCAGTGCCTGAGAACCTACAAGCCTGTCAGGTCCGTCGATAACAAAGAGCTTGCTCCACCGCACCGGAGTCGCAGTTACCACGAACTTGCGGTTGGCATCAGGATACCAGATTTCGTCCTTGATGTAGCTTCCCCATTTAAACCACCAGTACCATTCGGACTGTTCGCATATCCTGGTCTCCGGAATGATATCCAGCCTGTGGTTGTACATGGGATGCTGGACTATGACCTTGTACGTGCCGGGTTGGAGGCCAAGGGTGTCGATGTATGTGGAGAGGTCGTAAGAGAACTGACCTGTCGGACAATCAACATAGACGGTGTCAAACCAGTATTTCAGTCCGGCCACTTTGTTCTCCCCGAAGACCCAGATGCCCAGGGGGACGGTGTTGTATGCCTGACCGATGGCCTCACCCCGAAGGCCGGCCGCCTCTCCGCTTACGATGATTGATGTCGGAGCACAGCAGACAATTTTCAGGATCTTGGGGTTTATGTCGGCAGTGATGGTCGGCTCAAGGAAGGTGAACGGTTTTTTGGTCCAGGCAGCACAGGAAATCGCCACATCGCTGCAGTCATGACAGGGCACCCCTTCAAGGGCCGGAGCGTCATTTGGCATGCTCGACGCATAGATGGTGTATTGCCCGAGGTCGATCTGGAGGTTCCTCGTATACCAGTAATACTCCCAGGTTCCATCGGATTTCACCGGCACAACGGTGAACGTCGAGGCGACTCCGTTCACTACGGTTTTGGTCACCTCCATGTTTTCTCCGGCACAACTCTGGCAGGGGCCGGTGATGAAGAGATACGTCCACTTGGAATCGCTGTTGGTCCCATAGAGTCTGACAGTTTCTCCGAGATATGTTTGGTCAGTGATCTCTCCGCACACCTCGGTATTCAGGGTAACGACTCCCTTCTGGACGTTCACACAGGCCTCTGCAAAGGGCCGTGTGAGGTCCAGTTCATACATATCAGCAGGGATCCAGCGCTGGGTATGAATTTTGTATTTCATGGGAGCGGTGCAGTTCGTTGTCTGCCATTCGATGGTCCGCTCACCGTTCTCGTCGGTCAGGACAAGGGCGTAGTAGTACTTTCCGTCCGCCGGTGAATGGGGCACGATTCCATATACCGTGTTGGTGCAGGCGCATCCGCAGTCCAGAACGATCGTTTGGCCAAAATTCCACTCAATTTGCTGCCCTTTGAAGAAGACCCCTTCCTGACCCTCCACCATCATCGGCGGCTGGTCGCAGCAGATGCCGGACATGGCGCCCCCACTGCAGCATCCGGGACATACCGAACATCCCTGTATCCAGATGATGTAATAGGTATTCGGGATCCCTTCCACGGTGGTAAAGAATTTATTGCCACGGATCAGCGTAGATGGAGCGACAGTCAGTACGGGCTGTTCCTCTTCGAGGGTTACCGTCTTTGTTGTGCCAACAAACCCGAGGCTGTTCTGGTTGCATTCGATGGTGACCTGATATACTCCTGCACTGTAAACAGGGAGGCTTGTGACCAGATCGACAGCATCGGTCTTCCATCCCTGGTTGATGTTCCCCGCAATCCCGTCACCTGATGACCAGTACCACGGACTGGAATTCACGTCAAGGAATGTCAGATCTCTCTGCGATACATCTGTCCATAACTTTGAATAGGTCACTCCGCCCGGACTCCTCACCACGATTTTACAGTTGAAGGTAGCAACGGGGTCACGGAGGAAAATGTAATGCAGGGTCGATGGATTCAGCTCAAAATCGAGGGTGTCGCCGATGAGTGCAGTACTGCCAGTCACATCGGTGCCATAATCCAGGTTCCTTATCTTCAAGGTTGCCTGGGGGGAAACCACTGAAAATGCCCGTTGTGTGGGATTTATCTCACCGGAAGCATTGAGTCTCCACCAGGATCCTTTTCCTTCCGTGCCGACAAACGGAGAACCAATCCCGTCATCTATGTTGAAGTTCGTCAGCACATAGCCGGCCAGATCAATCTGACGGGTTGGCGGAGTGGAATAATCTGACCCTGACCACCATCCCAGGTAATTTGCACTGCCAACAGCAGCGGTCACGTCCAGTCCTTCTTCGCCAAGAAGGACCGTACCATTCTGGGGAACAACATTCAGTTGTCCTGATACGGGCATCGCAAAAACAGTCAACGCGATGACCAGCACGATACATGCTAGTAAGTATCTTCGAAGCTTCATTTCAAGCACCACCTTGATTGCATAATTGAATGATCTCCCGGTTACCACCTTGGGATGATCCACTCTTTTATATAGTGGTGGTTTGGGATAAGGTTCTTATATATTTTTCTCTCACTTTGCCGCCTATGCTCCGGTATGCAGAACCGGTGGACAGAGGGTGAAATGGCCGAATCCTGATATTTTTACCGATTCAACAAAAATAACGGCAAAAAATTGTCGAATACGAAAACCGCGGGTGAAAAAGAGAGGATAATTTTTTCAGGACCCTTCTTCAGGGGGAGGGCCGCCCTTCCATCGCCGGGTACTCATGAAGTAAACCAGCGCTCCAAGTGCCACCACCAGGAGAACGATGATGGGGATGGCCACCGTGAACGGAAAACCTCCTGTTCCCGGTTGTGTCGGAGTTACCGGTGGTTCTGTGGGAAGGGTGGTTGGAGGCGGAGCCTTCATGCAGATAGCATACGTGCCACTGTGGGTGATATGCCCTGTCAGGGTCCTGGTTTCTTCACGTAGTTCTGTCGGGATTTCTGTCCATGCTCCGGCATCAGGGTTGAAGGAGATGATGATCGGCTGGTTCGCCTTCACCAGGCTCCACTCTTCTGAGGGAATGGTAAAGATCAGCAGTACCGCGGGCCCAAAGGTTGATCCCGCAGGTGCAACCTCATATGCATAATCCACCGAAGTACAGGGTGCACCGGCAGGGATCGCATCCTCTGAAAGAGGAATCACAGAGACATTCCGGAGGGGCTGCCCGTCCGGTCCGACCGGTCGCACCCCTATCCCGATAATCAGCGAGGCAACCCCGTCAGGAGAGACGATGGTTGTCTCCAGGATGGTGGTGTTGTCCGGCCCAAGGACGAGGCCTCCGGATGGAATCGTTGGCGTGGGAGTGGGAGTTACAGGTACGGTTGCGGTCGGTGTACCGCCGATGTAGAAGACGCCGCCACCGCCACCGCCGCCACCGCCGCCACCTCCGGCTCCACGGTGGTATACGGTGATATAGTTATTCTTGGTGATACTGCCCGATCCCTTGTCATTGGTGGCGGTAAGCGTCACCGAATAGACACCCGTGACGTAGATATGGTCAGGGTTCCGCTCATCTGAATACGTCCCGTCACCAAACGACCAGTTCCAGGCGACCGGGTTTCCGGCTGACGTGTCGGTGAAGGAGACGGTCAGGGGTTCATATCCCGATACCGGTACGGCAGTGAACGAGGCACGGGGCAGGAGCGATGAGGTGACGTTGATGTAGTCCCTCCTGGTGAGGGTGTTTGTCCCCGCACTGTTCTCCACCGTGAGGGTGACGGTGAAAATTCCTGCAGAATTGTAGGTATGCACCGGATTTTGGGATATTGAGGTCCCGCCATCCCCAAAGTTCCAGCTCCAGTCATCCGGATACCCGGTCGAGAGGTCGGTGAATGCTACCGTGAACGGGGCAACACCGTTGGTCTGGTTCGCGGTGAAATTTGCTCGTGGGATCGGGGTACTGACGATGATATAATGTATTTTCGTTTCAGAATCGATCCCGCCGATTCCCCGTACGGTCAGGGTCACGGTATAGACGCCCGGGTTCGCATAGGTATGAACCGGGTTCTTGAGGGAGGATGTCCCACCGTCTCCGAAACTCCATCCCCATTCAAAGGGGAGGCCGGTGGAGAGATCGGTAAACCGGACGGTGAGCGGCGCCACTCCGCTGGTCACATTGGCGGTGAATGCCGCAACAGGGGGAGCAGGGAGCTGGGTTACCGTAATGTAACCGGGCTTTGTCTCTGTATCCGAGGCCGATGTCCCGGAATCCCTGACGGTCAGGGAGACCGTGTAGGTGCCGGGAACGGTGTACTGGTGGATGGGATTCTGCTGGGTTGATGTTCCACCGTCACCGAAACTCCATTCCCATCTGTTATGGGGTCCTGTTGACGTATCGGTAAACTGTACATTGAGGGGGGCAAATCCGAGCGTTTCTGAAGCAGAGAAGTTTGCGGAAAGGAGCAGCTCCTCCACGTTCAGGTCAAGGTTGGTCACCGTACCGCTGCTAAAGGGAAACGTCTCCAGCCAGGTACCGGTGCCGTATTTCCTGCATACTGCCGGCATCCCGTTCACGGAAAATGCAACGGAAAGCGGCCCGATGGCGTCCTGATCATCGAGGGATACGATCAGTTTCGGGTCTTGCGGCCCGGGTCCGCCGTACCTGCCCAAGGTTGAAGCGATCGTCCCCCCGCCGACTTCCGTATCACCGGCTTTCACCACAGCGTTCACAGGAAGTCCTGCTGCGGCGGGATCCCCCAGAATCGTGACATTGCCATAGAACAGGTGCGGAAGCGGGGGGATGGTATCTCCGTTCGCACCGGCTGCGGAGATGATGATCAGGAGGCCGAGAATGCAGATGATTCCCGATCGTGCAGTGGTATGCACGGTCAGACCCCCCGGTTTTCCGGTCGGGAATCCGGCCGGGTTTGAATAACATGCTGATCGATCAGCGTTGGCCATGATCCTCTCACTGTCTCTCCTCATATGCCCTGAAACCTGTGTATCTCTCCGGATACCTGTTATCCACGGTCTTCCGGCAGGTTCTCCGGGCAAAGATATAAATACGGTTATATCCGACGAGCAATTTAAATCTTTTGGCTAAAATCGACCTGAAAATCCCGATATTGAGTAATGAAGGCATAAAAATTGATATTTCGTGCACCATCAGGAGGCCTTCCTCTTGACCCGTATCGCCCTGATCCGTTCCAGTCCCCCAGATCAGCCAGCCGCTTTCATGGGAATTGTAGGGAACGGGGGGGCCGTATGCCAGCTCTTTATCGGTGTGTGAGACCACATTCCTCAGCATGGATGTGGAGGAATATGTCCGCCGCCATCTCCGGGCCGGGGATGGAGATGATGCTGTCTGGAGAGAACTGACCGGCATTGTCCGGTCGTTCAAACCCGATGAGCCGGCGGAGTATGCCCGGGCGTTTGCCCGGGCGGTCATCGATGAGGTGAGAAATACAGAAGGGCTCACCGGCGACTTCTTCTCGTATGCCCCCTCCCGTGTAAAGATGGGGGAGTTCGGAGTAGGTTCACGGGGCTCGGGAGATTTCTTCGCCCATCGTCAGATCGCCCGGATCATCGGAAAAACCGGTGCATCGGTAGGGGTAGACGAGCTCGATGATGCCGGAGCCGTTGAACTGTCATCCGGAGGGAATGGTCCGCGGTTCGTGGTCTGCACGGTCGACGGGATGCACTCGCGGCTCTCCGATTTCCCGTTTCTTGCCGGGTTCCACGTAACCCGGGCCACACTCCGGGATGTCTACGTGATGGGTGCCCGGCCGCTCATGCTCTTTTCAGATATCCACGTGGCAGATGACGGGGACGTGGCAAAGATATTTGATTATACGGCAGGGGTCTGCACAGTCGGGGAGCTCATGAACGTACCCCTCGTGGCAGGCTCGACGCTGAGGATCGGGGGTGACATGGTCCTCGGTGACCGGCTTACCGGGTGCGTTGGGTCGGTGGGGGTTTCACGCCACCTGACCGCACGAAGGGAGACGCGGCCGGGGGACATCGTCCTCATGACCGAAGGCGCAGGCGGCGGCACCATTGCCACCGCTGCCCTCTATTCCGGGTACCCGGAGATCGTTGAGGAGACCATCAATCTCGATTTCCTCCGGGCAGCCGATGCGCTCATCGACAGTCCGGCGATTGACAGGATCCATTCGATGACCGATGTGACCAACGGCGGGCTTCGGGGGGATGCCCATGAAATGGCCCAGACCGCCGGCTGCCGCATCCTGGTCGAACAGGAGCGGGTGGCCGGCCTTGTCCGGGCCGGCGTCCGCCTGATGCTCGATGAGCTGGAGATCGACTACCTCGGGGTCTCCCTCGATTCCCTCCTCCTCACCCTGCCCCGGGATGCCGTTGACGAGGTCTCCGGCGTGGTGAGATCCGCCGGCGTGAACATCCGGGAGGTCGGGCGGGTGGAGGCCGGATCGCCGGAAGCGGTCCTGGTGGCTGACGGGAAAGAGCATGCATTCATCCCCCGTTTCCGCGAATCGGCATACACCCCGGTCAAGAAAGTCGCCGACCGGCTGCCGCGGGACCAGGAAGCGATGCAGGAAGCCGTGCTCCGGGCAGCAGATGCGGCGGTGGCAAAGAAGAAGCGTGTCATGGACCGGATCCGTTCCCGGACCTGACCTATTCCTGTTTTACTCCCTGGGCAAGGAGGTTGTAGGCCAGCCGGGGGACTTTCTCTTCCACGAACGGTTCAATCTTTCGTGCGATCCCGAAGAAAGGATCGGCCAGGTTGAGGTGGGCAAACGAGCACCGCCTGACCTGCACCCCGGCAAACCCGGCATCCTCAAGGAGATCCTGCATCTCCCGGTCATCATAGTACCGTTCTCCGAAGGATCCCATACCGATCCAGCGGACTTTCATGACTTCGGCCATGCTGTAGATTGCCGGAAGACCGGAAGTAAACAGGTTCTTTCCGAGGGTGCAGATGGCAATGACCCCGCCCGGGCGAAGTACTCTGCATGCCTCGGAGAGCATCTGATCAGGTCTCCTGACATAGCTGAAGGCGAGGAGGCTGGTTACGGCATCAAAGCACCCGTCCCTGAATGGCAGCACCTCGGCATTTCCCATGGTGAAATCGCTGGACACGCACCGTGATTGTGCCCGCTGCACCATACCCCTGGAGAGGTCCAGCCCCACCCCGCTCCCGCCATACCGTTCATAAGCTTTCAGGAAGAGCCCGGTCCCGCATCCGAGGTCGAGAATATGGCCGCCGGCAGGGATACAGTCCATCACCTGGCTGGTGATGTGGCCATAGTAGAATCGTCCCCGGTTCCGGTTGTACCGGTTGTCATAGATATCGGCCACTTCATCATAGTGCTGCCTGACTTTCTCGAGCGATTCCCCCATCAGAATATCTCCTGTGCGATACGTGCAGCCATGGCATTCAGCTGGATGTATTCATTATTACACCGCGTTAACCTATAATCTGTTTCGGCAAGGAGTGTTACGAGCCGGGGATCATGATACTCCTTTCGCACTGCATTCCGGAACTCGGAGAGAACCTCCCGGGAAGTGAGGCCGTACTCGATCATCAGGGTCTCAAACCTCCGGATGGCGGCAGGGAGATCGCCTTTTGTAATAGCGGCCAGTGCCGCCTGGGCAATCTGCCCGGTCTCGGTCTGGGACCACCGGATCAGGTCGGCCGCACCCTCAGTACCGGCACTCACCTGCAGGAGCATGATCGCCTTCCTGAGGTCACCTCCAGCCGCCTGTACGATCAGTTCGATCTCATCGGTCGAGAGGCCCGGTCCGGCCGGACATTCGCAGGAGAGAATCGATCGCAACCGGGCATCAACCACCTCATCGCTGAGGGGGGAGAAGAAGACGGGAAGGCACCGGGAGCTGATGGCCGGGATGATGCCCGAAGAGCGGGTGGTCACATACACAAACCGGCAGGTCCGGCTGTAGCGTTCCATGATCCTGCGCAAACCCTGCTGGGCCTCGCGGGAGAGGGCTGAAGCCCCCTCGAAGATCAGAAGGCGGAACTCTGCATCGAGCGGGCGGACGGACGCATACCACCGGGTGATATTTTTGAAGTTGGTGAGCAGGCTCTCTTCCCTCCGGTAGATATGGGCATACCGCTCGTTCCCTTCAAGGTACTTCTTCCCCTGTTCAAAGAGGTCCGAGGCCTGGATGGTGGTGGTATTCTCGCCGAACCGTTCGCCGAAGAGTTCCCGGGCGAGGCATTCGACGGCCACACTCTTCCCCGTGCCTGCGGGACCGGTAATGAGCAGGTGGGGGAGGGAACCTGTCCGGGCGGCACTCCTCAACCGGGATATCACCTGCTCCTGCCCGAGGATCTCCCCGAATGATACCGGCCGGTACTTCTCAATCCAGAGCATGCTCAAGCCTCCATATGATAGCCCTGATCGCTTCCTGCAGGAATTCCCGGTTGTCGAACCCTTCGGAGAGCGCTCCCGCCTCCGTCCGGTCGAGTTCGTGGCAGAACCGCGTGGTGGCGGGTATGGCCCGGGTCAGCTCATCAACGATGGTCAGGTCGGCGGAGCGGGCTGTCCGGGAGAGGGGGTTGAGATCGATGGCGATCACCTTCTTCCCCATGCCGCACAGTGCCTGGCACCGGTCCCCGTCTTCGAGCGGAACCAGCACCACGTCTGCCGATCCGATTCCCGCTCTCAGGCAGAGTGCCCGGTCGTGGGGGAGGGGTAACAGGCGTTCGGGCACCCCGGAGAGCACCCGGACATCATGGTCTTCGAGGAGCCGGGTGATCTTTGCCATTCGCTCACTGGTCCGGTGGAAGAGGTTGACCTCCACGGCGGCGCCGGAAGCTTCCTGGAGGCCGGCGATGAGCCCGGCAGCGAGGGCCGCGGTGTTTCCATTTACGGAAATGACCGCGTGCTCAGCCGAGAGGAGGAGTGCGGCGGCAATCCGTTCGGCCCGGAGGGCTCCGGGACTGGTCTCTTCTCCGATGAGGTAGTCAAAGGCTTCCCCCCGGCCATGGGCGGTGAGTCCTTCAAGGGCGACAATGCCTTCCTGTGCACACCGTGCAAGACGTTCCCGGACGACGAGTGACCGGTACCGGGGATGGTCTTCCGGGATCACGGCTGTACCCCCGTAATCCTGACCCCGGATGCCGCCATGTGGAGTTCGAACACCTCACCGTAGCGGGAGAGGATCCCGTATGCCCGTTCTCCCGGGGCAAACACCCCGTTTCCGAGCATGGTCATGCTCGCTGGCATCTGCTCCCGGTCACACTCCGCGAGCACCTCGCGGACGGCAGGGGTCAGCAGTCCGCTCCGGTCCGCAAAGAGACGGGAGAGGCGGAAGAACTTTATCGGGGTATCCGGAAGCTGGCCGGGGTAGGCGCCGGCAATCCGTTCCAGGGTTTCAGGGGATCCCAGGATGCCGGGTGAGTGGAGGGGGCCGAAATTCACCGCGTAGACCGGTTCGGGGACATCGAAGTACCGGACGATCCCGGCACCGGTTCCGGCCCCCGTCCGGTAGTCACGCCCGCCGCCCTGACATGCCGCGACATCGCCAAGGCCCGTATGGTGCAGGATCTCTGCTTCATGGGCCCGTCCGATACACTCCCCCGGGGAGAGACCGGCCCCGCAGAGTGCGTTGATGGCGAAGGCACCGGCCATCAGGGCTGCTGCGGAGAGTCCGAACCCCGCACCGATGGGGAGAGTGCAGGTGGTCTCGATCCGGACGGTGCAGGGGAACTGCCCGGCGAGGTAGGAGAGCGGGGGCGAATCGGTGAACTCTTCAAGGATGGTACCATCCTCCCTGACGCGCCGGGCACAGACCGATGGTTCGTCCGCACGGGTTACCCGGACCGATACACCTTCATCGATCACCATCCCGGCACCAATGCTGCCGGTGGTCGAGGGATGGGATCCGATGACCGGGTAGAAGTAGCCGGAGAGATGGCCCGGACAGAACGCGGTTACCGATGATATGCCTGACTCTTCTCTCATTATGCTCACCCATCAGGCCGGACAGGGGCGGACAACAGTTTTCACCGGGTCACTCCCCGGTCGAGGATACACTGCCATATCGCCGCCGCGATCTCTTCTTTGCGCCCTTCTGTCTCGGTGCGGGAATCTTTGGTAATCATCACTACTGCTCCCTGCGGAGAACCCATGCTCTCCGGTCTGTTCACCACCACCATTCGTGCGCCCTTTTTGAGCAGATCCTGTGCCGCTCCCTCCTCGTCTGAACCGAGTTTGAAGGCCACGGCCGGGATTCCGCACCCGGTGATCACCACATCCAGCAGCTTGGGGAGCGGGTGCAGGGTCAGTGTGACCGGAGCCCCGCTCCGCAGCTTTCCTGCAAACGGCTCAGGCGCGAAATCCGAGATCGCGGCTGCGCTGATATAGAGGTCGGGCGGCTCTTCACGGCAGATCCGGAGGACAGCCTCCCGCATGTCCGATGCGCTGGTGACCGCCACGTTGCGCACACAGGGAACCCGGCCGCTATGGACGATGGTGACATCTGCACCGAGGCGGAATGCCTGGAGGGCAAGCTCCTGTCCCATCTGCCCGGTCGACCGGGTGGTCAGCACCCGGACATCGTCGATCGTTTCACGGCAGGGGCCGCTGGAGATCAGGATTCGTTTTCCGGCCAGCGGCCTGCCGAGGAGCGCGCGTTCACAGTGGAGGACGATCTCATCGGTTCCGGCGATCTTTGCCTTTCCCTCCTCGATACGTGGCGGCACCACCTCAACCCCCCACTGTTCCAGTCGTGCCAGGCAGTCGCGAAGACCCGGGTGACGGAACATGCTGTGGTGCATGGCAGGCACGACGATTACCGGCATACCCCTGCCGAGTGCGGTGGTGGCGAAGGTTGTAACCGGGGTGTCATCGATCCCTGCGGCTGTCTTGCAGAGGGTGTTTGCCGTGCAGGGAGCGATCAGGAGAAGATCGGCGGTCCCGTCGTCGCCGCAGTGGGTAACATGCTCCACCCTGCCGGTGATCGCCACCACCGTTTCGTTTCCGGTGGCGTAGGTCAGGGCGTCGGGATGGATGATGCGGGTTGCCGCGCCGCTCATGACCGCGGTCACCCGCGCCCCTTTCCGTCGCAGGGCATGGGTAAGCCGCACCATCTCCACGGCGGCAATGCTCCCGGTCACCCCGAGAACGATCTGCTTCTCCTTCAGGCTCTCCTGCATCAGACCACCTTCAGGTCAAGGACATAGTGCCATGTGTGCGGTGCAACCTTTTTTATCCTCCGGATGCCGGTCTCACTGAACCACCGTCTGCAGGATTCGGGGATTTCCGGATGACGGGATCCTGCTGTATGGAGGTGGATGGTCCCGCCGGGAAGGGTATGGCCGGCTGCGATGTCGAGGAATGCAGGGGAGTCGAAGTGACCCATGATGATCCGGTCATACCACCCGGTCAGGAGATCCCGGCAGTCCCCGCACTCGGGGACAACGCGTGACTCCACCCGGTTCTCGCGGATATTCCGGCAGAGGTACCCATAGGCTACCGGGTTGAGCTCCATGGCGTGCACCCGTGCCCCTGCACGGGCTGCCGGGATGGTAAAGTACCCGATCCCTGCAAACATATCGGCGACCCGCTCCCTGCCCCCGATAATACGCATCATCCGTGCTTTCTCGGTCCGGTTTCCCTGCGAGAACATCACCCGGCACGGGTCAAACCGGAACACCATCCCCATCTCCCGGCACGAAACCTCCGAGGGTTCACCCCGGAGCACCCGGACGTCAGGGATCCGTTCCACACCCCGGCAGGACCGGATCCAGAGGATGGCATCCGGCTTCTTCCAGGTTTCGATCCGGTCGATCTCCGCCTCTGTCGGCTCCTTCCCCTGCACGATGGCGATCGGGCCGGCCATGAAGAACCCCCTTCCCTGGTAGGAGACCGTCGGGGGCAGTTCCGTGTCGCAGGGATAGCCCTCCTTCACCGGTACATGTGCGATACCCTGCTCCACGTAGGAACGCCGGGTGTGGTCAACCCAGTCCGCATCGCGAACCGAGCTGAGCAGCTCCGCAGGGATCTGGCGGCTTCGCATGGTCACCCCAGCAGGATGAGTTCGTCTGCTGTCCGGAGGATCCGGATCCTGTCTCCGGGTTCTGCCTGCATTCCCGGGGGAATCCGGCACTCCGTACTCTCTCCCGTGGCGGGATCGAGGACGCCGATCGTGTCCCCCTCCCGGAACACGACCAGGTATTCGGCGGCATCCCGCACATTTCCTACCAGCGCGTCGATCCTGTTTTCCGGGGCCGAACGCTGCTGTCCATCCGGAATTTCACTGAACCTGACATCCCGGCCGTCAGCGTTCTGCACCTCGGCATACCTGCCGTGGACCACGATGATATCCCCCCGCATATATTTCGGGAGCCGGACCGAGTAGGTGATCCGGAAGAGCCGCTTTCCCGCCCGCTCGCCGACCAGCTTCGGATGGGTGGTATACCGCCCGCCCATGGCCCGGACAATGGCCGTGGCGATCTCCTGGCCGATCCGCTGCGACCCGATAGTGATATCGAGGCCGTCCCGGGTCTCTTCGATCTCGGAAATGAACGAGAGGCGTTCACCGGAGGAAACCAGCGCCTCCTCCACTTCGTGTGCGATACGCCCGGCGTTCCGGAGCTCCCAGGGGAGGGGTTTTCTCCCGGTTGCCCGGACCTGGACCACTCCTTCGTGGTAGCTCCCCGACATCCGGCTGCACCGGTCACACTGTTCCTTCTGCCAGAGGATCTCGATCTGGCAGGATCCTTCCACCGGCTCTCCGAGCAGGGTTCCCGACATCCGGCATTCCGCGATTGAGCGGTTGCTGCTCTGGTCGTGGATGCTGATGGCGACCCCGGGATTGCTGACTTCGGGAATGATGTGAATCGCCCGCCTGGCGAGTTCGTAAGCGAGCTCCTCCCTCGGAACACCGGTGTCAACCCACAGACCGGCCTCTTTCCAGGAGCCGCAGCTCGGACAGCAGATGCTGACAACCCGTGCCGGGCATGAGAACCAGGAGAGTTGTGCCACCCTGCAGGCCCCGCAGAGTCCTCCGTCAGCCGAAGGGCGTCCGCAGCGGGGGCAGATGTTCTCCCTGATCCGTATCTTAAATTCTGATGATTTGGGCATGGGGGACTGACCCGATACGTATACATCCGTCTTTTCCGATCAGACCGAGATCGATGGCCAGGGCCACCGAACGCTCTCCCATCAGGTTTGCGTTCCCGGCTCGGGAGAGGGCGGTTCTGACCTCTACCGGAGTCGCGAGGGTTCCTCCGTAGAAGGCCTCTGATATGTGGATCTCGAGATCGCCCTGGCGAATCCGGACGTTGAGGAGTTCCCTGTCGCATACTGCAACGACTTCATCACCGGCCGGGGTGCGGTGAATCTTCAGGTACATTGGATATACGTGGCGGGGTGAATACATAAAATAATACGACGGGGAAGCCGCGTTCACCGCGAGATTTCGACGCCGTACACCCGGCCGGGTGTCTCAACATGGATGCGGTGCGCATCCTCAGTGGTGATCAGCATCCCGGAGAGCAGCCTGAACGTGGCCCGGGGTACCGATTTCGGCCCGATGACCGCCCCCGGCCTGCTGTTCTCGTCCATGTAGTCGCTCTCCATGGTGAACCGCCGCCCTGCCGCCGCCAGTTCCGGAATTGCCGGGTGGGTGGCGATCATCGAGGGGGTGAGGGGGGTGTCGGGAGTGGCATAGTGTTTCACCACCCGAAATGCAGGGAGGCCGGCACGGCCGGCACGATCCACCACATCAATACACGGACCGCTCTCTGCGTGGATCTGGACCGCACAATCGAGCCGTGCAGCCCGGGAGAGGGCATGAGAGAGCACGTCATTTGATGCATCGAGGATCGCGGGCGGCACCTCGTAGTGGGGCCGACCGCTCTTGAGGGCGACCGCTTTCCCTTCCGCGATGTACTCTGCGGCGATATCCAGCCCCCGCTTCATCACCGATACCACATCATCGAGGGGGTAGTGCCCGGAAAGGCGGGTAATCTCGGCGGGGTGGACTCCCAGCACCACGAAGACGGTGAGCCCGATCCCCCGGACCGCGTCGGCAACAGCAACCGTCTCATCGAAAACCTCCCTGAACTCCTCACCCGTCTCCGGGAAGATCCCGAACGAGGAGGAAGGTTTTGAGACCAGGAAGAGGTGGGTCCCCCCGGCCCGCTGGAAATCCTTTGCGGCCGCAAGTCCCCTGCCGTTCCTCGGATCGATATGGATATGATCGTCAGTGATCGGGATGGCCGGGTTCTTCATAGCAGCGGATGATTTCCATCATGGGGTAGTCTCCTCTCCTCTCGAGCCGGGCATGACAGCAGGATGTTCCGACCTGCGTTACCACGTCCGCGGTGAGCATGGTCCCCTCCAGCTCGGAGTAGCCGAAAACGTTCTTCTCCATCTGCGACCGGTCGATGGTGATACGCACCTCGCGGACGTACGGCTGGAGGCTGATGCTCTCCCGGATCGCCGTCTCGAGTGACGACGCGGTTTCCGGAGAGACCGGGGTTCCCACGAACTGGTGGTAGAGCGCCCCGAGCTTGATGGCTGCCTCAAAGATCGCCTGTTCACGCGTTCCTGCCATGCTATATACTGGACGCACCGGTAAAAAAAAGCCTGTTCAGATGAGCTTGATGATGCCCGGTTTCGGCTCCATGGCTTCGCCCTGGCGGAGGAACATGTCGATCTGTTTCCGGATCTCGTCCCTCTGGTATCCTTCGCTCGCAATCTGGTCGATCACGTCGTCAATCCGGGCTCGTCCGCTCTCATCTGCCATCCTCCGGATGACCTCCTTGATGGTGCGGATGAGATCCCGCTTCCCTTTCGAGAAGCCGGTCACCACCTTATCAATATCAAACGTCCCGGTCTTGGCGTCATAGGCCACCTGCCGCAGGCAGGTGTCGACAATATTGATCACCCGCTTGGCATCGGCCAGCTCGATATCGGATGAGAGACGGATCCGGGCGCTGGCCTCCGCGAGCCGGACAAGGGCCTCCAGCTGGCGGGCGGTGACCGGAACCGGCTTGGTGGACTCCGACGCGAGGCCCCTGAGGCGCAGGTAGTAATCGACCAGCGATTGCCGGGCGGCATCGGAGAGCCGGGGGAAGCAGGTTCGCTTGGCATAGGCGACGTACTTGCGGAAGATGACCGGCTCGATATCGGGGGTGACCGGTTTGAGCTGCTCCCGGATATACTCATCATTGACCCCCGGGATGGGATTCTTTGCATGTTGGGCGATGGTCTCCCCGATGCTGTGGGCCTTGAGGATGTGCTCGGCGATGGCGCCGTCCAGCGGGGGATTGGGTTTGTCGCCCATGACAAAGATGAGATCGAACCGGGAGAGCAGGGATGCCGGCATGTTGATCTGCTCGCCGATGGGGGTGTAGTCATCGAACCGGCCGTACTTCGGGTTGGCGGCACCGAGCAGGGCGCATCGGGATTTCAGGGTGGCGGTGATGCCCGCCTTGGCCACGCTGATCGACTGCTGCTCCATTGCTTCGTGCAGTGCGCTCCGGTCCTCTTTCTGCATCTTGTCCATCTCGTCGACGGCGGCAATCCCCATGTCGGCGAGGACCAGGGCACCGGCCTCAAGCGTCCACCGCCCGTCGCCGAATTCATCCTTCACAGCGGTCGCGGTCAGGCCGGCAGAGGTAGACGACTGGCCGCTGGTGTAAATCGCCCGGGGTGAGAGCTTGACCACGTAGCGGAGCAGCTGGCTCTTGGCAATGCCCGGGTCTCCGATCAGGAGGACGTGGATGTCGCCCCGGAGGTGGCTCCCGTCGGGCATCTCCTTGGTTATGCCGCCGAAGAGCTGGAGTGCGATCGCCTCTTTGACGTCCTCGTTCCCGTAGATGGTCGGCGCGATGGAGTGGATGATTTTCCCGTAGATGTTCGGGTGGCGGGAGAGGGTAAGGATTTCATCCTCGTCCTTCTCCTCGATCTGCACCTCTTCAAACTCCTTCTCGGCGATCTCGATCGAGTTGCACTCCAGGTAGATGTCAAAGATGGTGCTCTTCTCCCCGTGGCTGACCCGCTGCATGGATCGGAGGATGCCGTTCATGATCACCCGGTCGCCGGGGGCCACCTTCCCCGTCAGGTCATCGGTGGCATCAACATCGAGGGTCTGCGGCTGCTCTCCGCCCCTGAGTCCCTCGGGGGACTCCTGGATTCGGAGTTTCTGGGAATCGACGAACCGGGAACGTTTCGGGATGAGCTCCAGTTTCTTGAAGGTGCACCCGTCCGTGGCACAGCCATCCGGTTCCCTGAACTTCCCGTAGCCCTGCTCGCGGATGGTGATGTGCCCGCCCGGGCACCGGAAGTGGGCCTCCACGACCCGGGGCCGGACTTCCGTGGTCTTCCTGAGGATCCCCTCAACGCTGATGAAGGTGTTGATATGGTCCGACCGGATCCCCCTGATGGCGATCTTCCGCGGGAGGTTGATGAACCGGATGTTGACCTCTTTTGCTGCCTTCCCGTCCTTGGTCTTGATCAGCTGGTGGGCCCCGATGGCCGACCTGACGTCACCGATGACTTTGCCGGGGTTCCCGAGCAGTTCGTCGGCCATCCGGATACCGGTCTTCCCGAAACTCTCGAGTTCCCGGTAATCGATGAAGAGCGACCTGCGGTACGGGAACTCGCGCGAAAGTTCGGAGAGTTGCTTCTTGTACCGGCCCCTCAGGAATTTGCTCCAGTCTGCATCCCGGTCGATGATCTCGGTCTGGGGCTCGTTCTCCATCCCGTCTCCCTCAGCTGAACCGTTTGGCATGGATCACGAACTGGGCGATGAGCGCATCCATCTGGAGGTCGCTGCTCGCCCCTTCGGAGAGCCGGAAGTCGGTTGTCCCGAGCTGGTCGATGAGGGCCACACGCAGCCGCTCGTCCATGGGCCTTCTCACGATGGCCCGGTAGCACTGGTTGATCAACTCATTCGGGGCGATCCCCCGCTCGCGGAGGAGCCTGGAAAGAACCCGCTCCGCGCCGTCAAAATCCCCGGACAGGGCGAGGTCCAGGAGTTCGCTGATCTCCTCGGGTTTCGCCGTCGCGGTGATGGCGTAGACCCCTGACTTGGTGATCTCGGGAGAGAGGATGGCGGCACCCTGGAGGGCATTGATGGCCTTCCTCATATCGCCCTGGGCGATGTAGGTGATGGCCTCGATGGCATCATCGGTGACGGTCAGGTTCTCGCTCCGGGCAATGCGATGGATCTCCTCTGCAATCGCGGGGCTGTCGAGCGGCCTGAACCGGTAGATGGCGCACCTGCTCTGGATGGGGTCGATGATCTTTGACGAGTAGTTGCAGGAGAGGATGAACCGGCAGGTCTGTGCATAGCTCTCCATCGTCCTCCGCAGGGCTGCCTGGGCATCCGGGGTGAGGGCATCGGCTTCATCGAGGAAGAGTATTTTGAAGGATGCCTCACCGAGGGGAGAGGTCCGGGCGAACTGCTTGATCTGGTTTCTCACCACATCGATGCCACGCTCATCAGACGCATTCAGCTCCCGGAAGTTCATGTGCCACGCTTCGCCGAAGAATTCCCGGGCGAGGGCGACTGCCGCCGTGGTCTTTCCCACCCCCGCTGTGCCGGTGAAGAGCAGGTGCGGGAGGCTCCCGGCTTTCACGTAGGACTGGAGGCGTTCCACAATCTCGTCCTGGCCGACGATATCGGCAAGTTTTGCCGGCCTGTATTTCTCTATCCAGATAGTGTGGCTCTCGTCCATTCCTTATCCTCTTTCATCGTACGAGGTAATGGTATTATCCGTATCGGGATTCCTGCTGATAAACCCGGGGTATGCACCCTGAATGTGCCGTGAGGAACGCGTCAGTGGAAAAAAAGGTTATTCTTCTTCAAAGAGCTCTTCGCCCTTCTCTTTCTGGTAGTAGTAGTAAGCCAGGCCCGCAAGGATGATGATCACCAGGATGATGGGGATCAGCCAGGCCAGCGGGAACCGGGCCCAGAACGGCTGGGCTGGTGGAACGGTAGTGGTGGGGACGGGGGTGGTCACCGCTGTCTCGACAGGCGTCTCACCGGGCGCTCCGGTGGTCGGGATGGTGACAACGCCGCCTGTATCCCCGCTGTCAGAGACTCCGCCGGTCAGGTCGACTGGCGTGGTCGGCACAGTGGTGGGCGTTGTGGTGGGAATATAGGGGCCTCCGCCGCCTCCACCGCCGCCTCCACCGCCCGTCTGCCTGAACGTGGCGGTGATAGTATGGTTCTCATAGACGTTTTCAAAGGTGTACGTATAGAGTATACCCCTGGCCACCCCGTCCACGGTAACGGTCTGGATGGCGTAGTATGAATGCGGAGTGATGTTGAAAATCGCATTGCTACCCGGCGTGACCCCAACGAGCCCGCTCGGGTTGATCACACCACCGCCGCCCGCAGTGGCGGTGATGTAGTACATTTCCGCCGGTGATGTGACGCTGATGTATCCCGGCTTTGAGATCGAGCTGTCACCGTAATCGTTTGTTGCGGTGAGGTTCACGGTGTAGTTGCCGACCGTCGTGTAGATATGGACCGGGTCCTGTTCCACGGAGGTCTCATTGTCCCCGAATTCCCAGAACCAGGAGGTGGGGTTATTGAGGGAATCGTCGGTGAATCCGACGGTGAGCGGAACCGGTCCGGATGTCCGGTTGGCGGTGAATTCAGCGACCGGCGGCTGGGGCTCGGGTGTGGTCACCGTAATGTATCCCGGCCGGGAGAGGGTGTCGTTCCCGGCATCGTTGCTTACGGTAAGGTTCACGGTGTAGTTGCCGACCATCGTGTAGATATGGACCGGGTCCTGTTCCACGGAGGTCTCATTGTCCCCGAACTCCCAGAACCAGGAGGTGGGGTTGTTGAGGGAGTCGTCGGTGAATCCGACGGTGAGTGGAACGTTGCCGGATGTCTGGTTGGCGGAAAAGACGGCAATGGGGGGCTCCGGCGGGATTTCAGCGACCCTGAGGTCAAGCTCTGTCACCTCACCAGAGGTGAAGGGATAGGTCCACTGCCAGGCCCCTTCTTCCTGCACATCGTAACACTCTGCCCGGTACCCATTTGCGTAGAATGAGATCGGAGCCCCGTTGTCGATGGAACCCTGCACCAGCAGTTTGTCTTCGCTTGACCCTCCACCGCCATAGTATCCTTCCGTGGTAGTGATGAGGGAACCGCCGCCACCTTCGACTACCGCCGTGATCGTGGTCTCCGGGGGTGCCGGTTCACCCATGAGGTTGATCGCACCATAGAAGATGTGCGGGAGCTGAGGTTCACCTGTCGTCGGCACTGTCGTCGGACAGGTTGTCGGGGGGACCGTTGTCGGCACCGTTGTCGGGCAGGTTGGTATTGTAGTCGGCACCGTGGTTGGCAC
>DANP01000024.1 GCA_002499905.1 Methanolinea sp. UBA277
TCGCCAGTTCGATGACCTGGGTGAGTGCGGGGTTCCATAGTGGCTCCTCATGGGTAGATCGGTAAAAGAAACCCTTTCTTATCTCAGTTAATTTGAACCCCCCCTCTAACAATTCCATATCCTCCCCATCAAATCCCCTCCACACCAATACCCCTCGCCATCCCGCCCGCCCCAGAGCAAACGGCCATTTCCTCACCGCATTTCCGAATGGCACATTTCACCGTCATCAACAGGTCCGCACGGACGTGCCGACCGGGACCTATCAGCCCCCGGCCGCTGTACCGCTCAAGAATCCGGTTGAGGGGACATAGGGCACATCGAGGGTATTTTGCAGGATCTTTCGCGTACGAAAAGAAATAGGAAAAAATCCTGGAAAAAGTGAGAAGTGCCCCAAAGGGATCAAACGCCGTTGTATTATGCTCTCATTTCCATAGAATGGGTCATCGCAAAAGAGGAACTACGGTAACTCTTCGTGAATTGAGTTTAAAAAAAATCATAATATCGGCTTAAAATACGCCGTATTGAGGTTGTTGATACGAAAATTCCCTTACGGAGCACCTACTACTGAAAATTGTGAAAAATGGTAAAAATTAAGGAAGTGAGTTCAGACGGACTTTGCCGCTAGATAAACATCCTCTTCCTTGATCGTCTTTCGTCCTGCGTGCATTGCAAGCTTGTTTGACTCTTTTGCGAGCTGTGCAATGTAGCGTTCTGCCTCTGCCAGGAGAGAGGCAGCGGCATCGCTGCCAACTCTCTCTGCTCCACTCTTCTTTGCAATTCTAACAACTGCAGCAATAGGTAAATCTGCCACCTTGATTACCTCATTATAGCAAAGAATTTCGAGATATTTATATATTTTCCTGAAATAGGCCAGTGCACCTTAAAATATTGGTGAAAATCTGGGCACCTTTCCAGAAAATAAGATAACCTGATCCAGGAGTGATCCCGGGTGGTTCAGCAGGTTGGCGTCATAATCTCGTTAGTGAGACATTGAGAGCATGAAGCTCCGTGGGAGGCGGCGCTCCACGCGACGGGTCAGGAGGAACCGGGATTATCCATTCGAGACCTCTGGACTCTATCGCACATGGCAATTCCCTTTTCACCCATTCTGATGGCATTGCTGCTTCAAATCAGAACAGGAGAAAAGTATTGCGAGAAATATCCGGATATCTGAATCGACGCAAGGGTTCAGGGAAGGTTCAAACCATATCCGGGATATACCTAAGGAATATGGACCGATATGCATGTACACAATGCCACGAGGAATTCTATCTCAATAACGGATGTGCCTGTTGCGCCCCTCCCCCGGGACCTCACTTCTGCCCCGAATGCGGCGGGAGACTCCAGCGGATTGCCACATCGTATGTGTGTTCCGGCTATTTTGATGAGGAATAAAGGAGAACCTGATATTTGAGATATCAGGGCCTGCAAAGCGTGTGGCTGTTTTTCTCCCCTTGTCCTCTGCCTTTGTAGACAAATCCTCCCTTAAGAAGCGGTCGATTATACCAAAGTCCAGGGCGTTTTCTTACCATCTAGGAGAACGGTATCTTTCAACTCATTCCAGAAAACGCTGATAATAGCCTGTTTATCATTTTCCAGTCAACCGGCTGACGAGATGAACAGGAAAATGATGGAAGAGGATATTTTTAGAAATTCAGCTGCAGCCTTATCCTCCATCCCGATAACACTCCATAACCATGATCTGGTTCCCGATCGCCCTGCTCGGTGCCATCAGCCAGGCTACATACAGCCTCTCAGTAAAGGTGCTCCTCCAACGAATCCCTCCGTTTTTCCTTGCCGGGTATTCCTTTCTTACCGCTTCCCTGATCCTCTTCTCCCTGATCCTCTTTTTCGGCATCCCACCTCTCGGCCCGGGTCTTCTTCCAGCGGTAGCTGCAACCGTGGCCATTAATGTCGTGGCAACAATCCTCTTTTATCGGGCACTTTCCACAACTGATCTCTCCCTGTGTATACCAATCCTCGCATTCACCCCTGTCTTTCTGATTCTTACCTCGTTCATCATTCTGGGAGAAATCCCAACCCTGGCTGGCGCCGCTGGTATCTTCCTTGTCACAGCAGGCGCCTTCCTGCTCACTCAGAAGTCCGGCCATGGCCAAACCGCCTCCCTGTTTACTCCCCTCCTCACCCTTCGTCATGATCAGGGAGTCCGTTATATGATCTTCGTCGCATTCCTTTACAGTCTGTCTGTTAACTATGACAAAGAGGTGGTCCTCAATTCCAGCCCGCTCTTTGGAAGTGCACTCATCCTCTTTCTCTTAGCCATTGTCTTCCTCCTCATTGCAGTATTGACCAGGACGAGGTGTTCGTTCGTTGCCCGGGATTCCATAGGACCGGACCCGGTTCCGTCAGATCCGCGTTTCCCCCATTCCCCCTTTTTCATCTACGGAGCGGTCGGGATGATACTGGCTATTGAGGGAATCTCGATCAATACTGCCTATACCATGGCCATCGTTCCCTATGTGATCACGATAAAGCGGATGTCTATCTTCTTTTCCGTGCTCTTTGGCTGGCTCCTCCTTCATGAACAGCATATCCGGGGACGGATGTTCGGGGCCCTCGTCATGATAACCGGGGCAGTGGTGATCGGATTATGGGGGTGAAAAGGAATATGTGGATGTCGGGAAGATCAGGCTTCTTTCGCTCCCTGCCAGGTACCGGCTTCCCTTCATTCAGGGCCATCCGGATCCTTATTCGTTCGGAAATANNTCGTATGCCTCAACCACCTTCTTTCTGTCAATTCCAGGCACGCCGCAGGTCACAATGTGGATATTTTTCGTATCGGTGGTCACCTTTGTGGCATCCGAATCGCGGTAGGGGTAGATGGCGATAATCTGTTCTGGATCGGTGAGGATGACCTGGTTCTTCTGAAGCACCACCGGTTTTTCCATCCCGATGCCGAGGAAGAGTTCCCCCTCCCCGGCAAACCGCATCGTCAGATCTCCAGTCAGGGTATCGGCATCGAACGCTGCGATAGAGATCCCGGAACGAACAGATGCCAGGTTGTAGGCATCAACGGCGGTATTTATTCTGGGGAATTTTCCTCCGGAAAGCATTCTCCTCACCAGGGCCTCAGAAGCCGGCCGCGTCTTGGTGGGATCGACGCCCACGCTCCAGAAAAAGTCCCGGTATGCCCTGAAGAGTGGTTCGTTCCTGATATGTTCCAGTGAATACCGGGATTTTATCTCCCGGATACTATCCAGTTTCAGGGCTTCCAGTCCGGGATGATCCTGTGCAATATGGACGGACAGGATTTTGCCTTCGGCCACGCATATCCCGGGGAATGCGGTTAAAACGTCTGGGCTGAACTCCATGATCACATAGTAGCAACAGTTCTATCGAGCTCTTGAATCACCTTACCAATATAGAAAATAACACTTGCTATCCAGGATAAAAATTCCTGTTCAGACTGATATATGTCTTCGGAGGTATAATCCTCACCTTCGCCATACATCTTCAAGAACAATACGCGTCCTAAATCAGGGTAATTGCGAAGGAATTCCTGGACTTGTTGTTGTTCAACAAATACATTAAGTTCATCCGATAACCGGTTTATTTTTTCCACGATCTCTCTCCGCTCGTCATAGGTGATTTTAAGAGGTTTATCGAAATCCCGGGCTATTTCTGCTTCGGCGTCGATCTTGACGCAAACCAGCTTAATTGTGTTTAAGGTTCTTCGAAGTTCCTTTGCCACCCTTTTAAACTGCATCGTCGTCAATGCTTGTGGAATATTCCGAATGTCAGAAATGACTTCTTTCAACAAATGATATGCTTCATCCAGCTGCGATGGAATGTCAGGAAACAGTAAATTACTCATGGTTTTATCGCACCCCTCATATGATAAGTTGGAATTAACCCGTTATTGTCAGAAATACGTAACCCCTCCAATAATATCCAAACGTCTCTGGAAAGCACCCCTCAGGTATTTATGAGAGTGGGGGATATTCTTGGTCGTCACGTGAGAGGAGAGAGAAAGATCATGGACAAATTCATGGAAATGGCGACAAAGATGGCGCAGATGTCTCCGGAAGAGCGGAAGCAGATGATGATGAAGAACCGATCGATGTGCGTCTGCGGGAAATGTCCAACCTATACCTCGTGTATGAAGGACAACGGCGAACTGCTCTTCTGTTCCACAGGGAAGAGTGCGTGTGCAGTCGAGACGAAAGGCTGCATCTGCCCGACATGCCCGGTAACGAACATGATGGGGCTTACCCACGCATACTACTGCGCAAAGGGCACCGAGAAAGAACTGCGGGGGATGTAATACGTCCCTTGAATGAAATCCGGATGTCGATGAGAGAGGCCGGGAAACGCGAAATAACGCCAATCCGTGCCCTGCCGGGAAAGAGTTCGCGGAAATGAGGCCGTCACGATTCAATATCAAATTCTTTTGATTCTTTTTCAAGGAAATATCCAAGTATGACCCGGATGAGGACCACTGCGCCAAGAAGCGTAAGGTCCTCTAAGGTGGGATTCAGTACCGTTGTAAGCACATCGCCCGCAATAAAGAATTCAAGACCAAATACAATATAGCCGGTAAATTCTCTCTTGATCTTGCTTCTGCTGGTTGCTTTCCGGTGAAATCCGGAAAGGATCAGTTCGACTGCTGCCCGGATTCCCCCATAGATGACCAGCGCGACCCCGATAACACTGAAGACCAGGGCGAACAGATGAATGATCTCTGGCACATAGGGGATGTCCATAGATTACACTGTTAATGAGGAGTTAAAAATCCACCGGGTGACATCTCATCGTCTGGTGAACCCCGGGAATCCTGCCGGGAAAGAACCTTTCCCCAGGTATCCCTCACACCTGCAGCTCCCGCAACAATTCCGGGACTGCATACACCTGGTTCACGTATTTTTTCCATTCCGAGGTTTCCCCGCCCGGTAATGCTTCACGATGGAAGGCCCTCGGATCTCTGCCATGCCTTCAGGTAATGGGAAATGTTCAAATCAATCCGGCCCTTCCTGCTTCAATTGGTAAGCAAGACGGAGCGAGCTGTGGATGAGGTTCTGAAGGTCCTCCCGGGTGTATTTATTCTGCTGGATCTGGTCCCAGTCTTTGGTGGTATCCTCGTCATTCTCACCGACCCAGGACGCGATGGCCACATCGGGGATATGGAACCCCTGCCAGGCAAAGAAGTTCAGGAGATTTCCGGCCACGTGCTGGATGCCGTCCACATGCCCGATGATGATCAGCCCTGCAACTTTCTTGTTAATCATCCGGTTGCCAAACCAGGAATACTGGTTCTCAATACTGTTCATCCGTTCCACAAACTTCTGGACGAGCGCACTGTGGTTGTTCCACCGGATCGGGGTGGCAAGGATCAGGACATCCGTATCCAGTACCGCATCGTACACCGTCTGCATTTCATCGTCCCCGTACTTGAGGGTGCTCTGGCAGGGGTAGGTGCAGTATGCCGGATTCTCGGAATAATTTCCTTCACAGTCGTAGATCTTGAGGTCTTTGAGGCGCAGGAACCGGGTGGTGCAGCCGTACGATGTATACTGATCCAGGGCTTTCTGGAGCAAACGTTCAGACTTTGACATCCCGGATTGCTGCCGGCTGGAACCGGATATTCCCAGAACCCTGATTCCCTGTGCTTTTTCAGGAGCCAGCGGTTCAATTATTCCGACACCGAATTTTCGTCCGACAAGAGGGGCAGGCATAGTTCACTATTACCGGTCCGATGATTTGGAACTAGTGGTGCGGAGTTATGGCATAAAGGCCAAGTATTCTCACGGAAAACCGGGGCAACGTACACTATCACAAGATTCATGCTCCAAATATTTCAAATATAGTTGAAATATAATAACAGGGAATGTGTGGAGCAGAAGATGAACATTCAGGAAAACCAATGCCGTATCCCCTCAGGGGTGACAGCCGGCCATGACTGATCCCATTACCGGTGCCCTGCTTTCCGGTGTAAGCGCAGTCGTGGAGTACCTGGCTGCCCACACCGTCACCTGCCTTGTCCCGGCATTCTTCATCGCCGGCGCCATTGCCGCCTTCGTGAAGAAAGAGGCCATCCTCAGGTACTTCAGCCCAGCGGCAAAGAAATCCGTCTCCTACGGGATCGCCTCCATCTCCGGGATCGTGCTCGCGGTCTGCTCCTGCACTATCCTGCCGATGTTCGCCGGCATCCTGAAGAAGGGGAGCGGTATCGGGCCCGCCACCACCTTCCTCTATGCCGGCCCGGCCATCAACATCCTGGCCATCATCTACACGGCCAGTGTGCTGGGCTGGGACCTGGGGTTCGCCCGGGCTGTCTTTGCCATCACCATGTCGATCGTCATCGGGCTGATCATGGCCCTGCTCTTCCGGACCTATGACCAGGAGCTGACCGCTTCCGGAAAGGGATTCATGCCAGCCGGCGGGGGAGAACCAGGCCGGCCGAAATGGGTGGTACCGGTCTTCTTCGTCTTCCTGGTGCTCATCCTGGTCATCGGGGCATCATCGCTGCTGGCTTTTTCCCTGCGCCTCTCCATCGTCTACCTCCTGACCATTGCGGTTGCTTTCCTGCTCATCTACTACTTCGAGCGGGACGAGGTGACCGAATGGGGCTACGAGATCTGGGACCTCACGAAAAAGATCTTCCCCATCCTGATTGCCGGCACCTTCCTTGTGGGAATCATTGCCTATTTCCTCCCGCCGGAGACGTTCCGCCCGTTCTTCGGGGATAACTCGATCGTGGCCTGTCTCCTGGCATCCATCGTCGGGACCATTCTCTACATGCCCACCCTGCTTGAAGTCCCGATCATCGGCGGGACGTTCGGCTACACCCAGGGTGTCATGGCCGGCGGTCCGGCACTCGCCCTCCTCCTCTCCGGCCCCTCGGTCAGCCTGCCGAGCCTCCTGGTGCTCTACCGGATCATGGGTGCCCGGAAGACCGCAGCCTTTGCCCTCCTGGTGATTGCATTCTCAGCCGCCGCCGGGATCATCTACGGAAATTTCTTCCCCTACCTGGGATTACCGGGATGTGGTACCAGTGGATGAAAAACCCTGCTGTGCGGCGGACGCCCTGCGGCGTATCCGCCAGGTTGATGTCGGGGGCGTCGTGGTCGGTATCGCCATGCTCGATACCATCATTGCTGAAGTAACGGCGATGAACCTCGCCGGAGAGAAAGAGACCGGGGATGAGCTCATGAAGAGAGTAAAAATCTACAATTATGTCCCTGCCCGGGCAGAAGAGCAGTACCGGACAGCCCTGGTACGGGAATTCACAACGTCACGGGAACGAGGTGCATGATATGGTGAAGATAGAAGTGCTCGGCACCGGCTGCATGAAGTGCAAGCGGCTGATGAAAAACGTGGAGACCGCGGTGAAAGAACTCGGAATCGATGCTGAGATCAGGAAAGTCGATGATATCACCGAGATCATGGACCGGGGCGTCATGCTCACCCCGGCCCTGGCTGTTGACGGGGAACTGAAAGTCTCCGGCCGGGTCGCGGACGTGAAAGAACTCAAGGGTATCCTGAAGGGATAAGCCGTGACAAAGGAAACCGGACCGGCGTGTGCCTGCGGTGACACTTCTGTCATCACCGGCGGCAGGAAACGAATCATCATTCCCTGTGCAGGGATTGCGAATGTTGGCCAGATTTCACACCGGGCCGCACTCCAGCTTACTGACGAGGGGTACGGCGTTGCCAGCTGTGTCGCCCTGCTGGGAACGGGTGATGCCGGGCTGAACATGCGCATCGCCGAGGCAGACGAGGTGGTTATCATCGATGGATGTCCGGCCACATGTACCGCGAAAATTGCCGCTGCACAGGGGATTGTCCCCGCCCAGCATATCGTGGTTACCGGGCTTGGAATTGAGAAAGTGTATACGAGGCACTTCACAGAAGACGACGTGGAAACCGTGGTCTCTGCGGCCTTCGAAGGGAAAGGAAGGGAGAACAATGATTGAAGGTTCCGGAACATAACAAGGATTGGCAGTCATGCCCGGTGAAGTCTGCGTCACCAAGGAACCCAAAGGCCTGGGCTGGTTCGAGCGCTACCTGACGGTCTGGGTTCTCATCTGTATCGGAACCGGCATCCTGCTCGGGAAGTTTGCCCCCGAACTGGCCCGCTACCTCGATTCTCTCTCCATCTATTCGGGAGAAGCCCCGGTCATCTCCATTCCTATCGCCATCGCCCTCTTCTTCATGATGTACCCCATCATGGTGAAGATCGACTTTACCGAGGTGCTGAAAGCCGGGAAGAATATCAGGCCGGTCGCCCTGACCCTGTTCATCAACTGGGCAATCAAGCCCTTCACCATGTATGCCATCGCCCTCTTCTTCCTCGGGTATGTCTTCATCGGGTTCATCGGACCCGAAGCAGTCGACCTGGTGAAGATGCCGTTCGGGCTGGACCTTCCCGTGGGTGCACCATACGGGGACGGTACCGTGGTCATGGTGGACGGGATGAAGATGCTGGAAATTCCGTTATGGCGCAGTTACCTTGCCGGGTGCATCCTGCTCGGGATCGCCCCCTGCACGGCCATGGTCCTGGTCTGGGGCTATTTGGCGAAAGGCAACGACGGCCATACCCTGGTGATGGTGGCCATCAACTCGCTTACCATGCTCGTTCTCTACGGGCCGCTCGGGGGATTCCTCCTGGGTGTCGGGCAGCTCCCGGTCCCCTGGCAGGCACTGGCCCTCTCCATTCTCGTCTATGTTGCGCTCCCCCTTGCCGCAGGCTACCTCACCCGGAAGATTATCCTCCGGGTGAAAGGAGAAGAATGGTTCAACACCAGGTTTGTGCACCTGCTGACCCCGGTCACCATCACCGCGCTCCTTCTCACCCTGGTCCTCCTCTTCACCTTCAAAGGGGAGGTCATCCTGGCCCAGCCGCTCACCATCGTCTGGATCGCAATTCCCCTCTTCATCCAGACCACGCTCATTTTCAGTCTCGGATACTTCCTTGCCCGGTTCATCAGGCTCCGCTACGAGGATGCCGCCCCCTCGGCCATGATCGGGGCCTCGAACCATTTCGAGGTGGCAATCGCCACTGCCACGGTTCTCTTTGGCCTGGCGTCCGGAGCTGCACTCGCGACCGTCGTGGGCGTGCTGATCGAGGTCCCGGTCATGCTCATGCTGGTGAGGATCTGTCTCCGGACACAGGGGTGGTTCACATGAAGCATAACCTGGTCATTGAATGGAAACACATTGGAACTCATATAACCGGCACCTGTGACCGGTGCAGCCGGACCGGTGATGCCATACGGGATGTTCTCGAGGAACTCCAACCGTTCTTCAGGGAGAAAAAGGTTACCGTGCGGTTCAGGGAAAGGGTTCTTCCGGATTCCCGGATTGAGCAGTCGAACCAGGTATTTCTGAATGGCATTCCTCTGGAAGATTACCTTGCCGGGTCACATGTGGTGCAGACCCCCTGTTGTTCCTGCGCCTGCATCGCCGGGCAGGACGAGGCAGAGTGCCGGGCGATCGGGATCGGGGATGACCTCTACGAGGCACTGCCCGCTGAACTGCTGAAACAGGTGATTATCGGCATTGTGGAGACCATTACCACCGGAGACGATGCATGCTGCTCAGGGTGCGATTGAGCCCCGGCCACGAAATTCCGGCCTTGAGGGAGGGTGTTCATCATGAACGATGGTGACCGGCCGGTTCTCCTCCTGACCTGCTCCGGGATCTCCCATACCGGCCGGCTTACCACCATGACCGGGATTTCGCTCCGGTGCCGGTATCCGGTCCTGATATCCCGGCACCTGCAGCTCAGCACACTGAAGCGCCCGCTGGATGAAGAACTCCGGGAAGGCGATTATCTCGTTGCAGTGGACGGGTGCGAGGAGTGCTGCGCCGGGAAGAGGATGGACGCGATCGGAAAGGTTCCGGAAAGCTACATCGTTGCCACGAGAGAAGGAATCATCAAACGCGGAATGGAAGAGGCACGGTACGATGAGATCGAGACCCTCTCCCGGGTCATAACAGAGAGGATACGAACATGACACGAAGGATCATTCAGGACGACCGGAGCATGAAGGTCAAACGGATGGTAATGATCACCGCCCTTCTCCTCCTGCCGTGCCTGGTATTGATCAGCTGCGGCTGCACCACCAGCAGCGGATCCGGACAATCCGGGGGCATCGACACTTCCCGGTCATCGTCGCCGGTCGAAAAAGTTGAGGTCTACCACTTCCATGCCACCCGGCAATGCTATTCCTGCGTCACCCTCGGGGCCTACGCGGAAGAAACGGTGAATACCTGTTTTGCACCCGAGGTGCAATCCGGGAAGGTCGTTTTTGCCCATATCAACATGGACCTTCCGGAGAATACGGCTCTGGTGGAACGGTACGGACCAACCGGCTCATCACTCTGGATCGGGGTATATGACAGGGACGGATTCCACAAAGAGGAGGATCTCACCGTGTGGTATAAGGTCGGGAACAAGGACGAGTATATGGCCTACCTGAAAGAGGTTATCGACAAGAGGCTCGCGGGGGACTTTTCCTGATCGATCCCATGGGCGCCATGGAAGCGCTGGGGACCAGCAGTATCCCCCTTGTTGCTGCCTTCTTCATCGGACTCCTGATGGCCTTCTCACCCTGCCCGCTCGCGACCAATATCACCGCCATAGCCTATGTCTCCCGGAAGATTGAGGACAGCAGGCACACCCTCCTGGTCGGAACGCTCTACAGTCTGGGAAGGATGGCCGCATACGTCGGCCTTGCCGCTCTCATCGTCTATAGCGGACTGAACATCCAGGCAATCTCCTTTTTCCTCCAGGAATACGGGGAGAAGCTGCTCGGCCCGTTCCTGGTCATCATGGGTATCGTGATGCTGGAGATCATCGATGTCCCACTCCCGGGAGGGCACGGGTGGCTGCAGAAGATTGAAATGTATCTTGCCGAACGGGGATATGCCGGCGGGTTTCTTCTAGGGGTCATCTTTGCCCTTGCGTTCTGCCCGTTTTCTGCGGTCCTATTCTTCGGGATGCTCATTCCCATTGCACTGAGGACCGGGGATGCGATCGTCGTTCCAGCGGTCTTCGCCCTCGCGACGGGGCTGCCGGTCATCATTATCTCGTTCCTGATCGTGCACGGGATGAAACGGGTGACCGGGATGATGACCGCGGCGCAGAAGATGGAAATATGGGTGAAAAGGGTTGTCGCGGCAGTGTTCCTCGCGGTTGGCCTGTACTATATCGTCATTGTCTACGGGCCGATCATGGGCCTGTTCTAGGGATTTCCGGATCCCGATACCCTTATCCCCTCCATCTCCTCATGTAATACCCGATAGTTCATGCAAAGCGAGAATTTCCCCCTCGATACGCCGTTCAAGCCCTCCCGTGCAATCATCACCTGGTTTACCACGAACTTCATCCTCCTGATGGGATTCCTGATCGTAATCGTACTCTTCCCCCTTGTCTATTACGGGGAGATTTCCTGGAATACCTTCAATGCAGCCCTGGTGATAATCGCCGTTGCCATTGTCCTCTTCTACATCTGGGCGAGGCTCTACTACGACAGCATGTGGTATGAGCTGCACGACGACGAGATGCGGTGGAAGCGGGGGGTCATCTTCCGGAGAACAGGGATCGTTCCCTACAACAGGGTCACCAACATCGACATTAAACAGGGGCCAGTGATGCGACCGCTCGGCATCTCCACGGTCTCGATCCAGACCGCCGGGTATTCGGGCAAAGGAGTGCCGGAGATCAGCATCGAGGGAATTGTACATGCGGAGGAACTCCGGGAGCTGATCCGGACCATGGTGCGGGTCTGCAGCGGCGGCGACGGGACCGGCAGCGGGCGGACGGTCACCCCGCAACCCATGAAACCTGCCGACCTGCAGCAGGTGCTCGAGGAATTGAGGGCGATGCGGGCGCTGCTGGAACGCAAACTCTGATATTTTTTTTTAATTTTCGATATATTCTTTGTCCATGTTTTGCCTGATCTTTAATATCCGGCGTTGCTCTATGCACTGATGCCGAGGGTTGCAGAAATCCCGGCAAGCGCCTCCTTCTCCTGATCACTCACCGCTACCCCGTGCTCCTTTGCTGCCTCGGCCACCTTCATGCCGATGGCCAGTACCCACTTCTTGTAGGCCAGGGCCTCTTCGGGAGGAACCTTTGACAGGGCTGCTGCAGCGGCCCGGCAGTCCCCCAGGGTCTTTGTCCGGTAACCTGCCTGATCATGCTTCCAGAGGTTCTGCTGCTCCTTGATCAGATCCTTTGCTTTTGACTGCAGCTCTGCGAGGAGGAGACCGACGAGCGCACTTCCGCTCTCTGCTGCCAGGCGGGCAGGTTCCTGGATCATGGCTTTCGTCTCGCCCCATACCCCCATGACCGACGGGGCGGCAACCATGACTGTCATGGAAACCGCATACGGCAGATTCAGCAGGTTCTCCCATTCTTCAGGGGTAAAATTCTCCTTCATGCTCATGTTTTGTCACCTGGTCGTTCAAAGGATTAAAAAAGATCTTTTATCTGCCTTGGTGATGGGAATTCTTCATGTCAGCCGGAAATGACCCGGGTCGCAGGTGCCCTGGGAAATATTCGGTTCTTTCCATAGATTCCCCCCGGGGAACTCTGTTCACAGCGATGCGAAAGTTACCCGGAAATTTCCGGATCCGATCTCCCGCCCGTTTCCAGGAAAAAATCCTTAATCCATCTGCATACCAATCATCTCGTATGGCGGAAAAGAAACACGTTTGCTGGCAGTGTCTTGAGTGTACATACATCTACGATCCCGAGAAGGGAGACCCGAAGGAAGGCATTCCTCCGGGAACCCCCTTTGAGGACCTTCCGGATTCCTGGCGATGCCCGGAGTGCAAGGTGGTTAAGGGGAAGAAAGGTCTGTTTGTGGAGCGAAAGGCCTGATGCCAGGAATATACCTGTCGGACTGATTCTTCACCGACAGGGCCCGCGAAACGGGAAAAGAAGTCACCCGTGAACCGGAAGAACTGCCCGGCATGCTGTCGGAAAAACAACGGTCTTGATATGTTCACCGGATGAATAGAGAATCAATACCGGGTGTGATGCAGTGACCGATGGGCGGGAGGCAGGCTGGCAGGAGCTTTCCGGGGACGGGGCCCTGGAGCGGTTGCACTCCCGCACATCCGGTCTTACCGTAAAGGAAGCAGAAGAGCGGCTCCGCACCCATGGTCCCAACACGATCACGGAGGAAGGGAAGGCCACCAGAATTGAGATTTTTTTACGGCAGTTCAGGAGCGTCCTGATCTTCATCCTCCTCATCGCTTCCGTCATTTCCTTTGCTGTCGGCGAGTACATCGACTTTCTCGCCATCCTGGTCATCCTGATCTTCAATGCCATCCTCGGGTTTGTCCAGGAGTGGCAGGCCGAGCGGGCCATTGACGCCCTTAAGCAGATGCTGGGGCTGCGGACCATGGTGCTCCGGGACGGCAGGGAGCTGGAGATCGAGGCTGCCCGGGTTGTTCCCGGCGACGTGGTGATGCTCGAAGCAGGATCCAAGGTCCCCGCCGACATGATCGTCCTGGAATCTGCGACACTCCTGGCCGACGAAGCGGCCCTGACCGGCGAATCGGTTCCCCGGGAGAAAGCGCCCGGGACTTGCCCCCCGGACACCCCGCAGACTGAATGCCACAACCTCCTGTTCATGGGAACCTCCATCGTGAACGGCCACGGGAGAGGAGTGGTGATCGCCACCGGCATGGACACTGAGTTCGGCAAGATCGCCGGGATGACCCAGACCCTCGGGATGGAGCAGACCCCCCTTGCCCGGCGGCTGGACGTGCTCGGCAGGCACCTCGGGCTGCTCACCGTGGGGATTGCAGCGCTGGTGGTCATCATCGGAGTCCTCCAGATGCGGGATCTCCTTGAGATGTTCCTCATCGGCGTGACCCTCGCTGTGGCCGTCATCCCCGAAGGGCTCCCCGCGGTGGTGACCCTGACGCTTGCCATCGGGGTCAAACAGCTCTACCGGAAAAAATGCCTGGTCCGCCACCTTGCCGCGTCTGAGACCCTGGGGTCGGTGTCGGTGATTTGCACCGATAAGACCGGAACCCTGACCCGGAACGAGATGATGGTCCAGAAGATCGCCATTCCGGGGAGGATGTATGACGTGACCGGATCCGGGTATATCCCTGAAGGGGAGTTCTTCTATGAAGACGAGGCTGTCGACCCCGTCATCCTGCCCGATCTCGCTGCATTCCTGAAGGCAGCATTCCTCGCGAGCACCGCCCGGCTGGTGGTACAGGGGGACAACCACCAGATCATCGGCTCGCCGACAGAAGGGGCGCTCGTGGTGGCTGCACACAAGGCCGGGATTCCCGGCGTGAAGGAAAAACCCTCGCCGCCCGTGCAGGAATTCTCCTTTGACTCCACCCGGAAGCGGATGACGGTCATCTACCAGGAAGCGGGAGGGGCGGTCGCCTATGTGAAAGGTGCCCCCGAGGTCATCCTCCCGCGGTCAGCCCGGCTGCGGGTTAACGAGCGGGATGAGCCGCTCTCCCCTGAGCGGCGGGAAGAGCTCACCACCACCTATGAGTCCTTTGCAAAGCGTGGTCTCCGGGTGCTTGCCGTTGCCTGCCGGCCGGTACCGGAAAATCCTGAACCGACGCCCGATCTCATCGAACAGGATCTCATATTCCTTGGTTTTGCCGGCATCATCGATCCACCCCGTCCCGAGGCAAAGGGGGCGCTCAGGCTCTGCCGCACCGCAGGCATTGAGGTCATCATGATCACCGGGGATTCGGCACTGACCGCCCGGGCGGTGGCCGACTCAGTCGGCCTGGAGAGCAGCGGGGTCCTCACCGGGAAAGACATTGACGCGATGTCCGACGCTGAGCTTGCCGCAGCACTCCGCACGACCAGGATTCTCGCCCGTACCACCCCCGTCCACAAAGTCCGGGTAATCGGGATCCTCAACGAGGATGGCCACAGCGTCGCCATGACCGGCGACGGGGTGAACGATGCGCCGGCCCTGAAGAAAGCCCAGATCGGCATCGCAATGGGTATCAAGGGGACCGATGTCGCCCGGGAGGCAAGCGACATGGTGCTGGTAGACGACAACTTTGCCAGCATCGTGGCCGGAGTGAAGGAAGGGAGACGGGAGTACGACAATATCTCAAAGTTCACGAAGTATCTCCTCTCCTCCAATGTCGGGGAGGTCATCGCGATTTCCGGTGCACTGGTCATGTACCTGCCTCTGATCCTCCTCCCGGTCCAGATCCTCTGGGTCAACCTCATCACCGACGGGGCATCAGCCCTTGCCCTCGGGGTGGAGCCGGCAGAAAAGGATATCATGGAGCAGAAGCCCCGCGATCCCCGGGAACCGCTGCTGACCCCGGGAGCGACGACGGCGATCTTTCTCCGGGGGATCTTTTCCGGTGCCGCCACCATCTTCATCTTTGTGAGAACCCTGCCTGCCGGCCTTGAACAAGCGCAGACCATGGCCTTCGCCGGGCTGGTCGTCTTCGAACTGCTGAATGTCCTGAATTTCCGGTCCCTGCGTTATCCTCTCATCAGGATCGGGCTGTTCTCCAACCGGTACCTCATTCCGGCAGTCCTCTTCAGCGTGGGAGCCCTGCTCCTGATTGTTTACCAGCCAATCCTCCAGATGCTGACCGGAACCACCGCGCTTTCCGCTGCAGACTGGGCCCTCATCGTCCTGCTCGGCCTCCCCCCGCTCATCGTGGGGGAGATCTACAAGGCAGTGACCAGCAGGCCGGTATCCGCAGGAACGCCGGTCAGCGTATGAGAGGAAAAAAAATCAGATTCTTTTTAACAGCACAATGAAGGCAATTACCAGACCTGTAAGGATGATTCCCGTGCAAAAGGTTCATTTCCCTGCATGATGATGACCGATCATGGTACCCCCGGTCATCCTTGTGACAGGTTCGACCGATGGTATCGGTAAAGCGGCGGCAAGCGAGCTTGCATACCGTGGTGCCGAGGTAATTATTCACGGACGGAACCCGGAGAAGGGTAAGCGGGTGCTCCATGACATGAAGGATTCGACCCGCAGCACAAAGATCTCCCTCTTTACCGCTGATTTCTCCGAACAGAAGAATGTCCGCCGGCTCGCAACGGACATCGCTTCCGGGTATGAGCGGCTCGACGTTCTCATCAACAACGCCGGGACCGGCAAGAAGACACGGATCCTCACGCCGGACGGCATCGAGACAACCTTTGCCGTGAACTATCTCGCCCCGTTCATCCTCACCCGCCAGCTCCTGCCGCTGCTGGAGAAGAGCGCTCCGTCCCGGGTGGTGAACGTCTCGTCGGTCTCGCACAATATCATCAAGAGTATTGCATGGGATAATCTCCAGGGTGAAACGAGCTACTCGGTCTACGGAATCTATGCGCTCACGAAGTTTGCCAATATCACGTTCACCTACGCGCTCGCCAGGAGGATCGCTGGGAGCGGGGTTTCGGCCAACTGCGTGAATCCCGGGGTGGTCTCTACCAAGATGCTGAAAGTGTTGTTCCCTTCCCTCCTTGGAATCCCCCCCTCCGAAGGTGCGAAATTCCTGGTCGATCTTGCCCTCTCTCCGGAGGTGGAGGGAGTCTCCGGTGAATACTTCGATGCGAGCAGGGAGCCGGGACATTCCTCACCGCTCACCTATGATCACGAAGTGCAGGAGCGGTTGTGGAGGGTGGCAGAGGAGCTGACCGGGGTGCGATGGTGAGTTTGGCACATGAAAGAAAAAAGATGATGCCCGGGAGGGACTTCTCTACCGCAGCCCTGGTGTCATCACGGTGAAGCGTTTCCTGCACCGTGCACAGGTCGCCTCGCGGGATTCTCTGTAAAAAGCCTTCGGCATATTGTACACAATCGAATTCTCATGGCCGCAACCTGGACAGGTGTACCGGATGACATATCCGGATCTCGTCCCGATAACGGTTTCTCTGACAGAAGATTTCATCAGTATCACCCATCTGTGCGATGCTTTTGAAGAGAAATGGCAGCATCAGCCATTCTGCAGTACTGTTCCGCCGGGTTGTGCACGGCACACCCGCTATTATGGAATGGATTACCGATTGAGATCCATCAAAAGGAGATTTCATTCCCCAGAGTGTTTGATATATATTGGCTGTGAAAGGGTAAATAGGCATGGGATAACCCATAGGGGAAACCGGTCGTTTCTAACCGGCAGTCCGGTCCGTTTCCTTTGCCTTATCCTTCTCACAGGGTTCGTGAACGTATGGACGGTGATACCCGGTTTTGTCATCGATAGAGTGAGGGGGTTCATGTATCATCTCCCCACGAAGCAATTACCCGGGAGCGATGATCCCCCTCCAAACCTACTTCTCCCCTGCCATCATCCCCGGGATTGTGAGATCCCGTTTGAATGAGTGGAGGGCTTCTTCAATGGGTCCCTTCTTCAGGTATATGGACATCCCGGCATTCAGCGACCCGAACCGGAATTCGCGCAATTTCTCTTCGCGGAGGGTGACCAGGGTATTGCGGAGTGTGACAAGGGCGGTGACTGAAAAGGTGGTTTCTGCCTGCCAGATCTCGGTGGCTCCTGATTTCAGGGCGATGGTGATGTAGGGAGAGTACTCCGGCAGCCGCAGGACCGGGAGCCGGTGGAGCAGGATGGTGTATGCGGAACGGGAATCCTGGAGCGACTGCTGCAACTCATCACTGGCCTGCACTTTCTGGATGCTGAGCCTGACCAGACCGGTGGTGAGGTAGCTTGAGAGAAGCTTCTGGAATTCTGCCGGGATGTCGATCGACTTCAGCGATGGTGCAGGTGTCTTGCGCACCCGGTTCCCGGCCTCCCGAAGTGCCGGGATAGAGCCCTTTTTGAGCATGGCAGCAACTTCTTCGACGATTTCCGGGCTCGGTTCAAGTACGACCATGCTCCTCCTCATCGCGTTCTTCCAGTTCCTCCACCATGGAGTCGAGCAGGTCTTCGCCTGCATCATCCTCCCCATACTCGATCCCACCCGTCACTTCGAAATGAAGGTCCGGGCCGTCATCGGAGGCCTGCCGGGACGAGCGGCCCCGCATCAGGAGGTATGCACCGGTGAGCAGGCATGCCACGATGATGAGCGCAGGCAACCAGGCAAATCCGGGAGGCTGAACGGGCCCCGCCAGGGGAGGAAGCGGGATTGGTATCGATGGCATGCTTGTCATCGGAATGTTCGTGGTGGGGAGTGGGGTCCTGCTGGCGGTCACCGGTTCAAGGACGATGATCGCGGCCTCATTCACCTCTTCATCCTTCCCTGCGTCACTGCTGACAGTGAGACGGACGGTGTAGACACCGGATTCGGTGTAGGTCCACACCGGGTTCTTCTCCCGGCTGTCGATCGTTCCATCATTGTCAACGTCCCACCACCACGCTGTGGGATTGTTGCGTGATTCATCAGCGAACCGGACGGTGAGCGGTTCTGTTCCCCGGACGGGGCTGGCAGAGAATCCTGCAACGGGTGACGGGACTTCCTTCCCGACAGTGATGAAGCCTTGTTTCACCGCGGTATCCTTTCCGGCCCGGTTGGTGACGGTGAGGGTTACGGTATAGGACCCCGCCACTGAATACGTGTACTCCGGGTCGCCGGCCTGGCTGTCACTGAGGCCGTCACCGTCCAGATCCCACGACCAGGACGTGGGATTATTGAGCGACATATCGGTAAACCGGACGGTAAGCGGGGCGGTCCCCGCCGTCACATCGGCAGTGAACCCGGCGACCGGAATTTTTATATCGGGGATGAGGGTCATGGGAGGCCGTACAATCACCGGAGGCTGGACTTGGGAGAGGGCGGGCATGACTGCACACCCGCAGAAGAGAAGGAGTACTGCGGTGATGAATAACCAGGATCGCACAGTTCCCGGATCACTCCTGCCGGAAGATTGAGGCCGCATGTTTCTCACCCCTGATCTCACCAGAAGAATTCATAGCCCTTTGTGCTGGCAGGAGTCTTCTACCTGTCAGGATCTCTTCACGGAAAACAATTTCCTGCGCGTACGGAGGTAAACATCCTCCAGGAACGCATGCAGTCTTTCTCTCTCGGCCAGAAGTGTCATACCTGTCGTTCCGGCCAATGTCTCATTTTTCTTGTGCTGGAACAACGGCCCGCCAGAATGCTCTGCACACTGAAGCGGAACCGGGACCGGCCGGATAAAAGAACCGGACAGTTGTCTTTTTCGTCAGAAAAGAGCGGGCCGGGTGCTCTCATTCATTGAATTTTGTGTAGAGGCGGTGGGCAACAAACTGGAAGATGATGAAGAAGAGGAGGAGCATGACGATATCAATGAACGGGTTGAAGAATGAGGGGTGGCCGTAGGCTCCCTGGATCAGGTCATTGCCGTAGGTAAGTGGAGACAGGTACGAGATCCATTTTCCGATTGAAGGCATGGCATCGAGGGGGATGAAGGTCCCGGATACGAAGATGAGCGGGAGGCGGACGAGGTTGATCATCGACATGATATCTCCCGGGCTTTCCGTAGGGTAGGCGGCAAAGAGGGTTCCCATGGTGGAGAAGCAGAGGGCGGTGAGGAGCATCCCGGCGGCAAGCTCTGCAGGATTCGGGATTGCGGTCCTGAACACCAGAAGACCGAACATAAGGGGGACCAGGGCGATCCCAAGGCTGTAGAGGAACCCGCTGAGGCTCTCTCCGAAGACGATAGCGTGGAGGGAAACCGGTGCCGAAATGAGCCGTTCAAAGGTCTTTGTCCGGCGTTCGAGGGGAATTGATACCGGCTCAATGGTAGATGACGAGAACAGCAGGGTGACCGAGATCAGCCCCGGGATCACGAGGCCCAGCGGGACGTTCTTTCCGGATGCAAATGCCAGGAACATGAAGAGGGGAAACAGGAGTCCTGAGACGATAATGTTGGGCTTCAGGTAGTAGATTGTGATGTCCTTCTTGGCGATCGCCCATGCTGCCAGGGCCTCAGCCTGCAGATGATCGGCTCCGGTATCGTCACTCACCGCCCCCCCCTCCCCGTACCTGCTTCTCAAGCCCGGTCAGGCGTATGAATACATCCTCAAGCGTCGGCCCCAGCGTGGTCGCACTCACCACCCGGTTGTGATGACCTTCAGCATATCCCATGATCTCTTCAAGAAGAGTTGCCGGGTCATCCGTATACAGTCTGACCTTGTCCCCTTCTTTCCTCGCTTCGCTTACCATCGGCAGACGCCGGAGATGGGCAAGTGCTTCCGTACTTCCATTCTCGAATGCCACCTCCACCGACTGCACGCTCTGGATGGTCTTCTTTAACCGTTCAGGCGAATCGATCGCAGCTATACGGCCCCTGTTGATGATTGCGACCCGGTCACAGGTAATGTTCGCCTCCTCGATATTGTGGGTGGTGAGGAAGACCGTCACTCCATGGCCGGGCAGGTCATGGAGCACCTCGCGGATGATCAGATTGCTCTGGACATCAAGCCCGGATGTCGGTTCATCGAGGAAGATGAGCTGCGGGTCATTGATAAGCCCCATCGCCAGCGTGAGCCGCCGTTTCATCCCCTTGGAGAACCCGCGAACCCGGCCAGCCCTTCTCTCCCATAGCCCGAAGATCCCGAGGAGCTCCTTGCCCCGCCGCTCACGATCACGCCTGCTGACATTATAGAGTTCTCCGGCAAACATCATGTTCTGCCAGGCTGAGAGATCATCATATACATTCGAGGTTTCGTACACAATCCCCATCTGCCGGCGGGCCCTGATGGTATCAGTGACAATATCTCTGCCGAAAATCCTGGCCGAACCTCCGGTCGGCATGGTGATCCCGGTGAGAATCCGGATGGTTGTTGTCT
>DANP01000013.1 GCA_002499905.1 Methanolinea sp. UBA277
TGATGCCGGGGAATCACCATCCCATAATGGTGAGAGCAATCATGTGTTCCCCTGCTGCAGGGAGCGTTGAGAAAACCATCCCTCCCGCGGCGGGGGTCCCCTACTCTCCCAGGTGCCCGTCTCTCCCATGGTCTTTACCGCGGAACAGCAATTCTGCAGTCAAGAAGCCCGATAATGCCCCGGAATGTGTCCGTCCATACATAGGTATGACTACTATGACCGACAATAGTATCACTATGCAAAAGAGTGAAATACGACATAAACAATGGGAGATTGGCGATTCGCTCTTTTCCAATCTCAAGACCGGCAAAGTGCTCGTCGGCCAGGTCAACGAGATCATCAAAACCTGTGATATTAATGCCGATGGATATACCGTCGCAAAATTTCTCGAGCGTGCCCAATCAATGGCTCATTCGCCCTTTCGAATTAAGCGGTCCTTTGATAAGAAATTACCTCATCGCTGCCTCACCTACCAGGTTACATTAAAAGTACGGTAAATGAACTGAGTCCATTCTGATCCCTCGGGGAATATTCATGAAAGATAAGGAACCCCGAAAGAGGATTTCAGTCCGGCATTGACAGTAGAGTGCTGACCGGTGATATCAGTCGGCAGCCATTCTCTTATGATATTTTTTACTCTGGCTGCTGCTCAATTCCTGTGCAATAATCTTAATCGAACAACTACCATTGAAAAACCATGCACAGTCCTCCCCACAGCAGGGGAGTTCAACAACCATCCCCTCATCATCGACCACCGTACCGAACTTTATGGGGCAGCATTTTTGTGAGGTCATACATAAGAATTGGTTGTGTGGTGATAAATCCTTCCCGGGACAATCCAGCACCACATCCACGGGGATGATCCGATTGCATCGAATATGTGCGGGGAGCATCTCCGGCTGGTGTGAGGAGAGTATTCAGACCGTACAGGAAGGCAGGAACGGGCCTTTCTCCCCGCCCCGACCCGAGGTTTTTAACCGGATCCCGTCCAACAGGTACGGAACAAGATTGCCGGATGGGTTCCTGCTACCCGGCAGTCAGGAAGGAACGCAAATATGCGGAGGACATCGTCACCACCATACCGGAAATCAACCGAAAATCCCCCCAGTGACGGGCGGCAGCGAAGCGGCATCTACCCCGGAGTGCTCGTGAAGATCGAGCGAAAGATCGACCAGGGGACCGGAAAGCTGACCGAAGGGAAGGTAAAGGAGATACTGACCGCCTCCTCCTTCCACCCCCACGGCATCAAGGTCCGGCTCGAGGACGGGAGCGTAGGAAGGGTCCGGCAGGTTGGGTGAACCGGGGCCGTTTCCCGCAGCTCAGAACATACCTTCATTTCTTCCCGTTCCGGCCGAGCATCCGGGCGACCAGGATGCGGATTTCCGGGTCTTCTTCTGTATCGAGCGAGAGGTCGATCAGGGGTTCGAGCGTGTGGTGCGATTTGATATCTGCCAGGGCCAGGGCTGCCGTCTTCCTGATGGCGATATCCTCATCCCGGTCCTTCAACCGCTCCATGAGGGTCGCAACTGATCGCACGCTCCTGACCTGGTGCAGTGCCTCGATGGCATGCCACCTGATTTCCGCATTCTCATCTGTGCAGCATTCCACAAGCAGGGTAACTGCCCGCGGATCCCTGCTTTCTCCCAGGAGCACCAGTGCAGCGATCCGGTCAGGGGGAGATGCCCCTTCCCGGACAGCTGCAATCAGACGGTAGATCTCCTCCGTCGTTGGCACCTGGCTGATATGTTCCCTGACTTCCGCTTCCATAGCATGAACCTCCATGATGATATTCTTCCAGCAATGCTGATTTCCGCCCGGATTTCCGGCAGAAAAATTAATCCAATCGCTTAAAAGAGCGCCCGCTTACCAAAAGCGGGACCTACCACTACCCGTACTGTCGCATGAGGCATCAGGATTGTGCGATAGATCATGCGGATGTGATTGGTCGATATTCCTATAAAAACTTTACCCCGCCCGGCCGGGAGGAGCGGGAGCTGCCCGCTCTCCGGGCCTCACCTCCTCTTCCGTCCCACCCGTTCGAAGTCAACGAACCCCTTATAGGGATCCGTTTTGATCAGCCGGACCCGGATCTTCTGGCCGACGGCAAGACCGTGCTCACCCTGCATAACCCGTCCTTCGGCCGGCGGGGAGAGGAGCCGGACAAAGGTCCCGTGCGGGGTGACCCCGGTGACGAAGGCATCGAAGATCTCGCCGATACGGTTCCGGAGGAGGACGGCGGCGGCGGCCTTCCGCATGAACCGCTCCACCTTCTGGGCCGCCTTGTCCCGGCCGGTCAGCCAGGTGCACCGGTGGGATAGCTCTTCCAGTGAGTAGGGGGCAGGCTCCCCGGCAAGCACCGCCTTGATCAGCCGCTGGTTCATGACATCCACGTAGCGCCGGTTCGGAGCCGTGGAATGGGTGTAGTCGGTGACGGCCAGGGCGAAGTGGCCAAGGGGAATCCCGTGGGGCGCCAGCGCCACGTACTCGCCGGGGCCCATGAGCTTGACGATGGTCAGGGAGAGGTCCGGGAAGGAGTCGGGGTCGGCTTCCCGCCGCCGGTTGAGGAACGCAGCGAGGCTTTTCGAATCGGGTTCCGGCGGAAGCGTCCAGCCGAGCTCCGCAGCCGTGTCCACGATCCGGTCCCAGTACTTGGGCTCACGGACGATCCGCTGGATCAGGGGGGTATCCTCCTTCTCCAGCCGGTCGGCCATGGTCCCATTGGCAGCAACCATGAACTCCTCGATGATAGACCGGGCGATGTTCTTCTCCTGGATGGCCAGGTCGAGGACCAGCCCCTCCTCCACCACCGCCCGGGCCTCGAGGGTCTCGAGATCAAGCGCCCCCTGGGCCATCCGGTGGTCCCGCAGGCGCACGGCGGCCTCCATCTGCAGCCGGACCTGTCCCTCGAGCCCGGGAATTATCCGCACCGGCTCCGGCATCGGCCCGGCCCCTTCCAGCCAGGCACCCACCCGTTCGTAGACCAGCTTCGCCGTGTTGCGGACCAGCGCCCGGTAGATCTCCCCGTACCGGGTGCTCCCGTCCGCGAGGACCGAGAATTCGATCACCACGGCCCGGCGGTCCCTGTCCGGCAGAAGTGACGAGATTCCGGCCGAGAGAGGGTCGGGGAGCATGGGGTATGTCTCGACGCCGGTATAGACCGAGGTCCCGTTGTGGGCAGCGTGCCGGTCGGTCTTCGATCCCTTCGGTACGAAGAGGTCGACGTCTGCTATGGCGACCTTCACCCGGATCTCACCGCCCGGACCGCGTTCGCAGAACTCGATCTGGTCCAGGTCCTGCGAATCCTCGTTGTCGATTGACGACCAGAGCAGGTCGCGGAGGTCACTGACCTGCCCCTGCCTCGCGAGGACCTCCGCTTCGTCGATTGTGCTGACCTCCCTGATCACGGCCTCCGGGAACCGGGGTTCAAAACCATAGCGCTCCATCGTCTCTTCGGCGATCGCGTTCAGGTCGAAAGGGGGGCGGCGGGTCATGTAGATAGTAATGCCGGGGACGAGCATAAATAACCCGGGAAACAGTCCTGAACCTCCCCTCCGCTCACAGCGGGTTGCCGGGCTGGTGAAAGGGCGGGGGTTTTCAGCCTTTTTTCCGCTCAATAACCATCTCGCAGAAGGAGTCCCCGCAGCACCGGGCACGGGTGACTGATATGGTGAACGCGGGGTTCAGGGCTTCGATAGCGCTGGCAACATAGGCCCGGCAGACCCTGTGGACATGGGTCGGAGAAATCCCGTGAGCGCTCTCTTCCCGGAACATGGCGCATCCGGTCAACCGGATGACCGCCTCCTCCGGGAAGCCCTCAATATACCGGGTCTCAAACTCCGGCCCGAAGAGGATGACCGAGATGGTGCCCAGCGTCTGCACCAGGTCGGCGGCATGCCCCCGGGGCATCTGGTACCGGTCGGCTATCTGCATGATCTCATTGCCGAGTTCAGCACATATCCCGTTCCTGAATGCAGAGAGATCATCAGCCGGCTCACGTCCCAGTGCCAGCACCGTCCGGGTGAGCACGCGGGTGGCCATCAGCCATCGTGTGGCATGCGGAATGTCCTTGACCCGTACCATTTTTCTCCTCTCACAAGATGCCTTCAGGGGTCCTCCCGATAGGTGTGATATTTCCAGTTGGGTATAAAGCATTTCCCTTCGAAGAGCAGAATTTCGTGGAAACTGATATTTTTGGGATCACAGATCATGGTTTCCTGTTCAGAGCGGGTGTTGTATGGATATCACCCCTGCGCATCTCCTCCGGGGGTCAACCTTTCATCGATGGCGCTGACTTCCTAGAGCACGGCCTCTCGAAAGCGGGGTTTGAAGCCGTACTGTTCCATCTCAGAAACGGCAATTGCATTCAGCGACCGGAACGAAACGGAAAAGCAGGGTTTATTTCACCGGACAAGGACGCCCTCTCCTCTCATTATCCTGTACAGGTCCAAATGATAACCCATTATAAATGATAACTCCCCTAATCGCTGTTAAGAACCGGATAACGGGATCATAACCGGGAACAGGGGGAGTGGGGATAAGACTGTTTGACAGGGGGATGCCATTCTCATATCTCCTGATGGGGATCATCTTCCTTATCATCATCATCCTCGTTCTCGCCGGGATCTGGATCAATTACGAGAACTCCGAGCATAACCTCCGGGATAATGCGGACCGGTTGCGGGTCATGACCGAGTCCCACCTGGAAAATTCTGTCCGGATGATCGATACCGGACTGAAACTTTACGACAATACCTACAACGACCAGATGCGTGATGCCTTCATCCTGGTGATGGAGGAGTATAACCGGACCGGGGGTGATCCCTCCGTGATGGATCTCGAACGGTTGAAGGGGGATATCGGTGGTATGGAGATCCACGTGATCAATGACCGCTGCGTTATCGCCTATGCATCAACACCGACCGATGTCGGGCTTGACTTCGCCGTCATCTACCCTGATTTCTGTGCATATCTTCACAGCATCCGGAATACGTCCGGGTTCTACCCCGATCGGGTGGTCATGAACTGGCAATCCGGAACTCTCACGAAGTACTGCTACATGCCGACTCCCGATCACCAGTACATCCTCGAACTGGGGATGCGTTCGGAGCGGTTTTCCCAGGAACGGATGAAGCTCCAGTACAGCGATGTCGTGGACGAGGTCCGGGCATTCAACCCCTACCTGGAAGAAGTGCTCCTGTTCCAGAAACAGAAGAAACTAATGTATAATTCCAGCTATGTCACTACTCCGGAGGAATCGGAGATGCTCGATTATATCCTCTGGGAGAACCGGACCAGCCAGGAGATCCTTGATACGGAACGGGGGAGGACCATCTGCTGGCAGGTCATCGACCTGCGGGATCCTGACTATGCCGCAGATATGAGTATTTTCGCGAAACTGACCTACAACGATGCCCTGCTCACCGGTGAACTGGACCAGCTGAAACTCCTCACCACCTTTTCTGCCGTGCTGGTGTTGTTGAGCGGAGGGCTCCTCGCCATAGCTGTCTCCCGGAAGATCTCCCGGCCGATTGAGCGGCTGGTCGCCGATGTCAATGCCATCGCCGGTGGTGATCTCGATCACCCGGTGAGCCATGTATACAGCTATGAGTTCTCCGCCCTGGAGCAGAGCATCCAGATCATGGTCGATCGGTTGAAGGAACACATCAGGCAGTGCGAGGCGAGTGAGAAACGGTTCATGGACCTGGTACAATTGCTACCGCAGGGAATTTTTGAGACCGACCTTGAGGGGAATGTGACATTTGCCAATCCCATTGCCCTCGAGAGCTTTGGATACGCGCCCGGAGATCTCGAGCAGGGACTGAATATCTTTGATGTGCTGGATCCTGGAGACCGGGCGCGGGCGAATGACATGTTCAGGAGGATTCTCCAGGGGGAGAAGCCCGAGGGGACGGAATATACCGTTCTGAAAAAAGATGGCAGCATGTTCCCCATCATGGCATATACTGCCTCGATCATCCATGACGGGAACATGGCCGGAATCCGTGGGAGTATCGTCAATCTGACCCGCCTGAAGAGCGTTGAAGCGGAAATCCGGAAGCTGAATGTGGAACTGGAACGCCGGGTTGCCCAGCGGATGTCCGAACTGGAAGATGCAACCCGCGAGATGGAGGCGTTCACCTACTCGGTCTCCCATGACCTTCGCGCCCCCCTGCGGGCCATTGACGGGTATTCGTTCCTCCTCCTGCAGGCGGCCGGCGGCCAGCTGGGAGACCAGGAGCGGCACTACCTCGAAGTGGTCCGGCACAATGTCCAGCAGATGGACAGCCTGATCGACGGGCTCCTCAGCCTGTCCCGCATGGGCCGGGTCGAGCTGAAGCGGGAATGGGTCTCCCCGGAGCAGGTGGCGAGGGAGATTCTTGCCGAATTCCAGCCATCCCTCGAAGGGAGAGGAGATATCACGATCGGGGACCTCCCCCCGTGTTACGCTGATCCGGTGATGCTCCGTCAGGTCTACTACAACCTGATCTCAAACGCTGTGAAATTCACCCGGTACACGGATTATCCCCGGATAGAGATCGGGGCAAGAACTGAAGAGGGAGGAACAGTATACTTTGTCCGGGACAACGGGACCGGGTTTGACATGCAGTATGCGGATAAGCTCTTCAAACCGTTCCAGCGACTGCACACGAGCCCGGAGTATGAGGGGTCGGGCATCGGCCTGGCCATCGTGCAGCGGATCATCCGGCGGCATGACGGGATGATCCGGGCCGAGAGTGAACCGGGTCGGGGGGCGACGTTCTTTTTCACGATCGGGAATCCTCCGGAGTGATTCCAACCGGCCATCTCCTTCTCACGAATGCGTAACCGTTCCCCTGATGGCCGGACCATGGTCCGACCGGGCTGGTTCTTCTGTGATACATTCTATCCCTCCTAGCTTGGATCTCATTGGATGAACTCCCCCACGAGCAACTCGTTGTGAGGATGCGGGCGGGTGCCGATCCGTATTTCGGATCCCGGTTATACCTGTGCTCGCCGTCTCCGGTACCTGGACACAAGGAAGTACAGGAGAGCAGCAAGGAGGATCGCGACGACGACCGCAATTCCGACGACAAGGTTCGTCATCAGCAATTGTATGATGAGTTCGGATCCCAAGGCGAAGACCAGGCATTCCACCGTGGCCCCGAGGCCGACTGCGAGAAGTATCTCTGCCGGGCTGAGCCCGGCCATGATGCCCACAATGGTCGCACCCACTCCCCCGGTTCCCTGCAGGGGGAGCATCACGAAAAACGCCACACCGGGGACTCTCCACCGGGCCAGCCAGGGCCGCTGTTCCATGAATTCATGGCCTGATGCCAGCGACCGGGAGATCCAGGGACCCAGGTAGGGAAGGCGCTGTGCACGATCGAGGTTCAGGATCATGAAGAGACTGGTGACGACGTCCAGGTAGGCCAGGGTGAAGGCCATGAGCCACCAGGGAATCCCCAGCACTATCCCCAGGGGAATGAGCGATTCTTTTCCTGACGGCGGGACATAGTAGGCGACCATCAGACCTCCCAGGATCATGACCCGTTCGGGGGTGAGAAGAAAGAAGCAGGTGAGAAAAAAGGCACATGCCAGAAAAAACGGCAGTATCAGCCGGACTCGTGGCGACAGGGGAGGGACGGAATGGTTCCGAAGCGAGAGATGGCCGAGATTTCCAAGCCCCATGCTGATCAGCACTGAGGTATGGTAACCCGGATCATATCAGTATGCACTATTACACTAGCCCTGGGTTCACCCGGAAACCCGGCGCCGTCGGGAGAGAACCCCTGTATGAGCAGCTCTGATGAACCAGGAAACCGGCAGCAATGGACGGTGGTGGTACAGCCCCGGGTCAGGAAAGAAATCAGGCTGAGTCAGGAACCAGGTGGCAGGGAAGCTGACCGAAGAAACGCTGGATGAGGCAATCGGGTCCCCCCGGCACCACGCCAAAGAGGGGGAGAGCGTGTTCAACCACCCGGGGGAAATTTCCCCGCACTGCTCTTCGCGGCGAGCATCCCGGTGGAGAAGGCGGCCTGCAGGTTATAGCCGCCGGTATCGCCATCGACATCCAGCACCTCGCCGATGCAGTAGAGGCCGGGCACGATCGTTGATTCCATGGTCTTCCGGTTGATTTCGCCGAGCGCCACCCCGCCCCGGGTGACCATGGCCTCATCAAAGCCACCCAGCCTGACCACGGTGAAGGGAAGCCCGGTGAGGGAGGCGATGATCTCCTGCCGGGCCTGCTTCCGGAGGTGGGAGCAGGTCAGGGCGGGGGCAACGCCGGCCAGCTCAAGCAGCTTTTTTGCGAACCGTTCCGGAAGCGGAAGTCCGGCCAGCACCGTCTTCACCTGGCGGGTCCCGGATGCGGCGATGGCATCGGTCACCTGCTTCCTGACCGCTTCCTGGTCTATGCCGGGGAAAAAGGAGACCTTCAGTACGTCGCCGGGCAGGATGAACCGGGAGAGGTCGAGCACCCCCGGGCCCGAGAGGCCGGCATGCGTGAAGAGCAGGTCGCCGGAAGCCTGCCGGACCTTCTTCCCGGCCCGGAAGAGGGAGAGCGGGAGGTTCTCAAACGAGATACCGGCCAGATCAGCGAACGGGTAATTCTGCACCATGACGGGGGTGAGGGCCGGGGCGATCTCCGTGACCGTATGCCCGAGCTCCCGGGCCAGGCGGTACCCGTCGCCGGTCGACCCGGTAGCAGGGTACGAGGCCCCACCGGTGGCGATCACCACCGCATCCGCCCGGTACGATGCCGTCCCGGTCTCCACGATAAACCTGCCGTCAGCCCGAGCCACCCGGCGGACGGCCTGGCTGCAGATCACCTCCACTCCCCGCCGGGCGCATTCTGACAGGAGGACGGAGAGAACATCGGAGGACCGCTTTGTCGCCGGGAAGATCTTCCCTCCGGGCTCCACGGTCATCGGGAGGCCATGATTTTCAAAAAAGGCTACCATGTCGCGGTTAGTAAACCCCCGGATGGCCGGGCGGAGAAACGGGCCATGGTCGCCGTAGTGAGAGAAGAATTCCGATATCTCGCCGTCATGGGTGAGGTTGCACTGCCCCGATCCGGTGACCAGGAGTTTTCTCCCGCAGGAGGGTTTCTTCTCGAGCACCTGCACCCGGCGGTTCTCACCGGCTGCCTGCAGGGCGCAGAAGAGGCCGGCCGGGCCGCCGCCGATGACCACGATGACCGGGGTATTCACGGGAGAGCGTGGGGGTTGGAGGGGGATAGAAGTAGCGGAGGGTGAGGAGGGAGGAGGAGGTGTCGCCTGAAGAGACAATACTGGAAAAAAGGACAGTGAAATTCAACCACGTTCTGACAGACACCCTTATAAAGAATTGGAACATTAATGTTTCATGTGGAACAAAATTTATCCAATGAAATTGTCCTCCGCCTGCTGCGTGAACCAGCACATCTCCGGGGACTCTCTGGTACTCTCCAGGTCAACCACATGACCATCGCCCGGAAACTCGCCGTACTACAGAACGATAACATTGTCGATTACACGAAGGAAGGGAAGAACAAGGTCTATTTTCTTAAAAAGACCATCGAATCGCGTAATTTAGCGATGGCGTCAGAACTTTACAGGCAGTCCCGGGCGGTCGCCCATTATCCCCTGTTGAGGGGAGTGATCCAGAGTGTACTCGCTATTCCGGAAATCCGGTTCGCCCTCATCTTTGGAAGCTACGCAAAAGGAACCGCTCATGAAGGCAGTGACATTGACCTCTTCATCGAAACACCGGACAGGGAGTTGAAAAAGAGACTTGAACAACAGAACAGCCTGGTGAGTGTAAAAATCGGGCCATTTGACAGGGAGAGTCCACTTATCAGGGAGATCATGAGTAATCATATCATCATTAGAGGAGTGGAGGATTATTTCGAGAAGACACAATTTTTTACATGATCTTTCGCTGGAAAATAAGATCCAGATCGTCAATCCCAGTGAACATATCATGGAGGCGTACCTGAAAAATCAAAAAGCTATCTTTCTTCGGCCAGGATCCTCCGTGATAGCGGACATTACGAAGAATCGGTCTCGATGGCCTGCTACAGCATGTATTACATGGTAATGGCGCTCTTCTTCAGGAACGGGATTAAATGCGAAAACCATTCTGCAACCATCCTCCTCCTGAAAGAGATGTTCGATATCGACAATTCGACCCTCTCACAAGCGAAGAAGGAAAGAATCGATAAGCAATACTACGTGGAAACCTCCGCTTCACGGGAGGACG
>DANP01000020.1 GCA_002499905.1 Methanolinea sp. UBA277
GATGTCATCCTCGCCATCCTGCTCCAGATGGCCCCGATGTCCCGGAGCGACCGGATGATGAATGCCGTGCTGGAGCACTACGGTAAAACGATCATCTTTGACGGAAGAGAGGTTATTCTCTGGCCCCGGGCAGAAGAGATCGCTCGCGTTGATCCGGGAGAACTCCGGGAAAAGACGAAGATCGGCTACCGGGCGGAACGCCTGGTTCAGGCCGCCCGGTTCCTGGTCGATCACCCGATCCTGCAGACTGACCTCTCATCCCTCACCGAAGAGGAGGCGATCAGGCGGCTGACAGAGATCCCCGGCGTCGGGCCATACTCGGCAGGGATCATCCTCGGGACGTTTCCCATCGATGTCTGGAGCGTGGTGATCTTCTCCGAGCTCTTCTTTGGGATGACCCCGGAGCACCCCCGCGATGCAATTGACGAAGTGGTCTCCGTCCTCACAGAACGATGGGGGACGTGGCGGTGGTTTGCATTCGTCTATGTGGTCCACGACCTCCCGTACCTGAAGGAGACCTATCATCTCTCCCGGGTGACGTGATATTCAGCGGGCGTGGGATGTACGGTAAGGGAGGTGGCGCTCTTCCCCTACGTAGTTCCCCTTAGGCTGACCGGGTGAAGGTTTAAGCCGGAAATGACGCATCATTCATTCCATCGCCACATCGAATTCGTCCCGGTACCTGACTATCCCGTGAACGCCGTTCATGCAGGCATCATCAATAATCATCACCATGAACGCTTCGTCAGGAACGCCTTCCCACTGGCTTGTGAGCCCGTATAACGATGCCGGCACAAAACCAAACCGGGGATAGTAATCGGGATGACCGAGGACAACCACAAACAGGCACCCCTCTTCACGAAGGCGTGCAAGGCCGTGACGCACCAGGCCTGTGCCGATTCCATGACGCTGGCGCTCCGGCAGGACGGCCATGGGGCCCAGCCCCATACCGGAGATTGTGCTCTTCTTTCCTTCGACCGTCACCGGGGAAGCCAGGATATGGCCGATGATTTCACCGTTCTCAACCGCCACCAGTGAGACCAGCCCGGGGCATGCAGAGCGAAGTGCATCGATGATCTGTGCTTCACACGCCCCTCCGAATGCGAGCGTCGTCAGGTTCCTGATTGCCGCACGATCTCCCGGCTGTTCCTCACGAATAGTGATCATGGTGTACCTGTTCAGGGAATTGTCGTCCGGGGGTATAAATTGCCATGAATCCTGATCCAGTCCCGGATGATCACAGGGAATACCGTGATGGGGAATCATTGCTGTTCGATCCCGGCATAATTCATTTTCCATCCTCCGCCCGGCCACGGTATACCGGATTTGCCAGTCTCCATCCTTGCTACCGCCGGACACCCTGACCGGCACGGGTTTCTGGTGCAGAGACACACGGCCCGCCGCGTGACACCGGCACTCCCTCAAATACGACGATTAATTTTTATGTTCCGGGCGAGAGGTGTGTGATACCATGGCCGGTGAAGAGATCATCGATGACCTCCTGGAAAAGGCTCTCGAACTGGGTGCGAGTATGGCAGGCTCTGTCCCGGCGGAACGGCTGAGGAACTGCCCCTCCGCTCGGGCGGCGGGACCACAGGGATTTCAGACCTTCTCGGGCACTATTGTCGTACTCGGGCTCTACCATGATCCGGACAAGCCGGAGATGGACTGGTGGGAAGAGGGGAGGGGCACACCAGGTGACCGCATGCTCAGGAGAATCACCAGAGAACTGTCGGAGTGGCTCAGGGAGACGTACGGGATCGCTGCACGTGATATTCCCTACCAGGTGTATGACGGTGGGATATACCTCAAGGACGCTGCGGTCATGGCGGGCCTTGGTACCATCGGAAGTAACAATCTGGTGATCACCCCGGTGTTTGGCCCGCGGGTACGATTCCGGGCGTTATGGATTGATATCGATATGGAACAACCCATCCGGCCCGCCCGGGAACCTCCCTGCGACACCTGCGATCACCCCTGCGAGACGCAGTGTCCCCAGAATGCACTGGAAGGGGGCACGTACTCCCGCGAACGGTGTATAGCACGGATGGATGCAGACAAGGCAGCACCGGTTGAAGGCGGGAAGAAGGGGCCTGTCGATCACTGCAGAATCTGCGAGCTGGTCTGTCCCGCGTACCAGAGACGGTGAGTGCCCGCTGATCGGCTGATTGAAGGATAAAAAATTGCGACCAGTCTCCAGGGCCGGAGTCCATAAGAAATAACTCTTCCCGGGCATACTCGTTGGTTACATGAATACCCGCATCATTGCCCTCATCATCCTGGCCGTGATCGCAGGAGCCGCCGGATTGCTCCTTTTCTCTGGTTCTTTTGAGCCGGAGAGCCAGTCTATTACTCTGGCCATCATGACCACCTCTGACCTGCAGAGCCAGGTAGAGCCCTACCCCAATGAGACCGGTTCATCTGTGGGTGGCTTTGCCCGCATATCTGGTATGCAGAAGCAGATCCGGGCGGAGGTGGACGGAGCCCTCCTCATCTCATCCGGAGATGACCTCACCGGAACACTTTTTGATCTCTATGCAGGCCGGCCTGAGATGGAATCCCTGTCCCGGGCGGGGTTCGATGTGGTCTGTCCCGGGAACCATGAATTCGATTTCGGGTGGGAAAAATACCGGAATGCCACCGGTTTTGCAGAATTTCCTATTGTATGCGCCAATATGGATATCCAGGACCCGGTTCTGGCCTCTGCCATCCTCCCCTCAGTCATGCTGGAGGTATCAGGGGTGAAGGTGGGCGTCTTCGGGCTCATGACTCCGGACCTGGCCAGGATATCCAGCCCGGGCGAGGGAATCTCGGTCGACCCGGACCTTGTGGGAATATCGGACCAGATGGTCAATGATCTCAGGTCACAGGGAGCGGACCTGGTCATCGCCGTGACCCATGTCGGGGTGGAGGATGACCGGAAGATCGCCGAATCCGTGTCCGGAATCGATCTCATCGTGGGAGGACATGATCACACCTATGTGAACGAGACCGTTGAGGGGCCCGGAGGATGGAAGACCATCATCGTCCAGGACGGGATGCGGGGGGAGCGGCTTGGCGTGCTCCGGTTCTCGTACACCACTGAAGGGATACAGGACCCCGAATGGGGCTGGATCTGGCTCGATAACAGTTCTCCCTCTGATCCGGAGGTGGAAAAGATCATCGTACCGTATCTGGCACAATACCGGACCCTGCTCGGCGAGCCGGTAGGAGTCACCACAACCCCGCTGGATGCCCGGAAATCCACGGTCCGGTCAGGGGAGGCGGCAGCGGGCAACCTGATTGCCGATGCCTGGCGGGCCTGGTTCCCGGGAAGTCAGATCGCATTCATCAACGGCGGAGGGATCCGCGGAGATACCATCTACCCTGCCGGAAATCTGACCTACCAGATACTGTACGAAATCCTCCCTTACCGGGACGAGATCGTCGAAATCACTATGACGGGGAGAGATATCCGCCAGGCCCTGGAATGCTCCGCCTCCGCACTTGGCCCGGAGCAGACGGGGATCGATTCGGGGGGATTCCTGCAGGTTTCCGGTATCCACTACACCATCGATCTGAACGGGACGCCGTATACGGCGACCTATAACGGGAGCGTGCTCGTGGCCGTCGAGGATCCCGGGTACCGGGTGACCGAGGTCACCGTGCAGGAGGCTGATGGATCCCTGGCACCCCTTGACGATGAGGAGATGTACTCAGTCCTGGTCAATGCCTGGCTGGCCGGGGGCGGTGACGGATACTGGATCTTTTCGGAGCAGGAGAACATAACCTACACGACGGTGTATGATATTGATCCGGTCGCCGGGTATATCAGAAATGAGAGCCCGGTATCGCCAGCAGTAGAGGATCGGATAATAATCATACAGGGATCCTGAATGGGAACAATCGCAGAATATAAGGAGCGGACATTCTTCAATCTCTTCAATTTCTTCGTCATCCCGGTGATGCCTTCCCCATGTGGGGAGGGCTAAGAACAGTGTATGCGAGGGGTGGGATTTGAACCCACGGACTCCTTCGAGACCGGATCTTAAGTCCGGCTCCGTTGGCCAGGCTTAGATACCCTCGCGCCATCGTATATATCGTGCTTCTCCCTGTTTAAAGATAGTCAAAGACGAGCGAGTTCCGGGGATTCATCCGGGTCCGGGGACCGGGCGACCGAAACGCTCCAGGGAATCCGGGGAGATGGTGTCCCGGAACTCCCTGGTTCCGGTACTCATTTATACCTTCCAGATAACCGGTCTGTATGCATGCCGGAGCAATCCGGTGGAGATGAACGCATGACCACAACCCGCTCTCTCGTCATCGTATTCCTTATCCTGTCCCTGTGCGCCTGCTGCCTCCCGGCAGGGGCGATCCTCCAGCAATTCAGCTTCCGGGGGTCGGTCCTCGGATTCAGTGAGACGAACAACACCGTCACCATTCTCGCAACCCACGAATGGCGCTGTGAGTTTGACAGCGACGGTCCGACCTGCACCTGGCGGTCAATCACCCCGCAGGTACTCACCGGCACCGCCCCGGTCCCGGAGGTCTTTGACCGGATCAAGACCGGCTCCACGGTCATGGCCGGGAGCCTCGGCATGCCGGGCGGGACCTGGACCGGTATCGGGCTGTTAACGCCTCCCTACGGGAGCGAAGCCCTCAGGGCAACAGATCTCTACGGCGAGCTCACCCTGCTCCCCGCCCCCCTGGTCTCCGGCTATGGGATGTCGGCCACCCTGCAGCCCGACTGTGACACCTGCAGCGGCTCGACCTGCACGGCGCTTGCGGCAAACCTCACCATCTTCCGGGACGGCGTTGAGGTCTGGAGCGGGGTGCTTTTCCCTGGCGAGGACACGCAGTACCGCGATCCGTCCGATCAGTCAGGCCTGTACGTGAAGTTTGTCTCAGGGCAGACCTCATCCCGGCTCTGCCCCAACGCGACCGGGGGAATGGGCGGACCCCAGCCCCTGTCGGTCTTCATCGTCCATGCCGACCGGGCCGGTACCGGGCCCGGCCCCACCATAACCCCGTCAATCAGGACAGGCTCTCTCAGCATCCTGTCCTTCCCATCCGGAGCAACGATCCTCCTTGATGGTGAAGAACGGGGAGTAACTCCGCGTACCGTTTCCGGTCTTGATCCCGGCGGGTATACTCTCGTTCTCGAAAAAGAAGGGTATGCCCCCTTTGAAAAGGACGTGACCATCTATTCCGGAAAACCGACAATGGTCACCGCAACCCTTGAGCCGATCTACGGGGGCCTTCGGATACAGTCCACCCCGTCCCAGGCCACGGTCACGCTCAACGGCGAACAAGCCGGTTTGACGCCGCTGGTGGTGGATGATCTCGAACCCGGGGAGTATGCGGTCTCCGTCTCCAAACCAGGATATCGTGCCGCGAACCGGACGGCAATCGTGACCGCCGGCCAGGAGAGACTCCTCTACCTGACGCTGACTCCCGAAGGAAACGGCTCGGAGAAGATTGGTGCGTTCATCACCGCGCTCGAGCGGGAAGGGTTCACTGTGCAGCAGGGGAAACTGGAGAATTTCGATGTTCTCGCCATGTATGATGCCGGCATCATCCCCAGCTGTTACGGCAACAACCCGACCACCCCCTACCTCGCCTACAAGCTCCCCTCCTATCCCGGTCTTGTACAGGGCGGCAGGGTCTCCGATGCCCCGGTCAACCCCGCCAATAAGGGACTCTGGCTGGATTACTTCATGGAGCCGGACGAGGCAATCGTGTATGTAGGACCAACACCCCCCGAGGTGAAGTATTTCAGCTACCGGAGTTACATCGGAACCCGGTGGTTCCCTGAACAGAATGACTTCCAGCGGATCTTTGCCAGCCTCGGGGACACCATCAGCAATTACCGCATCAATACCGGGATTTCTCCCGGTCGGACCTCACCGGGTCCGTATGACAAACCGGTCATGATCATCACCACCGCAGACAAGGGGACCAATGAGAGGGTCAGGAAAGCCGCCCTCCTGGCAGGGTATTCCACCAGTATGATGAATGACGACATCATCCCATCAGGGCTCATCCGGATGGGAACCGCGAACACCTCTGATACCATCACGTTTGTCCACCGCCTGGCCTTTTTCTCCAACGAGACGCTCGGGGCCGAGTACATCAACAGCACCCCCGGTACCGTGCTGCGGCTGACCCCGAATACCTCACATCCTGCACAACCCTACGGAGTACCACGGCTCATCGTGAGGGGGACCGGCGATACCCATGAGCTCGATCTCATGCAGGACCAGGAAGAGCTCCGGGAAGCCATCATCGCCCGGCAGGGAGACGGCATGGTTATTTCCGGGAACAAGTCCACGATCTGGATTCTCGAAGGGTATGACTCGCTCCAGCGGGAGATCGATTCCCTGGGTGACAACCGGGATACGATCTACCTGCGGAACGGCAACTACACGCTTGCAGACGATGAGTTCATCATCGTCTACGGGGTCAACCACAAGGCGAGCGGGAAGGTTGTCTACACCAATGTTGCCGTGTACGGGGCCGACGTTTTAAACGGCGTCGTAGCCGTGACAGATGCCGATTATGCCGGTTCTGCCGAATCCTATCTTCCCGGAAACCGGAATGCCGGGCTCTTCTACGTATGGAAGTTTGCACGGCACTGCAACGGTGAAGCGGGATGCTCCGAAGTTCCTTCCTGCTGCGGCGGCCTGGGAATCCCGGAGGATGTACCGGTGGTGATCGGGTTCCGGGCCTATATCGAGCAGGAGACCGGGATCGGGCCGGCCTGGAACGAGATCCTCTATGACCAGGTGGTCCATTTCGCCCCGGCGTGAGATCCACTCTGGATCATTTTTTCTCAGCCTCGTGTCATCAAGCGGCCGGAAGCGTTCATTTCAGTCCCGTATCGGGCTGAACGAAATCTTCCTGCCAACTTCCGGCCCTCATCCGATCATAGACTCGAAATCTCCATACCCGGTGTCATATCCCCGGGCGATGACGGAGGCCCCAAGCAGCGGGGCATCACCGGCTAGACCGGTCATAACCATTTCCGGGAGTCTAAGGTACCGGTCGACGGCATCGATTATCGGCCCGAGCAGGAGATCGGCGTTGGATCGCATCACCGAGCCGTCGAAAATGATCAGCTCCGGGTCGTAGGCCACGATCACGTCCGACACCGCCCGGGCATTGATCCGTGAGAGGTCCCCGAGGAACCGGAGGACATCGTCATCGCCCTCCCGGGCCGAGTGGAAGATATCCTCCGCCGTGTCCGGGCCCCAGTGCGGTCTGCCGTGGTAGTGACACCACTGGGCAAAGAACCAGGGGAGGTACTTCCCGGAGGCGTACCCCTCCCAGTGGCCGGAATGCCCGCAGCCGCAGGTGAGATCGTAGGTGTCGTCCACGTGGAAGTGCCCGACCTCTGCGGCATTCCCGTCCCGGCCGAGCAGGATCCGGCCGTTTGCCAGCACCCCGGCGCCGATCCCGGTGGAGAGGGTGATATACACCGCGTCCCGCCTGCCCTTCGCTGCACCGTAGTATGCTTCCCCGAGGATGCCGGCATGGCAGTCGTTGACCATCCGCACCGGAATCCCGAACTCCTCTGACAGCGGGCCGGTCAGCGATACATCCCGGAACGGCATGTTCGGCGGGTTGAGCAGGATCCCCTGCCGGATATCGACCGGCCCGGCCGCCGAGAGCCCGATGCCGGTACTATCGTCCGGGAGGGTACCCCCGCACACCCGGGTGATCAGGCCGGAAAGGAACCCGGTGAGGATTGCCGGGTCGGCTCCCCCCGCCGGTGTCTTTGCCTCCACCTTCTTAGCCATCCTGCCGTTCTGATCAAGGACCGCTGCCCGGGAATTGGTTGCCCCGAGATCAACGGCAATAACGCACCCCATGCACCGGTGGTTTGACCGGGAGGGCAATGAACCTTCGCGGTCCTTCCACAAAGGGTATCAAGGAGCTCGTGCCAGCTGTCAGGCTGATGAGACTCATGCGGTGGTCGGCCGGGTGAAGCTCCGGGGATGGATCGAGTACGAGGGCCGGCGGCTCACGCTTCCGGAGCTGGAGGAGATCCTCGCAGACCACCCCGAACAGGTCATCCGGTTCGGCGGCGAGTTCCTCCTCTCCTGGGACGGGTGCACGGCACGGGACCTCTACGGTATTGTCCCGGGCGACATCGAACCCGGGGCGGTGGTCTGCAACGGGACGATGGTCTGCGGGATCCGGCCCGATCCACCGGAGACCGACCTTGACGATGCCATCCTTACCGCCGTCCGGCTGCGGAGCGACGAGGGGATCTGCGCCTTCTCCGGCGGGGTCGACTCCTCGCTGGTCGCCTTCCTCTCCGGCCGCCCCTGCCTTGCGGTGGGCCTCGCAGGATCGCACGACCTGGCCCATGCCCGGCGGGCGGCAACGCTGATGGACCTCTCCTGCACCTTCGTGGAGCTCACCGAACGGGACGTCTGTGAGGCGCTCGACGCCGTGCTCCCGGTCATCCCCGACACGGACCCCACCGGTGCGGCTATCGCCTTGACCCAGTACCTGATCACCCGGGCGGCCCGCGAGCTCGGCCACGAGCGGGTCCTGTCCGGTCAGGGTGCCGATGAACTCTTTGGCGGATATGCCAGGTACCTCTTCTCGCCCGACCTGGAGCGGGAGCTCGAGCATGATATCACAGGTCTCCGGCGCCAGGCCCTTCGCGACCAGACCGCCGCCGGCCTGAATGGGACCCTCCTCTCCCTTCCCTACCTGGACGTCCGGGTGGTGCGCGCTGCCCGGGTCATTCCGGCAGCTGAGAAGGTGCTGGACGGGGTGAGGAAAAAACCGCTGCGGGACGTCGCTGCCCGGCATATTCCCCCGGAAATCGCCTACTACGAGAAGAAGGCCATGCAGTACGGGACCGGCATCTGGAAGGTGCTCCGGAAGATGGCACGTAACAATGGTTATAAACGGTCTTTGCAAGGGTACTTAGATCAGAAGAGACCGGACCGGGGATAAGCGTCTATGATAGAAGAGAAAGATGTAGAGCACATCGCGATGCTTGCCGATATCGGGATCACGAAAGAGGAACTGTCCGAGTTCACCGGGAAGTTCAACGAGATCCTCGACTACTTTGATATCCTCGACCAGGTGGAGGAGACCGGAGCCTCCGAGCAGGAGCTCGCCAATATCTTCCGGGAGGACGAGATCGTGCCCTCCCTCCCCCGGGACGAGGTGCTGGCCAATACCAGGGATGCCGAAGACGGGTTCTTCCGTGCCCCGAGGGTGATGTGAGTGGCATCCGTCACCTTCTCTCCCGATGACCGGTACAACGCTTTCATCACCACACTTTCCGGGGCAGAGACCGGACCCGGCCGGCTCTCGGGAATCCCGGTTGCGGTCAAGGACAATATCTCCACCCGGGGAATTCCCACCACCTGCGCCAGCCGGATCCTCACCGGGTACATCCCTCCCTACGATGCTCACGTGGTCACCCTGCTGAAGAGAGAGGGGGCAGCCATCGTCGGCAAGACCAACATGGACGAGTTCGGGATGGGCACCACCACCGAGAACAGCGCCTTTGGCCCTACCCTGAACCCGGCCGACCCGACCCGCGTGCCGGGCGGCTCATCAGGCGGAAGCGCTGCTGCGGTGGCCTCCGGCATGGTCCGGATGGCGCTCGGGACCGATACCGGCGGGTCGATCCGCTGCCCGGCAGCCTTCTGCGGGATCGTGGGGCTGAAGCCGACCTACGGAAGGGTCTCCCGGTACGGCCTGATCGCCTATGCCAACTCACTCGAGCAGATCGGCCCTATGGCCCGGAATGTGGAGGACGTCTCGCTCCTGATGGAGGTCCTCACCATCCATGACCCCCGCGATTCGACCACTATCGCCTGCCCCTACCGCCATACCCCGGACCCGACCATCCGGGGCCTGAAGATCGGGGTCCCGGAAGAGTTCTTCGGTGAAGGTGTGGATCCCCGGGTGGCCTCCGTGGTCTGGGAGGCCATCACCCGGCTCGAGGCGCAGGGTGCCGAGATCGTCACCTGCCGGATGCCGAGCATGGCATTCGCCCTCGCCGCCTACTACGTCACCTGCACCAGCGAGGCGAGCTCGAACCTGGCCCGGTTCGACGGCGTCCGCTACGGGCCGCAGGCCGATACCAGACGCACATGGCATGAATCATTCCAGGAGCAGCGGCGGGAAGGCTTCGGGACCGAAGTCCGGCGCCGGATCATGCTCGGGACCTTCGCTCTCTCGTCCGGCTACTACGGCAAGTACTATGCCAAGGCCCAGGCCGCCCGCCAGCAGGTCAGGAACGACTTTCTCCGTCTGTTCCGGACCGTGGACGTGATCGCCGGCCCGACCATGCCCACCGTGGCCTTCAGGCTCGGGGAGAAGACAGACCCGCTGTCCATGTACCTGTCTGATGTCCTGACCGTGCCCGCAAACCTCGCCGGGGTCCCGGCCATCTCCGTTCCCTGCGGGACATCGGAGGGGCTCCCGGTCGGGCTCCAGGTCATGGGACAGTGGTTCCGGGACGAGAACGTGATCGATGTGGCCGCCGCCTGTGAGCAGGGGGTATCCTCATGAGTGCCACTCCGGTCACCCAGCCAGCGAACACCGGAATGGCCATCGATGACGAGGTTATTGTCGGCCTCGAGATCCACTGCCAGCTCGATACGAAAACCAAGCTCTTCTGCGGCTGCTCGACCGACTACCGCGACGACCCGGCAAACACCCACGTCTGCCCCATCTGCCTCGGCCTGCCGGGGTCACTCCCCCGGGTGAACCGGAAGGCGGTGGAGTACGCTCTCCGGGTGGGAAAAGCCCTGAACTGCGGGATTGCTCCCGAAGCCGAGTTTGCGCGGAAGAACTACTTTTACCCTGACCTCGACAAGGGGTTCCAGATCACCCAGTACGACAAGCCCATCGCGGTGAAGGGGTACCTCGATATTGAGGGGGATGATGGCGAAAAAAGGGTGAGGATCACCCGGGTGCACATGGAGGAGGATCCGGGCAGGCTGGTGCACAAGGGAGCGGCGGACCGGCCGAAGTACACCCTGGTCGACTATAACCGTGCCGGGATCCCGCTGATCGAGATCGTCACCGAACCCGACCTCCGGTCGCCCAAGGAAGCCCGCCGGTTCCTCAACAAGCTCCGGGCAACCCTGGAGTACCTCGGCGTTTTTGACAGCGAGAAGGAGGGATCGCTCCGGGTCGATGCCAACATTTCCATCCAGCCAAAAGGGTGGTTTGAACGGGAGGGGAAGGGAAAAGCCGACAGAGGACGGGTTGAAATTAAAAATATCTCCTCATATAAAGGGGTTGAAAAAGCGCTTACCTTTGAAATCACCCGTCAGAAAAATCTGATCAGGAGAGGACAGAAACTGGAATCTGCCACCAGGCATTTTGTCGAGACCCGGGGAGTCACCACCTCCTCGCGGAGCAAGGAGATGGAGCAGGACTACCGCTACTTCCCGGAGCCTGACCTCCGGCCGCTCCGGGTCTGCGACTGGGCGATGGAGATCGTGCTCCCCGAGCTCCCCGATGCCCGGCGGGCCCGGTTCATGGAGCAGTACGGCTGCTCGCCAATCCATGCCCGGACCCTGACCGGCGAGCTGAAACTGGCCGAGTTCTACGAGAAGGTCGCCGATATCGACACTGCGCTTGCCGCCACCTGGATCGCCGATACGCTCCTCGGCGAGCTCAACTACCGGGACATGAGTATCACGCTCGTTCCACCGGAGCAGTTCCGTGAGCTCCTGGTACTCCTCAGGGAAGGGAGCGTCACCGACAAGAGCGGGGTGGAGGTGCTCCGGGTACTTCTCGACCAGCTGAAGGAGACCGGCAGATGCGAGGGAGCACGGGCGTGCGTCGACCGGCTGGGGCTGAGGATCATCGTGGCCACACCCACCCTCACCGGTGAAGACCCGGTGATGGAGGCGGCGAAGGAGGCCCTCGCCGAGCAGCCCCAGGCTGTCGCCGATTACCGGGCGGGGCGGAAGGAGGCTTTAAACTTCCTGGTCGGCCAGGTGATGAAGAAGACCCGCGGCTGCGCCAAGCCCGGCGACGTAAATAAGGTGCTTGCCGATCTCCTGGAGGAGGGATAGCGCCGCGATGCACCTGATCGTTGCCGAGAAGAACATCTCCGCCCACCGCATCGCCGCCATCCTTGCCGGCAGGGAGAAGCTGAAGGAATCCCGTGACGCCGGGGTGCCGGTCTACCGGTTCGATGACTGCGCCGTGATCGGGCTCCGGGGCCACGTGGTGGAGATCGATTTCGAGGAAGGTTATACCAACTGGCGGAGCAGGGAGAAAACCCCGCGGAGCCTGATTGATGCCCGGACCATCAAGGTGCCGACCGAGAAGAGGATCGTCCAGCTCCTCCAGAAGCTCTCCCGGCAGGCGGATGCGGTCACCATCGCCACCGACTTTGATACCGAGGGGGAACTGATCGGCAAGGAGGCCTATGAACTCGTCCGCCAGGTCAACCTGGACGTGACGGTGAACCGTGCCCGCTTCTCAGCGATCACCCCTGATGAGATCCGGAACGCGTTTGCAAAGACCACCGCGATCGACTTTGACCTGGCCGCTGCCGGGGAAGCCCGGCAGGTGATCGACCTGATGTGGGGGGCATCCCTCACCCGGTTCATCAGCCTTGCCGCCCGGCGGGGCGGGGCAAATATCCTCTCGGTCGGCCGTGTGCAGAGCCCGACCCTGGCCATGATCGTCGACAGGGAGAAGGAAATCGAGTCTTTTGTCCCCCAGACGTACTGGGAGCTCTCGCTCTCCACCGGGAAGGACGGGGAGCTGGTCGAAGCCCGGCACCAGACCACCCGGTTCTGCGATAAAGATGCAGCCGTCGCCGCCAGGGACCGGACACGCGAGCCGCTGGTAGTCACCGAGGTGAGGGAAGGAACCAGGACCGAGAAGGCCCCGGCCCCCTTTGACACCACCGGCTTCATTGTCGCCGCCGCCCGCCTCGGGTTCACGGCGGCCAATGCCATGCGGTTGGCCGAAGACCTGTACATGAACGGGTACATCTCCTATCCCCGTACCGACAACACCGTCTACCCCTCCACCCTCGACCTCAACGGCATCCTCCGGGCGCTCCGGCCGACCGAGTTTGAGGAGGATGTCGCCTGGGTCACCGCCAACCGCCGTCCCCACCCCACCCGGGGTAAAAAGTCCTCGACCGACCACCCGCCGATCCACCCTGCCTCGGCCGCCACCCGCCAGTCACTCGGTCACGAGCGGTGGAAGATCTACGAACTGGTGGTGCGGCGATTCCTGGCTACCCTTTCCCCGGATGCCCGGTGGCGGACCATGAAGGTGAACTTCGATGCCGGAGGGGAACCCTACACCGCAACCGGGGGCCAGCTCACCAGCCCCGGATGGCGGAAGGTCTACCCCTACAGCAGCGCGAAGGAGTACATCCTTCCCGTCATGCGGGAGGGCGAGGAACTCCCGATCAACGAGGTAAAGCTGGAAGAGAAGGAGACCCAGCCCCCGCCCCGGTACAGCCAGAGCAGGCTGATCCAGCAGATGGAGGAGCTTGGGCTCGGGACCAAGAGCACCCGGCACGAAGTGATCCAGAAGCTCGTCTCCCGGAAGTACGTGGAGGGGACCCCGCTCCGGCCGACGCTGGTGGGGAGGGCGGTCACCGAGTCGCTCGAGAACCATGCCGACACCATCACCCGGCCGGCCATGACCCGGACACTCGAGGAGCACATGGAGCAGATCAAGGCAAGGAGGCGGAGCAGGAGCGACGTAGTCACCGAGTCCCGCGGCATGCTCCACTCGGTTTTTGACCAGCTCGAAGCTCACGGTGAGGAGATCGGGTCCGAGATCATGGAGCAGACCGCCGAGGAGCTGACGCTTGGCCCCTGCCCGGTCTGCGGCCGGGACCTCCGGATCCGGCACCTCCGGAACCAGACCCAGTTCATCGGCTGCACAGGGTACCCGGAGTGCACCTTCAACATCGGCCTGCCAATGGCCATGTGGGGGCGGGCGCTGCGGACCGACAAGCACTGTCCGGTGCACGGGCTCCACCACGTCAGGCTGGTGCGGAAAGGCAGCCGGCCCTGGGAGATCGGCTGCCCCCTCTGCCACCATATCGAATCGAACACGGAGGCGTTCGCCCTGATGTCCGCCCTGACCCCTGCGCACCGCGAGACCCTGCTCTCCCACCACATCTACACTGTCTCCGAGGTGGCCAATATCGCACCGGAACGGCTGGCAGGGATCCTCGATGTTCCCGATGACAGGGCCCGGACCCTCACCCGGGAAGCGGAGGATGTCCTCGCCCTGCTGCGCCGCCGGAGCGACTGCCGGAAGCTGGTCCGAAGGATGCTCGCCCCGAAGAAGGGGAGGAGCCCGGCAAAGATTATCCGGCATCTCCAGGAGGCCGGGATCAACGACATTGCCGGGCTCGCGGGTGCCGACCCCGCCCTCCTCAGGAAGCTCGGCATTACCGAGAAGGAGGCCGACTCCATGCTCAGGGAGGCAAAGACGGTGGATAACGAGCGCTTCCTCCGGAACGCCGGGATCCCGGCCGCGAGCATGAAGAAGTACTTCGCCGCCGGAATCTTCTCGCCGGAAGATTTCCTCTCCGGCCACCCGGTCTGGCTCTCCGGGGTGGTCGGGCTCTCCCTCAACACCGTCCAGCGCCATGTGGAGATGGTGGCCCGGGCGAAGGGGCTCACCCCGCCGGTGAAGTACACCACTGCGCAGGTCAGCAGGGGCAGGGAGGAGCTCCTCTCCATCCCCGTGCTGACGGATCCCCAGCTTGAGCATCTGCAGAAGGCCGGGATCATTAACGGCACCCTCCTCCTGGCCGCGGATGCCGCTACCGTTGCCGCACGGACCGGCATTCCGGAAGGAAAGATTAAAGCGTGGCAGGCAGTGCTGCGGGAAAGGGAAAAGAAGTCCTGCAACGATATCATAGTGATCTGAGGACAGGACGATGCACACCAAGTGGAAAAACTGGGTCCATGTGACCAAACTCGATCCCGACAAGGCCCTTCCCCCGGGGGTCATCAGCGAGATCGCCGCCAGCGGGACCGACGCCCTGATGCTCTCGGGCACCCTCAATGTCACCCTCGAAAACCTGGAGATGCTCAGAAAAGAAGTCGCCGCCTCCGGCCTCCCCCTGGTCATGGAGCCGGCCAGCCCCGAGGCGGTCCTGGCAAACGGTGTTGACCTGCTGTTTATCCCGAGCGTCCTTAACTCATCCGAAGTGCAGTGGATCGTCGGGAAGCACCGGGACTGGATCCTCCACAACAGCCAGGTGAACTGGGAGAAAGTGATCCCTGAAGCCTACATCGTCCTCAATCCTGATTCGGCGGTCGGGGAAGTAACCCGGTCAATATGCAACCTCTCTCCTGCGGAAGTCGCCTCCTACGCCACAGTTGCCGACCGCTACTTCAGGTTCCCCATCGTGTACATCGAGTATTCCGGCATGTACGGGAACCCTGAAGTGGTGAAGGCGGCATGTGAGGCTATCGAGTCGGCGGTCCTGTACTACGGCGGTGGCATCAATTCTGCTGATCAGGCGGCGGAGATGGCGAAGTATGCCGATACCATCGTGGTCGGCAATGCCGTCTATGACCGGTGCATCGATGTGCTGAAAGAGACGGTGAAAGCGGTCCAGTAGGCACCGATGCCCGAGATCGATATCGTCCTGGTTGCTCCCCTGTACGAAGGCAATGTCGGGTTTGCCGCCCGGGTGATGAAGAACTTCGGGTTTTCCCGGCTGGTGCTCACCGACCCCTGCACCCTCGGGATGGAAGCCCATACCCGGGCGTCACACGCAAAGGACGTGCTCGATTCTGCCGAGGTGCTCTCCCTCGACGACGTGTTCTCGCGAAGCGACCTGATCATCGCCACCACCGGTGAGGTGAGCAAGTCTATCTGCACCCCTATGCGGATGCCCTACTTCCAGCCCTCCGAGATCCGGGAGCTGATCGCCGATATCGACGGACGCATCTCTATCCTCTTTGGCCGGGAGAACTGGGGGCTGAACAATGAGGAGATCCTCAGAAGCGATGTCATTTGCACCATTCCCACGGCAAAGGAGTATCCCATCCTCAACCTCTCCCATGCCGTCGGGATCATCTGCTACGAGCTCTCGCACCTCCAGCGGGGCGAGTACCTGCTTGCCTCCCGCGAAGAGATGGATCACCTCTACGCCCACATCGATGCCTACCTGGACAGGATCGGGCACCCGTCGTTCAAGCGGAAACCCACCCTGCTCCTGATCCGGCGGGTGCTCGGGAGGGCAAAGCTGACGGCCCGGGAGGCAAGCACGCTGCACGGCCTGATGCGGCGGTCCGAATGGCACATCAGTCCCGAGGAGTTCGAACGGAAGAAGGGGGAGGAGGAGGAGATCGATGAAGAGGAAGATCTCCCCCTTTAATACCTGTAATATACAGCCGGCGAATACATCGGCCTCCTTACGCGTTTGACTCTTCAATCCTTTTTCGGCGTATTGTCCGAAAACCTCTCATCAGCAGGTAGGACAGAGCCGCCAATCCTGGAACGATGCTGAACCGGAGGACCCAGATAGGCAAAGAAAAGTAAACACCATTCGTTACGGGGTCGGGCGTGGGAAGAACGAATTGCAGGAAGAGGAGCGGATCAAGTAGCAATGTCCGTGTTGCGAACGCGAGGATGAGCAGAACGATTGCCAGTATCAGGAAGATGACTGACACGGAGATTGTGCAGATAACGGCATCCATCGAGGATACTCTTTCCGAAGAATAATGCCACAGGACGATCAGGGGAAGCACAATCGCCAGTTCCCATAACAGCGACACTGGCGACAGCAAGAGGTATGAAGAAGAGATTCCTGGAGGAAAAAAGAGGACGGGCAGGGAAAAGAGAGCCGCGATGATACCAAGAGCGACAAGAATAACGACCTGCGTGCGGACATCCTTCACTTTCTGAAGAATGTAGGCAATGATCCCGGCAAGCAGAAGAACCGGCACCATCGTCATAATGATATATCCGATGAAGAGTATGACAATGCCACCAACAGTCCATTCATTCGTCATTCTCTCTCCTTCTTCGGATGAGAAATATAGCTCCCTTGCTCCCGCTCAGAAGTTTATCCTATAAAAAATCGGGACATCCTTCTGTCCCATGGATTCGGCAGGGATCCTCTTTAATACCATCATGAGCCATCTCCCGGGTATGAAAAGCGGACAACCCGCCTCCCTGAAATCAAAAGAAGAGGTACAGGCACTCCTTGAAGACTATCTCCCGGCAGTCGGCGTGGAAATTCTGAAACGATTCGACAAGGATGATACCTGGGGGTTCTGGGTGAAATACGGCGAATTTCCCATCCTCGTCGAAAACCCGAAGGATACCCGGTACGTCGTGGTCGCCTTCCAGATCACCCTCTCTGACGAAGCAGTGATTGGGAAACTGAATGAATTCTACGAGCAGCAGGACCGTGCGTTTCTCTTTGAGCTGACCCGGATTTTCACGTCACCCCACTCCGGGTTCATCCGGATCATCGAGGGTGGCAGAGTCATCGGGTTCACTGTCCTCAGGAACATCTACCCGTTCCATCCCGGCTTCACCATCAGAGACCTGGACTCGGCACTGCAGACCGTGGTAGGGGTCGGGGATGTTGGGATTGCATTCCTGCAGTCCGTCATGGGGCAGATGTACCTGGACCATACCCCGCCCCGTCCGGCAACCGGGCCAGGACCCATGTTCGAATAATCGCAGAGTCGGGACTGATACCATTTTTCACGGGGCGATGACTCTCCCGGGGGATTGCCCGGTCGGAAATCCGGACATCCACAACAATAAAGAACTGCAATTCCGAACAACTGCCTATGAAATCTCTCGCCATAGGTCTCCTTACCGGAGCCCTCATCCTTCTGCTCCTCTCCAGCGGGTGTACTACCCCGGTCCCTGTACAGCCACCGGCCACCCAGCCGCCGGTCACGACCGCCCTGCCAACCGCTACCCCGCTCACCACCGCCCCTCCCCAGGCCACCCTCAGCGGGGTCACCTGGTACCTCATCTCGATGCGTTCCGGCGGTGGCGCGGGCAACGTCCTCCCCGGCACCGAGATAACCACCTTCTTCGACGGGACAGGGACCGTCACCGGTTCTGCCGGGTGCAACCAGTACACCGCCTCCTATTCGGGCGCACTGAACAATCTCGCCATCGGGACGCCGGCCACAACAAAGATGAACTGCCCCTCCCCGCCGGGAACCATGAGCCAGGAGAACCTCTACCTCACTACCTTCCAGGGAGCCTCCAGCTTTACGATTGAGGGGGATATTCTCACCATCATGGACAGCAGTGGGAAGGCCATCCTGGTCTATTCCCGGATCCCGCCCGGTGTGCTGACCCCGGCACCGCTGACCGGCACCACCTGGTACCTGAACTCGTTCGTCGATGCCAAAGGCACTATCTGGACCCCGGGGCCCATGTACCCCATCTCCCTGCAGTTCGACGATGACGGGAAGCTCAACGGGAATGCCGGGTGCAACAACTACTTCGGCTCCTTTACCCTGAGCGGGAGCACCATTTCCATCGGTACGCTTGGGACAACCGCAATGTTCTGTGGTGAGCCGGGGGTCATGGACCTCGAGACGACCTACCTTGCCGTGCTCCCCCGGATGAACCTGTACCAGGTGTCCGGCAACGAGCTCACCCTCTCGGACGGTAGTGGTAAGATCACCATGATCTACGATACAACGCCGTGAGGGAGGTTCTCTCTTTTTAACAGGTGATAAAAAAATAACCAGGGTATCGGAATTCTGGATAGTCCTTCATTACCTGACCATACCCGATTCGTAGTGCATCAGCTTCTCGAAGAGGGTGATAGCACCGTCAGCGGTGGTCTCTTCGTGGAACTCGATCCGCTCAGCAAGTGATAGTGGAAGAGGTTGGAGCTCCGGTGCACCATACGCTTCCTGAATCAGGACATCCATGTAAGCAGATGCCAGTCCCACGGATGGCACATCAGTAACCAGCTCGGAGACACGGAGGTCGTGGTTCAGCTCGACGGGGTGGTCACCGGACGGCATGACGAACCGGTCGGTGGTGGTTGTCCGGACATTGGCCACGGTCATGTCGATCGTGCTGCCAGCCTCTGCCCGGTTGCAGTATGCAGGGAATGCCCATCCACCTACGCTCGCAAACGGACAGATCACTAATTCATCGATATCATACGGAGCCGCGGCTCCATCGACCATGATGTTGTCGGTCGAGGCAACAGAGGCACCATCGATTCCGACGAAAGCGATCTGCTTGGTTGCTTCGATGTTCCACTGGCCGCTGATCTGGCCGGAGGTCTCGACGTCCATCTCCTTGTCGTAGAGCATGAGCCCTATACCATGGGACTGGGTGTCCTCGGTGTAGGTTGACTCATAAATAGTAGAATTATAATCCTCCAGTTGGGGAATTTCCGGGAGCCCCTTGAGATCATCGGTAATTCTCCACTGTAGTTCGGTGGCTGATGCAAAATTGCCTACCACATTGACGGAGGTGACGTAGTGATGCCCTGGGTCTCGGGAACCGGTGGGATCCCAATGTCGGCCATGGCCAGTCCGGTGAGGAGTGCCAGTGTAATCAACAGAATTAGGAGTTTCTTCATTACATTCCTCCTGGATTCATGCTGATACCTCAGCATCATCCTTCAATAACGCGATGAAAATAATAATAGTATCTGTATTTCGAACTCCCTATCTTAAAAAAATCTCTCAGAATAAGTCGAATTCCTGAAAATAAAAAAATATCAGGATTGGGATCCTGGTTGTTCTCGGTTTACCTGACCATGCCGGATTCGTAGTGCATCAGCTTCTCAAAGAGCGTGATGGCACCGTCAGCGGTGGTCTCTTCGTGGAACTCGATGCGCTCCAGCAGGTGGTCCTCTGCCTCTCCGCCAAGGCTTTCGTCACCGGCTTCCTGGATCAGGACATCCATGTACGCGGATACCAGTCCGACGGACGGCACATCGCTGATGAGCTCAGAGACGCGGATGTCGTGGTTCAGCTCGACCGTGTGATCGGCGGACGGCATCACGAACCGGTCGGTGGTGGTGGTCCTGACGTTTGCCACCGTCATGTCGATGGTGCTTCCAGCCTGTGCCCTGTTGCAGTAGACCGGGAAGTCCTCGTGAGCGTTCGGACCAAACGGACAGATGACGAATTCTTCGGTCTCTGCCTCAGCCGCGGCTCCATCGATCATGATGTTGTCACTGGAGACGACGTAGGCACCGTCAATGCCGATGAATGCTATCTGCTTCGTGGCCTCGATGTTCCACTGGCCGGTGATCTGGCCGGAGGTCTCGACATCAAGCTCCTTGTCGTACAGCATCAGACCTACGCCGTGGGTCTGGGTGTCCTCGGTGTAGGTTGATTCGTAGATAGCGGAATTTTCATCCTCAGCATCGAGCGGAGGGATTGACGGAAGTCCTTCCGGTTTATTGGTAATCCTCCACTGCAGTTCGCTCATTGAGGCAAAGTTGCCCACCACATTCACCGACGTGGACGTGACGATACCCTGGGTCTCGGGGACCGGGGGAATACCACGATCGGCCATGGCATACCCCGTCAGAAGTACGATAGCAACGATTAGTAGTAATGCGAGTTTCTTCATACAATTCCTCCTACATTCATGCTGATACTCTCAGCACCAAATAAACAAAAATGTAATTGTACTATATAAAATTACTCTTAATCACTCCGGATAATTCCCCACTAGAAAAAAGAAGGTTGAAGCATTGAAATAATGTCTCCTCAACTCCGTGCTAAGGATCTCTTCTTCTCCCCTCCCATTCCTTCAGACACCCTCATTACCTCTTCCTCCCCATAGCTCCCCAGAATGATCCTCGTTGACTGGCAGATCCTGGACCGCATCACCCGGGGGTTCATCACTGTCGACCCCTTTGACCCGGCACTCGTGCAGCCCAACTCGCTCGACATCCGGCTGGGCGACCACTTCGTCTGGTACGAGGAGAGCGACGAGGTGATCGACCCCTACCGGCAGGATACCATCACCAGCGGGACGAAAGAGTGCACTGGCGACTCGATCGTGCTTGCCCCCGGCCAGTTCATGCTGGCCGAGACCATGGAGGTGATCGGCCTGCCGGACAACATCGTGGCGAGCATCGAGGGCAAGAGCAGTATCGCCCGGCTGGGGGTTGAGCTCCACCAGACCGGAGGATGGATCGATGCCGGGTTCCGGGGCTCGATCACGCTCGAGATGTGCAATGTCAATGCCCGGCCGGTCAGGATGTACGCCGGGATGCCCATCGGCCAGCTGGTCTTCTACACCACCGAGCGGGCGGCGGAGCCCTACGACCGGAAGGCCGGGGCCAAGTACATGGACCAGCGGCAGGCAACCCTCTCCCGCTACCACGAGAATCCCCGTGCCTGAAGGGTTATACCCAATGAAAAAGAGACAGAGTAAGGACAACGGTTGTAACTCTGGAGATGAAGCATGCGGCTCCTTCTGATACATACGGATTTTATCGAATACGAGGCGAAAAAGCGGACCAGCATGGCCGAGGAGACGGCCCAGCTCAAAGACTCCCAGGAAGAGGCGCTGGCCGTCTTTTCCGCCGTTGAGGCGGTTGACGAGGACGACCTGCCTGGCGTAGTAGAGCAGGCGCTCTCCGAGATCGGGCTCGTCGCCGACAAGCTTTCGGTTGAAAACATCGTGATCTACCCCTACGCCCACCTGTCGAGCGACCTCTCCCGGCCGGATGCTGCCGTCTGGGCGCTCAAGGCCATGGAAGAGGGGCTCCGGGAGATGGGCTTTGCGGTAAAACGGGCACCCTTCGGCTGGTACAAGTCCTTCAAGATCTCCTGCAAGGGCCACCCCCTCTCCGAACTCTCCAAGACCATCCTTCCCTCCGAGGAGGGGGCGAAGAAGGAGAAGAAAGAGATCACCCACGAGTTCTTCGTGCTCACCCCGGACGGTGAACGGCACGACGCGAGTGAGTTCCTGGATGACACCCCTTTCGGCTGCCTGCTGAAGAAGGAGCTCGGCGAGGCGGCTCCTGCCGGAGGGGACCCCCTCCACGTCGATCTGATGCGGTCAAAGGAGCTCGTGGATTACGAGCCGGTGAGCGACGTCGGTCACCTCCGCTGGCTGCCGAAGGGGAAGCTCATCCGCGACCTCATCGCCGACTACGTGCTCGGACTGGTCCTCCCCTACGGGGCAACCCCGGTGGAGACTCCGGTGATGTACGACCTCTCCGACCAGGCCATCTTCGAGCACGCCGACAAGTTCGGCGAGCGCCAGTACCGGTTCAAGAGCGGGAACCGGAACATGATGCTCAGGTTCGCCGCCTGCTTCGGCATGTTCTCCATCATGCGGGACATGCATATCTCCCCAAACACCCTCCCTATGAAGATGTACGAGCTCTCCACCTACTCCTTCCGGCACGAGCAGAAGGGTGAGGTGATCGGATTGAAAAGGCTCAGGGCCTTCACCATGCCCGACATGCACAGCCTCTGCACCGATATGCCCGAGGCCCTCGCCTGCTTCGAGGAGCAGCTGGCCATGGGCTGGAAGACCGGGGAGGACTTCGGCACGAACCTCGTCGGGGTCTTCCGCTGTACCCGGGACTTCTGGGACGAGTACGCAGACTGGGTAAAAAAGATCGTGGCCGACTCCGGGGTTCCGATGCTGATCGAGATCCTCTCTGACCGGGTCCACTACTGGGTGGCAAAGGTCGACCTCGCAGCCATCGACGGACAGGGCCGGCCGATCGAAAACCCGACGGTCCAGATCGACGTGGAGTCCTCGAAACGCTTCGACATCAAGTACCATCTCGACGGCGAGGAGGTCCACCCGCCCATCCTCCACTGCTCCCCAACCGGCAGCGTGGAACGGGTCATCTGCGCCATCCTCGAGAATACCGCACACCAGGAAGTCCCCCACTTCCCGACCTGGCTCTCCCCGGTCCAGGTCCGGGTCATCCCGGTGGCCGAACGCCACCTCTCTGCCGCGGGAGTGGTGGCAGACCGCCTCCGCGATGCATATATCCGGGCCGACGTTGACGATCGCGACGAGAGCGTCGGCAGGAAGGTCCGCGATGCCGGAATGGACTGGGTGCCGTTCGTGGTGGTCATCGGTGATGCTGAGAAGGACTCCGGCACGCTCACGGTCACCATCCGGTCAAAGTCAAAGCCCAATAAGCCCCACAAGGAGACCATGACCGAAGACGTCCTGATCGAGGAGATCCAGGACGAGACGGCAGGCATGCCTTTCCGGCCGCTCTACACCCCGGCGAAACTCTCGAAGAAGGCCCGGTATATCTGAAATTTTTCGGGCTGAAGGTTCTCATCAGAGATGAAAGACACCGCCTCCCCACCTCCCTTTTCGTGCCCGCACTGCGGTGCAGCATCCGACTCCTTCCATCCCGTCTGTCCGGCATGCGGCCGACCCTGTTTCAGGGATTATATCGACGTGCGAATGCATCCCCGGGATTCAAATCTGGCCGGTACGTTTTCATTCCGGAAGTTCCGGGCCCGGGTGTTCCTGGTGCTCGCCGTACTGGTAATCATCCTCATGATCCTGATGAGGCTGGTCTTCTAGGAAGACAGCCCCTCCCGACAAGAACACCATCGTTCTCTCCCTGGCAGAAGATTTTGGGAGCATTCACTTTCTTCCTGCAAACTCCCGGTCGCAGGTTCTGAAGAGGGATTCACCGTGTCTGTACCTCATCCTGCCCGGGTCCTGAACACCACTTCCCTTCTTCTCTTCGCCCGTCTCTTCCAGGCACACCCGGGATTACCGGATCTCAGCACATCCCGGGGCAATACATCCTCCGGAATTGAGGATCGGATGATGGTGGAGAAGAGAGAGCGAGACAGCCGTTGTTGGGGAGTCCGGAGTATGTTTTAATTACCTGACTGGTGCATAGAGTCTCTCATCCCGGGTACGACATGTCGCTTTTCGGCCGATTCAGGAAAAACCCAGAAGATCGGGACCTGATCCGCGGAGAGGACCTGCTGTTTTGTGGGAGATTCCAGGACGCAGTCGCCTGTTTTCATCAGGTGCTGGAACGGGAACCCAGGAATATGCATGCACTGTCCGGACTGGCCCTCGGTCTTGAACACCTGGGCCGCTATGATGAGGCGATTGCCATCTATGACCGGACCATCGCCATTAATCCGAAAAATTCCGGGATCCTGGCAGGAAAAGCAATATGCCTGGAAAAACTGGGAAAGCATGAAGAGGCAATCATCTGGTTCGAACGGGATCTCAAGCTCAACCCCTCTGCCCTTGACCCGTGGGTCGGCATCGGCAGGTGCCTGACCCGGCTCGGACGTACACATGAAGCCCTCACCTTCTATGACCATGCTCTTTTTCTGAACAGGAACTACGTGGATGCCTGGATCGGGAAGGGTGACGCATTATTCCAGCAGAAGAACTATGAAGAGGCCTCTCTCTGCTATTCCAGCGCACTCAATCTGCACCCGTCAGCGGACCGTGTCTGGGTAACACTGGGAATATGCCAGAACCGGCTGGGAAAGTTCGATTCAGCACTCGCCTGCTTTGAAAAAGCAATTGCCTTCAATCCCGGCAACCCTGTAGCATGGTTCGAGAAAGGGCTGTGCCTTGCCGGCTGGAGGCGAAACCAGGAGGCAATCCACGCCTATAACCATGCCATCGCCCTTGACCCGGCATGCGGTGCCGCATACTATGAAAAAGGTCATTCCCTTGCAATCCTCGGGGATGATGACGGGGCTGCCGCCTGTTTCCAAAAATCACGTTCTCTTGGCGTTTCTTCGTTCCAGAGCCGGGTAAAGTACCATTATATCGATGGATATTCGTTCTATTGACCCGTCGCCCGCAGAGATACCAAAGAACCTCCACCTGTCGGTTCATTCGTGTCACGGGAGGCACAGTAATTTCCCGGCTGGAGAAGAGGGATCTTTCTGCCGGCTCATTCTTCGTCAGAATCGGGCGCTGATGTGCTGGATTTCAGGATTGACCCGGGGTTATCGTGATTTCAGGGGCGCTTAAAAAAAGGATTACCGGTTGATGTGCACCACTTTTGCCGGCGGAAAACCGTTAAAATAGGTGGATGAGGCAATAGAGTAGGCACCGATGTTCTCAGAATAGACCAGGTCGCCGATCTCGAGCTCGGGAAGGTCGGCGCTCAGGGTGATGGTGTCGAAAGCATCGCAGGTCGGCCCGAACACGGCAGAAATCAGGGTCTCCCCCTCCCTGAAGGCCCTGACCGGGTACACGCAGTGATCGAAGATCTGTCCTGAATAGGTGTGGTAGATCCCGTCATTGATGTAGTAGGAGGGTTTCCCGTCACGGAACGCTTTCCCGATCACCCTGGAGACGAGCGTGCAGGAGTTTGCCACCAGGAACCGGCCCGGCTCGGCGAGGATCTCCATATCCGGTTCGAATAACCGTTTCAGTTCGGCATTTAACTTCCTGGTCAGCATCCGCAGGGACAGGACCCCCGGGTGGTACTTCACCGGGAAACCGCCGCCGATATCGAGAATCTTTATCTTCCGGCCTGCCCGGGTCTCGGCCTCGGTGAGAATGTTTGCCGCGAGGTTCAGGGCCTGGACGTAGTTGTCGAAGTTGGTGCACTGGCTGCCGACGTGGAAGCTCAGTCCTTCCACCACCAGGCCCGCATCGAACGCAGCGATGATCAGGTCAACCGCTTCGCCCGGGTCGGCCCCGAACTTTGACGAGAGCTCGACCATGGAGCCGGTGTTGGGGACCCGCAACCGCAACACCAGGCCGGCATGCGGGGCATATTGTCTGATCTTTTTCAGTTCTTCGATGTTGTCAAAGGTGACCAGGGGCTTGTACTGGTCGAGGGCCTGAAGCGTCTCGATCGGTTTGATAGTATTAGCATAGATGATCTTGTCCCATATCCAGTCCTGCCGTTCCTTGTCAGGCATATCCTTGATATTCTCATAGACGATCATGAATTCCGGCATGGATGCGACATCGAAACTGCAGCCGATATCAAAGAGGGTCTTCACGATACCAGGGTTCGAGTTTGCCTTGACCGCGTAGTAGACCTGGACGTGGGGTAGGAGCTTCTTGAATTCGCGGTAATTCTGCCGTATTTTTTCATGGTCGATAACGAAGATGGGAGTCCCGTGCTCCTTTGCGAGGTTCTGCAGCAGTTTCTTCTTCGCCTTGCTGATGTGATGGACATCATTCTCCGTCCCGCTCTTCTGTGGCTCCCCGGTCATGTCCCCTCCACCCTGTGTCTTATCTTTAGTGACTCACTGCACGAATAAGAAATTTTTGAATTGCCAGGGATCCTCCCGGTCATACTCGTATTCGGGATTCTCCCTGAAATAGACCACCCTGTTCTTCAGGGGCGTCCAGTCAGACGGAGCAGAATAGAATTTTCCCAGGTACGGCATTGCGATGTCCAGAACAAACTCGTGGGGGAGATCATCGGGGAGGCAGAGTCCTTCCCGGGGGTGCCTGATCATCCACATCGTGGCGGTTACTACCCCCAGGGCGACCTGGATGGTGGTGGCGTTCTGCCCTGGTGCACGCTTCCTCGCTTCCTCGATCGGCAGGATGCTGCCGGTCCACCACGAGTTATAGGGATGGCCCATCAGGAGCGCCCCGAGGATATCGGCCCCGGAGATGATCTCCGAATCAGTCATGATCCGGAGGTTCGGCTGGAGCTCGTAGTTTCTCCCCCGAAGCTCATGCAGCGATGCAAGAGTGGCATCACAGGGGAGGTAGGCGTAGGAGACAGTCGGCCGGTATATCGCTTTTCCATCCTTCCACACCGTCCAGCGGTCCGATATGCCGAACGATTCGCCGTGCCGGATGACCATGCCCACGATCTCCTGGTGAGGAATCCAGGACCGTATCCAGGTGTTGATCCCCATCCGGGCGATCACGATCTCGTTCTTCGGCCCTTCGGGAGGCACATGGGCATACCCGGGCAGCTCCTTCTCATGGGTCCCCCACCCCAGTTCTGCCGGAGCAGTGCCTTCCTCCCGCAGCCCGACGATGCTCCAGGTCCCGACGAACTCATCGATCTTTTTTGGCACCGTTGAGATCTGGGTGTCCCGCTCGGAGCAGTGGACGACTTTCACCCCGGTTGCCATGGCAAGCCCGGAAAAATCCAGGTCCCTGATCATCTGCTCCAGCCGGTCCGGGTCTTCCGCGATCCCGTCGGCAACCATCCGCTTCGCGATATCCACCAGGCCCTGTTTGGCGAAGTGCGAGATCATCCCCGGGTTGGCACCGTGGTCGATGACACAGGTCGGCGCATCGGTCCAGTCCCGGGTGAGCTCGGCGAGCCTCATCTGCCGGTAGTAGAGAGACTTCTCGTACGGGCTCGCGGTGAACCGCTCACCCTCAGGGTCCCAGACCTCAACAGATGTGTTCACGTACAGGACAGAATGGTCATGGCACCACTGCAGGATCTCGCAGCAATCGATGTTCCAGGAGAGATCGATCAGCAGGCCTCCCGGCTCAAGGTAGTCGGAGAGCACCCGGTCAAGGTTTTCCGGAGTGACCTGTCGCTGGTAGAACCGGATGCCCTGTGCTGTCCACCCCGCAAGCTCCTGCGACTTGTCTTCGATATCGATAATGGTGATATTGGTGAAGGGGATGGCGATATGCTTCAGCAGGATGGGGAGGGTGCATTTGGATACGGAACCATACCCGATAATCAAAACCCTGTTCCGGAACTCCACCGCTACCTCCCGATGGTAATTCTTTTGAACGCGATGAACTTTCAATTTTTTTATTCGACCCGGACACCGGGTGATCCATCAGCGGAAGAGCGTCAACGACGGCAATCCGGAAACGCTCTGGATTTCGGTAGTTCCCCTTTCCCCCTGTCCCGGCCTGGATCCTGGAACTGCTCCCGCAGGCTTCATGTCCCTGCAACTTCCAGGAACCCCCATGGAAGATGACTCCATGGTTGCGTATTGCGGGCTCTGCTATCTTGATTGCCAGCATATACCGGGAGAATACCGGACCTGGCCCGTGACCTGAGAAAGGAACTGCGCAGGGCGCACTACGAGAAATTTGCAGAAGCCCTGTCAGCCTATCCCTTTGGGAGTCCATTCGAAAAGTACCGGGACTGCTATGATCTCCTCGGGCTGATGATGAAGTTCCGGTGCACAAAGGGTGCAGGGATGGGGGCGGTCCGCCGTTTTGCAGGATCAGGAAGTGCTGCCGTGTCAGGGAGATTCGGGGCTGCTGGGAATGCGATGAATTCCCGGACTGCGAAAATCTGGATTTCCTGAACGCTGTTCATGGCGATGCACACCGGAAAAATCCTGCACGTATCAGGGAGAAAGGGATCGGAGGATTTCTCAAAGGTACAAGGAACTGGTGATAGGAGAGCCGGCCTCCGGCTTCCGACAGTGACGAGTGTCCTCCACGGCTCCTACCTCCTCACCACCTCATCACCAGACCGGTATCAGCCCGGGACTCTTCCCGGTGATGCTCCTGCCGCCCCCCGGAGTGACCACGAACGTATTCTCGATCCCCACCATGCCGACATCCTTTACTCCGTATTTCGGCTCAAGGGCAATGGTCATCCCTTCCTGCAGCGGCTCATCAAAGCCCCTGGCAATCACCGGGATTTCATCCACCTGCAGGCCGACCCCGTGACCAAGGAACTGCGCCTTCCGGTGGCCATACCCCATAAAATTTTCCAGGAACTCAGGGCTGAGGCTATCCATAATCCCGGCATACATCTCTGACGGAGAAATCCCTGGTTTTAACTGTGAGGCCATCTCGTGCTGGAGGTCAACGCACTGGAGATGGATATCGATGGCTTCGTCCGGAACCGGTTTTCCGAACATGTAGGTCATGGTCTTGTCGGTCTGGTAGCCCTCGACGCCGCAGGCATTGTCGATGAATACCAGGTCTCCCTTCGCAAGTTTCCGCTCGCGGCTCCCCAGCACGGGTACTGCCGGACCCAGGCCGTAACACCCGCCCGGCCCGTCGAAACTGGTCGGATAGAGTGAACTCTCGCCAAACCCAAGCTGCCCGACCACAATCTCGATCCCCATCCCTCCGAACCGGACGATCCCGTGGTGCCCTTCCCGGACCATGACCGAAAACACCGTGCTTCCGAATTCGGCTTCGCTCATCCCCCCGGTGAGGATCCTGGGGACACATTCCTCGAGCACCCGCTCGTGGATTTTTCCGGCCTGTTCCATGCGCGACAATTCATACGCGCTTTTCACGGCCCGTACCTTTGACACCTGCAGGTCAAGGGGCCTGAACCGGGAAAACGGGAAATGTTTCTGCAGCCGCTGGAACAGCGCGAGGGAGACCAGTTCTGTTTCGAGGTAGACGGTGTCCGTGATGTTTCGTGAACCCTGTGCGGCAGCCCGGTAACTGTCCATCGGTTTGATCCGGGGAAATGATGATTCAGCTAGCGCCCGTTCATAGCTCCTGCGGACCCAGAGTACGGCGTCACCGTCACGGGGAATGAGCAGCATCCCGTCCTGCATGGTCCCGGTGAAATAATAGAGATTTATCCTCCCGATAATTGCAGCGCACTCCCATTCGCCGTTATCGGTATCCATTTGAGCGATGAACCGTTGCATTCGTTCTTCAAGTTCATCCGGCGGGACCCTGGCGTGCATACTCCAGTATGGGTGGGGATCGTATTTACGGGTAAGTTCCGGGCAATGGGCTGCGGTATGCCGGGAGATACCAGTCTGTTAAACTCTATGGCGGTGAGGATAAAGATTGGAAGAAAGATGGAGATCTCATTCCGGGGAAGAGGACCTGGTTTTCATCATCTGTGGATTTCAGATCCATATCATCATGTAAGAAAAGTATAATTCAGATACAATCTCGAAGTTCAGACTATGGCTTCCTGGGTGAAATTAATTCTCATTGCATTCCTGTTTCTTGAAATAATTGGAAATATTTCTTCAGTACCTGCAGGAGCCACAGAGCTATCTTCGCAGATGGGCAATCCAACCATTCGGCCCGGCGCTGAACCACATCGCAACACGTTTATCATACCCACTCTTTTTCTCCCAGGATTTTCTCATTATCCGGAAACGGCTCACGTATATGATGTCATTGATGGGCCTTTGACAAAAGAACTTCTCGTTATGCTTCCTGTCGATGATACCCTCAACTATAACAAAACGCCTCCTGGCGGAATGGCTGAATACAGCTACCTTCCTCACGCGATGAAGCATCCCGGCACCTATGCCGTTGACCACCATAACCCACCGGTGGGCATACGGGTCGCCAATTATACCCCCGAACCTGATTCTTGGGAGCATGACAGCCCGTATCGATCTTCGCTATCCTATGAAGTCGGAGTGGTCGGTACTCCACGCGGAGAAGAATTGTATCAGGTCCAGTACTATTTCGATGAACCGGGAACCCTCGGGTATGTGAAATACTGGAATTGGACAACAACTGCCCGTGAAGAAGTCTTTCTTGAAAATCCCCGCGACGCACTCCTCGACCCATCCATGTACATTTCACAAACGAGCCCGGACACAATGCCGATAGTCATCGCCGGGGTCGAAGCAGGATATGTCTATCATCAGCGAAGAGTGCCGGGAGACAGCTACTATGACCCGGTCTGGATTTTTACAGGGATGAGCCGGGAAGGAACTCCAGTGAGGGTATGGGTTTGGGCATCCGGGGACAGAGGCCTTGAGCCAACATACGATGCCGTACAGGATATGCCTCCTGTCACAGCAGTGTTTATCCATATGGATCATAAACGGGTTCTCTCATTACCACCTGATGACCCTGCGTTCGCGGAGATTGCATACGAATCAAAGATGGTACTAAGCGCTATGTGCGGACAGTGTCCCTGCGCAATCACCCCGGACGACAGGAGAGAACAGATTGAAAACTCTTCGTACGTGGAAATCCTGTTCACCGATTACGTTCCCCTTCCCTTGAAGAATTTCTTCCGGGAGCGTGACGGTTCATATATTACATTCAATACCGGCGGGGCGCTTATCGCGTTCAACGGACCATTCCAGGAACAGGTTTTTCCCTACACCTATGACCCGGATGACGACTACTATGGGTGGAATATGATGCTGACCTGCAGAAATCTAAGCACGCTGCGGGAGATGGCTGAGTCCGTTCTCAAGGAACGTGGGATGTAACATACCTGGAAGCAAGCTCGCGAACATTCCAGCTCATTGCTTTTTATTGCAACAACCCCGGGCATTCTGAATTGCCTTCCCTCCAGCTTCCTACCGGAACTTCAATGTAAATTCCTGACGATAGATAACTCCATGGAAAACCAGTCCCCCGGCCTTGAGATCGCCATATTCGCTGCCGGCTGTTTCTGGGACGCCGAGGCCGCATTCAGGAGACGCGAGGGCGTCGTTGCAACCGAGACCGGCTACACCGGGGGAATAGAACCGGACCCGGACTACGAGCAGGTGTGCTCGGGCACCACCGGTCATGCTGAAGCGGTCCGTATCGCCTTCGATCCCGCGGTGGTCACCTACGACCAGCTCCTCGACCTGTTCTGGGACATTCACGACCCCACGGAGCCCGGTAAAGGGACGAACGAGCGGTCCGCCATTTTCTATTCCTCGGAGGAGCAGAAGCACACAGCCGGGGCCTCGCGGGACCGGCTGCAGGCATCCGGGAAGCACCCCGGGAGAACGATCCTCACCGGGATCGTTCCCGCCTCCCGGTTCTGGAAGGCCGAAGAGCACCACCAGCAGTTCTACGAGAAGTGCGGCCGGAGCTATACGGCTATGGAGAAGTACTGGGAGTGATCGCTGGTCCGGCAGGGGTGCGAAAGATTATCCCGGATTGGCATCCGCACCTCAGTGAGGATGACTGTGAAGACCTGCATCATCTACCACTCCTACTCGGGCATCACCCGGGGTGTTGCCGAACAGATCAGCGCCGCCTGCGGGGGAGAGCTCATCGAGGTGAAACCGCGAAAGAACTACAATAAGCTGACCGTGTATCCTTTTGGCGGTATACGGGCCATGCGGGGGGAACGCGACCCGATCGATCCTGAGACTCTCGATGTCTCGGGTTGTGACCTGATCGTGATCGGCTCCCCGGTCTGGGCATTTAAGACCACCCCGGTTATTAATGCAGCGCTCGCAGCCCTAGACGGGTGTGCAGGGAAACGGGCGGTCATCTTTGCCACCTGCGGGAGCCAGGCAGGGGAGACCCTCGATATCATGCGGAAGGCGCTGGAGGAGAAGGGGGCAACTGTTGTGGGAGAGTCTGTCCTGACCCGGAAGGATGTGAACGATGGTGCGAAGGTAACGGAGCTGGCCGGGCTGGTGAAGGCTGCGGGAAACCCGGCCTGAGTCATTTGTTCCTGGCAGCCGGATCCCCACCACCACTCACCGGCCTGAATTATTCTTTCCAGCAGACCGTTGTCCCCTCATCATCCTCCGACCTGGCGGTCCGGTGTGCCGGACAGACACTTCCACCAATGCTATAATGAGGATCGGGCCAGAACACTCTTTATGCGAAGGGATCTCCTGATCATTGCCGCCGCCGTCCTGATCGTGGTCGCGGCCGCTGCCGTCGTCACCCTCTCTTCAGGAATCGCCCGGGCAGACATCCTGTCGGTCACCACTGACAAGGACCTGTACCACTCGAATGACGTGATGAAGATCGCCGTCGATGTCACCTCCTCGGGAAACCTCGACAACACCCTGCTGAAGATCGAGGGGATCGAGGACCGGTACGGCAACCTCCGGCTTACACGGGAGATCGCGGCGAACCTCTCCCCGGGGACCAACCAGTTCACTGAGGATTTCCGGCTCCCCTCCTGTTCCCACTGTGCCGGGCTCGACGCGGGCACCTACTTCGTTAATGTCACCATCGAGAAGGATGGCGTGATCATGGACATGGTGAGCCGCCAGGTACGGATAGAACAGTAACCATTTTTTCCCTTTCCCACCGGGAGGAAAGGGGTGCGGGTTCACCCCCGCTTGTACCCGAACTTCCGCAGCAGGTCGGTCCGGTGCTTCACGTCCTCCGGTCCCTCCACTCCCACCGGTGAGAAACCATCGATAACCCCCATGATCCCGCGGCCAAGGGAAGATTCGGCGATGACCACGTCGACCGGGTTTGCGGTGGCGCAGAAGATGGTGCAGACCTCCGGGACGTTCTTCACGGCGTTCAGCACGTTGATGGGGTAGCAGTCACGGAGGAAGATGATAAAGGAGTGCCCGGCGCCGATGGCTAAAGCGTTCTTCGCGGCGAGATCCTTCAGTTCTTCATCGGATCCCTCGACCCGCACCAGCCGGTCCGCCGATGCCTCGCAGAAGGCCAGGCCGAATTTTGCCCCGGGAACGGCACCTGCCACCGCCTCGTACAGGTCTTCCACAGTCTTGATGAAGTGAGACTGGCCCAGGATGAGGTTCACATCCCCGGGCTTCTCGATCGGTACACGGGTGAATGCAACAGGTTCAGTCATACGCGTTCTGCATATCCATCAATCCTGCCGGATATAATCCCTTGGGGCTGTTCCAGGAGCGCCCCGGCCGGGATAACCTCGTGTTCCGTGCGACACTCCGGGGAAGATGGGGTGTGGCAGAACTCCACCAATGAGAAAGGGGGGGCAAGTGTGCCCTGTGCGTTCACCCCGCAGGACACGTTGGGAGACCCCCAGCTGTGATCCTCTGTTCACGGTACGGCGGGAACCCGCATCATGGGTGCGACATTCGCACCCTCCATTTCACCCTGGGCCCAGGCATACCGTTCCCGGATGGTGGGGGGAAGTTCATCCTCCCCGATGGATACAAAGCCGTAGTGCCCGTAAAAGCCGGTGAGGTTAAGGACCGAGTGCATGTACAGGGGATCGTGTCCGCAGGCCTCAACGAGCCCCCAGACCGCCGCGTTGGCATACCCGTGCCCCCGGTGGCGTTCCGGGGTGAAAATCGCATCCACCTCCAGGCCGTCCGGGTGCTTCCTGCAGCGGGCCAGGGAGACTGCATCGCCATTAACAAACGCGGCAAAGATACGGTCGGTGGCCGGGTCTCCTGTGGTATTATGGTAGTCGACCCAGAGGGCATTGGCAACCGGGAACTCGGCAGAGATGAGTTCCCGTACCAGGGTACCACTGGCATGGCGGACGCCGCGGACGGCTCCTTCCGGTACCGGGAACGTCGGGGCATCCTCCCCTGTGCCTTCGATGCGGTAGTTGCCCTCCGGAACATGGATTACGAACCGGGCCCCGGCCCCCTCCTTCCCGTTCTCGACAATCGTCATCCCGGTCACGCCGAGGATCTGCCGGCAGATAAAGAGTCCGAGACCGCTGTGCTTTCCGGAATCGTACTCGAAGATTGCTTCCTTCTTCTCCGCGGGGATGCCGATGCCGTCATCTTCAATGATGAGATCGAGGCCCCCGTCAGTCCGGTGATAGGTGACGACGAGGTTTTTCAGGGTGGTGCCGTGCCGGAGGGCATTCTCCACCACGTGGGTGAGAACGTCATGGAACAGCGGATCGGCAAAGAGTTCGAGGCGTTCTGCCCAGAACCTGAGAGCGACCTCTCCTGCCTTTTCCGGCGATCCCAGGGATTCAAGGGCCCTCTGGACCGGGATCCACCGGGCTGGCGAGGCACCGAGATCCTGGTAGGTCTCTGTCAGGGTAATCTGCCGGACCAGGTTCCCGGCGAGGGTCCGGATCCGGGACAGCAGGCCTGCCGGTGCCACCCCCTGATCCCCGACCCCGGCAGTGTCGATCGCCGCGATCATCTCGTTGACCGTGCGGTGGAGGTGGTCAGCGGAGATACGGGAGAGGAGATGCAACTTGTCACGAGCGGCCTGCAGCGCCAGTTCTGCAGCTACCCTGCGGGTGATATCCACAAAGGTGAGGATGGCCCGGTTCTCCGGGAGGCGGGCCATTGAGATGAGCACCTTCTGCATATCCCCGTCAGCAGTGGTAAGCGCAGTCTCCATGGCGTACACTTTCCCCTCCAGGGCAAAGAGGGAGAGAATTTCCCCTTCTTCTCCTTCGCTCCAGAACGAGGTCAGCGGTTGCCCTTTCAGGTCAGCAGGATCCTTCTCCAGGAGGGCTGCGGCATTCCAGTTCGCTTCTTCGACACTCCAGATCCCGTCATCATTCCGGATGAGAATGCTCCCTGCTTCCGAATTATCAAACAGCCCCTGGTAGAGGCTCTCCTGGGCACGCAGGCGGAGGGTGAGGAGTGCGATGAGCCCTCCGATGGCGATCACCACCAGGGCCCTGATGAACGCCTCCGCTACCGTCAGCCCGTCCCCTCCCGCGATGAGGATGACCATGAGGACATATGTGCCGCCGATGAATCCGGCAAAGATGAGTCCCTGCTTCGGGTAGCGGTACGCTGCGATGACAACCGGAATGTAGAGGAGGTGGGGGAGCACGATGGTAACGCCGACCAGGAGACCGGCAAGGTTGATTACCAGCGTACAGACCGTTGCAGCGATGATGGCGACATTCCAGAGAGCGTCCCGCCCCTTCAGAAACGCCCGCGGGTTCACCGGAAGACCGCCCCCGGACAGCTCAGCATTCCCGGGACCTTCCCGTCCTCTCTTCCCTCTGATGATCCGGATCTCCCGGAGAATGGCACCCTGCTCATCTGCATACAGAACAGGTGAGGGGACAGGTATGTAAGGATTGTCATCTCACTTCAGGCAGGAAACACCCTGCCGGCCAGCTTCCGGAGCACCCTGCCCGGACCCTTCATGCTGCGCCGGATGTGAGGCCCGGGGATTCACAACGCTTTTATCCCGTTTCGTCAGAGTTAGGGATGAGACGAATCCATGGCACCGGAAGCCACCGACCAGGCCGGAGAAGCGATGGTGAAATTCGGGATGTTCAAGGGTGTCTTTGTCCCCACCCTGCTCACCATTCTCGGCGTGATCATGTATCTCCGCCTGGGATGGGTAGTCGGCAACGTTGGGCTGCTTGGGGCATGGACTATCATCCTGATCGCCTTTGCCATCACTACCACCACCGCCCTCTCCATGTCCTCCATCATCAGCAACATCCGGATCGGGGCGGGCGGAGCGTACTCCATCATATCCCGATCCATGGGACTGGAAATCGGTGGAAGCATCGGTGTCCCGCTCTACCTCGCCCTCGCCCTCTCGGTGGCCCTCTACATCTTCGGGTTCCGGGCCGGGCTCCAGTTTCTCTACCCCGGCCTCTCCTCCCTCCTCATTGACCTCGCGGTATTCGCCGTCCTCTTCGTGATTGTCTTTCTCAGCACCGACGTGGCATTCAGGATCCAGTACCTCATCCTGGCAGTGATCATCGGATCGCTCATCTCCGTCGTTGCAGTATTCCCGCCAGCGCCCCCTCCGTATGATTTTGTCACCACTCCCCCGGATATCTCCTTCTGGGTAGTCTTTGCCGTCTTCTTCCCGGCCGCAACCGGGATCATGGCCGGGGCCAACATGTCCGGCGAACTGAAGGACCCCCGGCGGGCCATTCCCCAGGGAACCCTGCTGGCCATCGTGGTGAGCGGGGCCATCTACCTCGCGCTGGCCTGGTGGCTCGCCGCCTCCGCATCCCCGGAACAGCTGGCAGGGGACTACACCTTCATGATCTCCGGATCCCGCTGGAATTACGTTGTCCTCGCCGGCCTCCTCGCCGCCACCTTCTCATCGGCGCTCAACTCACTGGTCGGGGCATCACGGATCCTGCATGCCATGGGTGAGCACACCATCATGCCCCGCAGCTCCTGGTTTGCCGCCCGCACCAGGTCCGGCATTCCCCGCCATGCCCTCCTGGTGACAGGGGGTGCGGTGCTCGCCTCGCTCATGCTCCGGGACCTCAATATCATCGCCCCGCTCATCACCATGTTCTTCCTGATCACCTACGGCATGATCAACATCGTCATCCTGATCGAGCAGAATCTCCAGCTGGTCAGCTTCCGGCCACTCTTCCGGATCCCACGGATGGTGCCCCTGATCGGAACCGTCGGCTGCATCTTCGCCATGTTCATCATCAACCCGGTCTTCAGTCTGATTGCCCTCTTCTTTGTCGCGGTGCTCTACTACATCCTGATGTACCGCCACCTGTCCGGTGCCACGCCGTACGAAGATGTCCGGAGCAGCCTGTTTGTGGCCATGGCCGAATGGGCGGCCAAGAAGTCTATGGCGCTTCCCCGGGCCCAGGAGAAGGCCTGGCGCCCCCACCTCCTCATCCCCATCATTTCACCGGCCGAACTGCGGGGAATGTCGGAGTTTGTGCGGGACGTAACCTACCCCAGCGGGTCGGTCCGGATCCTCGGGATCAGCAGGGGGGAGGAGCGCTCCCGCCTGGAGACCTGGCTCCCCTCCCTCTCCCGGGAGTTTGAGGAGGACGGTATCTATACCAAGTGGACGGTGGTGGATACGGAATCCTACACCGACGGGGTGGTCTCCAGCATCCAGGCGCTGAAGGACTCGTTCTTCTCCCCGAATATCGTCTTTCTCCGTCTGCCGGAAGACCCCGGGGAGGAAGGCGATCTCCGGAGCATCATCGGCAAGGCAGGCGAGAACCTGATGGGCGTCCTGCTCTATGCCCCGCACCCGGCGGCCGGTCTCGGCCGGCGGCGGCGGATCAACCTCTGGATCGCCGGCCAGTGCCTGGAGCGGTCGGAGGGGCTCAATCTCCCCAACTGCGACCTCGCCATCCTCACCGCCTACAAGCTGGCCATCAACTGGGAGGCCACGATCAGGATCCTGGCACCGGTGGGAGACCCCGGCCGGGCGGCGGAGGTCCGGGAGAACCTCACCGATCTGGTGGAGCAGACCCGTATCCCGGTCCGGGAGATCGTGGTCGAGGAGCGGCCCTTCGCCAATGCACTCGCGGGAGCCCCTCCCGCGGACCTCGAGATCTTCAGCCTTCCGCCGGACCCTGATTTCGACCAGATCCGGGAGACCATTGCAAAGACCCGGACCTCCTGCCTGTTCTGCCGCGACTCCGAACAGGAGAGTGCCCTGATCTAGGGGGATTCATGCAGGTATCCGCCCTCTCCCGGGAAGAGATCTTCTCCACACTGCAGACCGGCGAGAACGGGCTTGACGGTGGTGAAGTCGGGCGCCGGCTCGCCCGCTACGGTCTGAACGAGATCGAGACCCGGAAAAGGAAGAACTACCTCAGACTGTACCTGACCAAGTATACCCAGTTCTTTGCCGTGCTGCTCGAGGTTGCCGCTGCCCTCTCGTTCATCGCCACCATCTATGCACCCGGTGAAGGGTTTGACCTGCTGGGGTACGCGATTCTCGGAGCAGTCATCATCAACGCCTCCTTCGCCTTCTGGCAGGAATACAAAGCGGACCGGACGGTCGAGGCCCTCCGAAGACTCATCCCTTCCCTGGTGAGAGTCCGGCGGGACGGGGAGCCGGGCAAGGTCCAGGCCCGGGAGCTGGTACCCGGGGATATCCTGCTCCTGGAAGAAGGGGACCGGATCGCCGCGGACGCGGTCCTGATCGGGGATAATTCCCTGTACATCTCCACCGCTACCCTGACCGGGGAATCCGCCCCCGTCCGGCGGACTGCCGGTCCGGTCAAAGAGGAGGACCCCCTGGCCTGTGCAAACCTCGTGTTTGCCGGAACCTCTGTGGCGCAGGGGAACGGGGTGGCGGTGGTGTATGGTACCGGGAAGGAGACCGAGTTCGGGAAGATCGCTGTCCTCGCCACGGAGACCAGGAAGCGCCTCACCCCGATGCAGCACGAGATCATCAGGATCACCCGGCTCCTGACCATCGCCGCACTGATTGTCGGCGGGGTGTTCTTTGTCCTTGGATATATATTCGGAAAAGGCCTGCTGATTGCCGCAATTTTCGCCCTCTCGCTCATCGTGGCCAATGTCCCCGAGGGAATGCTGCCGACCATCACCCTCTCCATGTCCCTGGCAAGCCAGAACATGGCCCGGCGCAATGCCCTTATCAAGAACCTCGACTCGGTCCAGACCCTGGGGAGTGCGACGGTCATCCTGACCGACAAGACCGGCACCATCACCCGGAACGAGATGACTCTTCGGGAGATCTTCCTCTCCAGCGGTGAACTGATCAGCATCTCCGGTGAAGGGTACTTCGCGCCGGGTAAGGCCACCATCGACAACGGGAACGACGGGTCACCGCAGCGGCTGGCCTTCTTCCTGTCGGCAGGAGCCCTGAACTGCCGGGCAACGATCCATAACGGGTCACTCTTCGGCGACCCTACCGAGCTCGCCCTGGTAGCCGCGGCACAGAAAACAGGAATTGTCCCTGAAGGGTTCACCCGGATGGTAGAGTACCCGTTCTCGAGCGACCGGGAGATGATGTCCACCGTCTGCCAGAAGGACGGCGCTCCGTTCCTCTTCTCGAAAGGTGCTCCGGAGGTCATCCTGCCCCTCTGCGAAGCATACCTCGATGAGACCGGACAGGTGCGGTCGCTCGCCCCGGAGGATCGGGATCGGTTCTTTGGGAGGGCCGGGCAGTTCGAGGAGGGGGCGTACCGTGTCCTGGCCATCGCCTACCGGGAAGGGGATGAAGAGCGGGACCTGGTCTTCCTCGGACTGGCCGCCCTGATGGACCTTCCCCGCGCTGAAGTGTATGATGCCATCCGGCAGTGCCGGAAAGCCGGTATACGGGTGATCATCTGCACCGGGGATAATCCCCTCACCGCCCAGGCGATCGCAGCAAAGATCGGCCTCCCGGCGGAGAAGAGCTATACGGGCGACGAGGTCGCGGCGATGTCAGATAATGAGCTTGCCGAGGCTCTCTCCGACAGCCACATCCTGTTTGCCCGGGTCCAGTCCCGGCAGAAGATGAGAATTGCCGGTCTCCTCCAGGATTCCGGCGAGGTGGTGGCCATGACCGGCGACGGTGTCAACGACGCCCCGGCCCTGAAGAAAGCGGATATCGGCATTGCCATGGGGATCAGGGGAACTGAGGTGGCAAAGGAGGCGGCTGATATGATCCTGATCGACGACAATTTCGCTTCCATCGTCGCCGCTATCGAGGAGGGACGGGCGGTCTACTTCAACATCAAGAAGTTCGTAACCTACATCCTCTCCTCGAACATCCCGGAAATCGTCCCCTACATTCTCCAGTTCTTCCTCCGCATCCCGCTCCCGCTCACGGTCATCCAGATCCTCTCCATCGACCTCGGGTCCGACATGGTCCCTGGCCTGGCGCTCGGGAGTGAGCGGCCGGAGAAGGACGTCATGAACCGGCCCCCGGTCGGACGGGACGAGCGGATCCTCGACCGGGAGGTCTTCAAGCGGGGGTACTTCTTTCTGGGCATCATTGAAGGAACAGCGGCAATGACCGCGTTTTTGGGGTTCCTCTTCCTCTCCGGCTGGCAGTACGGGGACCTCTCCATTACCGGGTCCCCCCTGCACCTGCAGGCCATGACCATGACCCTGCTCGGTGCGGTCTCCTGCCAGCTTGCCAACGTCTACACCCTCCGGTCCTGGGAGTTCTCCTCACTGAAGAAAGGGTTCTTCACCAACCGGCTCCTGCTGGCAGCCTATGGGATAGAATTTCTCTGGATTATCGCCCTGCTTACGGTTCCTCCCATCCAGCTGATCTTCAATACGGCGTTCATCCCCCCGGCCTTCCTCCTGCTCCTGGTGCCGTTCCCGATCCTGCTCTTCGTCAGTCACGAAGCCTACAAACGCCACCTGAGAAAGAAAGAGGGCCTGGCCTGAATCCGGATCAGCAGTAGGTTACCTTCATCTCCCGGACCGGATCCTGGTAATGGTCAAACCACAGGGCTTTGGGATTTCTCCGGTAGACCATGAACTTCCCGATGCTGTCGTAGTCGGCAGCCTGGTGGTAGCGGAAGTACACGTATTCGTCGTCAAGACCCACGATAGCGATTTTTCCCGTCTTGTGGGACATCACGAAGGCCGGGCGCTTGGCAAGACCGGAGCAGTTCTTCTTGGCCTCTTCGATGATGCGGTATGCCTCCTCCACCGGAACAGCAAAGTGGTGGTTCCCAAGCGTGGGGCGGCACTGGAAGATATAGTAGGGGGGGACCCCGATGAACGAGAGCTCCCGCAGCAGTTCCGCCAGCACGGCAGGATCATCGTTGATACCCCTGATGATGGGGGTCTGGTTTGCCAGGATCGCCCCGGCCTTCTGGAGGAGATCCAGGCCTTCGCGGGCAACGGATGTAATCTCACGGGGGTGGTTAAACTGGGTCATGACATAGATCCGCCGCTCAGCCGTGCTGTAGGTGCGGATCATGTCCAACAGGGCGGGATCATTGATTATCCGGTACGGGTTGTAGGCAGGGATCTTGCTCCCGATCCGGATGATGCGGACATGGTCGATCTCCCGGAGCGTCCCGATCACCCCGGTCAGTTTCTTTGTGGAGATGAAGAGGGGATCGCCTCCGGTGAGGAGGACATTGGTGATCTCGGGATGCTCCCGGATGTAGGCGACATCGGAGGAGATGTCCAGCACCACTTCGCGGCTCTTCTCCATGAAGAGGCGTTTCCTGAAGCAGAACCGGCAGAACCCGCCGCACTGGTCGGAGAGGAGAAGAACCGCGGTCTGGTCGTACTTGTGCTGGAGGCCGGGGGCGATAGTGTAATCGATCTCCTCGGAAGCGTCCAGCGTGCCCCAGTGCTCCAGTTCTTCGGGTGTCGGGACGACAATCCGCCGGATGGGATCATCAGGATCCTCCCAGTCGATGAGGGAGAGGTAATACTCGTTGCTCCTGAAGGCAAATTTCTTCTCAACCGCTTCGAGCACCTCGCGTTCTTTATCAGACAGTCCGTGGACCCGTCTGAGTTGATGGATGTACTTCGGGCTGCCTGCTGTTCCTGCCATGAGGGAGAGAAGTTGTTTCCCTAATAAAAACATTCTCCCGGCCGGTCCGGAGATCCAGAGAAAAGGATGATGAACTCTCCCGTCATACGCAACGGTATGTCAGAGAACCCCTTCTGCATCGTCCTCGACCCCGATCTCGAAGAACCGATCCGGAAGTTCTCCAGGGAGCGTGGGTGCGGCGCCCCTGATGACCTGGTCAATTCCGCCCTCCGGATGTATATCGATACCCTGCAGGGAGGCGGGACGGAAGGGCAGGATCTTGCGTTTGAGAATGAAATACTCCGCAGGCGGATCGAGGACCTGGAGCAGCAGATCCGGCGTAAGGACGAGCAAATCTCTGTGCTTCTCAAACTCTGGGAGCAGTGCCCGCTGAAAGAGGGGGAGCGGGAAGTGCCGCCCGAGCTTGAGGAGAAGATCTCCCGGCTGCTCCAGAACTGGTACTTTGACAGCGAACGGAAGGACTTCTCCGGAGCTGACGGTGGGAAACCGGGTCGGATGTGACGGAGACCGGATCCCGCCCGGCATGAACCAGGTGCATCTTCGCTCCCGATGTACTGCCCGGACGAACGGACCGCTTTTTTCAACAGGATATCCTGCCGTTCTCGTTGGTGGCAGCATGCCAGAACGGGTCCCGAAGATCCTTTCTCCCGGAAAGATGCACTCCTCTGTATGACGCTTTCCCTCTACCTGCAGCCCGTCTCCATCCTGATCGAGGTCATCATCTGTGCACTCGGCGTGGGTATCGCTGTGGCAAAGAAGCAGACCTACGGGTGGTTCATTGCCCTCACCTTCGGAATCTACGTAGTCTATGACTTCTCGGCCCTTTCCGGCGCCGCTCTTCCGGGTGATACGCTTGCCCTCATCTTCCTTGCGGCGAGCGCCTCGATGCTGTATGCGGCATGGACCCTCTATTCCCGGGAGTGAGATCATATGACAGAAATCGCGGTGAGAGAGAACCGATGGGCCCTTCCCGATCTCGACCGGGCTCTCGCCTGGTGCAGCGTGCGGAACCTCCAGCACATCGCCTGCACCATCCACGTGCTCGATGAGTACACGCAGAACCGGGAAGAGGTCGATGCCGTCACCGCTGCCTACCGGGAGACCATGGCCGGCATTTCCGAAAACAGCCTTGATGCCGCCATCTCCATCAAGCTCTCTTCGCTCGGCGCCCTCTTTGACAGCGATCTTGCCCTCGAGCGGGCCTATGAACTCTGCCGCGAGGCCTATAAGAGCGGGGCGGGTTTCGAGATCGACATGGAGGGCCGTGACCTGGTGGGACCGGCCATCGAGGCCGCCTCCATCTGCCGGAGGAAAAGCCTCCCCGTCATCCTGGCCCTCCAGGCCTACCTGTACCGGACGCCGGGGGACCTTCGGCTGCTCCTCGCCCTCGGGGTAATTCCCCGGTTCGTCAAGGGGGCCTACCTTGGCGACGTGGAAGATTTTTCAGAGATACAACCACGGCTCCTCGACCTGGTGAGGGAAGCCGCACGGTTCGAGGTCAGCTTCCATGTCGGTACCCATGATCCTGCACTCCTGCCGGAAATCCGGTCCCTGATGGCGGACCACCGCGACCGGGTCACCTTCGGGTTCCTGATGGGTCTCGCCGACCGGACCAAACAGGAGATGGCGGCGGACGGGTGGAAGGTATCCGAGTATGTCCCCTTCGGAAAGGATGCCGGCCCGTATATCGCCCGGCGGGAGCGGTATCTCAGGGAGCTGGAGAAGGCGGGAAGAGCCGCGGTGGAATAGTATCATCTGCGTCCACAGCGAAGCAACACCTGCGGTGCTCTCCACTGCAACATACTGGAGAACATTCGGCCGGGCAAACCCGGATTCCGATCTCATCCGCGAGCTTGCAGGACATGGAGTGAGAATCTGCGTCTGCGGACAGGCAATGCTCAATGGAGGATTCCGGAAGCACGATCTCATCGGGACGTCCCCCTTGCCCTGTCTGCACTCACGGTGCTTCCAACCTTCCAGCTGAAAGGCTACGCTCTGATGACGGAGAAGGAGGAGGAGGAGGAGGAGGAGGAGGAGCCAAGAAACGCTCCTCCCAGGCTTGAACCATTGGAGAAAAGAAAGCCCCCGTATCTTCTCTATCCCTCTGACAACAACTTCCCCGACAACGCGATATTCTCCTTTTCGAGCTCGTGGATGAGGATGGTCACCCGCTCTACCGGCACCCCCAGCACGGTGGTAACCGACCGGGCGATCTCTTCGGAAAGCTGCTTCTTCTGGTCGTAACTCCGTCCCCTGGCCATGGTTATGGTCACAACTGGCATGAGGAAAAGGTAGGTGCCGGGAGGTTTGAAAGCTGCCGGTTTTCACCGGATATCCCGGGCAACACCCGAGGCGACGGCGGCCGCCTGGACGGCATCAGCGACCGCTTTCACCACGTGGTGGTCGAGCACCGGGGGCATGATGTGCTCACGGGACGGCTTCTTCACGTAGTCGGAGAGGGCATGGGCGGCGGCAACCTTCATCTCGTCGGTAATCCGCTCGGCGCAGGCATCAAGCGCACCCCGGAAGACCCCGGGGAAGGCCAGGGCGTTGTTGATCTGGTTCGGGAAGTCGCTTCGCCCGGTCCCGACGATGAAGGCCCCGGCGTTCCGGGCGACATCGGGCATCACCTCGGGGACGGGGTTGGCCATGGCAAAGACGATGGGGCGGTCGTTCATCCGCCGTATCATCTCCCCGCTGACGATACCCGGTGCCGATACCCCGATGAAGACATCGGCCCCTTCCAGGGCATCGGCCAGGCTCCCGGTCCTCCCGGAGCGGTTGGTCTCGTCGGCGAGGATGAACTTGTACTTGTTGGCATAGAGGCCCTTCCGCTCGCGGTGGATGATCCCCTGGGTATCGCAGACGATGATGTCCCGGACCATGGTGCAGACCTCCGGGTTGTAGCCGATGCACTTCAGCAGGCGGGCAATCGCGTAGCCCGCCGCTCCGGCCCCGGAGATCACGATCCGGAGGTCCGCAAACTCCTTTCCCGAGACCTGGCAAGCGTTCAGCAGGGCGGCAAGCACGGTGATGGCCGTCCCGTGCTGGTCATCGTGCATCACCGGGATGCCGATGTCCTGGAGTGCTTCCTCCACCTCGAAGCACTTGGGAGCGGCGATGTCCTCGAGGTTGATTCCCCCGAAGACCGGGGCGATGTTCCGCACCTCGTCCACGAAATCGGTGTGGTAACTCTCAAAGCAGATGGGGAAGGCATCGATCCCGGCGAACTTCTTGAAGAGCAGCGCCTTTCCCTCCATCACCGGGATGGCCGCGTATCCCCCGATATTCCCGAGGCCGAGGACGGCCGAGCCGTCGCTCACGATGGCCACGGTGTTCGATTTCAGGGTGTAGCGCCAGGCCATGTTCCGGTCCTTCTGGATGGCCCGGCAGACCCCGGCCACGCCCGGGGTGTAGGCAAGCGAGAGGTCCCGCCGGGTCTCAAGGGGGACCTTCGGCCGTATCTCGATCACTCCCCGGTGCTGTGCATGAAGTTTGAGGGAATCCTGGTAGAGGTCGTTCCGTTCTTTCTCATCCACGGTACCATCACCGCCTGTTCTGCATGTGAGTGCATCAGAGCAGGAGACCAAAGGCATTTCGGTCTCTTGCAGGCATACAGGAATGCTTCGGTTTCCCGGATGACAAGGGACAGGGGAGATTTCATGGCTGTCTCCACACCTATTCACCATCTGGCGGTATTGTACAGATCACGTAAGATTCCCCAATACTTGGATCCGGCAGAAGTACCTGTCACAATCCCCGGATTCATCCATCGGGATGGTAAGAACGATGATTGTTTTCACGGAAGATACACCAGCATCCGTGTGATTCGTTCAATCGGCCGGGAAGGATACCGTGGGAGCTCAGGGAGGTCACATTATTTGACCCCTCCCGTGAATCCTGTAATGATAGCCCATGATAGAGAAACTGCCCGGCAGTTCCGGGAACATCCTCGCCTTCAGGCTCTTTGGAAAGCTGACCGAAGCAGACTACCGCGATGTCCTCACCCCGGAAATCGAAAAGGCGCTGAAGGACCACCCGAAGATAAGGATCCTGTTCACCCTCGAGCGCTTCGAAGGATGGACCGTCGGGGGAGCATGGGAGGACTTCACCTTCGCCCTGAAACTCCCCAAGGTCGAACGGATGGCCATGGTGGTGGATGAATCCTGGGACGAATGGATGACCTGGGTCTTCAAGGGCTTCACCAAACTCACCCAGACCGAGCTCCGGTTCTTCCGGCAGGAGAGGAACCAGGAAGCCTGGGACTGGATCAGGGCGGAGTGAGGAAGATAACCAGGCAGTAAAATCCTGCTATAAACTTATCATTTTCTCAGTTTTCAGCTCTCAAAAATGAGGTTAAAACGGTATTGACATTATACTACGATCCCATAATATACTGTTCCAGTATCAGGGATAATGCCTGGGCGTCCCCTGATGCCATGTGTCATGAGGATAAAATTCAGGTAATCCATAGGAACATAATTCATCCGGTATGCATGAATGCCGATCTCACCTGGGGGCTCATCAGGCTCTTCACCCGGAAGAAGAGGCCGTAGAATTTCCTCCCTCGAGTACTGCAGGCAGGTCAGATCATCAGGGTTCGGATTCTGCGGTGTTTAACCGTGAGGATGACCTCCTCCCGGGTCAGCGCCATCACCGGTGCAGATACCAGGATAAGAATCACGATCCCGATGAGGAGGATTTTTGGAACGATAATGTTCATACCCGTCATCCAACACATAAATCATGGTCTATATAAAAATGTATGATGGCTCGGGTCTCCATTTGGACCGCTTTATGAGCCCTTCGTTGCCTGTTCCATTTCATCCAATACTCCGGTTTTTTCCCCGATGCCGCCGAAGAGATGAGAGATGATGTCCCGGGTATTCCCAGCACTCCTGCTCACCGCCCTCGTTGCAGCCCTGTTCCTTGCCGCCGGATGCACTGTGCAGATCGGTGACGGCGGGCAGGGTGGCACCGGTACGAAACAGTTCACCCCCGGCTTCCCCTATGCTGCACAGGCCGTCCGGGTCATCGACGGCGACACCCTCCGCGTTGCGTTCCCGGACGGCACTCAGGAGACGGTCCGGATCGTCGGGGTCGATACTCCCGAGGTGACCCCGGGCGGAAACGATCCGGACTCCTTTACAGGGATCACCGATCCCTGGTTCCTCTCTGCCTGGGGCGAGGAGGCCTCCGCCTCCCTGCGCCGCGAGGTGGAGGGACGGGAGGTGACGGTCACCACTGACCGGTCGGCGGGCGAACGGGACCGGTACGGCAGGCTCCTCGCCTACCTCCATGCCGCTGACGGGACCGATATCGGCGAACTGCTGCTCTCCAGGGGGCTGGCCCGGGTGTATACCGCCGAATCCTTCGCCCGGAAAGAGCAGTACCTCGCCGTGGAGAAAGAAGCCATGCGAAAGAGGATCGGCGTCTGGAGTGCGATGACCCCTGCACCTCCCGGATCGGACGGGGTCTTTATCGCCGCCGTTCACTACGATGCAGCCGGTGACGACCGCACCAACCTCAACGACGAGTACATCACCCTCGAGAACGGCGGCAGCACTGCAATTGTCCTCACCGGGTGGCAGCTCCGTGACAGTGACGGGTTTGCATACACCTTCCCGGAGGCGGCCATCACCCCCGGTGGCAATCTCGTTCTGCATACCGGGAACGGGACAGCGGATGGCACAAATCTCTTCATGGGCTCACCGGTCCCGGTGCTGAACAACGATGACGATACCGTCACCCTGCATGACACCGGCGGGACCGAAATATCACGGTTCGCGTGGTAGTACTACAGGTCCACGGATGGAACCACCACCGGGCACGCGATCTCACGGTTCGCCGGGAGATGCCCCTGCCTTCGCCTGGTCGAGGGCGAATACCACCTCGCTCCAGGCCTTGTCGAGGAGTCTCCGGTAGTAGCCGGTATCGAAGCGGGTTGCGTTCCAGTCGAGGTCCACCGCCCAGCTCCGGGCATCGGTGACCACGTAGCTCACCTCCATCCCGGGGAAGAGATCGATCCCGGTGGCGGCACAGGCCGCGACCGCGGAAGCCTCGGGGCAGCGGTGGGAATACCGGAGCCTGCTGATCCGGCGGGAAATGGCCAGGTCTTTCGGGTCCGCACCCGGGAGAGCCGCCACCGCCTCCCGGTACTGCTGCCGGACCCGGTCTGAAAGCGCCACCAGATCCTTCCGGTCTGCTGCCGCCTGAAGGGTGGCAAGCATCCGCTCCTGCAGCTCCCGCACGAAGATCGGGGTATCCCCCCGGCGGGCCGCAATCCCCCGCATTTTCAGCTCGCCGGTGGAAAGGCGCCCGTAGTAGCGGTTGTAGGCCCCAAAGCCGTCGGGCATGGGGAGGAAGACGAGCCAGTCGTAGGCATCGAGCGTGGTGGAAAGGCCCGTCTCCTGCTCGACCCGCTCTTTCAGCAGCGCTGCAGGTCCGCCCTGCACCCAGAGGCAGTCCACGATCCCGTGCAGGACCGCAAAACCGAGCTCCTCGGCGATGTCCCTGGTCCGGATCAGGATCTCCCGGGCATGCCCGGTGATCTTCTCGTGCACCTCGATCTGCCCGAACTTGGCGTTCCTGTACCCCGTGTACCCGAAGCAGGTCACGAGCATCCACTTGAGGATGGCATCGATCCCGGCATACGAGGGGTCCGCTGCCTTCCGCGCCTTGCTCTCCTTCCGGAGGGAGAGGAGGGGGTCGAGCACCCCGGGCAGGAACCCCCGCCGCTCCGGGCAGGCGAGGGTCTCGGGCGAGAGGTTGAAGGCCACGATGATGGAGGGGTAGAGGGAGGTGAAGTCGATCTCGTACACCTGCTCGTACAGGCCCGGGACCGGCTGGAACATCATCCCGCCCCGGTCGGCGGCCTTCAGCTCGTCGAACCGGCGTACGCACTCGGGGTCGCTCTTCCGGAAGGGGATGGCGATGCCCTGCCGGAGGGCCTCGTAGACCTCGTAGGCCGAGATCAGGGTCCCGGAGGTGAACCGGGCGGTGAGGTTCGGGGAAAGCCCGGTGAGCCGTGCACCGAGGATGATCCCCGACAGCCCGCTCTCCCGGTAGTGGAAGCTCTGGGTGGTGTCGACCAGGACCCTCCCGTCCGGGATGAGCGATCCCGCCCGGTACTCCGTCTTCCCGTAACTCCAGTACGATTTCTGCGCCATCTTCCGGTACCTCCCGCTCCGGGAGAAGGGGAGCCCCACCCCCTCCTTCCGGGCCGCCGAAAGAAGCCGGGGCAGCCAGAGGTCCGAGCGGGGGAAGAGCACCACGTCGGGATCGCATGACTCCAGCAGGCCGGCGAGGTCGGCAAGAACGGGCCGCCCGGAACCCCCGAGCCGCTCCCGGCGGTCATGGATCACCGCGATCGAGCGGAACGCCTCACCGCCGAAGGGGTTGCCGTTCACCTCCACCGTAAGGGTGCGGAAGGGAATCGGGAAGTCCAGGGAGAACCGCGACTCCCCCTCACCACAGCAGGGGACCCGTCCCTGCCCGGCAAGGTACCGCTGGTCGAGCCGGAGGTCCACGTTGTACAGCTGGGCGGCGTAGCCGGTCTGCCGCTCGATAGCCTCCGCGATCTCCCGCCCGGCCGGGACCCTGTACCCGTCGCACTCACCGAAGATGGTGCGGAACGTGCACTCCTCTGCGCCGTACTCTGACTCGAGCGCCTCCAGGAGCTCCCGGTGGAGGGCCGGGTCAGGCAGGTGGAGCAGGAAGGAGGGGGCGAACGGCACCGTGGTCCGGCGGGTCGTCCCCGCCGACCACTCCCAGATCTCGACCCCGACCCGGTACCCGGTGTCGATGATCACGATCCTGCCCCCTCACGGGCCGGAGCAGGTTCCGGGGACGGTTCAGGGTCCCGATCCCGGGACAGGGCCGGATCGGGTTCACGGTCCGCGAGCGGAGCGGGTGTGCGGTCCTGCTCCTTCAGCAGCTCGACCAGCACCGAGAAGACGGCCGCCTCGAGCGGGTCGCTGAAGGCATAGAACCCCTCGCTCGCGTGCCGTTTTGCCATGGCCACCACCCGGAGGGCGGCTTCGCGGTCGGCGCCCGGCAGGGTCCGGGCCACCCGCTCCCAGCGCCCGGTGATCTCTTTTACCCCCATCCGGACGCTCCCGAAGCTCCGCCCCATCAGAACCCCTCCAGGGTGGTCTGGCCCCGGGGGAGATCCACCGGGTGACGTATCTTCCCTGCCCGGCGGGCCCGCGGCAGCGGCGGGGCCGGGGGAGGCGAGAGCGAGAAGAACCGGTCTGCCAGCTGCGCCATGTCCGAGAACGCGGGGTCTTCTGCCGGGGTGTACAGCACCACCACCGAGCCCTGCCCGGCACTCTTCAGGGCCTGTGCCACCTGCCCGACGACCTCCTCCCCTGCCCCCTCGTACAGGCCGGGATCATGCTCGACAAAGATGATGGTGTGATAGGATTCCCGGAGGATGGTGAGGAGCTGGAAGGCGGTGAACGCCCTCCGCACCTCGATATTGACCGACCTGCGGTTGATGCCGGAGAGGAGCCGTGAATAGTTCCCGCAGATGAAGAGGAAGAGGAACCGCTTCAGCACCGGGTTGTCATTGAGGCCCGCGAGCACCAGCTCCTCCGGTGCCACCAGGGCGGAGAACGTTCCGCTGGCCAGCGTGACGGAGGGGTGCAGATCGAACTGCATGCAGGTACCACTCCCCCTGACAGCTCCATAAGGGTGGAGAGCATGCGGTGCGAAAGTGTGATCGATAGCTTCAAGAGTGGAACTAAAAGGGCATTTTCGCGTTAGATTGTAAATAAAAGGTCTATATGCTGTTTAATAATCTGAACGGGAATCCAGTGGGCAGAAGAGAAAGGAGGGGTTATCCCCCGCAGCCGCCGGGCGGTGTGACGGGCGTGAAGATGTCATCCCAGCTGAAGTGGTTCGCGTCCTGGTTCCGGTTGATGTGGGTGAACTGGGAGAGGTCGTTGCTCGGGACGTAGGGCTGGATGTTAATGAGCATGGACGAGATCGAGAGAGTCCGCCGGGAGAACGGGTCGGACGGGATAACGTCGGTCGGCACCGGGGACGGAACAGGGATTGCAGGGGTGGACCCGGATCCCGGCTGGATCAGGCGGGAGTAGCTGTTCAGGTTCTGGAACGGAGTTGCCGCTGCTGCCGGGCCGGCGAGGGCGACAAGGCAGAGGAGAGCGGCAAAAAGGAGCGGAAACGCATATGTACGGATATTCATGGATTCACCAGTATGCTTGTACGGTATTGGTTTTGTCATCATTTATAGTTCTTCTCTCCGGTTTACCCCGTTTTTTCACGACTTCGGGCGGAAGGTACGGGAGGGGCAGCGCCCGGCATCGCGGTCGGCAGGAACCATACCGTTGATGGTGCATTCCCCCTCCTGCTCGTTCTTCGGGGTGTAGAGGAAGCAGTCGGCACAGGTGGGCATGGGAGATGGTTCTCCCCACCACCACTTGTAGCTTGCCTACCCCAGGGACATGGTGAGGAACGCATAGGCGAAGGCCGCCCCTGCAACACCCATGAGCGGAATGGCCACCTTGTCCGCGATCCCCAGGGTGCGTTCCCGGATCCGGGTCCGGGCCCGCGACCGGTACCCGCGGAGATCGATGGTCAGGCCGAGGAGGGTTGCCCGGGAGAGCGAGTTTGAGACCAGCGGGACCATCACCGGGGCCACGCTCCTGATCCGGCCCATGAACCCGTCACCCGGGTGGTATCCCCGGGCCAGCTGGGCCTCGTGGATCCGTTTTCCCTCGATCTGGAGGGTGGGGATGAACCGGAGGGCGATGACGAACATCAGCGTGTACTCCGCCGGTATCCGGGCCCGCTCCATGGTGTGCACGAGATCGCGGGGCTGGGTGGAGATGACGAAGAGCTGGAAGGCGGAAATCAGGATGGCAAACCGCAGGGTCAGCACCGTTCCCACCGTGAGGGCCCCGACCGTGACCGGGATGCTGCCCCCGATGACTGGTATGAACGACGGCACCAGGTACCCGATCACCGCACCTTCCGGTATGGTCAGGATGGTGATGAGGTAGATCACGATGCTCATCAGGAGGATCAGGACCATCTGCTGGATGACCGGCCGTAGCAGGTGGCCGGCTAAAGCGAGCAGGAAGAGGAGGAGGAGGATGCCGATCAGCACGGCTATCGAGGTGGTGAGGATGGCCACTACGCTCACCAGGACGATGAACAGGATCTTGGTGACCGGATGGAGACGGTGGAAGATCCCGTTCCCCGGCACGTACTGGAGGATCTCAGCCATGGAGGGCCTCCATCCGTGTATCGGAGATGATTTTTCCCTCCTCCATGCGGACCACCCGGTCCGCACACAGTTCGGCAATATCCCGGCTGTGAGTGACCATGACGATGGTACGGCCGTTCTCCTGGAGCTGCTTCAGGATCGCTATGATCTCCCGTGATTCCGCCCCGTCAAGGCCGGTGGTCGGCTCATCGAGGACGAGCACGGCCGGCTGCATGGCGAGCACGCAGGCGATGGCCAGCCGCTGCCGCTCACCCCTGGAGAGCCACCGGGGATACAGGTCGCATGCGGCGGTCAGGTGGACGGCGGCGAGGGCATCCATGACCGCCTTCTCGCGGTCGGGGATCCCGAGGTTGTCGACCCCGAATGCCACCTCCTCGAAGACCGAGTCGGCAAAGAACATGTGGTCAGGGTTCTGGAAGACCAGCCCGACCGAATGGGCGAGTTCTGAGATCGGCGCCGTTGCTGCATCCTTCCCGTCGACCATGACCGACCCCTTCCCGGGGCGGAGCAGGCCGATGAAGTGCTTGACCAGCGTGGTCTTCCCTGATCCGTTCTCCCCTACGAAAGCGACAAATTCGCCGGAGGTGATGGTGAGGTCAATGCCGGAAAGCGCTTCCCCCTCCCCGTAGCTGAAGGTCAGCCCCTCGGTGCGGATGATGGGGGAATCGCCGTTGCCTCCCCGCATCCCGGTCCGGAGCCCCGTGAAGTCGGGGATGAGGGTCCGGCGGGCAACCTCATCCTGCAGGACCGTCCCGGGCGGCCCCTCTGTCCGGATCCGCCCGTTCTCCAGGACGACGATCCGGTCGACGAGGCCGGCCATCTTTGAAAACTTCTGCTCAACGAGGAGGATTGCCTTCCCCTGGGCCTTGAGGTCCGCAAGGAGCCGGACAATGCTCTCGGTCCCCTGTTCATCAAGTTCCGATGTCGGCTCATCCAGGATGAGGATGTCGGTGGAAAGCGCGAGCGTTGTGGCGAGCACCACCCGCTGCTTCTGTCCGCCGGAGAGGGCATGAGGCGGGCGGTCTTTCAGTCCCGCAAGCCCGGTGACGGCAAGGACCCGGGCGAGGCGTTCCTCGACTTCTTCAGGGGAGAACCCGCGCCGTTCGAGGGCGGAGAGGATCTCCTCCTCAACGGTGGTGAAGAGGAGCTGGGAGTCCGGATCGTCGAAGAGGATGCCGACCCGGGAGGAAAGGTCGGTGAGGTCATGGTAGTCCCTGACATCCTTCCCGTCAACCGTCACCCGGCCGGACTTCTTTCCCCCGTATTCGTGCTCGAGAATGCCGGTTGCGGCCAGGCAGAGCGTGGTCTTGCCGGAACCCGAATGGCCGGAGACCAGGATGCATTCCCCGCCCTTCAGGGAGAGGGAGATCCCGGACACCGCTTCCCGGTTCGTCCGCGGGTAGGCGTAGCTGACAGTCTCGAGGGTGATCATTCCTGTCCCCGCATCAGGACCCGGCTGGACGGGATGTAGAGGATCTGGACGATCACCGCGTTGAAGACCGCCGTGATCACCACGATCGGGACAAAGACGGCAACAAAGCCCATGATATCACCCTGGTACTTGGAGAGGATGGTTGCACCGACGAAAATGATAGCCACCGCAGCGAAGGAGAAGCCGCTGGCGAGCGTGGTCAGGAAGGTTGACACAGTCGGTGCAAGTCTGGTCCGGTTACGGAGCACCGCATAGAGCCCGAAGCAGACCAGTGCCCCGATTGGTTCGCTCACCAGGTTTGCCGGGGGGAAGATCGAGCTCGAAATCAGCATCGAGAGGATACCGGCAACGATACCGATGCCGAGGGCCTCGTACACTTTCGGCATGATCAGGATGATCGCAAGGCAGTAGAACGCTATCACCATGTTCGGGGTGAGCGGGGTGTGGAGCATGGCCAGGAAATAGCGCAGGATTGCTCCAACGGCAAGCAGGATGCCTACTATGGCAATATCTCGTGATTTCATGGTATTCACCTGATATGATGGGTTGTTGGTAATCTGGACAAACAGGGCCATAGGCCCGGGGAAGTGAGAGGAGAGCGGCGGATCACCACGGTTCAAGGACCGGGAAAAAAACCGATGATTCCGGAAGATTTCGGGAAGTCATGAATCCTTTCTCCATGTTTTGGATGTAATGTATAAAGTTATACATTCATGTATAAAAATATACTGAATTTTCCGGAGAGCCCTGGCGCAGGACGGTGCTCGACTCTGAGGAAAACAACCCTTATAGCCGATCGCGCAGAGGAGAATGTATGCTCGATACCACGCCCCGCTGGGTCTGGCACGCCCTCCTGATGACTGCCGGTTTCATCTGCATCATGGCTGCAGGGCTCCTGCCTGTGTATGGAAAGCGGATTGCCGGGTGGTACCGGATACACGTTGCAAGTGCCGTTATCGGAGGTATCCTGGTAATCCTCGCTGTCAGCATGGTATTCGCGGTTCCCTACCTCTCAGCGATTCCATCGGCCTTCCTCGTCCATGTTGTACTCGGAGTTCTCCTCGTACTCAGCCTGCTGACCGCCCTGCTCCTGGCCCTCCTCCGTTCCCGGGTTGGGGGGTCCCGGAAAGCGACGATGAGAACAGCGCATCTCTGGATGGGCCGGGTCTTCATCGTGCTCGTGGTGATCAATATCCTCCTCGGCCTGACCGCGGTAGGACTCTTGTTGCCCTGCCTCCTCTGATATTCTCCATTTTTTTTGTCCTGCAACCGTTCGGGATGTCCCGCCGGCCCTCCGCCCGGCAATCTATGTCCGCCTGTGTACCACACCCCGCACCAGGGGTAGCTGATATATCGACACAGGTACTCATTCTCTCCTATTCGCTCTACGTCCACGTATACCGGATGGCCCGGGGGTTGCCGAAGGGGTGCGGGAGGTTCCCGGGTGCGAACCGGTCCACCGGCGAGTTCCGGAGACCCTCCCGCCCGAAGTCCTCGAAAAGATGGGGCGGCGGAGTTCGAGCGGGAGTTTGCAGAAATACCCGTGGTGACCATGAACGAGCTTGCCGGAGCGGACGGCGTCATCGGCACCCCGACCAGGTTCGGCAACATGTGCGGGCAGATGCGCCAGATCCTGAACGCCCGGGGGAAGATCTGGGGTGACGGGGCGCTGGTCGGCAGGGTGGGGAGCGTCTTTACCAGCTCCGCCACCCAGCACTGCGGGCAGGAATCGCCCATCCTCTCCTTCCACATCACGTTCCTCCACCACGGGATGGTCATCGCCGGTCTCCCCTACAGCTTCGAAGGGCAGTCACGGCTCGATGAGATTACCGGGGGGAGCCCCTACGGGGCATCCACCATCGCCGGAAACGGCCCGGCGGCCCGGTTCCCGGGCGAAAACGAGCTTGCCGCTGGGAGGTACCAGGGGAGGTACATGGCGGAGATCGCGGGGAAGCTGAGGAGGTGAAAGGCTCTCACTTCATCTGAAAATCGGTACTCGCAACCGCCTCTATGGCAGGGAGCCCGGTCATGGAACCTGAGAGCATGCCAGGGAATGGTGAAGGGCTGTTGATTGTGCGGCAGTGTTTATCCTCATGCCATTCCCATAATCGTTTCTGGAAAGGCCGTTGTACGGATTGTGATATTCGAGGATTAATATTAATTTTTTGCGAAAAAAAAAGGATCATTAATCACTCGCAGCCGTAAAATCCGATTTTTTGAAGAATAGTTATATAAGAAATGAAGAGCCGCAAGGGAATGGAGCATGATATATGGCTGAGGGCCGATTTTCATTGAATGTGGAGAGTACTGCGAGCTTCTCATACCTTATCCGCACCCTTTCAGGCTTGGATATCAGGCTTCCGCTTTTCCTTGGAATCGTCATACTCTATATCCTCTTCAGCATCGATATCGTGACCACGGAAGCAATTCTCCGCCTCGGCGGGGTTGAGCTGAACAGGCTGATGACTGAAATTGTGTCATACCCGATGGGCCACATCGCCCTGAAGGGAGCCGTGCTGACCCTCGTGGCCGGAGTCTGTGTCTGGGCAGAGGAGAGGATTGCCCGGAGCGGTATCGCCACCATGGCGATTATCATCGCCTTTTACATGGTCGTTGCCCTCCATAATTCAGAGACGCTGTACCTGATGATGACCGGAGCAGTGTGAAAAATCAGTTTTTTTCATCATGGTGTATCGGGGCATGACTGGTAGGATGTTTCGCCGGCTCCGCTCCCTACCATATCTCTTGGTCATAATATTCCTGATCGCAGCTCGTCGGGAATGTCTGTCGTTCCATACGGTTCTGCGGCTGATTCATCAACACCGCCTCTCAGCTTGATCACGACCGAGGTTCTCATTCCGTAGATGTTGACATGGAACTGGCCGCTGTCCCGGATAATAATGCGTTTGTAGGGTTCCGAGCTGTACTGGCCGTTGAAGCCGTCCTCGAGAATGGTCGCGCCGGTGGCAGGGTCACGGATGGTAATCACTGCAAGAGAGAAATGCGGGTTATTGCTATATGCGCTGGTCCAGAACTCGATCACGAATGGTGCACGATCAACGGTTACAAGCAGGGCCGCATTGCTGTACATCAGGTCATAGGTCCCGGAGAAGAACGTGGCCGTGGGCATCTCGTTCGGGCGGGCGAGTCCTGCGGTGTCAGCGGTATGCTGACGGTAGAATGGTGTGACGGCGGCTGCGGGCGGGATAGGTTCTGCTGTCGCAACGGATCCGACCGGTAGTGGCGTTGGAACAGGGAGGATTGCCGGCCCGGAGGGGGTGAATACCGGCTGTGGACCCGTGGGAGATGTTGCGGTGGGAGGCGAAATCACCACATCCCGGTCCGTGTCTTCATCTCCCATCTCAATACAGCCCGGGATAAAGGAGAACGATAGTAAAAGAATTATAATGAAGATGATCCTTACCCGGGCAGAAGAAGACGCCATTCGGATTTCTGTATGATTTGATATCATAAATATCTTACAGATGACATTCTTTTTCAGGATGATTTTATACTGCAGTATCAGTGCTAGCCCGATCCTGGGATTTCGATTTTTATTGGATCACATACTAAAGGGTTTATAACCGGCAGGGAAAATAGATTACGGATTGAGAAAAAAGTATGAATTAATATGGATTATCGGAAAATATTTCTCTCATGAAATCGCGGTGAGCCGGACACGGTTCCAACACTTTCTCTCGATGCGGCAGAGGGAACATCCTGAAGGTAGTGGCATGACGAATCAGATAAATGTCTCCGTTGCACTGAAGACACGGGGTGACGAGTTCGTAAAAAGCGGCGACTTCGATCAGGCAATCCGGTACTACCTGAAGGCGATTGAACTCGACCCCTCCTATATCGCTGCTTGGAACAACCTCGGGTATTCGTATGCAAAATCCGGTATGGACGTGGATGCCGAGCGCTGCAGGGAGAAAATCAGGCAGTTAAAGGCTCGTGCAACTAAAAAGCCGGAGAGAGAGCCTATTCCCGAATTCCATCCAGGCGTTCCGCAAACCGCACGAGCACCGCCGGAACGAGAGGCCGTTCGCCAGGAGACAGATACCCCCGCATCGCCAGGCGGGTTCTGGGACGGGCTGAAACTCCCCCCCATGGGACGATCAGTACAGGACAACAGGCGCAAGAAGGAGCCGGAACACCCTGGAGGGGGACCAGTCGTCATAGCAGCTGATACCCCTACACGGCCAGGCGGGTTCTGGGACAGGCTGAAACTACCCTCTACAGGACGACCGGAGCAGGGCGACCGGCACAGGAGCGAGCCGGAACACCCTGGAGGGGGACCGGTCGTCACAGATGCTGGTATGTCCACATCTCCCGGGGATTTCCGGAAAAAACTGAAACATCCCCGGTGTAACTCGAAGCAAAAGAACCGTGCCGGGAGCGAACCGGAACCTCACGGAGGCGAAGCTGCTGTCACGGGAGATACCGGGAGATCCTCCCCGAAGGATTCCGGACTCTTCACGGGTTTGAATAACCGTATCATGGCTATATGCCGGAAATTTCCCTCATCTGCAAATAAAAGTCCGGTCCCGCCCGGAGCAAGGGCAGAACAGGAAACAGCCACGGATGCCCTCCGCATGGAGGGTGGAGAGGTCTTCCGCTTTCAGGGGGGACGGGGTGTCTGCACCATCCAGAACTGCGGACAGCTCGTGGAGGGATTCGACCGGGTGCTCGAACAGCACCCCGACCTCTCGGCAGGGTTCCGGGGCATCGCCCTGTACTCGCTCGGGCGGTTCCGCGAGGCGCTCGAGGATTTCGACCGGGAGCTCGGCCAGGACCCTGGAGCCACCGGGATCTGGATCCTCCGGGCATGGGTGCTCACCCGGCTCGGGAGGGAAGAGGAGGCCCTGTATTCCTGCGAACAGGCGCTGCACCTGGACCGGGAAAACTTTGATGCCTGGCGGCAGTTCGGTTTCGTGCTCCAGAGCCTCGGGCGTGAACAGGAGGCGCTGCACGCCCTGGACCGGGCACTCTCGCTCAACCCCCATTCCGCTGAGGTATGGGTCGCCCGGGGCCGGATCCTCCATATCCTCTGCCGGGACCACGAGGCCCTCCAGTCCTATGACCGGGCGCTTGCCATCGACCCGCGGTCTTCAGACCTCTGGCTGAGCCGGGCCCGGTCGCTCTCCAGGCTCGGGAGGGAAGAGGAGGCCCTTGCATCGCTGGAGCAGGGGATTGCCGCGAATCCCGACAACCCCTCACTGTATATCTGCCAGGGGAGGATGTTCCACGCACTGGGCAAATTCGGCGAGGCACTGACCGCTTACGACCGGGCACTGACCATCCGGCCGGACGATGCCCGGACCTGGGAGGCCATGGGGGCAGTTCTCCATGAGATCGGGAAGTACCGGGACGAGGCTGCTGCCTACGACCGGGCCCTCGCCATAGACCACGGGAACGCACTCCTCTATGAAAAGCGGGGGGATGCCCTTGCCCTGAGCGGAAAGTACGCAGAGGCCGTTCGTGACTTCCGGAAGGGGCTGGAGTTCCGGTCCGGAGACATCTCCCTCATCCAGCGCCTGGGAACGGCGCTTGCCAATGCAGGAAAGACCAGTGAGGCCCAAGAGATCCTGCGGCCTCTCCTGGAAGCTTCCCCTGACGGGAAGGGGATGATGAAAGCCCGGGGGAAAGCATTTCTCTCACTCGGACACTACCGTGAAGCCCTGGCCGCATTCCGGGAGGCCCTCTCCCTCGACCCGGATGACGCTGATGCACAGCAGGGTGTCCGGAACGCTGAAGCAGCTCTTGGCACCGTGAATGCAGAGGGGCTGGATATAGCTGCCTGGAAATCACCCGAAAATGGACCGGTGAAAAAGGAATGAAGGGCCTGGAGTGGATTCATGGATCCCCTAAGGGAAAAGATGAGAGTAACGGAAATCAGTATTCTCCCCTTTTAAAGCTCTTCGGCATGTTCCACAGAGGCGGGGGCGAAGTCCCTTCGTCTGATTCGTCCGTGGACACGGACGGATCCCCGCCTCCCGGCGCCGCTCCTCTCCCCGGAGAACGCCTGGTCGACCGCTACTGGCTGAAGAAGGGATTTTCCTATGCCCTGATCGTGGAAAACGACCTCTTCGATCTCCTCTACCGGGTAATCGAGCCCCCGGTGAGCTTCCAGGAACGGCTACTCCTTGAAGAGGTGCACAACTACCTCCGTGACGTGGTGGTCTTTGAATCGTTCCGGAGAAAGGGCGAGATCGGGCTGGCATTCCCGGAGGTCAGGAGTGCGGTGCACCGGTTCTCGCCCGGTATGCCGGATGAGCGGGTCTCGGTGCTCTTCTACTACCTGGAACGGAACCTCCAGGGATACGGCCCGATCGACCCGCTGATGAACGACCGCTTCATCGAGGACATCACCTGCAACGGCGCCGAAAGCCCGGTCTACATCTACCACAACGAGTTCGGGTCGGTCCCGACAACCCTCGCTTTTTCCGGAGAAGAGCTCAACCGTTTCGTCCTGAAGCTCTCCCAGAAAGCGGACAAGCAGGTCTCCATTGCCTCTCCGCTCCTCGATGCCCCGCTCCCCGACGGATCACGGGCCCAGATCACCTACACCGACGTGGTCTCCTCCAAGGGGAGCTCGTTTACCATCCGACGGTTCAAGACCGACCCGATGACCCCGGTGGACCTGATCCGGTACGGCACCTACAGCCCCGAGATCCTGGCCTTCATCTGGCTGGCGGTGGAGAACCGTAAGAGCATGATAATCGTGGGAGGGACGGCCAGCGGCAAGACCTCCACCATGAACGCCATTTCCTACTACATCCCCCTGACGGCAAAGATCGTCTCCCTCGAGGATACGCGGGAAATCCAGCTCCCCCACAAGAACTGGCTCCCCACGAAGACGCGGGAGACCACGGGGCATACGGTCAAAGGAGACATCGATCTCTTCTCCCTGCTCCGGTCCTCCCTCCGCCAGCGGCCGGAGTACATCATCGTCGGCGAAGTCCGGGGGCCGGAAGCCCAGACCCTCTTCCAGGCCATGAACACCGGGCATACTACCTACTCCACACTGCACGCCGGGAGCGTGGAAGAGTCCATCAACCGGCTGGTCAACCCGCCCATCAACGTCCCGCGGGCCATGTTCGGGGCGCTGGACCTGATGGTTGTGCAGCTCCTGCAGTACAGGGAGGGGAAGGCAATCCGGCGCTGCGCATCCTTAAACGAGATCTCGGTCGATCGGAACGATGCCATCCAGTCGCAGGAGCTCTATACCTGGTATCCACGGACCGACCGGTTTCAGCGGAACTACAACCACTCCCGGGTGCTGGACAGCATCGGTTACGCCCGGGGCTGGACCCGGAGCGAGGTCGAGGAGCAGCTGGCCATCCGCAAGCACCTGCTCGAACTGATGGCCCGCAAGGGTATCACCCGGTCCGCGGAAGTGAGCGGGGTCTTCAACCTGATCCGGAAATCGGAGCGGGTCAGCCCGGACGAACTGGCAGAGGAGATCGGCGGTGTCGGCAGCTGAAGCGGTCCGCTCGGTGAGAGACAGCCTCTTTGACCGGAAGAACTACAGCCGGACGCTCAGGGGTTCGCGGACGGCAAAGACCTACGATGAGTACCTCCGCTACCTCCTCCAGCAGACGGCGATGATCGCCGCCGGGATGGTGGCGGTGGTGGTGGTCACCCACCTCCTCTCCGTCCGGTTCACGGTGCTGAAACCCTACCCGCTCTGGGTACAGGACGTACTTATCGTGGCCGTTCCCACCGTGCTCGTCTTTGCCGCCGTCTATGTACAGCCGGTGCTGGCCGCGAAGGGGCGCAAGGCGCGGATCGATATCGACCTCCCTTACGCCATCACCTACATGCAGGCCCTCTCCACCACCCTGACTCTGTATAATGTCTTCCGTAGCGTGTACGAACAGCAGGACCTGTACGGCGAGGTCTCAAAGGAGTTTTCGATGATCGTGCGGGATGTGGAGCTCTTCGGGGACGACCTGGTCTCGGCGATGCGGAACCTGGGGCGGTCCACGCCCTCCGAGAACCTGAAGCGGCTGATGGACGACCTGATCCTGATGTTCGAGAGCGGGGGGGATATCCCCGAATTCTTTGCCTCCCGATCCGCCCACTTCCGGGAAGTGGCGCGAAACGAGCTCGAGATGGGGTTGAAGACCATGGAGATCATGGCCGAGGTCTATGTGGCCGCGTTTGTCGCCGCTCCCATCGCGGTGATCATCATGACCGCGGCCGAGACCATGACCGGCCAGAGCCAGCTCTCGGCCATGATGGTCTTCTTCTTCATCGGGCTCCCGCTCGGGGCGGCGGCGATGATATGGATCCTCTCCCTGGTGCTCCCTGCCGAGCGGCTGGAGATCATCCGGCGGGAGGTCGCCGAGACCGAGTATGCGACCGGGGTGCCAATGGTGATCGGTGAGCAGGAGGCATCCGGGCAGTTTTCCCGGAAGATGAAGTCCACCCGGACCATCATCCGGTTCCAGGACATTCTCCGCCACCCCCTCCGGCACTATATCGCCGATTACCGGTTCGGTGCGGTTCTCGGTGCGATCCTCGCCCTGTCCGTAACGATCCTCTTCTGGAACGGCACCATCGCCTCTCTCGTACCCAGGTACCCGTTCGAGGTCTTCGTCAGCCTGCTCTGCATCGCCATCCTCTCTCCCGTGATGGTGGCTTTTGAGCTCCGGCGCCGGTATATTAACAAGGTCGAGGAGCAGATCCCTGACTTCCTGCGGGAGCTTGCCGACCTGAAAGACATCGGTATGACCCTGCAGGGAGCTATTCACCTGATCTCCAGCTCCAAGCTCGGGCTGCTCTCCAGCGAGCTCCGGGTCGTCTCCGACGAGGTGCGCTGGGGCTCGCCGGTCTCGAGCGCGCTGGTGCGGATGGAGGAGCGGATCGGGGTGCTGATGATCAAGCGGGCCATCTCCCTGATCGTCCGGGCGAGCGAGGTGACCGACTACATCCGGGACATCCTGATGATCGCCATCGGTGACATGGAGCACTACCTGAAGATGAAGCGGGACCGGTTCACCACCTCCTTTGCCTACATCATGATCATCTACCTCTCGTTCGGCATCTTTCTCTACACCGCCTATGTGCTGAACGTCTCGTTCATCACCTCCTTCGAGAAGCTCAACACGACCATCGATATCTCCGGCAACGTGCTCGACATGTTCCGGATCGCCATCATCCTCGGCCTCTTCTCCGGGATCATGGCCGGCCAGCTCTCGGCGGCAAACATCATGGCCGGGTTCAAGCACAGCGTCCTCTTCCTTATTGTTTCCGTGGTGTTGTTTGTCTATGTGCTGTAGGAGAACCAGAGACCGGGAGGATGCGGTAACGGAGCTCGTGGGGGAGATGCTTATGCTGACCATCGTGCTGATTCTGATGGCGGTGTTTGCTGCGACCGCGTCAAGTTATCTTCCGCCGGCACGGGAGCCGAGCGTGACCATCAGGCAGGACGTAACCGGTGCAGCCGTCATTCTCCATCACAAAGGAGGAGACGCGGTTCCAAAATCGGAGTTGAGAATCACGGTCGGGGGGCTGGAAAAAGAGTATTCTCTCTATGTTTTTGGCAGTCCGTGGGAGGCAACCGAACCTGACAGTTTATTCGACCTCGGGGGCAACATCACCTTCACCAGACCTGATCCGGGATCAACCTTCCGGTTAAGCACATCCCGTGTTGTCCTCTATTCCGGAGTGGTCCCATGAACGATGATGCCATCGCCCCGGTGGTTGCGGTGATGATGATCCTCGTCATCGTGGTGACGCTCTTTTCCATCTGGAATGCGATCTACCTTCCAGGGTTCAAGCAGCAGGCCGAAGTGGAGCATCTGGGAGAAGTGGAAGAAGGAATACTCCGGTTCAGCGCCGATATCGACAACTCCATCGCTCTCTGGCGAAATGGCACACAGACGGAATCCATCCCTCTCGGTGGTGGAGATATTTTATTAAATACCATCCGTTCCGGAGGAGAACTTCGTATTCAGCAGCTCGAAGGAGCTGCAATTACCATCAGTGTCGATGGAACCGAATATTATGGCTATCTTTCAAAGATCACCTACAGACCTGTATCTAACTTCTGGATCGACCAGGGATATTCCTGGGAGAACGGTGCGGTGAATGTCAGCAAACGTAGTGTAAGTGTCCCAATCTCCCTTCCGAACCAGTACCAAGAGGCGCAACGTGCGTTTTTGGAACATCTGTTTCAAACCGGCTATTCCAATGAAAATCGGAATGTCAGTATAAAACTTGTCAATATCACAGCACATGACCTCCATGCCGCTGCAAGTGGCAACGGCATCTCACAACTGAAGCTGAATACAACGATCACGACGCACCGGCAGAATGGGGTGACCGGTATCAGTATTATCGGCGATCATGGGTTCCAGGCACCGTCACTCAATCCTGAATATCCTGTAAATGTCACCATAGAAAGACTGGATATCATTCTTTCCGCAGATTAGTAACTTCCTACCCTTGCCTCTTGATTTCTCAAGGATTGCTTTCACTTCCTGGCCTGTCCATTTTACCTGAGAGGCCGGAATTTTCACAAATGTTCAGAAGAGTTTGACCTCTGTTCGTGAGAGTCCCCCTGCCACTCTCGTTTTCATCGATGATCGCCTTCTGGCCACGTTCATACCAGGTACATTCGTCACTCCGCCTGGCAGTTCGCGATAGGCACCGGAATATACCTGTTCTCCGGTGATTACGAAACTGGATTGCTCTGCACATTGCGGTCTCTCGCGCCCTTCTCTTCAATGCCGGGCCGCCATACAGCTCGTCCGGGGCCGGTTCATCGGAGGAGGGCTATATAATATGAACAAGTATTAAAAATTTTTATTTTTGTATGATATATCCTGAAAAATTCCCCTTGAAAATTTTATTCCGATTAACACTTCATCAACTGTCTCCTCGCTATTGCGCTATTTTCAGCCAGCTCTGTAGGAAAGAACGAATGGCGATGTTTATCATATACTATAACATTATTCATATTTTGTATCATAAACATGGGAGAAGTTATGAAAAGAAGCAGGGAACATGATTCCGCCGTATCGGCAGTGGTCGGGGTGATGCTGATGCTGGTGGTCACCATCATCATCGCCGCGGTGATCAGCGCTTATGCAGGAGGGCTCGGTTCGACGAAGGAGAAGGCCCCGCAGGTCTCGATTACCGCACGAATCAATGTAACCGATAACAAGACCATATATTTCGATCACATGGGTGGCGACGGTTTCACCATCGATGATCTTATCATTATTCTTGGCCAGGGGGAAAAGAACCTGAGAATTACCAACATGACCCTTGGCCCTTCCTGTGAGTTGAAAAATCTGGGGGGATCTCCCTTCATTCGGCCCGGAGATACGATTATGCTGACGGGAAATTATGAAATCGGTACATCTTATACCAGTTTCAACGCGTCATCCACGATTTCCATCAATCATAATAAGGAGTTCACCTGGACGCTCCTCTCGCAGCGGAGCGATGCAATCATGGCCAGAGGCACGCTTGCATTTACCTGAAGCAAAGCAGATCTCAGATCCTGTAATAAAAGGAAGACATGAGGGCGAAACCCTCCCGGTAACACCGGCCAAATCTTTTTGAGAATGTGCTTTCCTGCATCCAGTCTCCCCTGGGCCAGGGTCGGAAACGGGCCCTTGACCGGCAGGGAGATGAGGAAGAACGGGAAGGGTGGTTGGAAACTTCTCCAGGACGATCAGGTAAGCACCCGATGATGTCCATTGAAATGGCGGATTTTTTTTTGTATTTATTAATAAAATGACTAATTTTTTCTATTAATTGCTATATTATTTTTTGGAAATGTTCTTTCGTAATATTAATATGAGATAATGTGTTACTGATCCGATGAAGGGAGCATCTGTGCACCTTGCTGTGCACTGCTGCCGTGCGAATGCACGGCCGGATGCCATCATTTCGGGTTCCGTCCCTTGATCATTACGGAGGAAAGTTCTGATGAAAAGGAAGTATGTAAACAAAGACGAGGCCGTATCTCCCGTCGTGGGCGTCATGCTGATGCTGGTGGTGACCATCATCATCGCCGCGGTCGTTTCCGCCTTTGCCGGAGGCCTTGGCAGCGGGACACAGAAACCCCCTTCCGTTTCCGCCGAGACCAGCATTACGAACTCGGGCTACTATTACGGCAGCCAGTTTTCCATGGTGATTACCGGTGTGAGTGACCCGGTGCCAACAAAGGACGTCAAAATCGTCACCCGATGGAGGGCAAGGGACGGTACCAATAACGGGACTACGGTATATCCCAATGTCCAGAATTTCCAGTACGGTAACGCATCATCCCCCAACAAGGGAATTGCACCATGGGGAGCCGGCCCGGGAACGGACGGATTTGGGATGTTCAACACCAAGAAGGATACCCAGTGGTTTGGGAACTACACCCTTACAGCGGGCATGAGCATGCGGGCTTACCCGGCAGGTGCATGGGGACCGATTTCTGTCCCGGCAACCTACGGCGGCTATGGACCGGGCCCGGTCGCAACATACGTCTATACAGATGCGACTTCGCCTGACGGTTATCATATTGCCACCGATGTTGACGGAATGCAGGCCGTGCTGGGCATGGACTGGAACAAACTGAGACCGGGTGATATCGTGAATGTGAAGCTCGTCCATATCCCGACCGGAAAAATGATGTATGAACAGGATGTTGCCGTAAAGGGAGTGATCTGAGATGCACCGGAACAATGAGGATGCGGTCTCGCCGGTCGTCGGTGTGATGCTGATGCTGGTGGTCACCATCATCATAGCAGCAGTCGTCTCGGCCTTTGCGGGCGGGCTTGGCAGCTCGCAGTCCAGGATTCCGCAGGTCTCGATCTCGGCGGAGTACAGCGTTTCCAACGGAATGATGATCTCCCATGATGGCGGGGATCCTCTGACCATAGGGGACTTCAAGATCTTAATCAAGCCCTCCAAGAACTTCGATTCTATCGAGTCGGACGCATATGTTACGGTCATCAACCAGAGCCTCATATCCGATGGTACGAAGATGTGGTTTGATGCCAAGGGCGGCAGGACAGTACCCCGGTTCGCGTCAGGGGATGTTGCAATTATCAGCGCTATCAACTGCTCCACCGAGAATCTGGCACCCAGTATGATGTACTGGCAATCCCCTCCCGGCAAGTGGGTTAACTATGGCTATAACCAGACCAGTAAGATCGGGGCAACCTTCTTCCTTGACTTTGTCACAAACGACGGGAAGCGGATCGTACTCCTCGAAGTGCCCATTAAAGCCTGATCCCCTCCTTTTTTTATCGCTTCACAGGTTCCTGCACCGGCGCGGCTGAAGGTGCCCCTGGACCGGAAGGACAGCTTATCCTTACGACTTCACCGTTGTTGCGGAGAACTGGAAGAGTGCAAGGTGCTGCCTCCCGTTACGGTATTGTGGGATCTCCTCGTTCCTGATCAGGATTCTGGAAAATCCGGCAGCCTCGAGGTGATCACGGATTTCCCGCTCCGGCATCATACGTGGAGGGCCGCCATTTCCCCGCCACGCTGTCCCGTCCGCCAGTCCGAGCGTGGAGCCAAAAAAGATTCCACCAGATTTCAGGGCCCTGCAGGCATTCCCGAGATACGTGAGAAATTCATTTTCATCCCGGATCACGTGGATGACACTGCCCGAATATATCAAATCAAACCGTTCCGCAGCAAAGGGGAATGATACCGAAACCAGAACCCGCTTTTCCATCTCCTGCCGGTCTAAGTAAAGGTCATACCCGAGAAGGAGGCTGGAATCGCTCACATCAAACCCGGTGATACGGTCCGCGGGATACCCGTCCCGGATCAGCTGGCGGATGGCATCACCGGAACCGCAACCATAATCAAGAAGGTCCCCTGGTTTTTCAAACAGGTCCGGATAAAGGAAGTGCCTCCTGATCCGGGCATCCCCGATGTGCATCACGATATAGGGATAAGGGACGGTCTCCAGCGTGTACCGCTTCGCGATGGTCTCGTGGTATCCAGGCGGGTACTTCACGCCAAGCTTCTCAATCCTCTTCATTGCCCGGAGAATCTCCTCAGCCAGGGTTGTTCCGTCAGGCATCCTTCGCATTCCTGCAATCCCCTTTGTCGTCAGATAAGATTATTTCTTTAACAAATTTATAATTAATTTTCAAATATAATTTTACATATGAATTGAAAACTACTTCGAAAATCATAAAAAATCATCGATATATACTATAATGAATATTACGAAATTTGATAAATGTGATACCATGATCAGAATAACCTGCATTTCCACTGTATCGTCCCCGTCCATCCTTGAAGCCGCCCACAAGGTGAGAAAGGATCACGGGATCGACCTCGACTTCCGCCTCTACTACCCCCACCAGATCGAGCGGGAGGATGCCGACGAGATGCAGATTTTAAAGCACCTGCAGGCGTCCGACTGCGTGCTCCTTGACATCCGGGGGATGGGAAAAGCCAACGAGCTCGCGATGCGGGCGATGCGCGAGAGTAATTGCATCTGCCTCAACATGATGGGTCCGTGGAGCAACCTCTTTGAGATAACCAGGCTCGGCGCACTCTCCGGAAAACAGATCGTCGAGAAGGCCAAGGCAAAGAAGAGGGCAGCCGGTGCATCCGGAGCGCAGGAGATATTCCCCCGCCCCCCGCAGGGGGACGATGCAAAAGAAGGGGATCAGGCACCTCGGGGGTTGAACATGGAGACGATCCTCGCCCCGGCAACGACTCCCATGAGCCGGGAAGATATCGCCAACTACCTGCGCTGCATCGACTACTGGAGGCACGGGGGGCTTGAGAACTATTACCAGCTCTTCATCCTCCTCCTCCGCACCTATCTCGGCCAAACGGATCTTCCCTTACCCAAGCCCCCGCTCCACCACCCGGACTATGCCATCTTCCACCCGGATCTGGGTTACTTCACGGACCGCGATGCGTATTTCAAAGCCACCGGCTATTCCCCGGACAAACTCACAATCGGAATCATGTTCCACGGCGGTATGCACCTTGACCAGAACATTCCCTCCGTCAGGGGCTTTATCAGCACGATGCCGGACTGCAACATCATCCCCATCTACGCCAATCCGGAGAATAACCTGCATTCCATGGAGCAGTATTTCCTGGACGGTGACCGGCCGCTGGTGGACGCAATCGTCAACCTCAAGTGGTTCCGGATCAATGGCGGACCGCTGGGCGGCAACCCGGACCTGACACGGGCGCTGTTACATAAGCTCAATGTCCCGGTCTTTGCTCCGGTATCGCTCTTCGGGCAGGACGTGGAGGAATGGGAGGAGTCGGTTGCCGGCATCTCCCCGTTCTCATCCATCATGTCGGTCATCTGGCCGGAACTTGACGGGTGCATCGAGCCCATCCCCATCTGCGGGCTGATGCCGGTCACCATCGACGGGGAGGAGTGCAAGGAGATACAGGTCATTCCCGATCGGCTTGAACGGATCACCGCAAGGATGCACGGGTGGTTCAGGCTCAAGCGGATCCCCAACCGGGACAAGAAGGTTGCCGTCATCATCTACAGCTACCCGCCGGGCGATGGCAATACGGGCGGCGCATCTTATCTCGACACCTTTGTCAGCGTAAAGCGGATGCTCGAAAATTTCAGGGAGAACGGGTACACGGTCGAGGTTCCGGACGGCAAGCTCCACGAGCTCTTCGAGGAGAAGGCAATCGTCAACTCCAGCACGTGGCGCGACATATCCATCACCGCGCAGAACAGCTTCACCTGGGACGTGACGTCCTACCTCTCCTTCTTCTCCACCCTCCCGCCCGATGTCCGGGAAGAGGTGAATAGCGCGTGGGGTGAGCCTCCGGGTGAAGTCATGGCGTACCAGGGCAGGTTCGTCCTTCCCGGGCTGGAGTTCGGCAATATCCTCGTTGCCCTCCAACCGGCCCGGCCGCCCCTCACCGAAGACGACGTGGCAAAGGCCGCCCATGACAAGACCAAGCCGCCACACCACCAGTACATCGCGTTCTACCGCTGGCTGGAAGATGTCTGGAAGGCCGATCTCGTATTCCACGTCGGCACCCACGGCCTTGCCGAGTTCACCAGGGGAAAGGAGATCGGTATGAGCGCAAAGTGCTTCCCGGAGATCCTAATCGGGAACATGCCGCACCTCTACATCTACTCGGTGACCAACACATCCGAGGCGACAATCGCCAAGCGCCGGCTCTTCGGAACCATGCTCTCCTACAACTCGCCCCCGTTCTCCACCTCAGACCTGTACGAGAAGTACATCGAGCTCGAGGACTTCATCGCTGAGCATGAGGAGGCGGTCCGACTCGGGCAGGACGTGCGCACGGACCGTACCCGGGAAAAGATCTTTGCGCTTGCCGAAGAGCTCCACTTTGACACCACGAGCATCCACGCCATACACGAGCAGGTGTACGAGATGAAGCGCTCCATCATCCCGCAGGGGCTTCACGTGCTTGGGGAGCAGTACCAGCCTGAGGCGTACAAGCGGTATGTCGAGTTCGTCATCCGGTACGACCGTGAGGGGACACAGTCGCTCAACCGCATCATTGCCGAATCGCAGGCAATACCGTATGACACGGCTATCCGGGACAAGGGGCACTATGCAACCGTCCTTGACAGCGTTGACAGGAAGAGCGCGGAGGTGGTCAACACCTTGATTGACGAGGGGATGGACGCGGCAGTTGCAGCCGCAGGTGTGGGCGCAGATCGCGAGCAGGGCCTGAGAGAGACCCTCACCATGGGCCTTGCGCTCGCGCAGGACTACGCTGACAACAGCCTCGAATTGCGAAATGGTATCCGGGGTCTCAACACCGAGTTCATCGCGCCGCGGGTGGGCGGGGACGTCATCCGCAAGCCCGAAGTCCTGCCCACCGGCGGCAATCTCCTCCAGTTCGACCCGACCAAGATCCCAACTCAGACGGCGTTCGAGCGCGGGAAGGAGATCGCCGAGAACACGATCGAGAAATACCGTGCAGAGAAAGGGGAATACCCCGATCGCGTGGGTATGGTGCTCTGGGGGTTCGAGACGAGCAACAGCGGCGGGGAGACCATTGGCCAGATCCTCTCCTATATGGGAGTCCATGTCAACCGGAAGGCGGGTGCGTGGTTCCCGGAGCTGAAAGTAATCCCGCTTGAAGAACTTGGCCGCCCGCGGGTGGACTGCCACGTCAGCATCTGCGGGTTCTTCCGGGACATGTTCCCCAACATCATGCTGATGATCAATCAGTCCGTTGCGCTGGTGTCAGCCCTTGAAGAGCCGGATGAAATGAATTTTGTAAAAAAACATTCCCGGGAAAACCTCGAAAGCCTTTCCGGGCAGGTGACCGAAGGGCTGTTTGACGAGAAGACAGCAAAGAAGCTCTCCACCGCCCGGATCTACGGGCCCCATGCCGGGGAGTACGGCACGCGGGTTCTGGGGCTGATGGAGGATTCGATCTGGAAGAACGAGACGGACCTTGCCGAAGTGTACATGGCATCGATGTCCCACGTGTACGTTGACACCATCCACGGCCAGAGCCAGCGGGCGCTGTATGAGAACAACGTAAAGACGATCAAGATCGTCTCCCAGATCCGGGACCGGCATGACCGCGAGATCGTCGACCTTGACCATTACTTCGAGTTCTTCGGGGGAATGAACAGGGCAGTCGAGACCGTCTCCGGGGAAACTCCCCTGCTGATGATCTCCGATACGACAAAGGAGGTCGTGTACACCGAGGATGTCGGCGATGTTATCAGGCGCGGGACGCGCACCCGCCTGCTCAACCCGAAGTGGATCGACGAGATGCTCAAGCATGATTACCACGGTGCGCAGCAGATCGAGGAGCGGGTGTATATTACGCTCGGGTTTGCCGCAACTACCCATGCGGTCGATAACTGGATCTGGTCGTCGATAGCCGAGCGGTTCGTGTTTGATGAGGAGATGCGGAAGCGGCTTATGGAGAACAATAAATTCGCAGCCCTCGGGCTCACTGAGCGGCTGATGGAGGCTGAGCAGCGGGGCTACTGGAAAGCAACGGCGGAGGAACTCGAAAAACTCCGGCAGGCGTATATGGACATGGAGGGCGATATCGAGGAGGCGCTGTAGGGTATGATGACGCAGAGACCCCCTTTCTCTGCTGCTGTGAAAAATATTAAAATCATTTCAGATTTCGTAATATAAATGAACAAATTATTAACAACATAGGTGAAAAAACATTGACATGATATCATTCTGCCGGAGTCGGCTTCTCTGTATCGTACTGCTCGGGATTCTCCTGCTCTGTACTCCGGGAATGGCCGCAGATACTGAAATTGCCAGGTCTTTCAGTCCTGAGACCCCTATGCCCGGAGAGCTGGTCACCGTCTCCCTCTCGGCCCCCCCATCGTTTTTTGGCGGGATTGTCGAACAACTGCCTGAGGGTTTTACCTTTGTAGAAACTTCGCACCCGCAGGACGGCGTGAAGCAGTACGGACAAATGGTCATCTTTGCGATAACAGGTGAAGAAATGGTTCAGTATACAGTCAGGTCACCTGCGTCCGGATGCGGGGTGATCCAGGGGAGATGGGAGAATATCGGGACAAAAGCCAGCGGGGATACTCCTGCTTCGGTGGTTGCTGTTGCCGGAACGGATCCCTCCCATTGTACGGTCCCTCAGCACACACCCGGATTCGGTGCTATAACCGCTGCGACTGCATGTAGTGGTGCGGCAATCATCATTCTCACACGGACGGTGAAGAGATGACAGGATTGCGGTTGCTCTCCTTCCTTCTGCTGGCAGGCATCTTCTGCTGCGGACTTATCTTCCCTGTTGGAGGTCTCCCGCAGGATGGGATACCGCGAACAACAGATGAGATCCACACGGCTGCCGAGACTATTCTCCGCGGTGAGATCCTTTCGTACTGCTCTGCGAAGTACGGCACTGAAAAAACCGTCCACCTCACGGCGAATCAGCTTGCTGATGCTGTCAGGTATTACCCGGAATATCCGCGACGGATAACCGACACGAGGAATTCCACAATACTCATCGTGAAACCACTCGGGCGTATCGTTGCCTATAATTTCCATGCCATGGGGGCGCTCGGCGCAGAAGACCTTGTTGTCGGGGTTGCCAACAGCGCACTGCAGGACACCTGTGTGGTGCCGGAGATCAAAGACAAGGTGAATATCGGGGGTGGCGGACCGTACGAGCCGGATTTTGAGAAAGTCCTCTCATGCAGACCTGATGCTGTTCTGACCTACACGGAACTGGGCCCCGGTCCGGATTTTTTTGAGAAAAGGATGCCGGAAGGAGTCCCAGTCATCCGGATGGACTTCATCCGCCCATGGTCTCTGGTGCCAGAGATGAACAAACTGGGATACCTTATCAACCGAACCGATAAGTCGAATGCCTATGAAGCATGGCATAACCGCTGGATGGAAGAGATTGACAGCAGGATTGCAGCAATTCCGGAAGAAAAGCGGGTCAGGGTCTTTGTTGACATCTGGTCCACAAGTTTCACCGACCGGAACAACGAGCGCCGAACAGCAGGAGGGGGCCAGTGGTACAGTTATGGCCGGTATTGTACGGATGGCGGAGGGATCAATGTTGCACAGGATATCACAAACCCTCAGAGCACGGTTGATATTGAATGGTTGGCAAAGCAGAATCCCGACGTAATTCTTGGAGTCATCTATGACGGGAGTTATGAATCGGCCAACAACACCGTCCTTAAGGCCCAGTTTGACGAGCTGCTGAGTCATCCGACGTTACAGGATGTGCCGGCAATTAAAAACAAGCGGGTCTATGTGCTGAGCTACCGGTACACAAACGGCCTGACTTATCCCGCAGCCCGGGCCCGGGTAGCCAAATGGTTTTACCCGGAACTGTTTGCCGATATTGACCCCTCTGCAATCCACCAGGAGTACGTCACGCAGTTTCTCGGATCGTCATATGATGTTACCCGGCAGGGTGCATTCAGTTACCCGGATTGAGAACTGGTGAGAAAGGATCATGTCAGAAACAGCCAAAGAAAAATACCTCTCGTTCATCCAGCGGAAGGTGCTGTTTCTCGGGATCACCGTGGTTGCTCTCTTTCTGGTGGTGGGGATCGCCGTTACGATCGGTTCCTATGATATGACCATCACAGATGTGTATAGGATCATTGCGAACGGCATCCTCAATCCCGGGGATAGCACCGCGGATCTCGTAATCTGGAACGTCCGGCTTCCACGGGTATGTATGGGCATCCTTGCCGGTGCCGGGCTTGGTATCTGCGGAGCGGTACTACAGGCAATTCTCAGGAACCCGCTCGCCAGCCCGTTCACACTTGGTATCACATCAGCAGCAACATTCGGTGCTTCCCTTGCCGTCATCCTTGGGATCGGGATATTCGGCGGGTCGTATATTGTCGTTATCAATGCATTCGCATTCACTCTGATAGCGTCGTTTGCCATTTATGCGCTCGCGTTCACCAAGAAATTCACGCCGGGAGCAATCATCATGGCGGGGATTGCCATCAGTTACCTCTTTGCTTCGCTGACCTCGTTCCTCCAGTTTATCGGTACTGCCGATGCGCTCCAGCAGGTGGTCTTCTGGACGATGGGGAGCCTCGGGCGGGCAAACTGGTTTGCCATCCAGATCGTTTTGGGAATCCTTGCCGTGACAATTCCCATCCTCCTGTGGTATTCAATGGACCTCAATGTCATGGGGTCCGGCGATGAAGCAGCAAAGAGCATGGGGGTCGATGTGAACAGGGTCCGGATCGTGACGCTGGTCCTTACATCACTGATGACCGCCGGGATCATCTGCTTTACCGGGACCATTGGCTTCATAGGACTTGTCGGCCCCCACATCTGCCGGATGATCGTCGGGCCCGATCACCGCTTCCTGCTCCCTGCATCCGCACTGATGGGTGCCCTCATCCTTGTCTCCGCAGACATCGCTGCCCGGACCCTCTTTGCCCCGCAGGTGATTCCCATAGGGATCATGACCTCGTTCATCGGGGTGCCGTTCTTCATCTACCTGTTTGTCAGACGGAGGGGAATGTATTGGTAAAGATTATTATCCAGGATTTAAGTTTCCGGTACAGGAGTGTTCCTGTCCTGCAGGGGCTCAGCTTCAACGTAGGACGGGGAAAAACCCTCGCACTTCTTGGTCCCAACGGTTCGGGAAAGAGCACACTCATCAAGTGCATTAACAAGATCCTGCGGCCGAAAGGCCGGGTGGTCATGGACGGAGATGAGATCCACAGCATGCATATCAGCGATGTGGCCCGCCGGATAGGATATGTCCCCCAGTCGGAGACCATGGGGATGTCGATGACCGTCTTTGATGCCGTCCTCATGGGACGCCGGGTCCACATGGGGTGGAAACCTGCGGCACGGGACCTTGAGATCGTAGCCCGGGTCCTGAATGACATGAAGATCGAGTCCCTTGCCATGGAGGATATCTGGGAACTGAGCGGTGGCCAGCGCCAGAAGGTCTTCATCGCACGGGCGTTGGCCCAGGAGCCGGAAGTGCTCCTTCTCGATGAACCGACCACCAGCCTCGATTTAAAGCACCAGCTGGATACCATGGAGACCGTCCGTTCGCTGGTAAAGCGATCAGGCATATCGGTTGTCATGGCTATCCATGACATCAACCTCGCGGCACGGTACGCGGATACTGTAGCAATGATCAGGAAAGGTACGATCTATGGAATTGGCGCCCCGATCGAAATGTTCACGGTTCAATCGATCCGCGATGTCTATGGGGTCGAAGCCACCTTCCTGTACGACACCGCCGGAAACCCGGTCATTGTCCCCGTCCGCGCCGCGGAGGAGCAGTCATGAAATCCGTAAAGATGTGCGGTCACCATTGCACGCGGTGAACTGAACCATGCCCATATTCCGGTATTTCACGGTATTCTGCCGTAAGCACCTGCGGCCCTGTTATGCCCGCACGGCGCGAAGGAGACTCCTTATGCGAGGTTTTACATGAACAGCAGAACAACCATGGAACACGATTCCCTAGACGCTATTATTTTAAACGGGCTGACCAAGAAATTCAGGGACTTAACAGCCGTTGATAAGGTAACCCTCTCCGTCAAATCCGGCGAGCTGTTCGGCCTGCTTGGCCCTAACGGGGCAGGAAAGACCACGATCATCAACATGCTCACCACCCTGATGATCCCAACCTCCGGCAGTGCCACGATAACCGGCCATGACATCGAAAAGGATCCTGAAGGGGTCAGGCGCAGCATAGGAATCATCTTTCAGGATCCCTCGCTCGACATCGGCCTCACCGGGCGCGAGAACCTTGACTTCCATGCCATGATGTATGGCATCGATGCAGCAGAGCGGAAAAAACGGATTGGGGAGGTGCTGGCGGTAGTGGGACTTACCGAGAAGGCCGATGTGCTGGTTGAGAACTACTCCGGCGGGATGAAACGCCGTCTCGAAATTGCCCGCGGGCTGATCCACCATCCCCAAGTACTGTTTCTTGATGAGCCGACGCTGGGACTGGATGCCCAGACCCGGAGAAAGATCTGGGACCATATCAGAGATCTCAACAAAAAGTATGCCATGACAATCATCCTCACCACCCATTACATGGAGGAGGCAGACTACCTCTGCCACCGGATCGCCATCATCGATCATGGCAGGATTATCGCGCTCGATACCCCCGACGGCTTGAAAAAGCTGCTCCAGGGCGATGTCGTGACGCTCGGTGTCAACGGAGAGGCGGCGTCGCTTGTGCCGGTGCTTCAGGAAAAACCATGGATCCGTGAGGTGAACCTGCACAATTCCAACCTTACCATCACGGTGACGGACGGGGAAAAGCGCGTACCGGAACTCTTTGCCCTTGCACAACTATCGGGTACCGGGATTACGTCAGTGAGTCTCAGAAAGCCCAGCCTTGAGGACGTCTTCATCCACCTGACCGGTTCGTCGATCCGTGAACAGGAAGGTACGCTGCACAGCCACGTGCATGCCGGGATGCGGCGGAGGATGATGCGATGATCCAGCCTGCTGCAATCTACGTACTGTGGCTCAGGGAGATGCTCAAGTTCGTCCGCGCCAAGTCCCGCATGATCGGTGCTATCGCGATGCCGGTCTTCATGCTGGTATTCCTCGGCCTCGGCTTCCGCCGCGTGGAGTTCCCCGGCCTGCCCCCTGAGATCGGGTACCTCCAGTATCTCGTGCCCGGCATCGTCGGCATGACCCTTCTCTTTACCGGAGCCTTTACCGGCATGTCAGTCCTCATGGACCGGCAGTTCGGTTTCTTAAAAGAGGTCATGGTCACGCCGGTGAGCCGCGTATCGATCGTGCTCGGGAGGATTGCCGGAGGTGCATCGACATCGATCATCCAGGCCTTAATGATGCTCTTTCTCTCGGTCTTTCTGGGATTTGCCCTCCCATCCCTTCCCATGATAGCGGCATCGGCAGTCATCATGCTGCTGATATCTGTCATCTTCATCTGCATCGGCCTGATCCTCTCCTCCTTCATGAAGGACATCCATGGCTTCAACACCATTACCAACTTCATCATATTCCCGATCTTCCTCCTTTCGGGAGCGCTCTTCCCGGTGCAGAACCTTCCGGTTGCGATCCAGGTTTTCGCGTACCTTGATCCCCTGACTTATGGTGTCGATGCGCTCCGCGGGGTTCTCATCGGGTATGCGGCATTTAACATCTGGCTCGATCTGGCAGTCCTTCTTCTAACGTCCGCGGCCCTCGTGTTCGCCAGCGGGTACTGCTTCAGAAAGGGGGAGGTGCTCTGAAACCCGGGAGCACGGCCTGGAGGTTAATAAAATTAAAAAATGCATCATTTTTCTGGCTTTTTTTTCCTAAAAGGTCTGATTTGATAATACTTAAATAAAAATTAATATTACTTGGAAGTCCAATTATCCTGTTACATGGTTCACCACATCAGGAAAAACATCCTCCCATTCACCGCGATTGTCGGGCAGGACCAGATGAAACAGGCCCTCATTCTCAACGCAATAAACCAAAGGATCGGGGGCGTGCTCGTTCGCGGCGAGAAGGGCACCGCCAAATCAACCGCGGTGCGGGCCCTTGCCGAGATCCTCCCCGAGATCGAGATCGTGAGGGGCTGCCCCTTTAACTGCAACCCGGCAAACGAACAGGAGCTCTGCGACATCTGCAACGAGCGGATACAGAAAGGGGAAGAGATTGACACGCTCAGGAAGAAGGTTCAGGTCATCACCCTCCCGCTCGGCTCAACTGAAGACCGGGTGATCGGGACCATCGACATTGAACGGGCAATCAAAGAGGGCATCAGGGCGCTCGAGCCCGGCATCCTTGCCGCAGTGAACCGGGGCATCCTGTATATCGACGAGGTGAACCTGCTGGACGACCATGTGGTGGACGTGCTGCTGGACTCGGCGGCAATGGGAGTCAATGTTGTTGAGCGCGAGGGAATTTCCCTGTCACACCCGGCAAAATTCATCCTGATCGGCACCATGAATCCAGAGGAAGGGGAACTCCGTCCGCAGTTGCTTGACCGTTTCGGACTGCAAGTGACCGTTGAGGGCATTGCTGACGTAGATGACCGTGTGGAGATTGTCAGGGTAGCTGACGAATTTGAGACTGATCCCCACGCGTTTATGCAGAAATACAATACTGAACAGAACCTCCTTACCGAAAAGATCGTGACTGCAAAGAATTTGCTACCCACGGTCCGCATCGCTGATGAGATCGTGCGCAAAATTGCCCAGACCTGCGTGGATATGGGCGTCATGACCCACCGGGCAGAAATTACCGTCGTCCGGGCTGCGAAAACAATCGCTGCGTTGAATGGCCGCGATGAAGTTACGGTTGAGGATGTCCGCGAGGCGTTGGCACTTGCCCTTCCGCACCGCATGCGGAAGAAACCGTTTGAGGATCCCCGCATTGATCAGCAGAAGATCAACGACATGATGCAGGACGGGCAAAAAAAAACGATAGCGAGCCGGAGGTAAACAACCAGACTCCTCCCCCGCAACAGGAAAGCCGGCACACCCCGCCTGCACTTCCCCCTGAAGAATCTGATAAGCGGGAACAGGACTCCCCTGACTCCCCTTCATGCATCCCTCCACCCGAACAGGTCTTCGATATCGGGAAACCTATTGAAACGTCCCGGATCGGGTACGATGGCTGCAAGGACCGGATGAAGCGGTTTTATGTCTCCGGACGCCGGGTCGAAACCAGTTCAGCGGAAAATCGCGGAAGGTACGCCCGCATCCGCATGCCAAAAGAGTTAAAGGATATCGCGTTCGATGCCACCATGCGGGCAGCCGCCCCACACCAGAAATTCCGGCAGCGAAACGGGAACAGCATCATCATCCGTGACCAGGATATTCGGGAGAAGACCCGAACGGGCAAGGTTTCCGTCACCTGCGTGTTCGTGGTAGACGTGAGCGGCTCAATGGGCGCTGAAAAACGCATGGAGAGCGCAAAGGGGGCAATCCTCTCGCTGTTGGAAGATGCCTACCGGAACCGAGACCGCGTCAGTCTTGTCGCATTCCGGGGCAATGAAGCGGAAGTCATCCTGCCGCTCTGCAGCAGTGTTGACCTCGCATATAAGCAGCTTCGCAATATGCCGACCGGCGGCAAAACACCACTCGCCCGCGGGCTGATGAAAGGCTATGAGGTACTAATGAACGAGAAGAAGAAAAGAAAAGAGATCATCTCTCTCCTCATTCTCATCTCCGATGGTCGTGCAAACATCGGTTTTGGCAGGAACATCAGGGAAGAACTCCTCTCCATTGCCCACCAGATTAAAGAAACGGGTATCCATACCGTCATTATAGATACTGAGTCCGTGAAGCGGTCGTTCATCAAGTACCAGCTCGGGTATTGCAGGGATATTGCAGATACTTCGGGAGGAGTCTATTATTCGCTCAGTGAATTGTCGGCAGAGGGAGTCAGCTCGGTTGCACAGCATGAAAAAGACCGCCTCATATCATCATTCATTGCCGGAGTTCGGGGGTAGCTTCCTCCCCATCACTTTTTTCATTCAGAGCCGGCCAGTGAAGAATCACGTTCCTGAAACCTCCGGGTGGCGGACTTCCATCCCTGACAGCTGGGCGTTATCTCTATCACAGTCTTCCGATAAAAATCCCACCACCAGCCCCACGAAACCGGAGGTGAACGGAACCATCGCACGGGCGAACCCTGACCCGATGAGCATATCGCGGAACCAGGAGGCCGTGGTAAACGTCGGCAGGTGCTTCTCCCGCTGCGCGATCATTCCCGTGATCACCTCATCCGGGGCTCCTCCCCGGCGCATGCCCCGGCACCAGATCTCGCGCAGCACCCGCTCCTCCCACTCATGGTCAGCACCGAAGATATCCCCGCAGATGAACCTTCCGCCGGGTACAAGCGCCCGGGCGGCTCTCCGGGCGACCGAGGCCCGTTCCGCGGGAAGGACATGGTGGAGGCAGAGAGAGGTGATGACCGCATCGTAGCGCTCCGCCGGCCATGCGTCCCGCAGATCCTGCGCAAGGAACCTGACTCCCCCGAGTCCCGGTTTTGCTGATGTCATGTTCAACATCTCAGGTGAAAGGTCGATCCCGGTGATCGCCGCATCCGGGAAGGCATCCCTGACCATCCCGGTGAGAATCCCGGTCCCGCAGCCAAGCTCGAGGACGTTCCGGGAATCAGGTGGGAGGTAATCGACGATTGTGGAGAGAAGCGCCGGCTGGCAGGGCACGATGCTCCGTATGAGCCGGTCGTACTGCTCTGCATCCATGACACCATGTACCTGGGACGTGCCGGTCATCGCTTCCCTGCCGTCCTGAAGGATTTTTCCGGGCGGGTCATCCGAAGATCGCTCCTGGAATCAGGTAGGAATTAATCGTATTTAATTCATACCTTGTCTTAATTACCAATTTTTAAATATCATTTTAATGACACTATTGTATGGATGGTCACACCAATTCCCACTGCAGATACTATAATATCACGCATGACTTCTCCGTCTCTGACCTTGCTGCCTTCCACGGTCACCTGGGCCCCTATATTGTGCTCGGCTACCGGATCGGAAAGTATGTGCGGGGCAATTTCTGCGATGACCCGTTCAGGATGAAGGCCGAGATCTACTGTGCCGGGACGCCCCCCCAGTCCTGCCTGGCCGATGGTATCCAGCTCGGGAGCGGGTGCACACTCGGGAAGCGGAACATCGAGATCATCCCCGCTGAGACCCTCAGCTGCATCTTTGAGGCCGATGGGAAACGGGTCACCATCACCCCGCGCCCGTTCCCCCACCCGAAACGGGACCAGGACTACGAGGCCGCAATCGAATCGGTGGCCGAAGAGATGTACTATCAGCAGGACGATCAGCTGTTCGACGTATTCTCATCCTGAAGAACCATGACTCCATCAGATCCAATCATCAGACTCGAGAACGTTTACACCGCCTACGAAGGGGCTGACCGCCCCACGCTGACGGACATCTCCTTTTCTGTCGGAAGGGGGGAATTCGTGGTTGTCGGCGGTCCGAACGGTGCAGGGAAGACCACGCTGCTTGAGACCATCAACGGGATGCTCCCCATCACGCATGGAACTGCAACCGTCTGCGGGCATGACGTGCGGGGGGACGGGGTGCAGGTACGGTGCCGGGTAGGCTACCTCCTCCAGAACTTTGCCTTCGACCCGCTGACGCCGTTCACGGTTGAGGAAGTTGTCCTGATGGGCCGTTTCGGGATGATAGGTCTCATCCGGAAACCCCGGAAGGAAGATCATGAAGCAGTAGAGAAAGCCCTGCACCTGCTCGGCATCGGTGATCTCGCCAAACGCCCCATCGGGAAGCTCTCCGGCGGGCAGCAGCAGAAAGTGCTGCTTGCCCAGAACCTGGCGCGCGACCCTCAGGTCCTGCTGCTGGACGAGCCGTTCTCCAACCTGGACATGTTTGCCCGGGAATCGATCAATAAACTCCTCTCCCGGCTGGTCGCATCCGGGATCGCCGTGGTCATCGTCTCCCATGCCTTTGATGACCTCCCTGACTGCCGGGTACGAGTCGTGGTGATGCATGACGGCAGGATCTCCCTTGACCGTGAATGCCTCCCGGCAGACGTCGGGCAGGTCATCAGGCATGCCGGGAGTGCGCCCTGCTATGCTTGAGTTCATTATCCAGAACAATATCGTCTGCCACGCGGTGGAGGCGATGCTCTTCGCCTCCGTTGCCTGTGCCATCCTCGGGGTGATCATCACCCAGGTACAGATCTCCTCCATCGGCTTCACCATGGCCCATGCCGCCTTTGCCGGGGCGGCGGTGGGAATGTTCCTCTCGATTAATGTCACGATCTGTGCAATCCTGGCCGGTGTCTGCGTTGCCTTCCTCATCGGGCCACTGTCTGATAAAGCCCGCGTTTCGCCGGATACGGCGCTCGGGCTGCTCTTCGGGATCAGTATGGCCGTGGCCATCTTCTTTATCGCTTACATGCAGACGCTTGGCCAGGGTTTCTCGGCGATGGGGCTCCTCTTCGGGGATGTCATCTCCCTGTACCGCGAGGAGATCTATCTCCTGGCGCTCATCTGCGTTGTAGCGGTCGTCCTGGTGGTCGTTCTCTACAAGGAGATTACCGGGATCATCTTCAACAAGAGGATCGCAGAGTCGGTCGGGATACGGGTGAAACCGGTCTACTATGCCATGCTCTTTGTCATCGCGCTGACCGTGGCCCTCTGCCTCCCTATCATCGGGGGGCTCCTCATCTATGTCTGGCTGGTCACGCCGGCGGCCATCGCCCTCCAGTTTTGCTACCGCCTCTCGGCGATGTTCATGGTCGCCCCCATCGTGGCTGCTGCCATCAGCGTTTCCGGTGCCCTCGCCGGCCTGGAATATTCCCTCCCCGTCGCACCCCTGACCGCCGTCCTTTTCTCTGTCGTTTTCATTGCAGCAGTATTTCTCTCACCCAAACGGCGGGTATCATTTCGAAAATATTAAACAATTCCTCATAAAAAATATACTTATGCAAAAAATTCGTGCAATCTCATTCCTACTCCTCTTATTTATCGTAATACCAGGAGTGAACGCGCTCACTGTAGTCTCGACAACAACCGTCCTCTGGGACCCCATCCAGTACATCGGTGGAGACAAGGTTGAGGCCATCTATATCGCCGACCCCACGATCTGCCCCCACATGCAGGCCGATATCATCCCCAACCGTATCCAGATGCAGAAGGATTTCATCCGTGATGCCGACCTCTTCGTGGCCCATAACGGTTCAGTGGACAAGTCCTATGTGATGCCCTATGTCTCCGATTTCATGGCAGCCAACAACTTCGGCACGGTTGAATGGGTGACCCTTGAGAACCCCGCCATGACCTGGAATACTCCATCGGGGGCAAAGAACCTCTCTCACGAGGTGGCAGGATGGCTGATCGCGGCGGATCCCTCAAACCAGGGTTACTATGAGGCACGGTTGAGCGAGTACCTCGCCCAGATCGATGCAGCAGATCTCACCCCCGAAGAGCGCTCCCTGATAGCCGGTCAGGACGCTGTGGTCATGGTCTGGCAGCAGGATGCCGCAAACTGGCTCGGATTAAATGTCGTGACCATCTATGGTCCTGATTTCTACATGGGGGGGAAATACACTCCGGTGAAGATTGTGGATGAAATCAGCAATAACACTGAAAACTACCGGAATGTCGTGTACATCGTTGAAAATATGCAGTCAGGCGAGCTGGCAAAAGGCCTGGAAGAGGCGCTTCACGACAGGGGGATACCTGCACAGCGGGTAATATTCACCAACTTCCCGAAGTCTCTCCCCGGAGTTGACTCTCTCCCGGATGTCATCCGCTACAACAAGGCACTCGTCACCCCGGAACAGGTTGCACCGGGATCGACGACTGCCGCACCGACTCCAACCAGTGCCCCGTTCCCCGGCGTCCTTGCCCTGACCGCTCTCTTGGGAGGCTCCCTCCTGGCCCTGCTCTGTCGCAGACGGTAAGAGGCAATCCTGCCTCATGTTATTTCATGATCGAACCTGGAACGGGAATTACTCCCGTTCCCCCCTCACCACGACCAGATCCTCCCCTTCGATCCTCGTCCCCGCCACCTCCTCTGCACGGAATCCCGCTTCTTCTATCATCCCCCTGACCTCCCCGATCCCGGTCAGCGAAGAGACGAGCAGCAGGAACCGGCCTCCGGGGGCGAGCACTTGCCCGACCCCCCCGATGAACCGGGCGATCACCGCCCGTCCATCCGGCCCGCCGTCAAGGGCGTACTCGAGCCAGTCGTTTATCCGTTCATCAGGAGTCGTGGGGAGGTACGGGGGGTTGAAGATGACGAGATCGAACGGTCCGCAGATCCCGGCGAAGAGGTCGGTTCGGACCACCTCGGCACCGAGCTCCCGGGCAGCTTGGACGGCATGGGGGTTGATGTCGGTGGCGAGAACCTCTGCTGTCCGGGAGAGTTCCGTAGAGATGTGCCCGCTGCCGCAGCCAATCTCGAGCACCCGGTCGCCCGGCCGGGACTCGGCCTGTGCAGCCCGGAGAAGGAGAAGGGTATCTTCTTCAACGGGATACACCTGGGAAGAGGTCATGTAAACAGCCCCGGAGGATGTGACAGCAGGGGCCATTTCATGCGACCCCTTTTGACCGGGAAAACATCCGCTCTCCTCATACCAGGGGGTCTTCCCGGCTTTCCCGTCCTGCACCATCTGAACAGGATATGTTCCCGGTCTTTATTCATTCCGAAACCACGTTGGTAATGGTGGCGAAGTCCTCGAGGTACAGGGCTTCCGGGCGGGAGGTGAGAATCTCCTCGGGGAGCCGCTCGAGCATCAGCTCCGCAATCTCCGGTGGAAGAAGCCCCTTTGAGGTCCGGAGGCAGTTCCTGACCGTCTTTCTCCGGTGAGCAAACAGGGCCCGGACCACGTCGGCATACAGTTTCTTGTCAGAGATGGGGAAGATCGGGCCCCGGGGGATGATCCTGACCACCGTTGACCGCACCTGGGGCTTTGGGGAGAAGCACTGGGGCGGGAGGTCGAAGCACCGCTCCACGCAGCAGTAGGTCTGGACCATGATGGAGAGTCGGCCGCACTCCGGTGTCCCGGCCGGGGCGACCATGCGGCGGGCGAACTCGGCCTGGTACATCAGGACCGCCTCCTCAAACCCGATATCAATCAGCCGGAAAGTGATCTTCGAGGAGGCCGAGTAGGGGAGGTTTGAGACCACGACATCGAACGGCGGGAGCCTGCAGCGGGCAGCGTCCCCGTGGATAAGCGTGAGCTTCCCTGCCTCAATCTCGTCAGAAAAGATGATCTCCAGATCCTCGATGAGCTCCCGGTCGATTTCCACGGCATTGACGTGTGCCCCCCGGTCGAGCAGCGCCCTTGTTAAGGCTCCCCTCCCCGGGCCGATCTCAAGCACCACCCGGCCCTCCAGCTCGATGATGCCGGCAATCCGCCGCACGGCATTCTCATCGACCAGGAAATGCTGGTCTTTTGGTACGTTCATCGTGAGGTGAAGACGTGGTACTTAATATTCGGATCCTCGAGCTCCTCAAGGATCCGGTTTGCCACCATCTTTTCAGGGTGGGGAATTGACTTGATCCTCTGGCTGATATCGGCAAAGGACTCAAAGGGCTTCTTCTCCCGCTCGGAGAGGATCTCCCACATAAGCTTCTTGCCGATGCCCGGGAGGAGGTGGAGCATGTGGAGCTTTGGGGTTATCGATATGGACTTATTGAAGAACTGGACGAATTCCGGTTCCTTCTCTGCGACGAGCTGCTCGATCACGAACGGCAGCTCGATCTTTGCCGTCTGGGTCAATTCGTCGTAGCTGATACGGCGCTTGACCCGCTCGATCTTGTCCCGCTCGCCGTCACCGATGTAGACTTTATCGTGGATCTGAATCTCCGTTAACTTCGGGACCAGTTCCAGGAGCTTGAACTGGCTGGTGCCGATGGCCTGGACGAGCGGCTCGCGCTTGAAGGCCGGACGGGGATCGTCGGTGTGTCCCTTCTGGAGGACATCCAGAACTATGGCGTTGACCTCTTTCTTGTCGGTTTTCATGGCGATACCCTCAGAGGTTTGACGCTACCAGCCCGAGGATCTCGTCAAGTTCCTCCCCGGTCAGAGAGAATTTTTCCTTGGCGTAGACAGCCCGGAGCTCGTCCCTGCTCCGGGGTGCGACATTGGCAATCCGGAGCGCGATATCCGGCTTCATCTTTTCAACCTTCAGGAGCTCTTCAACCAGTGCCCGGGAATTCCTGGCCGGCATTTTGGCGAGCTGATTGGCATGCTCGATGCTCTTGCGAAGCTCGTACGACATCTCCCTGCCGGTCTCGAGCCGTTCGGCTTCAACGCCGGCCAGCACTTCACGTACTTCGGAGAGCGTTACCTTCTCTTCGCTAAGTATAGCCTTCACCTTCATGCCAGTCACCTGTCAGCAGAGTGTTACTTTTGTGCTTTTAGATGTTGCGGTCTGGCTATGACGATCTTGTCTTTATCGCCATCGCGGACCTGGAGGAGCCAGGCCCGTCCCCGCTGGCCGATCACGGTCCCGGTCTTGCCATGGAACCGGGGGTGGGGCATGCCCTTCTGGATGCTCGGCTCGCAGACCACGTGCACTTTCTGGCCGGGCTCGAACTTCTGGATGAGGGAGGTCACCGGAAGGATGCCCCGCCGTCTCAAATCTTTCTTGAACTTATACCGTGTCTTCTTTCTTGGTCCATTGTGATGTGCCATGATACTTCACTCCTCTGCGCTGCCACGCACCTGAATAACGTCGAGCTGTGTCACCCGGGCAGGCTTCCCGAGAACCTCGGTGAGGCTCGGCCGGGTCCTGCCGGAATCGCCGGAAATTAGCTCCTTGATGTAGAGTCCCGCTTCACCAGTGACATCGATGACAAAACCGTCATCCCCGCTGCCGACCAGATCGATATCGAGAACCTTTCGTTCCCGGATCTTATCGGCTCTCCGGTGAACGACCCTCTGCGGGGTGCGCTGCTCTATTGTCACCCCTTTCAGGCCTTCCAGTGCGGATTTGAGCTCGGAGAAGGACAACGGGCCGTCTATCTCGACCAGGATCCTGTATTTTTTATGCGCTTTGTCCGATTTAATGGTTTCCACGTCTTCCCGCCGGGACCAGCCCGAGAGCGAGACCTCCACCCTCCCTTCCGCCTGCGCATTGACCGCCTGTTCAACGGTCCGGAGATCGATGGCCCTCCTGCGCGGTGAGACTACCTCCATCACGAACGGCCGGCCGGTCCCGATCATCCGGGCATCGATATCTTCCCGGCCTGCTCCGTGCAGGACGGCTCCCTCTGCACCGAACAGCTCCATTGCCGGCCTCCCGATCAGCTCCTCTACCGAGTCGGGGTACTGCTTGCCGGTAAACCCGCACCGCTCGCACCCCTTCCCCCGGCAGATCCGGCAGTCCCAGTGGGTCTGGGGGATACCACGCTCAAGCTTCCGGTACCTCCCGGAGAAGAATACCGGGTTGACCTGCACCTCCACCGTGCCGGACACCGGGTCAAGGATGACCACCACGTCAGGCCGGGTGAGATCCGCCTCATTCCCGGTCCTTTCCGCGACCGCTTTTCCCACCTCGCGGTTGATCTCGGACTTGAGCGGCTCGGCGAATGTAAGGGAGAGATCGCTCCATACCATCTCCTCGCCCTCGGCCATCAGGGGCGGGATACGGGTCCCGATGACAAACGTCGAAAACTCGATCCCCTCCAGCGCTGCCACCACCCGGTCCGCCCATTCCCCGGTCCCCTCGAAGAAATCCTGGCAGATCCAGCAGACACCCTCGTGAGGGCTGTAGGGCTCGTTCCGGGCAAGGTAGAAGGAGATCCGCAGCGCTCTGCCCCGCTGGTCGTTGGTGAGGCCAAAGGAGCGCTTCCCGACCATCCGTCCCAGGCAGTGGTCACAGATCTCCCCGTAGGAGAGGATCGCCCCGGTCAGCTCAGTCAGGTCCATCCGGCACTCCTCCGGTCATGCTCGTTGAGCAGCAGGGTGATGGCAGAATTCGCATGCAGGGAGAGCGGTCCGACCGAAAAAGACGGGCAGCCGGAGACCAGTTCTGCCTCCTCTTCCGTGAAATTCAGGTGGTCGGAGAGGAGGACGTTCTCAGGAAGCACCGCAGCCTTCTGCAGGTCTTCTCCGTCCTCATGGAGGACCGCAAACGGGTGCTCCGCGAGGAGCCCGGCAAGCCCGCCCCGCCGGACAGCGACCCCGGGGGTCGACTCCCGGAACTGATCCCCGCGGGGGATGGCAAGAGCCCTCCTGATCAGCGAGCCTGCGCTCCGCTCGTCAGGATTGAGGGACCGTATCCGCTCGCCGGAAAACCGCAGGGTGACCGGCGGGCGGGGAGGGCCCAGCAGGACGAGGTAGACCTCCACGTCGCGCCGCATCCCGTGGGAGAGAAAGAGCGAGGAGGTGACGCACCGGCAGAGGACATCCATCCTCCCTGCCCCGCCGGGGAGGTCATTCAGGGAGAAATCACCGGAGCTTGTTGCATGGTGCCCCAGGACGGCAATCCGCTTCATCCGGCTACATCCCGCCGAACTTCTTCATGAGGCGCTGCATGTTGAACTTCCCGGCCCCGCCCCGCACCCCTTTGAGCGCCCGCTTCATGTTCTTGTAGTACTTGAGCAGTTCGCGGACTTCATCGGGCGTCGAGCCTGAACCGCGTGCGATCCGGTGGATCCGTGAGCTCGCGATGAGGGAGGGTTCATCGAGCTCCTTTCCGGTCATGGAGTCCATGATTATCCGGTACCGCGCCATCTTGGCGCTGGTCATATCATAGGCATCACCGGGGAGCTCGATGTTGCCGAGCGGCATCATGCTCATGATCTGCTTTAGGGGGCCCATCCGGTTGACCGCTTCGAGCTGCTTGTACATGTCACGGAGGGTGAACTTCCCCCGCATCATGGCATTTACATCGATCTCCCCTTCGGACACCGATTGCTGCGCCCGCTCCACCAGGGCTTTCAGGTCCCCCATCCCGAGGAGGCGGGAGATGAACCCGTCGGGGTCGAAGCGCTCGAGATCCTCGATCGTCTCCCCGCTCCCGATGAAGACGATCCCGGAGCCGGTCTCCGAGACCGCGGAGAGGGCCCCGCCGCCCTTGGCCGTCCCGTCCATCTTGGTGAGGATCACCCCGTCGATGTCGATGGCCTCATGGAACCGGCGTGCCTGCTCGCTCGCCTTCTGCCCGATCGCGGCATCAAGGACCAGCCACCGGTGAGTCGCCCCGGTGAGGGTGTTGAGGTCGATGATCTCTTGGATGAGGTCATCCTCCAGGGCATGCCGGCCCTGGGTATCGATAATGATAACCTCCGCAGAGCCGGTGGCTTTGAGCCCGTCCCGCACGATCACCCGGGCATCCTTCTCCTGCGGGTTTCCAAAACATGGGATATTCAAGCGCGAGCAGAGCGTGGAGAGCTGGTCGTAGGCGCCGGGGCGGAAGGTGTCCGCACAGATGACTGCTGTCTTCAGCCCCTTCCGCTGGAAGTGCCGGGCAAGCTTTGCGGTGGTGGTGGTCTTCCCGCTCCCCTGGAGGCCGGCCATCAGGATGGTCTGGGACCCGAGTTTTACCTCGCCGGCAGACCCCATCAGCCGGACCAGTTCCTGGTACACGATGCGCAGCACGTGCTCCCGGACGCTCATGCCCCTGGGCGGCTCTTCCTCGAGTGCCCGGGTCTTGATAGCCTGGGAGAGCTGCATCACCAGCCTGACGTTCACATCGGCCTGGATCAGGGCACGCTGGAGATCCTTGACCAGATCCTCGACCGCGGTCCGGTCGACAACCGTCTTTCCGGCAAGCTTTTTGAGGGCATCCTTGAGCGAGCTTCCCAGGTGATCGAGCATCAGGCCGCCTCCGAGAGGAGTTCATCGACCATCTGTCCCGGGGAGAATGGGACGATGTCATCGTATCCCTGGCCGGTGCCGAGAAACATCAGCGGTTTTCCGATGGTGTGCGCAATGGAGATGGCCGCCCCGCCCCGGGGGTCCATGTCCGCCTTGGTCAGCACCACCGCATCGGTACCCACCGATTTTTCGAACTCAAAGGCCCGGACCACGGCGTCGTTCCCGGCGACCGCCTCGTCCACGTAGACGATCAGGTCGGGTTTCATGACCCGCCGTATCTTGTCGAGCTGGTTCATCAGATTCACCCGGTTATGGAACCTGCCGGCGGTGTCGGCGAGCACTACGTCAATGTGGTTGGCCTCGGCATGCTGGACGGCGTCAAAGAGGACCGCTGAAGGGTCGGCGCCCTGCTGGTGCTGGATGATCCTGATGCCGATCCGGCTGGCATGGACATCGATCTGCTCGATTGCTCCGGCGCGGAAGGTGTCCCCGGCACCGATCACCACCGAGAATCCGTTCTTCTTGAGATATGCGCCGATCTTTGCCACGGTGGTGGTCTTTCCTGTACCGTTCACCCCGGTGAACAGGATCTTGACCGGGCGTTCGTGATTGTTGATATAGGAGACGAGGTCGAAACCTTCGCCGAGGACGTCCAGGAGAGCGCCTTTGAGGGCCGATAAGACGATGGTATCCACCCGCTCGCCGATCTTCCTCCGTTCCCCGGTGAGGTCCTTGCGGATATGGGCGATGATCTCATCGGCGACCGGGAGGGCAACGTCGTTCTCGAGCAGGACCATCTCCAGCTCGAAGAGCGGCTCTTCGATGTCCTTCTCCGAAATGATGAACTCGCGATCAGTGACCAGCACCCTGACCTTGCCGAGGAGTGACGGGTCCTTCTTCTCCGGCTTTGGGGCTGCCGGAGCGGACTCAGCTGAAGCAGTGGCTATGCGCTCCTCAAAACCGGTGGTGATCTTCTGCAGCTTTTCACGGAGCCCGTCAAACATGGCAGAATCCCGTTCAATCCTCTTCTTCGTTCCGGGGTTTCTTCGGAGGTACCGGCATGACCGGCGCCATAGGGGGTGCCTGCGCCTGCTGATAGGCGAGGTCGATCCTGCGGGCGATCTCGTTCATCTGCCCCCGGATGCGGTCCAGGGTCTCGGCAACCTTCTTTCCCGATGCTTCCATTTCGGTGATCCGGTCTCTCAGGTAGTCCTGGGCACCGGCGTTGAGCTTCTCAACAATCACTTCGGATCCGATATTCACCAGGATCCGGTCCGGCTCCGGCACTTGTGCCCTGACGCTGACCCCCCCGCCGATCTGGAGGAGGACTATGCTGTCCGGTGATCCGGAGAGGGCTTCCAGGGTCTCGATCGCGGCATGCGCCTCCATCCTGCCATCTTCGAGCAATGCGAGCTGCTGGGAGAATATCTCTGCCTGCTGACGGTACTCGTTCAGGTAGAGCTGGAGGGACTGGATCTCCCGTGGGTCAACGCGGTCCACCCTACTCACCATTCAGGGCTTTGACGATATTCACGGTGATATATCTGCGTTTCAGGCGGTGTTTGCTCCCGATGACCGCGAGGGTCCGTTCTTTTGCCTGCGTCTCGTTCGGGGCAGCAATAACCTTGGTATACGGGTGCCATTCACCATCAATGGAGAAGGTCCCCTTCACTTCGAACTGTCTGTTTTCCATCATCTTCACTCCAGAAATCCAAATACGTCCTCAATTCTCCCAAGCTCAAATCCGCTCGTCTCCTCGCCTGCCACGAACCCTGCCCGGTTGGCGACGAGGCCGGTTCCGACGAGGCCGGTTCCCATGTTCACCGAACCGGTCCCGATGGGGAGGTCGGTGACCTCCTCCAGCCGGGCGATCTCCTGGTGTGAGGTCCGGGGGTGCACCAGGATTCCGCGGTTCGTTGCCGCGGCAGCCATGCCGACGGTCTTGATGCCGGCGAGGGTGAGCCGGAGAACCCGGGTCCCGAGCAGTTCGCCGATTTCCTTTGCCATGGCCGTGGGCATGTCAGGGTGGATACAGGTCAGCGTGTCATTGGTAAGGATGATATTTCCAGCTGCATTCATGCTCCGCTCGAGCAGGTAGACTTCACGGTATTCCCGCAGGAGGGAAACTTCGCTCTCGGAGGCAAGACCGCTCACGATAAAACCGCGGTTGTTGCCGGCCAGCAGCGAACCGACGATCTCGCTCCCCTGGATAGTGGTGGTCACCAGGTCCACACCGAGGATTTTGGTGAGCGCATTTCTGAACTCATCAGGTGCGGTCGGGGGGACGACGGCGATATCATCAAATACCCGGGAGAATACGCCTATATTCGAGTCCCCGCCGAATGAGATCGTCTTTACCATCTTATTCCTCAGCAAGCTCTGCCTGAACCTGCCCGTCGTCGAATTTCATGGCCCGGACGCGGATGCGGGACGGCGGATTCTCGGCGCCACGGTCCCAGACCTTCTCGTTGATGGTCCGGTCCAGCTTCACGTCCGTGCTCTTCATGTGCTTCTCGAGATACTTCCGGATATCCTTGATCGCGGTTCTGCTCCGTTTCCACCGCGGCGCCCGTCTGGTATCGCGGAGAGGGATGATATAGATTTGTTCGTTCTCTTTCTCGGCCATTCCTACACCTTCAGGCTGCTCCTTCTCCAGTTACGGCGCCGGGGATGGGAGACAACGTGCCGTTTGGTACGGAGTAACACCCATTGCGGAACCCTCCTGTTCTGTTCACATGCCTTTGCCAGTCTCAGTTTGTAACCTTTTGTGGACTTACTCATATGCATTCACCCCCGCTTCCGGGGCCCGGTCCAGCACAACCGACTGCTGGTGGTCCCGGGGAAAGAAGGAAAGGACATCAAGACCCCGGTTCCGGAGTGCCTCCCGTATCCATCGCTCGTAGTCGCCGTTCTCGACGTTACCGGTCTCACCCGTGGCGATGATGAAGTTCCGTGCTGCAAGGCGGTCAACCTCCCGCCAGCCGTACCCCAGGAGCGGCCGGATGTACGAACACCCGGTCCGGTCCTGGAGGCTCCGGACTTCGTCGCGGGAGAGCATAGGGACGCGGTCATCCATCCGGGTGCCGTCGGCAACCACGGGATACTCCCGGCAGAGCGACGCGACTGCATGGCGGTGGACCTCGCAGATGGCCTCGTTCGGGTATCCGCAGGCAACCACCATGTCCGCAATCCTCTCCAGGAATCCTTCCTCAAAGACCCTTTTCTTCCAGGGAAACCCCAGGATCCGTGCCGCCTTCTCTGCAGCCCCGGCCTCCTGGCCGGGAGAGAAGACAAAGGTATTCAGCTCGACCTCGTAGGTACGGGAGAGCAGCTCGGCCGCAAGCGCGCTGTCTTTCCCGCCGCTGAAGAGCACCCCTGCCTTCATCCCTTTCTTCTGATGTTGAATTCGCGTTTTGCCGGCTGAATCTGCTGGAGCAGGGCTCTCAGCTGGTCATCCGTAATCTTCTCTTTCAAGCGGCCGCTCTGGGCGAGAAGGACGAGCTGCTGCTCAACGGCCCGGGCGAACTCGGGACGGGTGAGCTTGACGGTATTGAGCCGTTCTCGTGCTTCCGGCTCAAGGACCTGCATGAGGATCATATGGATCTGGGCTTCGGCTTGCTTCTGCCGCTCGATCTCCTCCTGCATCTGCTGCTGGTCTGCTGTCTGCTGCTGCATCTGCGCCATGCGCCTCTTCCGCAGTTCAGCAAGCTCGTCGTCTGCCATGGGCACCCTCGATCAGGCGGTCTGTCCGGCCGAAGACGGGGCGCTCCCCGTGGCCAGAGTATGCGCAAGATTGTCCATGAAGGACATCCCCCGGGGGGAGACCTTTCGCCCGGTCTTATCGTGGGTGATCAGTCCTGCCGCCTCCAGCTGCTGGAGCGACTTGCGCAGGATCGATCCGCTCCCCTTCCGGAACTGGCTGGGCCGTGAGCCCCGGTCCTTCTTGCCGCCATAGAATGTTCTCATCCGCTCAACACCGATCGGACCGTCGATATATACCCGGCGCAGAATGGATGCGACCCGGACAAACCACCACTCGGGGTCTTCCGGAGGCATCTCCTTGTGCACCCCGGTCTTTGCGAACTGTGCCCAATCGGGGGGTTGTATCTCCGGCCTCTTCTTCAGCTCCGCTGAGAGAGCCCGAATAAAGCGATCGGCCGGAACATCGTATACCGTTGTCATCCTGGAAACCTCATTGTCACCGAATTGATGTAACAGTCTTTACATATTGGTTCATAATACTTTTATATATTTCGAGCATATCGCCGCCGCAGAACCGGGCACTGCCGGCTCACTTCTTCCGGCGGCGGGCAAGCACGAAGGTCTTCCCCCGGACCTCGACCAGGTCTGACCCGGACCTGGCGGCCACGTCTTCGAAATCGATCTCGGTATTTGAGAGTACCTTCACCTTCACGATCTTCCGCTTCTCGAGTTGCTGGATGATCTCTTCCACAACCGTTCCGGTGCATCCCTGCTTCCCGATCCAGACCGTGGGCCGGAGCTCCTGCATGGCATGGTCATTCTTTTCGGATTTCACGTCGCTCCTCCAGAGGAAATCGCATCTGCCTCCCACACTCCCCGCAGGTGACGATCACTTTCCCGCGGTGGATCCGCACCCGCATGTTCCTTCCCGGGACCAGGAACGCGTAGCAGTAGCGGCAGAACTGCCGCCGGAACCTGCGCTCGATCCGCACCCGCTGGCGCATGGCAATCCTGCGTGCCAGCTCAACACAGCGGTGGCTGACCGCAGGGTCCTCAGGGTAGAACTCCCGCGCCCGGGCAAAAAGGATGGCGATCCTCTCCCGTGCTATCTTCTTTGCATGGGGTGGCGGAGAACGCATGTGCTCACCTGGCTCTCTCCCAGTATGCGCTCTCCGAAGAGATATAGAGGGCGGTTACGGAATCCTCCGGGTGTTCCGGGAGAGTTCCCCAGGTTGCCGGAGAATGAATACCCGCCGGTCGCGGATCTCCAGTCTCCCCTCGCAGAAGAGGCGGATGGCAGCGGGAAGGCACCGGTGCTCCTGTTCGAGAATCCGGCCGGCGAGGCTCTCCTCATCGTCATCCTCCATGACCTGGACACAGGCCTGGACGATAATCGGGCCGGTATCCATCCCCTCATCAACAAAGTGAACGGTACAGCCGGATACTTTCACCCCGTATCCGAATGCCTGGCGCTGGGCATGGAGACCGGGGAAGGCCGGGAGGAGTGCGGGATGGATGTTGATCATCTTCCCCTGCAGTTCGTGGACGATCCCGGCCCCGACAATCCGCATGTAGCCGGCAAGGATATACAGATCTGCCCCGAGGCTCACCAGGACGTCCAGCAGGGCCTGTTCAAAGGCATCTTTCGAGTGACAGGCAGCAAAATCAACGATGAACACCGGTATTCCGGCCTTTTCGGCCCGGGTTATGGCATAGGCAGACGGGTTGTCGGTCACCAGCCCGCAGCAGACTGCCGGAATATCGCCGGTGGCAATGGCATCGATGACGGCCTGGAAGTTCGATCCCCGTCCCGAGGCAAGTACCGCGATGCGCTTCATGGCCTCACCGTTCACTCAGCCCTCGGAGGGTGCCGGCGGGGTATGCAGGATCATCTTGATCTTTACGATCCGCCGGGAGAGCATCTGCATGACCACCAGCGAGACATGGCTCTCCGGGATATGCACACTCTCTCCAGGGTGCGGGATATGTCCGAGACGTTCGATGAGCAGGCCCCCGATGGTCTCGTACGATTCGTGAACCGGAAGACTGATGTCCAGTTCGTCGTTGAGGTCCTCAACCCAGATCTTTGCATCCACGAGGTAGGTCCCTTCCGCGATCTTCTGGATCTCAGGCTCCTCACGGTCAAACTCGTCGAGGATATCCCCTACCAGCTCCTCGAGGATGTCCTCCACGGTGACGATGCCCCCGAAGCTCCCGTACTCGTCAAGCACGATGGCGATCTGAACCTTCCGTACCTGCAACTCCTTGAGGAGGTCGTCGATCTTCTTGGTCTCCGGGACAAAGAACGGGTCGTACATCAGTTCCTTGATGTGAACATTCCGCTTCCCGGAGAAGACCGTGGAGAAGACATCCTTGATGTTCAGGATCCCGATGATATTGTCGACCGAATCATGGTAGACCGGGATCCGCGAGAACCCGGTCTCGTTGAAGAGCTGCATCGCTTCCTCGAGGGTCTTGACATCCTCGATCAGGGCAACATCGACCCGGGGGGTCATGATCTCCCGGGTAAGGGTGTCCCCGAACTCGAGGACCGAATACAGCATCTCCCGCTCTTCCTGCTCGATGGTCCCCTCTTCCTTCCCCACCTCGATCCATTCCTTGATCTCCTCTTCGGTGACCATCGTCTCGCCGATCGCGGCAGACGCACCGAAGCGCCCGGTGATCTTCTCGATGGCCCAGATGACGGGGGAGAGAATTCTGGAGAGAATGAGGACCGGCTTTGCGATCGCCAGCGCGAGTTTCTCGGTATTCCGTGCCGCGTAGATCTTCGGGCCGATCTCCCCGAAGAAGAGGAGGAGGATGACCACGATACCGGTGGCAATGCCGACCCCGATATCGCCGAAGATACTGATGGTCACTGCCGTGGCGATGGCGGCTGCAGCGACGTTGACAACATTATTGCCGATCAGGATGGCGATCAGGAAGCGGTTCGGCTTCTCCTTCAGTGCCGAGAGGGCTTTGGAACCCTTCTTCCCTTCGTTCAGCAGGGTCCTGACCTTTGCACGGGTGATCGAAATGAGAGCGACTTCAGAGCTTGAGAAGAATGCGGAGAAGACGAGGCAGGCGATGAAGAGCAGAAGCAGCAGAATATCCTCAATCATTGGATCCACGCCGCGGAGGCGGCCGATAGTGCTCTATGGTTCATATTACGAGGATTCACCTAACACTTCGTGTTCACGTTTTATAAACCCAGCGTTTCACCCAAAGAGCGAGCGGACATAACCAGCCTGGTCCCGGAGAAAGAGTATCTTTTCCTCTGATGAGAGGTCATGGTCGAAGTTCCGGTCTTCGATCTCGAAGGTGATGGTGCCGTCGAATCCGGCATCGGCGATATGGTGCAGGACGGCGGCTATCCGGGAGCTTCCGTTGACCGGGAGGTGCATGGCCCCCCCGTCGGCCTTCCCCAGGTGGACAGTAGCCAGCCGGTCGGCGCAGAGGTCGATGTAGGAGAAGACCTCTTCCACCGACTCGCCCATGGCATGGGAGACGTCGAGGGTGAACCAGAGCCAGGGTTCCTGGTCGAGGATCTCCCGGACAGCCTCAGGGGTGCAGAGGAGGGAATTGACCTTCCGTTCCATGTTCTCGATGGCCACCCTGACCCGCTTTCCCTGCACGGCATCATCGAGTTTCCGTATATAGAGATCGAAGCGGTGGTAATCCGGGGCGCTTGGCGGGCGTTTTGCCGTCCGCCGTCCGGGGTGCACGGTCAGCACATCGGCACCGGCGGCCTCGGCCAGTTCCACGGCTGCAATGGTGTAGTGCACCGAGACTACAGCCACCTTCGGGTTGATCGAGCAGGGATTGAGGTCGAGAATGGGTGCATGGACGGTGAGCGGCGAAAAACCAGGGTGCGCTTCGATGCAGGCGCATAATTCGGGGACGGGCTGCTCCCGGAGCCAGAAGTGCGGAGTCTCCACCCAGAACTCCAGGGTATCCAGTTCCGCCTCGGCAACCATATCGAAGATCTCACCGAGGGGATACTCATGGAAGAACATGCTCGAGACGGCAAGCCGTACCATGATCCTAATTCATAATCCGCCGCCACCATAATAGTTCTTGCATGGACTGGTACCAGCAGCGGATCAGTCAGGAACGGCGTGAGCATAGCATCGAGATCTTTTGTGTCTCGGAGATCTCCTCCATTATCTCCTCTGTACTTGACGACGGCCGGCTGCAGGACATCTGGGTACGGGGCGAAGTGACCAATTTCAAGCCCCATGCATCAGGCCACCGCTACTTCTCACTCGGTGAGCAGAAGGATCAGGGGACCTCCGCCCTCATCCAGTGCGTGATGTGGCGGTCTGATGCCCAGCGGCTCGGCTTCCAGCTGAAGGACGGCATCGACGTTATCGCGTTCGGTTCGGTCAGCCACTATGCCCCCCAGGGGCGCTACCAGTTCTACGTCCGTGACCTCCGCCATGCTGGTGAAGGGGAGAAGCATCTCCTCGTCGAGAAGTGGAAGGCGATGCTCACGGCTGAGGGCATTTTTGCCGCTGACAGGAAGAAGACGCTTCCCCACTTCCCGGAGCGTATCGGCGTGGTAACGTCCGAAACCGGGGCAGTCCTCCAGGACATCAGGAACGTGATCGCACGACGGTTCCCTCTCGAGATCATCGTCTCCCCGACCGTGGTCCAGGGCGACCAGGCGCACCTCGAAATCGTGCAGGCCCTGACAAGGCTCGACGGCCGGGTCGATGTAATCATCATCGGGCGGGGAGGAGGGAGCTTCGAGGACCTCTTCCCCTTCAATCATCCGGATGTGGCCCGGGCCATCTCCTGCTGCACGACCCCGGTGGTGAGCGCGATCGGCCACGAGACCGATTTCACCCTCGCCGATTTTGCCGCCGATGTCCGGGCGCCGACCCCGTCTGCCGCCGCAGAACTGGTGGTGCAGGACCGGGCGGCCCTCAGGGAGGGGCTCTCCCAGTTCCACAAGCGGCTGGGGTCAACCCTGGTCTCCAAGCTCGACCGGGCGGCGCGGGAGATCAGCGATCTCCGCACGCGGATCGCTCCCGTGCGGATGGAGCGGCGGATAGCGGAACGCCGGCAGGACTGCGCGATGATGGCCGAGCGCCTGGCACGAGCCTCCACGGGCAGGATCGACCGGGAGCGGCTCATCCTGGCCGGAATCCAGGCCCGGCTCGCAGGGAGGGATCCCCTCGCCCTGCTGGAGCGGGGCTACTGTATTCTCGAGAAGGAGGGGAAGACCGTGCGGAGTGCCCGCGGGATAACCGGGGGAGATATCCTCGGGCTCCGGATGCAGGACGGCAGGCTTGAGATACTGGTACGGGGGGTGACCCATGACAAAGAGCTATGAAGAGCTTATCAGCGAGCTGAAGGAGATCATAAAGAAGATCGAGGACAACGAGACGGGGCTCGATGAGAGCATCGCCCTCTATGAACGGGGGGCGCTCATCATCAGGCAGTGCGAAGAGCTCCTCGCCTCTGCCGAGCTCAGGATCTCCATGCTCGGGCGCGACTGAACCTGAGGATCCGGCGCTGCGTTCACCGGTCACCGTACGTTTGCGGAGCGTGGGTTATCCTTTCTCCACCTGGTGCAGGTCGTCATTCCCTGGCAGCCGCCCGGGTGATTTCGCCCGGCTGCTTATTCCACCCGGACGGTCATCTCCACCACCAGCTCCGCTCCTCCCTGCAGGAGGATGATGAGCTCCCGCGGCAGCTCCCTGGCGGTCGCATCAGAACGGATGCCGACCGTTCTCCCGCAGACGTAGTCACTCCTCCTCCAGACGAGATCCGTGGGGTGGTCGAGGGTCATGGCACGGCTCCCCTGCGAGGTGATGGTGACGCAGCATTCCCCGCAGCAGAGACGGGTGACCAGGACCGCTTTGTCGCTGGCGAGCGCGTCCGCAAAGGCGGACGGGAGTCCGGACGCCCCCGTGTCGGCGGCGATACCGATGATACAGTCGCCCTGGCAGGAGAGGTGCTCTTCCCGGGTGATCTCGAAGGTCGTGGGGTGCCGTCCGGTCACGTTCGGGTGACCCCTGCACCTGATGGTCGCATGAATCTCTCTCATGGCCGGTGTATGCATCAAAAGGTCAGGACAGGATATAACACCCCCTCATCATCCCCAATCCTCATATGAGAGAACGAATCACCTGTAGTCAGGTTGGTGGTGATGCAGAAGATTCTCTACTGCCCGGAGTGCGGGCACGAGGTGGAGCACACGGTACTCTCGGAGACACGGCAGCTCCGGGTGAGATGCGATGTCTGCGGGACCGTGCACCTGGTTGTCCCGGAAAAGGAGAAGCGCCCCCTCCAGGTCAAGACCATCGTGAGCGAAGAGCGCACGTCCCGGATCTGCGTAATCGAGTTTGCACCCGGTGAGATCTGCGGGGTCGGGGATCGGCACGTTGCCGAATGCGGCGATGAATATATCGGGGTCGAGGTCTCGGCAATCGAACGGGGGCCGCAGAGGGTGCGGAGGGCACGGGCGGAAGATATCACATCGCTCTGGACCCGGAAGATCGAGGAAGTCCTGGTCAGGGTCTCGGTTCACGATGGGAGAAAGACCATCCCCCTCGTGCTGGCAGTCCCGGGAGAGGAACCGTTCGTTGTCGGAGAGGTATACCGGCAGGGAAACCGCCGGTTCCGGATCGCCCATATGAAACTCCGGGACGGCGCATCCCTCAGGAAAGAGGGGCAGAAAGCGGTTGCCCGCCGGCTGAAGCGGATGTACGGCTACCAGCTATAGGTATTTTTTTATTGCTTCCTCGAGTTGTTCTCGGTGGACCACCCCTTCGAACCGCTCGACCACGGTGTCATCCTTCAGGATCATGATGGTAGGGGTCACGCGGAGCTGGTACTTCTCAATATAAGATCGCTCCATCAGGGGATTGATTGGTTCGATATGGACTGAGAGCGCTTTTTCCACTTCCCGGGTGATCGGCTCCTGTTCCTGGCAGGCCATGCACCCCTCCTGGAAGAATGAGAGTATCCGTATCATGGAGGAAAAAAAGGGGCAGGGATATATATACACTCTGATCTACGAAGCCCGGGACAGCCGGAGGATGGAAATATCGGCAACGGAGTACCCGTAGACGACGGTGACCGTATTCCCGGTCTTGTTGCTGACGGTGACCGTCCGGAGGGCGTAGCCGGGGGTGGTATTGTCATCGGCGCCGATCATCGGCGCGGTGGTGAATCCGAAGATCAGCTGGTCCCCGACCTGGACGTCGGTGAAGTTGCCGCCGATCCCGGCGAACTCCTCTTCGGTCATCTCCCGCTGAAACCCGGTGTTCTGCTCGAACGGTATGCGCCTGCTCTCCCCCTCCTTCATCCCGATAAGTCCTTCCGCTATCTGGTTATACTCAGGACCGAGGAATGCAAAGGAGTTCTGACCGCCGCCCGGGAAATACGCAGGGATCGGCTCCACCAGGTTCTCGGTAGTGATGTTGACCGGGACGGCCATGGGCGACGCAAGCCAGGCAAGGTTCCCCTGCTCGAGCGTGGCATTGAAGATCCGCTGGTTGGTGGTAAAGACCGTCCTTCCCCTGTCATCCTTGAGGGTCACATCACAGTAGGCGACATCCCCGCTCTGGGCCGGCTTCATCCCGACCAGCCAGCCGGTGCCAAGCGAGGTAACAATCATAATTACGACAAACGCGACACCGAAGATAACCATGGCAGCCTTGGTCCAGTTGAATCCGCTTCCGGATTTCCTGGTGCCGGGGGTATTCTTCCCTTTTTTACTGGATGTCATTCCTGGTACAATCGCCATGCCGGGACATAAACATTCCATTCCCGGTGGAGCTTGGGGGGGAACAATATTTATGTATTATTAATCCTAACGTTAGGATAGTCCACCCTGTATAGGTGGAACATGGAGGTTGTAGAATATGGCATATCGCAGACGATACCCGTTCTGGTGGAACTGGCGGGACATCGATGAGCTGATGACCGAAATGGAGAACCGGTTCTGGGGACCCTCCGGCCGGCTCCTCCCGCCGGGCGGAATCACCGACCGCATGATGCCCGCACTCCGCGGCGAGTTCCGGGTCGATGTCCGCGAGCATGATGATGAGATCATCGTGGTAGCCGACCTTCCCGGGGTCGAAAAGGAGGATGTGACCATCTCTCTCGTCAACCCGTCAACCCTCGAGATTTCCTCGGAGAAAAAAGCCGAGAAGGAAGAGAAGGAGGAGGGCTACTACATGCGGGAGCGCGTCTACGGCTCGCTGTGCCGGACCGTCGCCCTCCCCCACGACGTCACCGATGCCAGTGCCGCCGCTTCCTTCAAGAATGGCGTCCTCGAAGTCAGGCTGAAGAAGACCGAAGTGCAGCGCGGAACGAGCATCACCATAGAATAGATCCTGCCCGAAACCTCTTTTTCCGATCTCTTGAAGTGCTTCCACACCGGAAGTGATAGTGCAATGGACAAGAAGAAGGTCAGGGACTACATGACCTATGACGTCGTCACCGTCGATGTCCACGGAACCGTGCGCGATGTCATGGACAGGATCCGGAAGACCGGACATGACGGTTTTCCAGTGGTGAACGGAAAAGAGGTGGTCGGGTACATCGCTGCCCGGGACCTCCTCTTCATGTCTCCTGAAACACCGGTTGAGGAGATGATGTCGCGCCACCTGATCGTTGCCGATCCTGATATGAGCATCAATGATGCCGCCCGGGTCATCTTCCGGTCCGGTATCCAGAAACTCCCGGTCGTGGACCAGGAGAACCGCCTGCTCGGGATCATCTCCAATACCGATGTCATCCGGTCCCAGATCGAGCATGTCTCCCCGGAAAAAGTCTTCACCTTCATGGCCACCCTGAACAAGCTGCACGGCATCAATCCCGAGCTCAGGCGTGAGGCCGTCCCCATCGACCAGCTCATCCCCACCCAGTCACGGATATACGAGGATGAGCTCGAAGGACGGATGTACGAGATCAGGAAAGGACTTGCCGAGCCGCTGATCGTGATCCGCCGTCCGGGAAAACTGATCCTGGTTGATGGCCACCACCGGGCCATCGCCGCAAAGAAGCTGGGAATCAAGGCGCTTGACTCCTACGTGATCGAGGTGAACGAGAATATCGAACTTGGCCTTGAACGGACGGCGAAGGCCATGAACCTCCACAACCTTGATGATATCAAGGTCCTCGACTACGCCCGCCACCCGCTGGTGGCCATCACTCACCGGCTGGTCCGGCGGCCCTGACCCGTTTTTTTTTACGATCCCTCGATCCGGGTATCGTAGTTCTCGTTCAGGAGGTGCTCCCTGACCACGCTTCCCTCGGGTACCACCACGTCCGGCCAGATCCTGGTCTTGGAATGGACTACGGCCCGGTTCCTGATCTCCACCCGGGGGCCGATCACCGTATCGTTCTCGATGCTGCAGTTCTCACCGATCACCGTCCCGTTGTCTATGATACTCCCGCTCGCCGTGCTGTTCCTGCCGAGGGTCACCTGGTTGCAGAGGTGGGATGAGAAGATCTTTGCCTGCCGCCGGATAGTGCAGTTCTCCCCGATGGTCGTGTAGGGGCCGATCAGGACATCATCCTCGATGGTGGTGCCTGACCCGATGGCCACCGGCCCGATGATGTGGCAGTTCCTGCCGATCATGACATCGTTGCCAAACATCAGCGGGCCAATAATCTGTCCTCCCCGTATCGAGATATCCCCCATGAATCTGGAGAACGGCAGTTCATCAAGCTTCCAGCGCTGGGCCTGGCGCAGCGATGCCGGGCTTCCGACATCGGTCCAGTTGCCCCGGGCCAGCCATGCCCGGAGCTGGTGACCCTCTGCCATCAGGAGCGGGAAGAGGTCGCGGGCGAAGTCAAACTTAGTCCCGGCAGGTATATAGGAGAAGATGTCCGGGCTGCAGACGTAGATGCCGGTGCTGGCAAGGTTGCTGAAGATCTCCCCGGGACCGGGCTTCTCCTTGAACCGCTTGATAGTGTAGTTCACATCGATCTCCGCGATGCCGTACTCGGAGGGATCGTCGATGCTGATCAGGCCGATCGAGGCCATCGGCTTCTCCCGGCGGTGCTCCCGGAAAAATTCGAGCAGGTTGATATCGGTCACGTGGTCCCCACCGACTACCAGGAAGTCCTGGCCTTCGAGGTACTCACGGGCGTTCATGACGCTCCCGGCGGTGCCGAGCTTGGCTTCTTCGTGGACGTAGGTGATATCCACCCCGAAGAGGGATCCGTCACCGAGTGCCTCTTCGATTGCCCCGCCCAGATAGCCGAGCGTGATCACGACCTCAGTGAACCCGAGGTCGGAGAGGTGTGAGACGAGGTGCTGGATTGACGGCCGGTTCACGATGGGGATGCAGGGTTTCGGCCGCTCAAAGGTGAGGGGGCGGAGCCGGGTGCCCTCACCCCCGCACATGATGCAGACCTTCATACGGGAGTGTTTCTCCGCAGGGGTTTTAACGGTACTGACAGAGCGGCCGGATGGTCGCCAGCGGGAGCGGATTGAAAAGCATTTATGCGATTTTGTCCAATCCGTACCTCATTCAGCATGACAGTTCAGTCCCTTGCATCATGTAACAGGCGGGATCTCATTCTCTCTATCGCTGTTCCGGCGTTTTCTTTCGGCGGAACCGGGGTCGGCATTCTCCTTGAAGAGTTCGGATACATCGAGAATGCCGGTCTCTTCTACTGGGGATGTCTCATCGGTTCCTTCATCCTTGCCTACCTCGCCTGGGTGAAGCCGCGGAAGGATATCGTCTCCCTTCTCGCACCCATGTACGCAGTCATCATCTTCATGGCCGCAGTAGAGATCACCCCGAATATCATCCTGCAGCTCCTGTTTGCAGCGAGCCTGACCGTTCTCGTTGTCCGGCTGAACATAAGGTTTAGTACTCCGCTGGTCAAAGAACAGGGAGAGGATCCCATGGAGAAATACCTGTACGACTATATGCACCGTATCACCCCGTTCTTCCGATCGATCGATCGTGACACTGGCCACGATATCGCGTCGGCCGTTCTGTCCTTCAAGTTTGGTCTGTATCCGAAGGCCATCGAAAGCGCGGATACCGCGGTTTCCCGGATAACCGGGGAAGGTGCTGCGGCGGCACTCCGGAAGGCGCTGACCATCATCCGGGACCGGGCAGTGAAACTCGAGGAATCAGCAGTCAAAGGATATTCCGCGCTTTCCTTCAGCCCCGAGGAGGAGCAGTATCTCGCCATCATCATTCCCGCCGAGCAGATTGAGAACCACGAGAGCTTCACCCTCAACAACGCCCTCGTGCTCACCTACGCGGTCGCCTACCTCTGCTCACCTGATGACGGTCAGATGCTCGATGAGCACCAGAACTTCGTCATTCAGATCCTTTCGTCCTACAAGGAACAGATGGGGTTCTGACCGTTCATTCCTTTTCCGGGTTTTTCGTACAGTCCCTGAAGGCCCGGCACTCACGCGGTCCATTCTCATGCTCCCGGGGCTCCGTTCCGCTGCGGTAGCCCACCTGCACCGCTGATGAGCCCTGGAGCGGGGGATTCCCCTCATTCGCATGAAGGATTGCACCCGCACCATGAGGAATGGGAACAAACGGGCAGGGTGAGGGGGGCTGCGCTCCGGAAATTACCTTATCAGGGTAAAAGGAAGGTGGCGGGCGGGTCTTTACAGCGTGTCCAGGCTGATACCGTTGAATTCCTGCATGGCCTCGCCGATGGTCTTGACCCCGAAAGCGGTCTGAACCACGTTTAAGTCGAGCTCGATGGCAGCGTCGCACATATAATCGAGGATATCTATGGAAAGTTCCCGCTGCTGCTTGCTCTTCTTGATCTGGTCAACGAGGGAGGAGATCTTCTCCGGGCTCTCCATACGGAGCTTGGCCAGGCTGATCACGCACATGGAGATGCGGGTCAGGTTCCGGTCCGTTCCCGTAATGGTTTCAAAGAAATTCCTGATGATCTGGGCCTGAAAGACCTCTCCACCCATGATATCACAAGGTAATCAATACGAGTATATAAAATTATCGGCAAAACCGGGGTAATACAGCCCCCGATCAGGGAAAAAAAGGTTATTTCGCGGTACTCACGATCCGGATGATGTCTCCGTCATGGAGCTCATGGGTGTCCTTGACCCGCATCGAGGTCCGGGCATCCACGGCGTAGAGGAACCCTTTTCCGATATCGGTATGCACCATGAACGCCAGATCGCGGGGGGTCGAACCGCGCTTCATCAGGAAGGCGTCGGGGAGCACCCGGCCTTTGCTGTCGGTGAACTTGTGCTCATCCTCCACCGGGTATACCACGATCAGCCCGAGGACTTCACGGATTGCATGATCGATGGCCTGCTGGACGCCGGTCCCTCCAAACATGTCCATGACCTCCGCGATCCTGGCCAGGCCCGCCTTCTGCTGGGGGGAGAGAGCTTTCTCGTCCAGGATGGTGAAGGTCCGGTCGCCGGGCAGGTAGCGGATGAGGTGAGCCGTTGCCGCGTTCCGGAGCGCCAGCTCCCCGGCTGCGGTGGCGAAGATGAAACGGCTCCCCTTCAGGAGATCGATCATCAGTTCAGGGGCCTGGTCGACTTTGTTTCCCACCGCCACCATGGGTTTACTGATGCGGACGATCTCGCGGCAGAAGGCCTGCAACCCGTCGGCATCGGCGTGGGCGAGGTCGATTCCGGCCTCGACCTCGGCATCCCGCACATCCTCGGGAGAGATCTTCAGCCCGGTTAATACCTCAGAGAGAGAGCGATGAAGGGAGTGCGTCTTCGACTGCGCCTGCCGTTGCAGCTTTGCCCAGTGTTTGTTCACGATCCCGTACACCCACATCGCCATCTCATACTCCAGGAACGCGATATCGTCCCGGGGATCATGGCTCCCCATGTCAACCGGATTTCCTTCGCTGTCGGTCGAACCGCTGGCATCGAGGATGTTGAGGACGGCATCGGCCTGCCGGAGGTTGTCCAGGAACTGGTTGCCGAGGCCCCGCCCTTTGTGGGCGTCCGGGACAAGGCCGGCTACATCCACGAGGTTGACCGGGACGAACCTGACCCCGTCCGAGCAGCTCTCACAGGGGAGGGAAAGGCTCTTGCAGGGGCAGACTGCCCGGAGGTAGGCCACCCCGAAGTTGGCATCTATCGTGGTGAAGGGGTAGTTTGCGATCTCTGCGGGGGCCATGGTTGCTGCCCGGAAAAATGTTGATTTCCCGCAATTCGGCTTCCCCGCAAGGGCCAGAGTGATCATAGCAATTCCCTTTAAGTGATGCTACCTAATTAAACTGTTATTATGTCATTTGTCGCCCGGAATACCTACTATTTTGATGCGCCAGGTGCGCAGAACACGGCCGACTGCGCCCGGTTTGCGGTCGAGCGTGCCCGCGAGCTCGGCCTCTCTCATATTGTCGTTGCGAGCACATCGGGTGAAACGGCCCTGACATTTTATGAAGCTGTGAAGGGTACCAACCTTCGTCTGGTCGTGGTCACCCACGTGGTCGGCTTTTCGAAACCCGGGGTCTGGGAATTTGATCCCGGAACTGCCGAGAAGCTCCTGGATGCCGGGGTGCTGATTGTCACCGGAACCCACGCACTCTCCGGGCTGGAGCGGTCATTCTCCCGCTCCCCGAAAGTGGGCGGGGGATCCCGGACCGAGGCCGTTGCTGAAGCCCTCCGCAGGATTGTGGCCGTCGGGCTGAAGGTTGCCGTGGAGTGCGTCCTGATCGCCGCCGACCAGGGAACTGTCGGGGTCGAGGAAGAGGTCATCGCCGTTGGCGGAACTTACAGCGGTGCTGATACCGTCTGCGTCATACGGCCGGCCCACACGGCCTCCTTCTTCGACCTCCAGGTGCGGGAGATCGTGGCCATGCCGCGGGTCAGGTAACATGGTTACAGCATCACTTCGTTCCGCCCTGGGTATGCTCCGTATCCCCTCGATCTGGCTCCCGGGAATAGCAAGCGGCCTCTTTTCCGCATCATTCATCCTCCTCCAGTTCTCCTCCGGCACCTTTATCGCCGAGCGGCTCTGGGTGCTTGAGATTGTGGTCTTTCCGTTCTTTGTCGCCGGGCTGATGCACCAGGTGAAGACCGGGGAGAGGGCGTTCTCATCCTTCGTTACCGGTGGAATCTCCGGCTATTTCCGGGTGCTCCTCCCCTCCCTGCTCATCTTTTTCGGGCTGCTCCTCACCATGTTCCTGCTGCTCCTCCCGCTGACCATCCTCGGGCTTGCCGAAACCGCCCTGACATTCATGCTGATAGCCATCAGTTTCACCGTGCTCTTCTTCACTTTCTTCTACGATGCTGCGGCGGTCATCGAGGAGCGGAAGGTCTTTGACTCAGTCCGGCGGAGCGTTGAGTTTGTCCTGCAGCAGACCCGGGCCTGCCTGGTCTTCTACCTCATCTCCCTCGCCATCGTGTTTGCCGTTGTCGCCGCAATCCTGCTTGCCTGGACCGCATCGCTCTACGACCGGCTCGAACCCCTGGCGACGATGAGTGCGGCAGAGATCCAGTCGTTTTCCCTCGACCAGTTCAATGTACTTCTCGGTGCTGACGGCATCCTGGTGAGCGCACTCTTCGTGTTTTTCGGGGCGACCCTGGTCATTTCCGTGATCTACAGCTTCAAGGCCTGCTTCTTCCGCGACTATGCAGGGGTGCCGGCTGCGGTCCCCGTCCAGGGAGAATTTGACGAGAAAGGACGCTGGTTCAAGTACTAACTTCCGAGTGGGAGGGCGAAAAGCAGGGCGCAGAGCCCCCCTCCCGCTGTGGCTACAAAATTGGTACCCGCGTTTCCAAAGACGCCCCGGTTCTCGATAAGCGCCCCGATCAGGCTGTCGATATTGGTCCCGACGAAGCCGGCAATGGTCCCGGCAGCGATGTATTGGAGGGGGATCACCCCGATGATGTAGGCAAGGATGGAGATGAGGAGGGCTCCAAAGAAACCTACCGTTTCACCAAGAATGGTCACACCGCCGTTGGTGCCGACCGAGACCCGGGAGAACGTGGTGATCAGGTAGGGCTCCCCGCCGGTCACCCCGATCTCGCTCGCCATGGTGTCTGCCGCTGCGGTTGCCACACTGCCGATGAAGAGCGCGGCAAAGAGGGGATCTCCGGACACTCCCCAGAGCACGGCGGCGGCTGCAGAGACGATCCCGTTCGAGAAGACATTGAGGTAGCCCCGTGCCCCTCCCTTTGCCTGCTCGACCCCCATCCGCTCTTTCTCGGAATACCGGTACCGGGTGCTCACCGAGCCCATGATAAAGAAGGCGAGCATGACCAGGAACCATCGGATATCGGCAAAGACGATCAGGATGATCCCGATCAGGGCACCGGAGAAGAGACCGCTCACGTCTGCAGTCCTGGTACGGTAGGAGAAGTAACCGAAGCCAAAGGCCACAATGACCGCTGCAGCGATGAGCACCATGTCCGCCTGGTAGTTCAGTTCATAGATCAGGTACATGGTCATGGCGATACCGAGTGCCTCGATCAGCAGGGCGTCCTCACGCTCCCGGACAATGGCCTTCAGGAGCACCGCCACTACCACCCCGAAGAGGGGCACCAGCAGGACGTACTCCTGCAGGTAGACCATCACCAGCAGGCAGCCGGTGAACCCGGCGATGATGTAGGCGAGATACGACTGGAGCCGTCCGGTCCCCCACTTGAAGGCCAGTTCACCCGTGACCATGATGGTAAAGGTGCAGGAGAAGACCAGCAGGGGGAGGAGAGAGAGGCCGTAGAGGATGGCGATGGGGATGAGGGCCAGCGCCAGGAACCTCGTCTTTTTGATGAGGAAGAGGGTCGATGAGAAGAGGAGGATCATGATGGAGAGGACCCAGGGGGGCTGGATGGCAGGGGCGATCAGTACAAAAGAGAGGGCAAGTATGGCCGCGAGCCTGTCCCCGAACTGGTTGGACATTTCCTGAATGGTTTGTTGGGAGGGCAGAAGAGGTTTGTTGTGAGAAATCCTGCATCCCTGATTCCATTCCCGGGGTAACCTGACCGACGGCAACCGGGATCCGGCTGGGATCCGCCCTCCGTAGTTCGAACACTATATTTCATACCAGTACAAATATGTGAAAAATGTCTCTCCCACAGGACCTCCCGAAGACCTATGATTTTGGTGAAGTGGAGCAACGCTGGCAGGGCATCTGGCGCGACGAGGACAACTACTTTGACCGGATGTCAGATCGTCCGCCGTTCGTGATCGATACCCCTCCCCCCTACCCCACCGGCAACTTTCATATCGGCAATGCCTTCAACTGGTGCTATATCGATTTTATCGCCCGCTACAAGCGCATGCAGGGCTACAACGTCATGTTCCCCCAGGGCTGGGACTGCCATGGTCTGCCCACCGAGGTGAAGGTGGAGGAGATCCACGGCATCACCAAGAACGATGTGCCCCGGGAGGAATTCCGGAGGATGTGCCGGGAGCTCACCCTCAGGAATATCGAGAAGATGCGCCTCACCCTCCGCCGGCTCGGATTCTCTGTGGACTGGAGCAACGAATACATCACGATGCTCCCGGAATACTATAAAAAGACCCAGCTTTCCTTTCTCCGGATGCTGACGGACGGGTACATCTACCAGAGCGAACACCCGGTCAACTTCTGTACCCGGTGTGAGACGGCGATCGCCTTTGCCGAAGTGGCCTATGAGCCGGGGGAAACAAGGCTCAACTACTTTGATCTCGATGGCGTGGAGATCGCCACCACTCGCCCCGAGCTGCTCGCCGCCTGCGTGGCGGTCGCCGTTCACCCGGATGATGAGCGGTACACCGGTCTCCGGAACCGGCTGCTGGTGGTCCCGATCTTCGGCCACGAGGTCCCGGTTATCATCGATGAAGCGGTCGATCCGTCATTCGGCTCGGGAGCGGTGATGATTTGCACCTTCGGTGACAAGCAGGACGTCCACTGGTGGAAACAGCACAACCTTGACCTCAGGAAGGCCATCGACCGGCAGGGGAGAATGACTGCAGTTGCCGGAACATACCAGGGAATGAAATCGGGAGAGTGCCGGGAGGCCATCCTCGCCGACATGAAGGAGCAGGGCATCCTGCTCAGACAGGAGCCGCTCGAGCAGCGGGTGGGAACCTGCTGGCGGTGCAAGACCCCGATCGAGATCATGAGCGAGCGGCAGTGGTTCGTGAAGATCGTTCCCGACGAGATCATGGCGGCCGCACAGCAGGTCCGGTGGACCCCCCGGCACATGTTTCTCCGGATGGAGAACTGGATCAGCCAGATGGAGTGGGACTGGTGCATCTCCCGCCAGCGGATCTTCGCCACTCCCATTCCGGTCTGGTTCTGTGCGAAGTGCGAGGAGATGATCCTCCCGGACGAGGAAGACCTCCCGGTCGACCCGACTGCCATTCGTCCGCCACACCCCTGCAGTGCCTGCGGATCATCTGAATATATCGGGGAAGGGGACGTGCTTGACACCTGGATGGACTCTTCCATCTCGGTCCTGAACGTTACCGGCTGGAACGGGACCTCGGTCCCGGACATCTTCCCGGCCCAGCTCCGTCCCCAGGGGCACGACATCATCCGGACCTGGGCCTTCTACACCATCCTCCGCTCTATGGCCCTGACCGGCAACCGGCCCTGGGACGAGATCCTGGTCAACGGCATGGTGCTCGGTGAGGATGGGTTCAAGATGAGCAAGAGCCGGGGCAACATCATCTCCCCGGAAGAGATTATCGGGCAGTACGGTTCGGACGCCTTCCGCCAGTGGGCGGCGGCCGGTGCCACGACCGGGTCGGACATCATGTTCAACTGGAATGACGTGATCGCCGCTTCAAGATTCCAGACAAAGCTCTGGAACATCGCCCGGTTCGTCCTGATCCAGCTCGGGAAGCGATCGTTTGACCGGAAAGCCGCTCCGGGACCCCTCGCCGACCGGTGGCTCCTCTCCCGGCTCTCGGAGACTACCGCTGAGGTCACGGAAGCCATGGAGCTCTACCAGTTTGACCGGGCACTGAAGGCCATGCGGGAGTTTTCGTGGAACATCCTTGCCGACAACTACATCGAGCTTGTGAAAGGAAGGCTCTACTCGGATGATCCCGGCCGGGACAGCGCCTGCCGGGTGCTCTGGGAGACCCTGGACACGCTCTGCCGGCTTATGGCCCCCTTCGCTCCCCACTTTTCCGAAGAGGTCTCGCTCTACCTCGGGGAGGGTAGCGTCCACAAGATGGCGTGGCCTGCTCCAGCTCCCATCGATCAGGAGGACCGTGAGAGCGGTGATCTCTTAAGCAGCCTGGTTGCGGCGGTCCGCAACTACAAGCATGAGCAGGGGCTGGCTCTGAATGCCCCCATGGGCCGGATCACCATCTTCACCACCCGGATAACTGACGACGCCGGCGATATGGCACGGGCGCTGAACGGTCCGGTGGAGTGGCAGCGCGATCGTTCGGTGCTCGAGAAGAAGCCGGGCGAGGTCCAGTTTAATATGGCCGTGATCGGACCGGCGCTCCGGAAGGATGCAAAAGCCTTCATGGATGCAGTGCGGGCGCTCCCCCCCGAACAGCTCACCTCCCCGCCGGCTGCCGTCAATGTCGGTGGAAAAGAGATTACGGTTCCGGATGGTGCATTCTCGCTCCAGTTCAATTACCTGGTCGGGGGAGAACGGGTGGACGTGATCACGATCAAGGACGTGATCGTGACGGTCCGGAAAAATCCCTGATGCTTCCGGCCACGAAGTCCGCAATCTCCTCCTCCTTTTTCAGGCCGTCAATAAGGATAAACCGTGACGGCTCCTCTGCCGCAAGCGAGAGGTAGTTTTCCTGCACCCGGACGAGGAAGCCTGCTTCCTCGAAATGCTCCCGTGTGCGGTCATCCCCCATGCGGGAGAGGGCTTCTTCTACCGGAAGCACAATCAGGAAGGTAAGATCCGGAGGAATTGTCCACCCGTCGTGGACGGCCCGGAGCCAGGCCAGGGGTTTATCGACAACCCCCTCGAGCATCACCTGCTGGTAGGCATAGCGGCTGTCCGAATACCGGTCGGAGATGACCAGCTTTCCGGCCGAGAGAGCCGGTCGGATCACCGTCGCGATGTGGGCGGCATGGTCGGCGACAAACAGGAGCGCCTCGGTGATCGGGTCTGCTTCATCGGCAATGGCCCGCCGGACCGATTCGCCCACCCAGGTCGAACCCGGCTCCCGGGTGATCACCGGGTATTCGTCCTCCAGCAGGCGACCAAGCGATGAGACCAGGGAGCTCTTGCCGCTCCCGTCAATGCCCTCGATGGTGATCAGGACCATAATCCCCTCCGAACCGCATCGAGGGGTATGTGTCCCCTGTGCACCGCGGTGGCCACGACCGCTCCGTCGAATCCTTCCCCTGCCAGGAGATCGAGATCCTGCTCACCGGCAACGCCTCCCCCGAAGAGGAGGTACCCCGGATAGGCGGCCCGATAACCAGCGAGCCGCTCTGCGGAGAGGCCCTCCTCTGTCCCGACCGCCCCCAGGTCAAGGATCAGGCAACCCTCGAACGGGAGCTCCTTCGCTTCTTTGAGGATATCGTGGGGGTCCTGGTTGCCGGGGATGACCAGGCCATCCCTGATGTCGAGGGAGAGGATTCCCGATGCATACCGGGAGAGATCCCCGCCTGCGGTCTCTGTCCCGATAATATTCATGATATTCTCGCCGGACAGCAGGTCTTCCGGGGCTCTGCACCCGCGATCGACGTAGCACCGCCTCACCATCCGGGCACAGGCCCGGATCTCCCGATCATGGGATCCTGTGCCCGTGATCCGATCCAGGTCGGCGATATAGAGCAGCGCCGGCCGTATGGATTCAAGATAGGGGACGGGCTCTGCAGAGGGAGAGAGCCCCCAGGTCAGGGGACGGTAGGTACTGCGTTCTCCCCGCTTTCCGTGGACAACGCGCCCTCCTTTCAGGTCCATTGCCAGAACCAAATCCATGGTCAGCGTAATCACTATTAGCCTGCACGATCATTAAATCCTATGCGATTGCTGGTCAGCCCGAGGGATATTGAGGAGGCGAAGCGATCACTTGCTGCCGATATCATCGATGTGAAGCGCCCGGCCGAAGGTTCTCTCGGCGCCAATTTTCCATGGGTCATACGCGCAATTACGGAGCTTTCCGGCAAACCGGTCAGCGCTGCAATCGGGGATTTTGATTTCAGGCCCGGAGGAGCGTCGCTTGCCGCTTATGGAGCCGCACACGCAGGGGCCGATTTTGTGAAAGTGGGGCTGATGTTTGACGGAACGGCACGCGCCGGAGAGTTCATCCAGGCCGTGGTCCGGGCGGTCAAGGAAGAGTTTCCGGAGAAGTACGTGGTGATCGCCTCATACTCGGATTATGAGCGGCTCGGCACGATCTCTCCCTTTGCCATGGCCCCTCTGGCCGCTGCTGCCGGTGCGGACGTTGCCATGGTGGATACCGGCATCAAGGACGGGAAGAGTACCTTTGAGTTCATGAGTGAGAAATCGCTCGGGGAATTCATCGCGATGAACCGCGATGCCGGGCTGATGACCGCGCTTGCCGGTTCTCTCGGATTTGATCACATCCCCGCCCTGAAACGGATCGATCCCGATATCATCGGGGTGCGGGGCATGGTCTGTGGGGGTAACCGGGATTCGTCGATAAAGGAAGACCTGGTGGACCGGCTGGTCAGGATGGTGGGATGACCTATGTTCATTGAGAAACTGCAGGTGCCGGTCGCCCTCACCTTCGACGATGTGCTTCTCGTGCCTGCCGAATCACACATCGAGCCGAACGAGGCTGATATCAGGAGCCGGTTCTCGAAGAACATCCCCCTGAACATTCCGCTGGTCTCTTCTGCGATGGACACGGTGACCGAGTCCTCTATGGCTATCGCCCTTGCACGGGAAGGCGGTATCGGGGTTCTCCACCGTAACATGCCGGCAGAGCAGGAAGTCGCCGAGATCCGGCTGGTCAAGCAGGCTGAAGAGCTGATCGAGCGCCAGGTTGTTTCTGTCGACCCCGACACCAGCGTCTCTGACGTGGAGCGGCTCATGAACGAGCACCGGATCGGCGGTGTCCCGGTCCTTGAAGGGGGGAAGGTGGTTGGAATCGTCAGCCGCCGGGACGTGCGGGGAATCGCCCGCCGCCGCGGAGGCGAGAGCGTCCGGAAGATCATGACCCAGGAGCCAATCACCGCCACCGAGGATATCTCACCCGAGGAAGCCCTCGAGGTCATGTACACCAACAAGGTCGAACGCCTCCCGGTTTTGGATCATGAAGGGAAGCTTGCGGGGATCATCACCATGCAGGATACCCTCGAGAAGCGCCAGTACCCGTACGCAAGCCGCGATCGGAACCGGAGGCTGCGAGTGGCCGCCGCCGTCGGTCCCTTTGACTTTGAACGGGCCATGCTACTCGACGAAGCCGGTGCCGACGCCCTGGTGGTCGATTGTGCCCACGGCCACAACATGAACGTTGTTGCAGCGGTCCGGAACATCAAGGGGTGCGCCCGGGCCGATGTCATCGCGGGAAACATCGCCACCGCAAAAGCTGCCGAGGATCTCATGGACACCGTGGACGGTCTCAAGGTCGGGATTGGTCCCGGATCCATCTGCACCACCCGGATCGTGGCCGGGGTCGGCGTCCCCCAGATCACGGCCATTGCCAGCGTTGCCGATACGGTGAAGGACTCGGGAATCCCGGTCATCGCCGATGGAGGGGTCAGGTTCTCGGGAGATGTGGCCAAGGCCATTGCCGCCGGTGCGGACAGCGTGATGATGGGGAGCCTGCTTGCCGGTACCGATGAGTCCCCCGGCCGGGTCATCACCATGAAGGGAAGGCGGTACAAGCAGTACCGCGGCATGGGATCCCTCGGCGTCATGAGTGGGGGGGTCTCGAGCGACCGCTACTTCCAGAAGAATGATATCGGGAGGACCAAGTTTGTCCCAGAGGGCGTGGAGGGAGTCACACCCTACGTCGGAAGCGTCTCCGATGTCATCTACCAGCTGACCGGCGGGCTCAAGTCTGCCATGGGATATACCGGATCACGGACCATTGCCGAGATGCATACTAGGACCCGGTTCGTCATGATCACCGCAGCAGGACAGACCGAGAGCCACCCGCACAACATCCTCATCACTGATGAGGCGCCGAATTACCGGCTTTCTGACTGAACCACCCCCCGCCTTTTTTCCTGGCCTCCCGTTCAGGAGCTGCGGCTTCCCCTCCCTGTCCTGACTGCCCCTCACTTGCATCTTCAAATATCCTGACTGCCAGATCAGGCATATCCCACACCTCCTCATGTAACAAAGTCCCTCCAACGCAACAGAACCAAAAACATAAATCTATATATATAAAAAACCCTAACATAAAGTAATTAAAATGCTGGATCAGGCAGAGGTCGCCCGCATTCTGGACATCCTGGGAAACAGAAACCGCAGGCGCATCATCGAATTGCTGAGGCAGAAACCCTGTTTTGTGACCGAGATCTCGGATCGCCTGATGCTCTCACCAAAAGCAGTGATCGAACACCTCCATCTGATGGAACGCGAGGAGATCCTCTCATTCCGGCTCGATGAACGGCGGAGGAAGTACTACTTCCTGGCCAATGATATCAGCGTTATCGTCAATCTCCAGAGAAAGGAAGAAACGGGGGGTGATCTGGGTGACCGGAGCATCAGGTTCAGGCAGTCCCTTGCCACCCTGAGAAGGCTGGTGGACGCCCGGGAAGAGATGAATGAGAGTCTCCGGACCCTGGAAAAGAATATCGACATGCAGATACGCGATATTGTCCAGTACGGCAGGGACCTGCTCGACAACGATACCGAGATCAACCTGCTGATCGCGCTTGCTCACTGCGACCTGACCGAACCGGAGCTGACGGAACTGACCGGTCTGCCCCAACCTGTCCTCTCCGAGGGACTGAAGAACCTGACCATGAAGCAGATAGTGAGTATGGAAGGCCGGACCTTCCGCCTGCGGGGGACGAATGGCTCAAAATAATCCCTACGATGAATTCCTGACGAACCTCGCCCGCATGGTGGAGGAGATGATCAGGAATATGCCCGAGAGGGAGAGCGCTCACTTTGTCGGGTATACCATCATCGCAGGACACCCGGGCGATCTCCCCCGGATCATCCCCATGGGCAGCCAGACTGAAGAGATCGAGTTTGAGGTGATCCAGGACGAACACTACATCTTCGTCACCGGCAAACTCCCGCCCCAGGCAAAGTCGGCTGCCTATGCTGATATATCGACCGACAGTGTTACCATCGTGGTCGGGGAGAGAAAAGCGTCCATTCCCCTTGAGTCATCGATCGATGTGATCCATAGTTTCTACCAGGTCCGTCATGGGATCATCGACATCGTTCTGAAAAAGAAAAAGCGGGGCTGACCGGCCGGAGTGGTGCTCCGGTCAGGCCTTTATTCTGGTATCTTCCGCAACCCAGCCCGACAGCTCCTTTTTATCCGGCCGGTACTCCCTGAACTGGCGGAGGGATACGGTAAGGTCCCGGGTGAAGGCGAAATAGCCGATCTGGGTGCTCCGGCAGAGCTTCATGGCCATCTCCATGAGGCCGCGGGGATCTGGCCGCTGCTCACCGAGCCAGATATGGAAGATGTTTCCCCCGTCCACGATGGGGAAGAAGACGTGCTCGATCTCCATCCGTTTCGAGAGCGGGATGTTCGCCCCCGGTGCCACGTGCGTCCCGTTGGTGTAGTAGATCGGGAGGTCACGGGTGTTCCCGAGCATCATGAGCCCCTGCTCGATGTCGCCTTTGACCACTTTCTTTGCATGCTCCCGGTACTCCTTGGTGAGCAGGTCGGCAACCGCGAACCGCTGCCCGGTAGTCTCGGCAGGAGTCCGGGCCAGCGCTATGGTCATAGCGTTCCGTTTCGAGAGCTCGCGGGCATAGAGTTCCATCTCGGTCATCGCCCGGACGGCAAGGACGAATGCTTCTTTTGATTCGTGCAGCTGGCTGCCGGTGTGATGCTGCACCATCTCGTTCACCCCGACCACCCCGATGGTGTATACGAGCCCGTCCAGGTCGACGGCAACGGAGCCCCGCTCACCGGTCAGGGGATCCTTTGGCCGCTGCATCGCAAACGGCATACGGCCATTGGCCCGGATAATCTCGAGCCACCGTCGCTTGATCTTGAAGACCTCCACGCAGACATCCATCAGGGCCCGGAGCTCGGAAAAAAGGCGCTCGTCGTCGCCTTCAGCCTCGTAGGACGCCCGGGGGCAGTTCAGGGAGACCACCTGCCAGGAACCCATGGAGAAGTGCTTTGCGTCTTTGAATTCGAGCTTGTTGTCAAACTCGCTATCCTGATCGGCAACCGCGGAAAACTGGTAGGCACAGCACTGGTAGCACGAGATCCCCTTTCCCGCCCCGCGGTACTCGGGCATCTGGTTGTCATAGTAGGGAGTGCCGAATTTGGAGGCCAGCTCAAAAGTGAGCAGGTACAGATCCTGGTAGGTAGGGAGGTCCGGGTTTGCCCGGTTGAACTCCCCGTCCTCGGTCATGAAGTCGGGCTCGATGCTGATTTCAGGTTTTGGAAAACTGAACGGCTTGCCCCAGTTGTCACCCTCAAGCATCACTTCCATCAGGGCTTTGAAGAGCAGCCGGACTTCGCGCTCAAACTCTCCATAGCACCGGAGCGGTGCGCGCTTGCCGTCCCAGACTTTCCCTTTATATACGCAGGGCTTATCCTTCCAGAGGATCGGCACCCCCGGGCTGAGCTGGACCGAAGAGAAGACGAGCTGTCCGCCGCGGGCGACCATCATCTGGGTCATCTCGTAGACAAACATCTGCATCAGCTGCCGGATCTCTTCGTAGGGCATGCCCTCGAAGAAGGGCGCAAGGAAGGTGAGGAAGTTGTAGTAGCCCTGCCCCCCGGCAAAATTGGTCTGGGCACTCCCCAGCGCCTTGACCGCGTGCAGGACCGCGACCTCTGCCCGCTTTGCCGGGCCGGCGACCGAAGCCTTCGTGCCGTTCCCGTCAGGCATCAGCCCGTAGTACAGGAAGTAGCGGAGGTCCCAGTCCTGGCAGAACGGACGGGTGCCGAAGTATTCCAGGTCGTGAATGTGGATATCTCCGGAGAGGTGGTGATCGGCGAGGTGGGGCGGGAGCTGGAGGAGGTACTGCTCCTTGCTGATCTTGTCGGCCTTCTTTTTGTGCGATGTCTCGGCATTCTCCTGCAGGTTGGCATTGTCCCGGGCCTCAAATCCCCTCCCAACATCGATCAGGTGGGCATCAAAGACCGGTGTGCCCACACGGGTGCAGACGTTGCGGTACTGGACCATGCCATTCTCAAGCAGGGTCATGTTCACAATCTCGCGGATGAGCGGTCCGGAGAGAGCTTTGAGGCCGAGCGAGCAGATACGCTGCTCGACCATCCGCGCGATTTCGGTGGCGGTTTCTTCGTTCGCGCTCTCGTACCCGTAGAAGGTTTCGACCAGCCGGGTCTCCTCAACGATCTGGTTGATGATCCGCTGCCGGTCGTACTCGATAATATGGCCGTCTGTTGTCCTGACCGGCGGCATCTGGGGGATGAAAACGCCGGAAAGAGTGGTCTGCCGGGTAGGCTTGTCTGCCATCAGGAGCCCTCTGACAGCTTTAAAACCCGGTTCTCATCGAGTATCCCTGCGGAGAAGAGGTCCCGGGAGACGAGAAATACGGAACCGGCCTGGAGTACCGGGGCTTCATTGACAAAAATTCCGTTGATCCGGAGCTCAGTCAGGGCTGCAGCGCCGGACATATCCCTCTCCTGGTATGGTATCGCGTTCCTGGTAAGATATTCCTTAAGCGTCTCGCAATTGGGACAGTATTCAAGCGTGTAAACAATCAGCTCTGGTCTTTCTGCCAATCTTTCTCCCCCCACAATACTCTGCAATCCAGTACTTGTTGTTGGTGAAAAAATATTTGTCTATCTTGCATGATTATACAGTAAAAGGGTAATTTTTTGCGATACATCATGCGTTCGAATACGGTTATGATTCCCGGAACGGAATGTGCGGAGAGTGCAGGGGAGCTGGTGGAATGGTCCGTCTGTTTGTGGCGATAGATTTTCCCGGAGGGATTCGGGAGCGGCTGCGGAATCCCCAGGAGATCCTGAAGCAGAGCAGGGCACACCTCTCCCTGGTGGACCCGGCGATCATCCACATGACCCTCAAGTTCATCGGAGAGGTTCCTCCTGAACGGGTGGAGCGGATCATGTCAGCACTGGAGACGATCAGGGTCGAGCCCTTCGAACTCAGGATCTCCGGGATCGGCAGCAATAACGCCCGCCAGCCCCGGGTGATATGGTGCACCATCGAAGACGCCGGGAGGTCGGCAGCCCTCCATGACCGGATCGAGGCGGTCCTGGAGCCCCTGGGCATCCCCCGTGAAGGCCGGCCTTTCCGGCCCCACGCCACCCTTGCCCGGGTGAAGCAGTCTGACCCCTCGCTGACCGCCCGGCTGCGGGATATCCCGGCAGAGGACTACGGGTCCTTCACCCTCCGGTCGTGGCAGCTCAAAAAGAGCACTCTCACTCCGCAGGGCCCCGTCTATGAGACACTTCTGGAGGTCCCCTGCGTATGAGGAGCTCCATTGAAGAGTCGGTCCTCTCCCGGATCAGGCCGACGCCGGAGGAGAAGGAGCACATCAGCGGGGTAGCCGACCAGCTGATCGCGGTTGCCTCCGGGATCGGCAGGGCCGAGCCCCTGATCGTGGGATCGGTTGCCAGGGGGACGTTTATTCGCGGTGACCGTGATCTCGACCTCTTTCTCCTCTTTGAACCCGATCTCCCCCGGGAGGAGCTGGAGCGGGAAGGACTGGCCCTTGCCCGTACCATTGCAGAGAGCCTGCGGGCACCCTACCATGAGAAATACGCCGAACACCCGTATGTCAATGCCAACCTCGACGGGCTCGATGTAGACCTGGTCCCCTGCTACCGGGTGGAGTCGGCCGAGGCCATCCGTTCAGCGGTTGACCGGACTCCCTTCCATACCCGCTACATCGAAGAGCGGATCGAACCCTATGTCGATGATGTCCTCCTGCTCAAGCAGTTCGCCAAGGCCGGCGGGGTGTACGGCTCAGACCAGATGACCGAGGGATTCTCCGGCTACCTCTGTGAATTGCTCATCCTCCACTACGGGGGTTTTACCGAACTCCTCGCCGCAGCAGTGGAATGGAAGCCCAGGACCCTCATCGATCCAGGTGAGCACCGGATAAAAGACTTCGGCGAGCCCCTGGTGGTGGTCGATCCGGTCGATCCCGGACGGAATGTCTCGGCATCGGTTTCGCTGGACAGGATGTACGAATTTGTTGAGCTCGCGCGGGGATATCACGAAAATCCGTCCGATTTGTTTTTCTTTCCGCGCCCTGACGAGGTGTTCTCGCACGCGGAACTGGAAGCCGTGATCCAGGCAAAGGGAACGAGCCTTATCGCGATAACGTTTTCCACTCCCCCCTTCATCCCCGAGGTGATTGTACCGCAGCTACGGCGGAGCCTGGACTCGGTCTGTGCTCTCCTGGAACGGAATGGGTTCTTCGTCAACTACGCCGACTGCGAAATGAACGAGGACCGGAGCATGCTGCTCTTTGAACTGATGAACACGGAGACGCCGAGGGTGCGAAGGCACATCGGGCCTCCGCTCTGGAACCAATCGAATGCCGATCGCTTCATTGCCAAGTACTGCGGGTATGATCCGGGCATCTTCGCCGGCCCGTTCATTGAGGACGGACGCTATATTGTGGAGATATCCCGGAAGTTTACCAACGTGGAGGATCTGCTCAGGTCAGCTGACGTTCTCGATGTTGGTCTGGGGAAGCATGTCCGGCAGTCCATGAGCGGGCACTGGGAGGTGCATTCAGGGGTTGCCTGCTGGTCTCCGGCATTTGCCCCCTTCATCTCCCGGTTCCTTGTCAGGAAATCCCCTCTGATGCGGATTCTCGGAAACGGGAAATCCCGGGAATAACTTGATATAAATTCAGGGTGATTTGAACATAATCGGGATTTCATGCCCTGTCAGGCCGTTTCAGGATTGGAGCAGGGCACCCGCAGGTGATATTCATGGAGAGAGAGACTGCTCTTGCGCGAAATATTCTCCTTGCCCTGATACTCTCGGTAGTCATTATTATGGTCGTAATCCTGGTGGTTTTTGTGGCGTTCCCCCCGGCACCCGATATTATGCCCTCGTTTCGGGCCAATACGGAGCGTTCGGGAACCACCGTCTACATCTATCACGATGGTGGAGACCCCCTCCAGGAACGGACAACCCGGTTCCTGATCAACGGGAACGAGGTCTCCGGACAGGCCATCACCTTCCTGCACGGGCAGGACTGGCCGTGGACAACAGGTGAGACGATACGACTAGAGTATTCAGGTGCGGGAACCCCGAAAACGGTCGAGGTGCTGTACGCCTCCGGGGATACCTCCTTAGTTGTGTACACGGCAAATCTTGCCCCGGTTACCACGCCGGTGCCCCCAAGCCCCGCCGAAACCCCCACCCCCACCGCTCCTCCGACCGGCGTCACGTCACCCGTGATCACCCCGACTCCGACGGTCACCTTCCCCACTGCACCGGTCACCACCATGACTGGAGAAACCGCCCCCCGTCCGCCTGCCGCAGGATTCCAGGCCGCCCCACGATCCGGTGAAATCCCGCTCACCGTCCAGTTCACCGATCTCTCGACCGGGTCCCCGGACTCCTGGCTCTGGAACTTCGGTGACGGCGGGACCTCAACGGACGAGAACCCGGTCCACGATTACCGTATGCCTGGAGCCTACAAAGTCACCCTCACGGTCACCAATGCCTACGGATCCGGTAGCAAGACCGAACCGGCATACATCGCCGCTGGTATGTTCCCCTCGGCCCAGTTCGCCGGTGTTCCCCGCGAGGGGCAGGTACCCCTCTCGGTCCAGTTCAGTGATCTATCCACAGGATCACCGGATCAGTGGGCATGGAACTTCGGTGATGGGACCGGTTCTGTGGAGAAGAACCCCACCCACCTCTACCTTGAGCAGGGGGATTATTCCGTGGCCCTCACTGTCACCAACAGCTACGGGTCCAATACCCGGATCCAGACATCCTACATCAGGTTGACCACTCCGGAGAAAAATGAGATCTTCCTCTCGGGGAGCAGGTCCGGCTCCCTACTTCCGGATGGCTACGTGCAGTTCCTGGTCACCAGTCCCGGGGCATGGATCAAGATTGCCGGAAGCGAATACCGGTTCCGGGAAGGCGACCTTGTCCAGCTCTTCCCGGGCGATGTCAGCAGCGGGACCATCGATGTCAACGAGGCCGGCATCGCGGCGTTCTCCTTCTCCGGTGTGCGGATGTTTGTGAATGGGGATCTCGCACGGACCGGTATCGTGTCCGGGATTCTGGTTCCCAAATACGTTGGTCTGAAGTCAACACTGGTCATCATCCTGCCGGCCGGCGATGATGAACGGGTACTCTTTATCGATGAAAAGAAGATCGATGCATCCGCCCCTGCCCCGATCACCATCACCAATCTCGGACCTGGTGCAAACGGAAAGATGTACCTGGCGGTGAAGATCCAGGATCTCACCTTCCGGGGAGGCGCCGAATCCTACCGGACAGGATAACCCCTCCCTTTCTTTCTCCCCGAAAGCCGGAAAGGAAAGGCTTTATCCGATGTATTGAAAAGAATTATCGTTTTGACAGGTGCGATCATGCAGAAGAGAGCGGCAGTCTGTTTTTTGCTGGGTATCCTCTCCGTCCTTTTCCTCCTGCAGCCGGTGCAGGCAGCGGATATAAAGGTGACGGTATACGAGACCAATTTTTCAACCGATCCCGGCTGGATAACCAATAACCCCTCGTACTACTACTGGGATGTCCAGCGGGAGGCGTACCACTTCCATACCGAGGGGGGGACAAACGGGTACAGCTTTATCCCTGTCGAATACCAGCGCGGGCCGTTCACGCTCGAGTACGACCTGCTCATCACCTCCATCCAGAAGAACGGTGCGGTCAGCTTCGGAATGACCAGCACCGACATGGACATCTCCAAGGGGGTGAACGTGCTCGGGGTCTTTGACTACGGCCAGTACGGCAGGCTCATGGCCATCCGGGTCATCGACCAGAACAACCACCTGCACGAGAAGACGAGCCAGTATAATTCCTACTGCAGGGACCAGCCGAACTGCGCGACCAAGCAGTTCGCCGAGAACACCACCTACCGGGTTGTCATCCGCTACAACGAAGAGCTGAGCCAGGCCGACATCAAGGTCACGAACGCGGATACCGGAGAACTTATCTGGGGATACTTTGTCCCTATCGGCGACCAGCTCTACTTCCTGAACCGGCTGGCGATCACCACCAAGGGCGATTACGCCATCGGGAACACGGCTGAGGGGTATATCGACAACATCAACCTCTTCACCTACGTTCCGGTCACGCCCACCACCGTGGTGACAACTCCCCCCACCACAGTCCCGACCACCGTTCCGACCACGGTTCCCACCCCCACACCGACCGAATCTCCCCTCAGCCCTGCAACCCTGGGTGCCGCTCTGTGTGCCGCTGTCGGTATTGCCATCCTTTCATGGAGAAGGTGAACCGGACAGGAGAAGGCTATGACCGGGAGCCCGGATACCCACGTGATCGAGGCCATCGGGAAGTGCAGGATTATCGTCAGAGATGGCGTTGTGGTGGAAGTCGGTCCTCCTCTCATCAGGGAATGCCCGCTTGCCAGACGGTTCGCCCGGCCCGTCCACCCCATCACCCCGGAGGCGGTGAAGGAGAACATCGAGCACCGCATCCGTGCATTCGGGATGTGCTCGGCCGACCGGCAGGTCCTCTCGTCCGGTGAATACGTAGGGTTTGGTGCATCCGAGCTGATCAGTTTCGGGCTTTCGGGCGGCCTCTTCGATGCCGCGGTGATCGCCTGTGAAGGTGCCGGGACGGTGATCGCCCCCACTCCCGAATTGGTGCAGGGGATCGGTGGGAGGATGTCCGGGCTGGTCCGCACCACTCCCATCCCGGGGGTGATCGCTGCCATCGAGCTCAACGGGGGTATCGTCCCTTTCCGGGAAACCGCTGCACTCGACCAGGCAGGGGGAGTCCGGGTGGCATATGCGTCCGGGTTTTCAAAGGTTGCCGTGACGGTAGCTCTTCCCGGCGATGCCCGGAACATCAGGGAAGACTATCCCGACACCTTCATCATCGCCGTCCACACCACGGGGATAACCCGGGAAGAGGCGGCGGAGTTTGCCGCAACCTGCGACATCGTCACCGCCTGCGCCTCCCGGGCCGTACGGGAGGTGGCCGGTCCCCGGGCACTCCTCCAGGCCGGGTCATCGATCCCGGTCTTCGCCATGACCGGGCGGGCAAAGAACCTCATCCTGGACAAGATCAGGCTGACTGAGGGTCAGGTCCTGGTAACCGGTGCACGGCTCCCGTTCTCCGGCGACTCGGCACCGGATCCGCTGGTGTGAACGGCGGCTGCCTTCAGGCCTTTTTTTCAACCAAATATCGCCCAGAATTTATAAATATACCATTCTTTAATTCTCATTTGCTGGCCAGGGCCTCGCACTCCATTCATCGATCGTTCTTCTTCAGGAGAACAGAACTAGAGCTGGAAGGTCGGAGGGATCGAGTCGGTTGATTAAGAGAGTAATGTGAGTGGCCGGCGCAGGCAACAAGCCCGTGTAGGCTACCTGTTCTATCCGGGCGAAAGAGGCCGGCCTGACGGCAGGCGATGCGGGTTCATGAACCATCAGAAGAGAACATGACCAGATGCGAGGGAAGGGATTTGAACCCTAGAACTCCTACGAGACGGACCCCTCAAGCCCGCGCCTTTGACCTGGCTCGGCAACCCTCGCACGTTTGCCATAATATGGAGGATGTTGATCTAAAATAATGTATCCATCCGCGGGAGCGGGTGTATCCCCTTCCGTAAGGGAATTTTCCTGATAATGTGCACAGATGTCGCTTTCCCGACAGTGATGTATATGTATGTCCAGTGCAAGAGGTATCATGCATGTGGTCGGATATCATCAGGGAATTCTCCGATTCTCCCTCCCAGAGCCGGGTGGTCAGGTTCCTCCTCGAGAACGGGTTCGGGGTGAATACCGAGGGCAGGATTGCCTGCAACGACATCGAGATCCCGGCGACCCATATCGCCAAGGCCATCAGGACCGACCGGAGGGTGGTCGATGCAACGGCCCGGCGGATCCTCGATGCCCCGTCCCTGCGGGAGATCTTCACCAATATCCGGGCCACTCCCGATCTCTCGCAGCTCACCGGCACCCTCGGTCTCTCGTCAATCACCGTTCTCCCACAGGATGCCCGGGAGAAGGGCATCGTGAGTGCCGCAGTCGGGGTGATATCCGGGCATAACCTGAACATCCGGCAGATCTTCGTGACCGACCCCCAGCTCTCCGAAGAGCCGAGGCTGGTCATCATCATCGAAGGGGAGATCCCGGGAGAGGTGATCGAGGCGATCCGGAAGCTCCCCCAGGTAAAACAGGTTATTCTCTAAGCGCCTGTCCCGGACGCCTGAACTGCTCGGCCTCGAGCCACAACCGGTAGATGCGACTCCGGATCTTCCGGTGGAGGTCCAGCGATGTCCCGAGCCGGTCGTGGATGGATACCTCGTGCCCGCCTTTCACCAGGTTGTCGGCATTGGCCACGATCTTCTCCTCGATGGTCTCCGGAACGCAGTCCACCGGGAGGAGATGAAGCAGGGTGCATTCATCGGCGGTCAGCCCGGCACCGGTATGCCGTTCCACAATCCGCACCACATCTTCAGGAACACCATGTTCCCGGCACCATGCCGCCCCGGTCTGGGCATGGGAGAGGGAGTGGGAGAGCCCCCTGCCGATGTCATGGAGCAGGGCCCCGGCGTTGACGAGCTCACGGTCGGCTACACCGGAGCGGTCACAAAATGAGAGAGCGAGGTCCCTGACCCGGTGGCAGTGCGCAATCACCCGCCGGTTGCACCCGGCAGTACGGAGGGCCTCGTCATACCCTGCATCCCCTTCAGGCATGCCCGAGTGACTCTTTGATCGCCTCGATACGCTTTTTCAGGGCCCGGAGAAGGATCTCGTTATCAAAGTGTTCCATCTTCTGATCGCAGGCGGGGCAGATGAATTCAACATCCATGGCCTGGTTGAAGGTGTAGTGCATACCACAGGCCTTGCAGATGTAGAAGTCATTCTCCTCCTCGTACCGCTCCCTGCCCTCAAGCTTCTCGAGGATTGTCTCGAGATCCTCCCGGATCACCTCGGAGATCAGATCCATCCGCAGGCGCCAGAGGTAGGTCAGCCACCCGGTCTCGTTGTTCTTGATCCTCCGGTATTCTGCCAGCCGTTTCTCATAGAGCGTATAGAGGGTGTGGCGGACCGAATTGAGATTGATACCGGTCTGGGCAGCGAGCTGCTCGTCGCTCCACTCCCCCTCCTCAGGGAATTTTTCCAGGAGGTTGATCCCGTCCTCGCCGATCAACCTGATAAGATATGCCTTTATCGCCGGATTTTCCAGGACCTCATCCATAGAGCCTTCCACCCATATATTGTCGGACTGTTCTAATATGCTTATGCAGCAGGTCAGTCGCTTCCTGCCCGGTGGCTCCCCAGCCGTAGACGCTGATGATCGCCTGCCCCTCCTCAAAAGCGGTCCCCGGCCATGGAATGTCTGACACAAGCGGCGAGAGGCGGGAAAGGTTTGCATCCACGGTCATGTCCCGGTCGGCAAAGAGGATCTTCCGTGCCGCAACCTGCCGGCATGACGGCCGCCGGCAGGGGAGATTTCCCCGGCAGGCCGCCAGGTGGGCGGAGAAGAGGTTGATCCCGGTAGCAATCTCGATGGTGTCGAGCGTTGCCTGGAAACGGGGGTTGACCTCAATGGCGTAGAGCTCATCGCCGGCCATGAAATCGATTCCCAGCGTCCCGAGACACCCGCTCGCTGCAGCAATCTGCTCCGCGGACCGGATCATCTGATCGTGGCGGCGGTCCCGGAACGGGGTGACCGATCCGCAGAACCCGAACGACGCATCACCTGCCCCCCGGAGTATCTGGCGGTTCGATGCGACCGCAACCGCGCGGGTCCCGTCGGCAACACAGCAGACCGAACAGGGGATCCCGGAGACCACCTCTTCGGCAATAGCCGGAATATCCCCAAACTGTTCGATCCAGGCCTCCCGGTCAGCGGCAGAGGCGATCACCCGGTTTCTCCATCCGCCGGAGCCGGTCCGCGGTTTCAGCATCGCCGGGAATGTGTCGGAGGGAAGGAGCAAAGGGGCAGGCATCCCAAGCTCTTCGAAGAACCGGTGGGTCATCAGCTTGTCGAGGAACCGCTGCACCTTTTCCGGGGGGGTTCCGCAGAAGTCGCGGTACGGCAGGAGCTCGGCGCCGGACGTGGCAACCACGATGTCCGGTGCGTGAAGGGCACACATCTCCCCGACAGCAGGGAAGAGTTCCCCGAGCTCGTCAAACCGCATGCTCTCGCGGGCATAGAAGGAGAGGTCCTGGTCACAGAAGTGGTCGACGGCATAGACCTCGCAGCCTGCACCATATGCAGACTGGACCACGTGGCGGGTGGCAAAACCGGCCACGAGCACCTTCGTTCTCATCGCTCCTCGGTGAGCTTCATATCCCTGCTCGGGACCACCCGGATCTGTGCACCCGGGAACCCGGCAGAGAGTTCCGATCCCTGGAAGAACCGGTCCAGAAATACGGCAAGACCCGATATCTCGGAATGGGGCTGTCCGGTCACCGCGATGTTGTAATCGGTAAGGCCATAAATCTCGCCAGGCACTTTCTCCGCCCCGACAACGACGAGGATGCGGCTGTGCGAGCGGATCTCCTCCTCCCGGTCCTGGATGCGCTCTCCGTACATGGTCAGGTGAACCACCACGCCGCCCGATTCCTTCCACTCACGGATGCAGCGTTTCCATGAGACCCTGTCCCTGATGAAAAAGTCGCCTCCCCAGCGGTTGACGACATCGGTGATGCTTTCCACCACCCCCTTGTCCTCCGCTGCAAGGAACATCCCGCTCGCCCCGAGTGCGCGGGCAGCAAGCCCGACATGGGTGGTGACCCGCTGGTCACGCTCCGGCCGGTGACCAATCCGGAGGACCACCAGTTCTGCCATCTATTCCGGCCCTTTCTTTACCCTGATGACCCCGCCCTCGAAAATAAAGGGCGAGGACTGGTCATACCTGGCCTGACACCGGAGCAGCATCTCCTGGACCGAGAGGATCCGGCATCCCCCGCTCCCCTCTTCGATGAGACCTGATTCTTCGAGCCGCACGAGCGATTGGCTCACTTCCGTACTGCTGCACTCCGCCTGTGCAGCAAGAGCCTCCAGGCTCTGGCAGGGATCATGTACGAGGAAGTGGTACACCCTCCAGTCCAGGTCTTCTTCTTTCACCAGTACTCATTCCACGGGTGCCGGAATATATCTTTTTTTGAGGCAGGGCAGAAGGGGCTACCCTTTATGGCTGGAGATGCCGACTGTACGGGAGTGACCGATGACGAACCGCTCCCCTATTCCATGCTGATCCGAATCGCCGACAGCATCCTTGAAGCCGGGGAAGATGACCCCGATGCGCTTGCCGCACATCTCGATCAGCTCGACCCGGAGATACGGGAGGAACTCCTCGCATCTGACCTCCTGAACGCCTTCCAGGTCTTCTACTACTTCTTCCGGGAGGACCCCGGTGATCTCGAGACCGACCGGCTCATCCTCCAGCCTGCATCGGCCGTGTCGACCGGTGTGGTGGTCACCGAGCGCGAGCTCTACGAAGTGATCTTCCGGGTCGAGAAGGGATCTCCGGTTATTGTGGTGAGTGACGGTGACTCCGTTCTGGCCGGTTTCCATGAGAAGGATGCCTACCGGCAGGCCCTCAGGTTCATCGACGAACAGCTCTGAACCAGTACAGCCGTTGATAAAAACGTGCCGGCACTCTCTCAGTGAGTCTACAACAGGCCCCCGGTTATGAGATCGTGCCGGCCGCCGGATACCCGGACCGGGTCCGGGACACGCCCCCACCGGTATACCCACGAACCGATGATGACGAAGACACCATCCACGTCGTCCGGATCAACCAGCCCGAGGACCGAGGTGTCCTCAGGGCTGATGGTGTTGCAGATGGCGGTCGCCCAGGCATCAGCACAGGCAGGATTGTGCGAAAAGACGGTGACCGAATCTGCAGACCCGAAGGAGAGGGAATGCCCGACGGTGGCTGATGAGGTGCAGATGCCGCGGATCGCCGGGTCCGGCCCGATCACGAAGCCCATCCGGTCCGAGAGCGGTGAGGTCCCGGCATGGATCCCGACCGTTACGTCCCGATCGGACAGCAGCGCGATGTCCCCCCCGTTGTCAACGATCCCGAATACCGCTCCCGCGGCCTGCATTGCCTCCACCCCTGCCCAGGCGATTGCGCCGGCTACCGCGGCCATGGGGCCCACCCCTGCTGCCATCCCTGCTTCCGCCATCCGGTCCACGATGGTGATCCCGGAGCTGACCGGATAGGGTTCAAGGGTCGAGAGGAAGAAGGGATCGCCGGCAGCATAGTGCTCTAGCTCCTGGCGTGCGGTGATGATCCCCTCCCGTGCTGTCGCAATATGCGACTCATCATCGGCAAGGATGGTCGCGATGGTCTCCCTGAGGTGGAACCGGCGCCGGATCATTACTTGGTATATTCTGCGCTCTCTTCCCAAATACCCGCCGCACAGGACCTGCCGGCCGGGCGGGGCCTCCCGCAGGTATTTATGAGAACATGATGAGGCTTGTAGAGGAGCAACATGAGGAGCGCCGGTGTCAGGATCAGGAGAGCGGCACGAACCGGGAGGCGCAGGCCGGTCACCTGCCTGGTCATAGCCCGCATCCCGGACCCGGGGATCTCATCCCTGGTATCATCGTTCCCCGATCTCGTGGGTGTCCGGTCCGGTGAGTCGCGGGAGCCCCATGTTACGCTCTTCGGCCCGTTCGGGCTTCTTCCCGGATCATCGGAATATTCGCTCCTGGATCACATCAGGGAGGCCGCAGACGGAATTCCTGCCGTCTCCTGCCGGATCGGCGGCCTCATGCAGCTCAGGGGAAGGAAAGGAGCAGCCATTGCGCTGAGCCTGGCTCCGGATGCGAATCTGGTCTCACTCTACCACCGTCTCATCCAGGCCATTTTCCCTGAGACGGGGTGGAGCACCTGGATCGACCGGCCCCCCGGCTCCCGGATCTTCCACCTCTCGCTCAGGATCTCGATCTCCCGCAACGAGGCCCCCGACGTGTGGAGGCGGACCCGGGACCTGCCGGATGCCGCCGGTATGACCGGGGACCAGGAGAAGAGACAGGGATTGCGCCCGGGCGGGTGCAATGCCCCCCTCACACTCCTCCGGGTCGCGGTGATGCGGCGGGGAGCCCTCTGGAGAGAATTCGACCTTGCCCGGGGGCTCTGGCTCTCGCGTGCAGAAGCGTTCAACCCGGGTCTCTGGACAACGACCCGCCGTGAGTTCCGGAAGCGGGAGGGGCTGCAGCGGGAGGGGGCGATGTTCCGAGACAGGGACAGCCCGGGACGGTTCTTGATCTCCGACCTCCATTTCGGGCACCGCAATATTATCCGCTACTGCCGCCGGCCCTTCTCATCAGCGCTCGAGATGGATGCCGTGCTCCTGGACAACTGGAACTTCACCGTGCGCCCGGGCGACGAAGTCTTCTATCTCGGAGATCTCCGGTATGGACAGGGGGCACCCCCCGCCACCCACTTCCTTGAACGGCTGCACGGCAGGGTCACCTGCATCATCGGAAACCATGACGACCCGCTCCCCGGTGCCCTTCCTTCCGTGAACATTACCCATGACAGGTTATCCTTCCTCTGCATTCATGACCCTGAACTGGTCCCGGAGGACTACCAGGGTTGGGTGATCCACGGGCACGTCCACAATAATGATCTCGAACGGTACCCCTTCATCAACGCGGAGACCAAGACCATCAACGTGAGTGCCGAGCTTCTGGACTATACCCCGGTCAGCCTCGATGAGATCGCCGCGTTCATCCGGGCGATTCAGCCAGGGGAGAAGGTGGCGACCCTGAGAGAGGCACGGGAGTGCTTTACTCCTGGTGAGTGATGGCGAATATTCCGACCATTCCTCTCGGAGAGGGGTTCGTTCCCTGCAGGGATACATGAACGTTTCCCTGAAACCCGGATTTTCCTGGTTCATGATCGTGCCGGGGGCACGGGATTGTTCTTCACCACCATCATCAGTCCCAGGGCGAGTACGGCCAGTAGTGCGCCGAACAGAAACGTGTACGCCGGCGAGTAGACATCCCACAGCATCCCCGCAATGAATCCGCCGGGAAGGGCAACGAGCCCGATTGCGGTGTGAAAGGTCCCAAGCGCAGTTGCCTTGAGATCGGGCGGGGCCAGGTCGACGATGAACACCCGCTGCGCCCCGTCGATGAAAGCAAAGAAGATACCGTATGCGGCGAAGAATACCGGCAGGACTGCTGAGCCGGTCACCACGATGAGCCCGGCTGAGAGAAGCCCGAACATGAGATAGCCGGCCATGATGACCGGTTTTCTCCCCACCCTGTCGGAGGCGATCCCGGCAGGGATGGTGCAGAGCGTGTAGACGCCGTAGAAGAGGACGTAGTACAGCAATGCGGTACTATCAGAACCTCCCGTCGCCAGAGTCTTGAGGAGGAGAAATGCATACCCGTAATGGCCGAACGCAAACAGTGCGGAGGCGGCAATGAACAGGCGGAGGTTTTTCGGAAGCAGGCGGAGACTGATCTTCAGCGAAGACTGCTGCGCAACCGGCTGTGCTGCAGGAGGATTTTCCCGTATCAGAAATATTGCCAGAACTGCAAGGATACCAGGGATAAATGCGATCAGGAAGACATTCCGGAAACCGTAAACCGGCAGGAGGAGGACAGCGAGCACTGCTCCACCCATTGAGCCGATCCCGTCCATGGCCCTGTTGAACCCGAATGCCCTGCCCCTCACATCCCCCTCGCTTGATTCAGCCACAATAGCGTCGCGGGGGGCGGTCCGCAATCCCTTCCCGACTCGTTCGATGACCCGGAGGGCCAGCACTGCAGGCCAGACGTAGGCGAAAGCAAACAGGGGTTTTACCACTGATGAGAGCCCGTAACCGAGGAGGACAAAGGGTTTTCTCCGCCGTATACGGTCGGAAATGTGCCCTGATACGACCTTCAGGAAGGAGGCGGTCGTCTCTGCGGCTCCCTCAACCAGACCGACGATGAACGCCCCCGCGCCGAGTACCGAGGTGAGGTACAGGGGTATGAGCGGGAAGACCATCTGGCTGCTCACATCGGTGCAGAGGCTCACGATGCCGAGTATCAGGATGTTTGGGCCGATTCCCCTGAAAAAGCGGTCATTCACTGCACGCATTTTCCGGATCACTGGTATCGCTCTCCTCTTTGGGAATGGAAAAAAGATAGTACATGCCGGTAATTCCGGCCGTTACCAGGCTACCCGCAATCTTCCCGTTACCCTTCACCCTTCTGCGAGAGCGCCCGCTGCGGACAGATCTCGATGCAGCGGCCGCACAGGACGCAGCGGTCCCCTTCCATGACGAGCTTCCAGTCCTCGTCGAACGAGAAGACCTCCTGGGGACAGATGCTGATGCAGGCACCGCAGTCCACGCACCGGCTTTCATCGAGAGAGATGATGTCCTCGAGGACGCGGACCGAGGCCCCGAGCTCGGCGAGCCGCTCCTTCACCACGCTGCAGGACTCGTCCGGAACATCGATCAGCGCTTCTCCCTCCGATGAATCGATCAGCGCCCGCTCCACGTTGATGAGCACCCCGGTGTCCCGCACCACCTGGGCGATGATCGGTTTTTTACCGGCCTTCCGGGAGAAGGTCACGATCAGCTTCACTTGAGCCACCTCCCGCCGAAGAGCTTCCCGAGGTTCATCGCGGTAAGCATGCCGATAACCCGGTCATCGCGGTCGATGACCGGAAGGGCACTGATGTTGTGCTTCTCCAGTTTCCTGACCGCGATATCGACCGGCTCTTCAGGGGTCGTGGTGATCACCCGTTTCTTCATGATGTCCCTGACCCTGGTGGCCTTCCCGGGGTTGACCACCGCTTTCGAGATATCATAGGTGGTCACGATGCCCACCAGTTTCCCGGACTCCTCGATCACCGGAAGGTGGTTGGTCTCTCCCTTCAGGAGCTTCTTCGCAGCGGTCCGTATCTCCTCGTCCTGTCCTATGGAGATCACCTTACGGTCCATGATATCGAGTACCCGGGGGCCCTGGACCGTCTCCCGCAGGGGGAGTGCGCTCCTGGTGGTGTCGATCCCGCGGGTCGGCAGGGCCGGTTCGAGCTTCCCTTCCTCGACCCAGGTCTTCAATGTCAGCGCAATCTCGCGGGCACGGCGATAACTGGAGAGCGAGGAGGTCCTGACCTCCTCCCCGTGCAGCTCGACGGCTCCGCTCTTGAGTTCCGCGTAGCTGACCTTCCGGAGGGACGGGCGCGACCGGGAAGGAATCCCATAGTCGATGATATCCACCACGATATCCTCGTCCCGCACTGCGGTCGATCGTACCGTCTCGATATCGAGAACCGGGATGGGGATGCCGAGACCAACGTAGAGAGTGACCCCGTACCCGGTCATGGTGGCTGCCCTAAGGTAGTCGGGAGACATCTCCTTCATGTCAGCGGTGACCATCAGTGTCCCGAACCCGCTGGCAGGAGAGTGCTGGGTCCCCTCCCCGATCACCATACCCGGCGCCCCGCAGAGGAAGGCGGGGACCCCGCTCCCAATCAGGCGGAACGATGGATCATTCATGATCGGGTTGAGGAGGCCGGACCCCGAGTAGGTGATATTCCCGCAGTTCGGGAGGAGCATTCCCATATAGGTATAGAGGGACCGGTCCGTGGAATTCGCGGCGGCATTGTACCGCTGGTACCCGTTCCGGGGGTTGACCATAATTGCCTGGTTCAGGTTCTCGAGCAGCAGTTCGGTGGTTATGGTCCGCCGGGGATAGCAGTCGGTCCCGGTCGAGAGGGCCCGGAGCTCCACCGCTTTGCCCGATACGAAGTCCTCCATCACGTGGGCCCCGCCGTACCGCGCCTCCCGCGTGGTCGATTTCTGGGTGGCGCCGATATATGCATCGACCGAAGCGATCCCTCCATAGGCCTCGACATCGTTCAGCCAGACCCTCTCCATCTTGATAGGCGGATCTGCATGCCCGAAGTTCAGGAACGCACCGGAGGAGCACATGGCCCCGAAGGTTCCGGTGGTGACAACATCCACTTCGCGGAGCGCCCCCTCCTCGCCCAGTTCATCAACGATATGAGGCATCTCCTCTGCCGTGACCACCCGCGCATTTCCGTCCCTTATCCGCTCCCTGATCAGGCCGATGGTCTTCTCCATACCACTGATCTTCTTTTCTGAATATTTAATGATGTTGTATATTACCCACAGTAATTACTTACTTTTAAACCCCCGGCAACCGATACCTTCACATGGACATCGGGGATGTCATACAGGACCTCGAGCGGATCGCTCCGCCGGACCGGGCCGAGGAGATGGATACCGGGAGAATCGGCCTCATCATCGAGGGGAGGCGGGATATCGGGAAGGTGGCCTGCGCTCTGGACGTCACGCTCCCTGTGGTCAGGGCTGCGGCGGCGATGGATGCCGGTCTTCTGGTCGTCCACCATACCCCGCTCTGGACCCCCGTAACCGTGGTCTCCGGTCCACTCGCCGCCCTCCTGCGGGAGATCCTCTCTGCGGACCTGAACGTGTACGTGATGCATACCAATTTCGACCATGCCGAAGGCGGGATCAATGATGCCCTTGCATCGCTCCTCGACCTGTCCGTAACCGGCCGGATGAGCCTCGGCATCTGCGGTGACTGCTCTCTCACCCTCCCGGAAATCGCCCGGCGGCTCGCGGCCCCGCTCATCACCTGGGGCCGCCCATCCCTGCCCTGCAGGATTGGTGTGGTCGGTGGGAGCGGGTTTGACCTTTCCCTCATCGAAGAGGCCGCCGCCCTTGGTGCAGAGGCCTTTCTCTCCGCAGACCTGAAGCATGCCGCAGCCCGTGCGTCACCCCTCCCGCTCCTCCAGAGCACCCACTACGCCCTTGAATCGCCGGGAATGCGGATGCTCGCCGGCCGGATGGGATGGGAGTTTATCGATGATCCCCCGGTCACAGCGGTATGGACGTAAGCGAACTCTTCATCCGGCTTGAGAACGGACGGCAGCTCACCCCCGACCTTCGCAGGGAGATCACCTGCATCTTCGGAGACCGGGGACGGAAGGGGCTGAAAGCCATCGACGAGCACCGGATCAAGAAGTACCGGGACTTCTTCGTTGTGGTCGGCACCTCGGACGAATACGTCGTTGAGGATGAGTTCTGTACCTGCCCGGACTACCTGTACCGGGGAGGCAGCTGCTGGCACGTGCTTGCGGTCAGGATCGCCTCCCTGACCGGGGACTACGAGGAATACGATCTCTGGTACCAGGACGGCTGGAACGCCGGTTCTCCGGCTGACAAACAATATTTATCGTAGCAAATCCAAATTCATTGATATCACGTGGTTTTCCATGCTCGAGGAAGAATACCAGCTTGAATATTTTATAACCCAAGGGCTGACCCGGAAGATCTGCAGGAAATGCGGAGCGGCATTCTGGACGAGGAGTCCGGACCAGGAGATCTGCGGTGACGCCCCCTGTGAGACCTACAATTTCATCGGCAACCCGGTCTTCCGGCAGCATTCCGTCGACGAGATGCGGGAGTCATTTCTCTCCTTCTTCGAAAAGAACAACCACACCCGGATCGAGCGCTACCCGGTCGCTGCCCGGTGGAGAGACGATATCTACCTGACCATCGCCTCCATCGCCGACTTCCAGCCCTGGGTGACCGGCGGCATCGTCCCTCCCCCGGCAAACCCGCTCACCATCTCCCAGCCCTGCATCCGGTTGAATGATCTCGATTCCGTGGGCAGATCAGGCCGACACCTGACACTCTTTGAGATGATGGCCCACCATGCCTTCAACTCGGATTTCGAGGAGATCTACTGGAAGGAGCGGACTCTCGAGCTCTGCGAACAATTCATCAGCTCCATCGGCGGCGACCTGGAGCGGATCACCTATAAGGAGCACCCCTGGATCGGCGGGGGCAACGCGGGGCCGAGCCTGGAGGTGCTCATCGGCGGGCTCGAGGTCGCAACCCTGGTCTTCATGAACCTCGGGCGGCAGAAGACGGACAAGCCGCCGGTCGACCTCAATGGCGAGCTCTACTACCCCATGAAGAACTGGATCGTGGATACCGGCTACGGCCTGGAACGATTCGTGTGGGCCTCACGGGGTTCCCCGACCATCTACGATGCCGTATTCCCGGAGATGGTCAGCAGGGTGATGGCATCGGCGGGGCTCGAGCACTTCCTCGACAACCACGAGTATACCAAGATCCTCTCCCTGAACGCCAAGTTCGCCGGTGTCATGGATATTTCCGGTGCCAACCTCTTCCAGCTGCGGAAGAAGGTGGCAACCGCGATCGATGTGCCCATCGAGAAGCTCGACAGGATGATCACCCCCATCGAGAAGGTCTATGCTGTCGTGGATCACACCCGCTGCCTGGCCTACATGCTGGGAGACTGTATCGTCCCCTCAAATGTACGGGAGGGATACCTCGCCCGGCTGGTCATCCGGCGGACGCTCCGGATGATGAACGACATAGGGTGCACGGATAACCTCGCTGACCTGATCGAGCAGCAGATGCGGATCACAGGGACCCGGTCGTTCGAACAGGACGTCCTGATCGTGCGTGAGATTGTTGAACGGGAGGTGGAGAAGTACAACGCAACACTCTCCCGGGGGACCAAGATCGTCCAGAAAGTGGCAAAGACCTACAAGAATAAGCGGGAACGGGTTCCGCTCAAGGAGATCATCACCCTGTACGATTCGCACGGCATCCCGCCCGAGATCACCCGGGATGTCGCTATCGCGGAGGGAGCGGTCATCGAGCTCCCTGACAACTTCTATTCCCTTATCGCCGACATGCACTCCCAGTCCGGGGAAGAGGAGGGGCAGGACCCGTTTGCCCGGTTCCGGGACCGGATCAGCGGCCTGCCGCAGACACGGAAACTCTTCTACGAACAGCCCTGTGATATGGAGTTCGATGCCATGGTGCTCGATTACTTCGACGGGTACGCGGTCCTGGACCAGACCCTCTTCTATCCCGAGGGTGGCGGTCAGCCCGCAGATACCGGCATGCTGATCAGCGCTGAGAGCATGGTGCGGATGGATGACGTCCAGAAGATCGGGGACGTCATCGTGCACCACACCTCGGGCGGCGTGCTCCGCAGGGGAGACCGGGTGAAAGGGATCGTCGATGAAGAGCGCCGCTGGTCCCTCATGCGCCACCACACCGCGACCCACCTCCTCCTCCGGGCAGCAAAGGAAGTGCTCGGGGCACACATCCACCAGGCCGGGGCACAGAAAGGGGTGGAGAGTGCACGGCTCGATATCCGGCACTTCAAGCACATCTCACCCGATGAACTGCGCCGGATCGAGATCGCCGCCAACCGGATGGTGATGAGCGACCAGCCCGTGGACATCCGGCACGAGGACCGGACCAGGGCCGAACAGATGTACGGGTTTGCCCTCTACCAGGGAGGGGTCCCCCCGGGCAGGGAGATCCGGATTGTCCAGGTGGCAGGCGATGTCGAGGCCTGTGCGGGAACCCACTGCAGGGGAACCGGTGAGATCGGGATGATCAAGATCATCCGGGTCGAGCATATCCAGGACGGGATCGAGCGGCTCGAGTTTGCGGCCGGTATGGCGGCCGTGGAGTATGTCCAGCATCTGGAGAAGATCATCAGTGATTCATCATCGGTGCTCTCTGTCCAGCAGGAGAACCTCCCCTCCACCGTCCAGCGGTTCTTTACCGAATGGAAAGAACAGAAGAAGGAGATCGAGCGCATGTCCCAGCGTCTGGTCGATATGGAGATCGAGACCCTCACACCTGAGGTGGTGCAGGGAGTGCCGGTTGTCATCCGCAGGATCGATCTTGCGGCCCGTGACCTTGCGTCCATCGCTGCACGGGTCTCTGAACAGGGCGGCGTCGCGCTGTTCGCCAGCGGTCTCGACCGGGCCCAGGTCGTGCTGATGTCAGGGACCGACCGGGTGAATGCCGGCGAGATCATCGGGCAGGTCTGTGTCCTTCTCGGCGGGAAAGGCGGCGGTTCCCGGACCCTGGCCCAGGGCGGCGGTCCTGCTGTCGATAAGATCGACCTTGCACTCAAGGTGGGAAAAGAACGTATAATCTCGGCTCTTCATGACTGATGATGTGATTGTGCTCCAGCCCGGCGACGAACGGGCACAGAAGATCGGCAAGGCGATCGCCAGCCAGACGGCAAACGATATCCTCCATATTCTCTCCCAGGGGCAGAAGACCGCATCCGACCTGACCGGACTCCTCAACATACCCATGGGGACCCTCAAGTACCACATCGACAACCTGCTCGAAGCGGGGCTCGTGGAGATCGCTGAGACCCGGTACAGCGTCAAGGGGAGAGAGGTAAAGGTCTACCAGCTGAAAGACCAGCTGGTCATCGTTGCCCCGAAGATGACCAACATCCGCTCTATTCTCCTGAAGTACGCATCACTCTTCGCAATCGTGATTGTGGCCTCGATGGCGATGCTGGCCATCCTCCCGCTGTTCCAGGCACCCCCGGACATGGTAAGCGCCCCTGCATTCTCCGAAGATGGAGGTGGCGGCGGAGGGGGAGGAGCAGGGATCATGGCCGAGAAGGCACCCCTGGCCGAGGCGGTGCCGGAGGCGCGGGTCGTTGCCCCGGTGCTGGCCTTCTTCATGGGCGGATGCATGGTCGTTCTCCTGCTCTTCCTGTACGAGGCCTACAAGTGGCAGAAGAATAACTACTGAAATCTCTTTTTGGTATTCCCGCACCTGACCTGCCCTTCATGCCCGGGAAACGGCACTCATCCGGGATTCGATGACAGACCTGTCAGGCAGAGGGGGGAGAAGGAGAAAAGGAAAAAAATTACCGCCGTCTCACCGCACAGATGACGGCAGCACCCGCAAGTCCGGCAGCCAGGGCGGCGAGCGGGAACGGGACGGCAGAGGGGCTCGTCTGCTGTGGTTCCCCCGATTCGGTCTCTGTTCCGGCCGGGGCGGAAGTCACAGGAGCCGGGCGTTCCACGGTATACTTGATGGTGGTCATGAACCCCTGCTGATCATAGATCTCCACATAGTAGTTACCCGGTTCGGTCACCGGCACCCGGTACGAGAACCAGCCGTCGATTTTCCCGGGCTGGGTGGTGGTCCTGACATACTGATCCGGAAGCGAGAAGCCTGCCGGTCCGCTGATTCTGAGGGTAATGGTCGCCACACCGAGGTCGGGTATGTAGCCTTCGATGAGGAGCGCTTCACCGAGGACCCGGTCGCGGGGAGCGGTCAGGAAGATCTCTCCGGACCGGTCGATAATCTCCACCTGCTGGAGGGTGACCGAATCTGAGCCGAGCTTTGAGCCGGGATCCTTCAGGAACTGGACCTCGACCTTGTACAGCCCTGCTTCAAGCCCGGTGGTCGGAAACGAGGCGTAAAATGCCTTGGATTCGTCAACTACGATCATTCTCCTCCCTATCTCCTGGGGGGTGGTGAACTGGAGCTTATAGAGGACGATATCAAACTGGGTCCCCGTCGGGAAGGTGGTGTTCCCGCTGACCGGGAGGGGGGCTCCGGCCCGGAGCTCTTCCGGGGCACCGATAAACAGGACATAGCCCTGGACAGCCCCGCAGAGGAGGGCGATTGACAGCAGAAAAAAAAGAACGCGTCTCATAGCTCATCGTTTCATCAGTGAAGATAATTAGTTTCCGGGAGGAGGCGCCTAGACGAGATCGATGAAATTTCTGAGGATCTGCAGCCCCACCACCCCGCTCTTCTCGGGGTGGAACTGGACGCCGTGAACCGTACCGATTGTGACCGCTGAAGCGAACGGACAGATGTAGCGGGTGGTGGTCAGCGTATGGGACAGGCTGGTGTCCGCGTAGAAGGAGTGGACGAAATAGACGTACGATCCCTCAGTGATACCGGCCATCAGGGGATGGTCGGGTATCGCGATATGCAGGGTGTTCCAGCCCATGTGGGGTATCTTGTAGCCCCCGGTCCGGGGAAACCTGCGCACCGTCCCCGGGATGATCGAAAGACCGGCATGCCGGCCGTGCTCCTCGCTCCACTCGAGGAGCATCTGCATGCCAAGACAGATCCCGAGCACCGGGACCGAACCGGCGGCATCGGTGATCGCCCGCTGCATGGCCGCCAGCTGCTCCATTCCATCCCGGAAGGCGCCCACACCCGGGAGCACGATCCCGTCTGCGGCATAGATCTCATCGATATCTGCGGTGATCTTCGGTAACGCCCCTGATTTTTCAAGGCCGCGGAAGACGCTCCGGAGGTTTCCGAGGCCGTAATCAACAATCACGATACGTTTCATCGCACGTCTCTCCCCTGATTCTCCACCGGGCCTCGGTCAACCATTCGGGCGGCAGGCCATGGGCTTCCTGCCAGACGCCGAGCCGGGCGTTCCACTCCCGCCATAACTCCGGGTATTTCCCCTGGATCTCCTCAATGATCGCCACATCGCTCGAGGGGCACATGAAACAGCCGATCCGGTCAAACCCTTGCGCATAGAGCGGGTTCCAGGGGGCCTGTTCCCGGAACAGGTAGAGCCAGACATGGAGTGCCGTCCAGTTGTGGATCGGGGCGGCCGAGATCTGGTTCTTCACGATCCCGTTCCGGAAGACCCGGTTGCTCTCCATTCTCCGGAACGACTCATACCTCCGCTGACCGATGAACGAGAGACACTCCCCCCATCGTTCCTCGATTACGCTCCGGACCGGCCGGAGTTTGCAGGTACTGCAGCACCAGCGGTAGTCCATGGCGGGAGGGCCGAGCCGTTCGAAGGTCTCCCAGAAGGCATCCTCGCCGCTTGCTCGGATCACCTCGAGCCCGTAGGTCTCCGCAGCAACGGCGACATTCTCAATTGTTTCAGGGAACTCGAGGCCGGTATCGATGAAGAGCAGGGGAACTTTTCCGAGAGCCTTGTTCACTACGAGGAGCGTGGCAAGACTGTCTTTGCCCCCGGAGTACGAGATGTTCACCGGCCGGCCGGTATTCCCCGCAACGTCCTGTACAAAGCGGACCGCCTCCGCCTCTGCCGCTTCGATGACAAACGAATTCGCCGCAACGGCATCCTCCCAGGTCGACTGTCCGGGAATACACCGGGACGGGGCATTCCTCCTTGTCCTGACCACCGCCCCGCGTTCCATGGCCGAAGCCTCGCCGGCATCCACCTTCGCTCTCCCCACGCCCACACAGCTCCCGTCCGGTGAGAGGATGAAGACCTCATCCCCCTTTCGCACCAAGGGATCGATCGCACGAAGGCCGGGTGCAAGAACACTCGCCCCCTGGTCCCTGATCGAAGGGACGGCCCCCTCATCCACCACTACGTAACACCGGGAAGGCCGGATGTAATGGGCTGCTTCCGGGCGGGGGAGGGGTTCCCACCGTTTCTCACCAGTGATGTACCGAATGGCCCCGACCACACCCCCTCCCATGATGATCTCTTCCATCCGGTCGGTATCCGGTGCCTTGTTCAGGAGGGCAATGGTTCCCGGGGGGATGAGCGGTGCTCCGAAATGATCTTCAAAGATCCGGTTGACGAGCTCGCAGTCGGCCGGAAATGCAGGGCGGGCATCACCGGGCGGTGTGAGCCCGACCTTCCTTGTCGCAGCCCCGCACCCGCAGACTCCGGACAACAACGGCACATGGCAGGTATCGCACCAGTGGAGGAGGATCTTTCCAAGGTAAGACGGGCGCATTTTCGTGTGCATACATTGGCGATGAGAAAATAAATAGGCAGGGGATTGCACCATGTCCGATCGCCTCCGGCCGCAAGCCCGGTGCCGGAACATGAATTCAGTGTCTATTTCCGTAATTTTCCCTGATTAGGCCGTTATTTTCGGGCTCTTCTTCACTGCAAATAGTATTGTTTATCAGGCTTCAGATCGCTATTTTCTGGTACATTGTCAGCCATGGCTGGAAAAGTGATTCCTGAAACCACCCGGTCCGGGTGGCCAGGGGCCTGTCATGCTCTGAATGGATGTGATCGTTATGTGGGAAATGGGACCTCAGACGAACCAATCCCGGGGCCCGGGGTGACGGCATGATCGCGTTTTTTGTCACGTTCCTCCTCGTCTTCTGTATCTACCTCCTTCTGACTGCAGGGAGCGGAACGATTGGGTTCTGGTCAGCATCTGAACTCATTGCGGGTGCAGGGCTGAGTATCGTGGTGGCAGGGATTACCAGAAAGTTCCTGTGCCGGTCGAACAATTATCGGATGGCAAACCCGCTTCGTCTCCTGCTCATTCCGATCTACCTCCTCGGACCGTTCCTGGTCGAGGTGACCAAGGCCAACGTCGATGTGGCCGGGCGGGTGATCACCGGGAGGATCCGCCCCGGAATCATCAGGGTCTCATCGGATCTGAAGACCGATCTCGGCATCTTCATACTCGCGAACTCGATCACGCTCACCCCGGGAACGATCACGGTCGATATTGATGAGAAGACCCACGACCTGTTCATCCATAACATCAACATCGCACCGGGCGACGAGCAGAAGGCAACCGTTCCGGCGCGTGAACTCTTCTCCATCGCCAACATACCTGCCTGGATACGGAGGATTGCAGAATGATCGGGTACTTCTCCCCCGTCGCACTCATCCTCGTCGCCCTCGTCTGCCTGGCCATGGTCCGGCTGGTCCTGGGGCCCACCCCCGCTGACCGTGCGGTTGCGGTGGACACGGTCAATACCCTCATCGTGGCGGTGCTGATCCTGCTCGGGGTGGTGTACCGGCAGATCATCTTCATCGATGTGGCCATCGTCTATGCCCTCCTCTCCTTTGTCAGCACCCTCTTCATCGCCAAGTACATCGGGGGTGAACTCTGACATGATCGCCGATATTCTGGTGCTTGCCTGCCTTGCGGTCGGGACCTTCTTCAACGCCCTCGGCATTGTGGGCCTGCTCCGGTTCCCGGATGTCTACACGAGGATGCATGCCACCACCAAGATGACCACCTTCGGCTCGGTCTTCACGGCCCTTGCCGTGATTATCTACGGGGGTGCATCCTACCTGGGAAGCACGGATCCTCAATACGTCATCCTCTCTGTCCACACCCTGATTGCCGCCGTGGCCCTTGCATTTACCAATGCGCTCGGCTCCCATGCGATCGCACGGGGAGCTCACCGGTCCGGGATCAAACCGACCCCGGCGGTCGTGGACAGACTGGAGGAGGTGCAGCCATGATCGAGATGCTGGTTCACGTTCTGGTCATCGCCGGGCTCATCGGCTCTGCCCTGCTCGTGTACTGGTTCCGGGACCTGCTGGCCGCCACCCTGGCCTCCGGGATCTTCAGTTTCCTGATATCCCTCGAGTTCTACATACTCCAGGCCCCGGATGTGGCCATCTCCCAGGCAGCGATCGGGGCCGGGCTGACCACGGCCATCTTCATAGTCGCCATCCGGGCAACGAACCGGTACGAGGGGGGTGGATCATGAAACGGGGTCTCATCCTGCTGACCTTTGCCATCCTCGCCGGCGGCCTCCTGCTCATCCCGGCCCTGCTGGATTTCGGGGTTCCGGCGTTCAGTGATATGGATGATTATTTCCTGTCCAACGGGCAGGAACAGACGGCGGCAAACAACATCGTCACCGCGGTGGTCTTCGATTACCGCGGGTTCGACACCCTCGGGGAATCGGTCGTGCTCTTCACCGCGGTGGTGGGAGTCGGGCTGATGTTCCGGCGCATGCTGAAGGAGGAAGAGTATGAGGATGAGTAAACTTGTCCGGACCGGGGCAGACCTGCTCTACCCCTTCGCCCTGATCTTCGGGCTCTATATCATCCTGCACGGCCACCTGACCCCCGGCGGAGGGTTCCAGGGGGGTGCGGTGGTCGCCACCGGAGCGGCTATCGTGATCGTGGCCTGGGCCTACGAAGATGTTGCAGGGATGATCCGGAAGGTTACCATGAAAGCCCAGGAATCGGCCGGGCTGCTCCTCTTTATCGGGGCAGCCGCGCTGGCTCTCGGTCTCGGGTACGCCTTCTTTTACAATGTCCTTGCCAATTCGGGAAGCCTGTTCGGGCTGTCCGTTCCCTTCGGACCAAACCCCGGGGAACTGAATACCGCAGGGGTTATCCCGATCATGAACATCGCGGTCGGCATTGAGGTCTGGGGCGGCCTGACGGTCATCCTCCTGTACCTGCTCTCGGGCCTGAACAAGAAGGAGGAGGGGAGCTGACATGTTCTGGAACCTCCCCTTCATCGCGGTGGTGGCCCTCAGCCTGATCGGGCTTGCCACGGTGGTGACAAAGAAGAACCTGATCAAGATCTTCCTCGGCATCAACATCTTTGAGGCCGCGGTCAACCTCTTCCTGATCAGCCTCGGGTACCGGGAAGGCGGGATTGCCCCCATATTCACATCGGCACCATCGACTGATATGGTCATGGCCACCCCGCAGGCGCTCACTCTCACCTCGATCGTGATCGGGGTCGCCACGAGCGCACTGCTCCTCTCTTTTGCGGTGATTATCTGGAAGAAGTATGGGACGATTGATACCGACCAGATCAGGAGGCTGCGCGAATGAACGGATTTCTGATCGAGCATGCTCCGGCACTCCTGATCATGCTCCCCCTGATCGGGGCGTTTGCAACACCGTTCATCGGCAGGGTTTCTCCGAGAATCAGGTCGGCCTGGGTCATCCTGATCATGACCCTGACCACTCTGACCGCGCTCCTGCTCGCGTCCGATGTCTTCCTGAACGGCACGCAGATCTACGTGTTCGGGGCTGCGAATCCTGACCTTGCCGTCCCTCTCGATTCGGGCGGAATCCCCATCCGGATCATTTTCACCGTCGATGCCATGAGCGCCCTCATGCAGGTGATCGGGGCAATTTGCGGTTTTGCGGTCCTGCTCTACTCCATCTCCGCCGATCGCATCCATTCCGGACTGGAGAGCTTCTATACCCTCTTCCTCCTGATGATCGCAGGGATCATGGGCATGGTCTCCACCGGGGATCTCTTCAACTTCTTTGTCTTCCTCGAGATCCTCTCCATCGCATCGGCCGGGCTGATCGCCTACCGGATAGACGGAGGGCTGGCGGTGGAGGCAGCCCTCAAGTACTTTGTCCTCTCCACCATCGGGGCGATGGTGATCCTGGTCGCCATCGGCATCTACTACGGTGAATACAATGCGCTCAATATCGCCATGATCGCCTCCCGGATGCAGTTCACCCTCCTCGACCAGATCGCCCTCGTGCTGATCATCGCCGCCCTGGCCATGAAGTGCGGCTCGGTCCCCATGCACTTCTGGACTCCGGACGCCTACTCCATGGCCCCGTCCTCCATCACCGCCATGCTGGTGGTGGCCAGCCAGGCCAGCCTGTACGGACTGTTCCGGGTGGTGTTCACCCTCTACAATGTCACCCTGAACGCGATGACTGTAGGATGGATCATCATCATTCTCGGGGTGCTCTCCATGGTGGTCGGGGTGACCATGGCCATACCCCAGAAGAACGTGAAACGGCTGATGGCCTACCATGCCATCTCCCAGACCGGGTACATGCTGCTCGGGGTCGGCGTGGGTCTCGCGGTGCTCGGCAACCAGCCGCTGATGGATTCCTTCGGGTACATCGCCATGGAAGGCGGGATCTTCCACATCATCAACCATGCCATGTACAAGGGGCTCCTCTTCCTCACCGCCGGGGCGATCTTCTTCCGGATCGGGACCTACAACCTCAACAGGATGGGCGGACTCGGCCACTCCATGAAGTACACCATGATCTTCTTCATCATCGGTGCGCTGGCCATTGCCGGGATACCCCCCTTTAATGGATTTGCTTCGAAACTTATGATCTACGAGTCAGTGTTTGCGTTCAACCCGGTACTGGCGGTGATCGCCATGGTGGTGAGCATCCTCACCCTCGCCTCATTTGTCAAGGTCTTCCACTCGATATTCATGGGACCGAAACTCCCCGAGTACGAAACGGTGCAGGAGGCGCCGGCACCCATGCTGATTGGGATGGCGGTCCTTGCGGCAATCGTCATCCTCTTCGGCCTCTTCCCGCAGGCGGTGGTAGACGGCCTGATCGCCCCCGCCGCCCATGCCCTTTCCGACCAGAGCGGGTATATCGCTGCCGTCCTCGGAGGTGCCTGAGATGGATCTTCTTGCCAGCCTCTCCACCGGTACCGGATACTGGAACCCGCTCGCCTGGCTGCTCGCCACGGTAATCGCAGCGGTGATCGTGTACCTCGTCTGGCGGAGGGGAGAATCAGGATACAAGAAGGGGACCGCTCAGACCACTCCCTTCATCTCCGGGAACCCCGAGCCAGGGAAGGAAATGGTCCATGTCCGGGCATCCAACCTGTACTGGGGTTACCTCGATGCCCTGAAGGGATACTACGAGCTCATCGTCCCCGCCCATACCGGTGTCGTGAACGACTACGTACTCTGGTATCTCGGCGTTACGGCTATGCTCATGATCGTGGTGGTGGTGTTCATATGAAGCCCACCCCGTCATTCAACCGGTCGCTCTGGGCCTTCCACTTCAATTCCGGCTCCTGCAACGGGTGCGAGATCGAGATCGTGGCCGCCATCACGCCCCGCTATGACCCCGAGCGGTTCGGTATCAAGCTGGTTGGTTCCCCCCGGCATGCCGATGTCATGGTGGTCACCGGACCGGTGGTGAAGAAGATGAAAGACCGCCTGATCCGGGTGTACGACCAGATCCCGGATCCAAAGCTGGTGATGTGCGTCGGCACCTGCGGAATATCCGGCGGAGTCTTCTACGACTCCTACAACCTTGAGGGACCGGTCGACGAGGTTATCCCGGTGGACGTGTACGTGCCCGGGTGCCCGCCCCGGCCCGAGGCCATCATCCACGGAGTGGTCACGGCGCTAGCAAAACTCGAGAGACTGGAAGGAGGCAGTGCATGACAGAGAAGGTCCTTTCACCCGAACAGGTCGCACAGGTATTCCGGGAGAAATTCGGAGCCGCGGTAACCGATATCAGGATCACCGAGCGGCGGGAAGGGGCAAAGAAGAAACCCAACTTCAATATCTGGATCGATATCGACCGTTCGATCCTCAACCCCGCTGTTGCTACCCTGATCGATATCCACTTCCCCCACTTTTCGGTCATCTCCGGGGTGGACACCGGCGAAGCCGTCAGGCTGATCTACCACTTCACCGTCTTCTACGGGCATCCCGGAAGTGAATGCACGGTGAGTTTCTCGGTGAACCTCCCGAAGAAGGACCTGACCGTGCCGACCATCTCCGGCCTCATCCCTGGTGCCGTGTTCTCGGAACGGGAGAAGCAGGAGTTCCTCGGGGTCAGGGTTACGGACATCCCTGACGGGCGGCGCCTCTTCCTGCCCGAGGATTTCCCTGAAGGGGTCTACCCCTGGAGAAAGGATGATACGGGGCTTCCCGATGGCATGATCAAGGAGCTCTGGCGTTCCAGGCGACCGACGGACCGGCCGGTTCCTCCTGCCGGGGAAAAGGAGCTGTGCGAACTCCCGGCAGAAGAGGCCCCCCCGAAGGAGGGATCATCATGAGCGAGGAGAAGAAGTCCCCCTACATCATCCCGATCGGGCCCACCCACCCGGCGTTGAAGGAACCGGTGATGTTCACCTTCCGGATGGACGGCGAGGTGATCCGGGATGTGGACTTCGCACCCGGCCAGACCCACCGGGGAATAGAGTGGATGGGCATGCGGAGAAACCCGGTCCAGATCGTCCACCTCACCGACCGGATCTGCGGGATCTGCGGGGTCTCCCACACCCTCGCCTTCTCCCGGGCGGTGGAACAGGTTGCAGGGATCGAGGTCCCGGAGCGGGCCGATTACATCAGGACCATCATCGCCGAATTCGAACGGATCCAGTCCCACCTGCTCTGGGCCGGTGTGGCTGCCCACGAGCTCGGGTTTGACTCCCTTCTCCACCTGACCTGGCGGGTGCGGGAGCAGTCGATGGACGTGATCGAGAACCTTACCGGGAACCGGGTCAACTACGCCCTCGTGCAGGTAGGCGGGGTGCGGCGGGATATCGTTCCCGAACAGCACCGTATCATCGAGGACTGCCTCTCCACCTACGAGGGGCTGCTCGGAAAACTCCTCGACCTGTTCCTGCATGACAAAACCATCGCCATGCGGTGCCGGAATGTCGGGCTACTCTCGAAGGACGATGCCCTGAAGCTCTGCACCGTCGGCCCGACTGCCCGGGCTTCCGGGGTGAACGTGGATCTCCGGCAGGACTACCCCTACTGCGCCTACGGCGACCTCGATGTCCGGGCCATCCTGCCCGACCAGCACCTGGGCGAGACCCGGGGCGACGTCTACGACCGGATCGTGGTCAGGCTGCTCGAGGTTGGCCAGTCATGCGGGATCGTCCGCCAGTGCCTCTCCGAGATGCCGTCAGGTGAGATCACCGCGGAGCCGAAACTTGCCAAGCTCCTGGCCATCTGCAAGAAAGCCCGGGGAGAGGCGATCGGCAGGGTGGAAGCCCCCCGGGGAGAGTGCTTCCACTATGTCGTTATGGAAGGGAAGGAGGCCCCCACTGCATGGAAGGTCAAGGCCTCCTCGTACAGCAACCTGATGTCCTGGATTCCCATGCTGAGGGGGGAGCAGATCGCCGATATCCCCATCGTCGTGGCCTCGATCGATCCCTGCCTCTCCTGCACTGACCGGGTAGCCGTGGTCCGGAGCGGTTCACGATCGATCCTCACCAAGGATGACCTGCACCGGTTATCGGTTGAGAAGACCAGGAGGCTGCAGCAATGACGCTCGTCACCACCATCGGAGAGATCATCCTCTGGACGGTGATCGTTTCCCTGTTCGGCCTGATCGCCGGGCTCTTCCTGCTCGGGATCGACCGGAAGCTTGCCGCCCACATGCAGGCCCGGATCGGACCTCCCCTGCGACAGCCGTTCATTGATATCCGGAAGCTGCTGGTAAAGGAGAACATCGTCCCTGAAAATGCCATCCCGTGGCTCTTCAACATGGCCCCGGTCATTGCTCTGGTCTCGAGCCTGGTCATCCTGCTCTACATTCCGCTCGGGAGCCTCATCTCCCCGCTCGGGATGTACGGAGACCTTATCCTGGTGATGTACCTCCTCACCATCCCAGCGCTGGCCATGGTGGCGGGAGGGTTTGCCTCCGGCTCCCCCTACGCAACGGTAGGTGCGCAGCGTGAGATGGTGACCATGATCGGGTACGAGTTCCCGCTGGCCATCGTGGTGATCGGCATCGCCTGGCGGCTCTGGGCAGCAGGCGTGGCACACCCCTTCCTGCTCTCGAGCATTGCCGGAAACCCGGTCTGGGGAATCGTCGGGCCGCTGGGGATTGCCGGCCTGATCCTCCTCCTCATCGTGCTCGCCGTGGTCACTCCAGCGGAACTCTCCCGGATACCATTCGATACCCAGGAAGCGGAGACCGAGCTTGCCGGGGGACTGCTGGTGGAATACTCCGGGCGGAACCTCGCCCTCTTCTCTCTCTCTACTGCGGTCAAGACCCTGGTGATGGGGGCGCTGGCCGTGGCTATCTTCTTCCCCTGGAACCTCTCCTCGTTTGTCGCACTGCCGGCAGGAGTCGCGCAGGTCGCCGACCTGCTCTTCTTCCTCGCCAAGGTGGTGCTGGTGATGTTCATCACCGTCACGCTGGTACGGGTGGGGATGGCCCGGTTCCGGATCAACCAGGTCGTTACCGTGTACTGGGTCTATTTCGCCCTGATCGGCCTTGCCGGGCTGCTGCTGCTGATGGCAGACTCGGCGCTCGGAACGGTTGCGGGGGTGCTCTGATGGCGCTCCTGCCCATGTTCCCGGAGCTGCTGAAGCAGCTCTTCCGCACACCGGCTACCAACATGTTCCCGGCAAAGTACCTGCCGCCATCAGTGACCGGGTTCCTGAAGAAGGTCGGAGCCGGGCAGGCGACACTCGTGCCTCCCGTGCAGACCCCCCCGAAGTTCCGGGGCAAGATCGAGTACCAGCGGGACGGCTGCATCGGGTGCTCGCTCTGCGTGAAGGTCTGCCCCTCGAATGCCATCGAGCTCCTTGAGGAGACCAAAAGGATCCGGATCTGGGTGGACCAGTGCATCTTCTGCTCCCAGTGCACTGATATCTGCCCCAAGGGCGGGCTGCGGATGACCGATGCCTTCCTCCTTGCCGATGAGGACCGGTATTCGGAGAACCTTATTGTGGAGTGAAGAACCCACTTTTTTTGCTAAAGCGATCTCCTCTTACCCGGATTTCTGACGCTCCCAGGGGTTCGCTTCGCTTCACCACTACCGCTGGGCGCACCCCGTAGGATATCCAGTTATTCCAGGAGATGCCTCGAACCCGTAATGAATCAAAAATCTGCGTACAGGCCCTATCGCACTGTGGGGCGCCACAGCAGCGGGGCATCAGCCCCAGGAGCGTCGCGTTGGTGCTGTGCGGAATGCTCACGTTGTGTCATCCCCGCCTTTTCGAAGGAATGAAGGATTACGGAGAAGGACTCACCCCTCCCTTCGATACTCCTGAATCCTCTCCAGGGCCCCTCCCTCAAGGATCCGGGTCAGCCGGTCTGCACCCTCCCGCACCGCTTTCGAGAGAGGCTGGTCCATCTCCGTCTGATCGGGCTGGATACCGATGAAGAAGACCCGGCCTGCTTCAGGGGAGAGAAACTCGATCAGGATGCTGAGCGGGAGGGCATGGGTGCCGAACGTCACCGCGGCAATGTCGTCCGGCAGGATGATCCGGAACTCCCCGGGGGAAATGCCCATTTCTGCAGCATCCACCAGCACCAGCAGTTCCGGGTGCTCTTTTCTGACCGTCCCGGTGAAGTTCTCGGGAATGGTGCCACAGTCGAGCGCCAGCCATCCCGGTGCCCTGAACCGGTCCGCCACGTAGTTTCCGGCGCCGTCATCGCCACGAAGGGGATTTCCAATCCCGAGCAGCATCTTTACCATGAGAGAACCTTTCTCAATCTTATGGTCGGTACGGATGAAAAAGATCGCAGGCAGAACATCAGAAAACAATTAAGATGAAATACGCGGAGGATTTCACTGCGTACTATGTCCCGGCTGCCTTTCCTGTTCCTGTCCCTGATCGTCTTCTGCCTTTTCAGCGGATGCTGCACGACGCCCGGCCAGGGTCCCCCGTGCCCGGATATCACCGGCACCTGGATCCTCCTCTCCTCTACCAACGGAAATGACAACCTCGTCCCGCTGCCGCCGGAAGGCAGGATCACGGCAGTATTCGGAAACGACAGCCGGGTCAGCGGCAACGCGGGTTGCAACGATTATTTTGGGGAGTATATGGTCGAGGGAGGTCTCATCTCGATCGGTCCCCTCGCCTCGACTGAAAAGTATTGCCTCTCGCCCGAAGGGGTCATGGAGCGGGAACAGGTCTATCTCAGCCTGCTTCAGACATCAACACGGTTCAACGTGGACGGCGATGAGTTGATTCTCTCCTACTATGACCAGAAACAGCTCCTTGTCTTCCGGAGAGGGTAGCCCTCCGGGTCACCTCCCTAATCCGCATCCGTGGTGATGCAGTACACCAGAGAGCGCCCATTCTCCCGCTCCACCCCGTGGATCTCGTGGCTGAATCCCGGGAACCTGGTATCAAATTCCTGGAGGGCTTTAAGAAACCCGATCACCGGGCCGTCCGCCGGGCCGGTCCGCTCCCCGGGCATCAGGAGGGGGATTCCCGGCGGGTAGGGAACCACGGCAGTTGCCACCACGCGATCTTCGATCTGATCGAGCGGTACCTTCACTACCTTCCCTTTGACCAGGAGGGCATATGCAGCGGCAGGGATCATGGCCACCGCAGGGAGCGTTGAGTAGGCCGACCGCAGCAGGGCAAGCTGCCGGTTATCGCTCATGAACCGGTGCATCTCTTCTGCAAGCCCGGTCACGGTCATCGCCTCATATCGCCGCGGATATGCAACTGCGAGGTCAGGGAGAACATCCTTCAGGAGCTGCTCCTCGTCAAAGAGGCGCTTGAACTCAAAGAGCCCGGAGAGGAGCGTTCCCCACTTGCCCTTGGTAATCCCGAGCGAGAAGAGGAAGAGGATGCTGTAGTCAGCGGTCTTTTCCGGAATGACGCCCCGGGCCTCCAGGAATCTGGCCACGATCTCTGCCGGGATTCCCCGGGGAGCAGGAGAGCCGTCCGGTTCAATGCCCGGGGTGAGGATGGTGACCTTGATCGGGTCGAGCATGCAGTAGTTGTCCTCGAGACCGGTGAACCCGTGCCACTCGTCTCCCGGATGGAGGGTCCAGCAGGAGGGATCGGTGCGGAGGAGAACGGGGTCGGCATCCTCGAAGGGCACCTGACGCCCTTCCGGATCGCGGACAACCTCAGGCTGCCAGACACTGAACCACCAGTCAGGACCCCCCTCCCCGGAACCGAGTTCACGCCGAATCCGGATCATCTCCTTCCGGAAGGCGATGGCCTCTTCAATGGTCTCGTCGGTCAGGGTCTTTCCCCACCCGCCGTCCATCATCCGGGAGGAGATATCGAGGGAGGCGATGATCGGGTACGACGGGGAGGTTGAGCTGTGCATGAGAAAGGCCTGGTTGAAACGCCCGTGCTCCACCGGGCTCCTTCCGTTTTTCAGGTGGATCATGGAGGCCTGGGAGAGGGCGGCGAGGAGCTTGTGGGTCGACTGGGTGGCAAAAATAGTCGGACTACCGGGTTTGCGGTCCCCCTCCCGCATGCCGAACCGGTCGCTGTACAGGGGGTTGAACCGGGCATAGCCGAACCAGGCCTCGTCGTACAGGATCCGGTCGACACTCTGGCCGAGAAGGGATTCGAGGGTCGGGACATGGTAACAGAGCCCGTCGTAGGTGGAATTGGTGATGACCGCGAGCCGGGGAGGTGCCTCCCTGCTGATCCTGAGGCAGGGGTGGGAGGCGATCCGCTCGGTGATCGTCTCTTTCTCGATCTCACGGGGACGGATAGGGCCGATGATCCCGTACCGGTTCCGGGTCGGAACCATGTATACCGGGACCGAGCGGCTGAGGGTGATCCCGTTCTCGACCGATTTGTGGCAGTTCCGGTCCACGAGCACCAGGTCACCGTCGCTCACACTGGCCGAGAAGATAATCCGGTTTGATCCCGAGGTGCCGTTGGTGACGAAGTAGGTCTCATCTGCCCCGAACACTTTTGCGGCATACCGCTCTGCCTCACCGATCGGGCCGGAATGGTCCAGGAGCGAGCCGAGCTCCTCGACCGATACCGAGAGATCGGACCGGAAGAGCTGTTCACCGAAGAAGCGGTGGAATACCCTGCCGGCCGGGGTCTTGAGGAAGGCGATGCCCCCGGCATGCCCCGGAGTATGCCAGGAATACTCGAAATCCCGGGAGAAGTTCACCAGCTCATTGAAGAACGGCGGGAGGAGCCGGCCCCGGTACCGGAGGGCTGCCGCTTCGACCCGACCGGCGATGAACTCGGGAGTATCCCCGGTGATCCAGACATACTCGTTCACCTGCCTGATAACTGAGAGCGGCACCGAGTGAACGATCCCGGGCTCGGAGATCAGGAAGACGGGGACCTCCTTATTCCTGGTCCGGATCATCCGGATCAGGCTCTCTGCACCCTCCATGTCCCAGGCAACCAGCACGCAGTCGACATCCGGTGCCGTAACCACGGCAGAAATGGCATCCTCGATGGTCCCGATCTCGATGACCCCCATGCCCGCACGCTTCATCTCCTGGATGAGGGCCCGGGTGGCACGTCCGCCCGTGGTCTCGGTCATGATGTGGGCATCGACGATGGCGACCCGGAGGACCTCCTCGGGGTTCATGAGACCGCCTTTGGACAGGTCATAGTCCGGGAGGGCATCAGGAGTTTCACAGGGGTTTGTCTCCCGCGGAAAGGGAAAAATATTTCTGGAGCAGGGCTGCCGGTCAGAAGCCGGAATCCGGTGGCGCGTCGGCCTTCCCGAACCGGGAATCGATCCACCAGACAATCTCGTTCCTCACGTCCCTGACCTGCTCCATGATCTCCTCATCGGTCCCGGAAAACGTTCCCGGGTCCGGGAAGCTCTGGTGGATGGTCTCCTTCGCCCAGGGGAAGACCGGGCATACCGCCTGTGCATGGTTACAGAGCGTGACCGCCAGATCGATCGCCCGTCCGGTGAACTCATCCAGCGATTTTGCATGGTGACCCGAGATATCCACCCCGATCTCCTGCATGACGACGGTAGCCTTCCGGCTCACCTCTGACGGGTGCGTCCCGGCGCTGTATACCTCGTACCGGTCCCCGTACCGGGTCCGGAGATAGCCCTCGGCCATCTGGGAGCGGCCCGCGTTCTGGGTGCAGATGAAGAGGATGCTCGTTTTCATGGTCGTCTCCCTGAAGTACTGTGCAGTCCGGTCATGAGAGCATTGCGATCCGAACCGGAACGTGGGCAGGGATGATTCAATAATATTTGAAACATTGAACGAAAAGACCTATTATCATCTAATCCATTTCACACTTTGTTGAGCCATATGACGGCACCTGCGAAGAATTCCGTCAGGACCAGAAAACCGGGAATCATCGATGAAATACCGAAAGAGATCGCCGTCAGCCTCGCGGAAGCGGGAGGGCTCCCCTGGCTGTGCAGTCTCATTCCAGTTGAATCTTCCCTGAATGAACAGGTGAAAATTCATAAGGCCCTTGCCGATCCCCTGCGCCTGAAGATCCTCTATCTCCTCGCAGCACAACCCCTCTGCGTCTGCGTCATCAAGCACTGCCTGCGGACCGCGGACTCCCGGCTCTCCTACCACCTGGGAATCCTGAAAGAAGCCGGTCTCATTGAAAGCCGCCATGAAAAGAACTGGCTGATCTACAGCCTGACCGGAGCGGGGAACGCAGTGGTGGAATCCGGGGAGACAGGGAGTCCCTGACTGTAATTATTATAACAATCCCCGGTTCACGTAGCTTGATGCCATACTCCCGCGGGGTCTACATCGCCTGGGCCATGCAGGGCCTTATTCTGCTCAATGTCATATACGGTCTGGCAACCCTGAACCCCCATCTCGTCTTTATCGGCCTGGTCGGATTCAGCCTCACCATAATCCCGGTACTTGTTGAGAGGAGGACCAGTATCAGCCTTCCCTGGGAAGTCAACTTCCTCATCGCCCTTGCCGTCTTCCTCCACGTGGCCGGCTATGCACAGAACTGGTATATCCTCCTCTATCCCTACTACGACAAGATGGCCCACTTCATCTCCTCGATCACCGTTGCCCTGCTCGGCTTCGTCTCCATCCTGTTGGTAAATCGGTTCAGCTGCATCAAGATGACCAGGCTCCAAATCTTCTTCTACATCATTATCTTCACCATGGCCATCGGTGCCTTCTGGGAAATCTACGAGTACCTGATGGACACCTTCTTCGGGGCGTTCCTTGTCAAACCCCTCCAGCATGGCCTCGATGACACCATGATCGACCTTATCTTCGACCTGATCGGAGCGGTGGTCGTGGCAGTATTGGGAACCCTTTATATTCAGAAAAAGACGCTTGACGAACTCACGAACCCGATGGTTGATGATTCGACACCGGAGTGCGAACTCTGAATCGCCTGCATTCCTTTTTTCCCGCGAATTACCGCAGAACCTTTATAAAACCAGGAATCATTCTTCCAATTGTCAAATCGTGGTGTATTCCTATGACTGCTGAAACAACAGGTACCATGCAGATGCCGGGAATGCCCGGCGGATTCTTCCCCTGGTGGCTCGTGCTCCTCCAGGGAATTATCGCCCTTGTCCTCGGGATCTTCTTCCTCACCTCCCCCTACATGACCCTGCTCGTCCTGGTCACCTTCCTGGGGGCCTACTGGTTCGTGAGCGGCATATTTTCACTCGTGAGCATCGGTGCCGACAAGACCAATGCCGGTATGAAAGCGCTGCTCGGGATCCTCGGCATCATTCTCGGGATCCTGATCCTCGCCTATCCCTACTACAGTGCCTTCATCGTGCCCTTCGTCTTTGTGATCATGGTCGGGGTCTGGGCCCTTATCATCGGCGGGCTTCACATGTACCAGGCATTCACCGGGGGAGGATGGGCGATTGGCATCCTCGGCTTCATCTCAGTAATATTTGGACTGATCCTGCTCATCCAGCCGTATATTGCAACCCTTGCCCTGCCGTTCGTGCTGGGGATCCTGGGCATCGTGTTCGGCTTTGCCGCGATCATCGGTTCCTTCATGATCCGGTCCCAGCAGAAGGCAGCCTGATTCCTCCCACCCTTTTTATCACCAGCAGGTTCGGATCAGAATCTTTCTTGAGTTGCGCCATGCAACCCTCACTGCAGATTTCGGACGGGTACTCAGGGAGGTGATGATATGGTGATGAACCCGCTGCTGATGGAGATCGGAACCTACGCGATCTGGTTCTTTGTCGTCACCAGCATCGCGGCCATGGGACTCAATCTCACCGTTAGGGAGATCCTCGCCCCCTGGAAGAAGAAGTGGCTCCTGTCCATCTCGCTCGTTGCCAATTTCGTGGTAGTCCCGCTCTTTGCCATCCTGATCCTCTCCGTCATACCCCTCGATATCGATCTCGCAATTGGCCTTGTCATCGTTGCCGCGGCAGCCGGCGCCCCCTCGCTCCCGAAAGCGATGAAGATCATCGGGGGGAATGTGGCCTATGCCGTGGGGCTGACCATGGTCCTCATCCTGATCACCATCTTCACCATGCCGCTCATGCTCCCGTACCTCATCGAGGGGGTTTCGGTTGACCAGAGCGGCACCGCCCTCTACCTCGTCGTCTTCATGCTCATCCCGCTCATCATCACCATGGCGCTCCGGGCACAGGTCCCGTCGGTCGCAGAGAAACTGTACCCGATAATCAACCGGGTATCGGATCTCTCGATCGTAGTGGTTCTCTTCATCTACACCATCGGCCTCTTTACCAGCGATTTCTCGGTCAGGGCCGGCACGCTCCTCGGTCTCGAAGGAACGCTGGTGGCTATCCTGTTCATCCTCGGCTCGTTCGGCATCGGCTACGTGCTGGGAGGCCCGGAGCTCCGGAACCGCGAGGTACTGGCGTTCGGGACCGGGTTCCGGAATGTTTCTGCGGCACTGGTGGTGGTGTCCGCCAATTTTGAAAACCCCCAGATCCTGTTCATGGTGCTGGTGATCGCCGCCTTCGGGATCATCTTCATGATGATCCTCGGTGGCTGGCTGTACCGGAAGAATAAACGGGAACGCCGGCTCGCTCATGAGGAAATCATTTCCTGAATTTACCTGGATGAGAGGAAAATAGGAGGGAGTAGTGTCATACCGCTCTGGTCTGACACCGGTTACATTCCGGAGTATTCCAGGATTGGCATCCCTCCCGCATCAGACAGGATGAGCTGTGCTCCCGACACCTCCCAGGATACTGCCGACTGAAGCAGCGCAAGGTAGGCTGTCTCCTGCTCCATCACCCCGGGCTCCCCGCAGAACATCAAAGTTGAGCCGATGGGGCCGAGGGTGATCCCGTTCACTCCTACCAGTGTATAGCCCCCGAAGTAGGAGTTGCACCCGGCAGACCCGGTAAGGTTACCGTTTTCGAAGAGGGCAGTCACCGTAGTAGTCGGGAGAACGGCAGTCATCGTGCCGTCTGCTCCCTTGTAGAGACCAAGGGACCAGGTCGTCCCCACGAACGGCAGGGGAGTTACCTCAGGCAGACCCTTCCTGTAGGTGAGCAGGGTTTTCCCGGTCGTATCGTAGATCATGAGCAGGTCGCCCTCTATGGCGTAGGTTGCTGCTCCCTCCAGATTCGAAAGGTAGAGCGTCTCCTGGTTCATGATTCCTGCCGGGTTTTCACAGTTCATCCGGGTTGATGCCGCCTTCCCTACCGTGAGCGAGCTCAGGCGGGACTGGTAGGCTGCGAAGTAGTTGTTGCAACCGGCAGAACCGCTCACCTGGCCGTCTTCACCAAAGGTCGCGGTGATTACCGTTCCTCCGGGAAGCACATTCCATGTACCGGCACCTGAAAGGCCGGAGATGAGGGTCCAGCCCGTGCCGGTGAGCGGGGTCCTCTCCAGGGGTACGGGTGTCACAGGAGGTGTTCCTTCTGTAGTGACCGGCGGCTGGCCGGGCAGCTCCGGCATGGTGCAGCCGGCAAGGAGGACGGCGAGCACCATCACTCCGATACATACCGGTATGATCAGCGATTTCATGTGCTGATAATAACCGGACGGGTATAAGAGCGCTCCCCCAGCACCTGCTGCATCTTTTTTAGTCCACGGGTTGATGCAGATACTAGGAGGCCCCAACACAGCTATGGTATTCTGCTGCTCCCTGGAGCGTATGTATACATCAAAGGTCCGGATGCACGATTCCGGGCCTCATCGTGGGGAGGTGTGAATGGCAGCGTTCCCCAACCTCCGGCGGATGCTGGCCTTCCTCCGGCCCCACTGGAAGTGGATCGCCCTCTCCCAGGTCTTCATCCTGCTCTCGGCTGTCTTCACCGTGCTTATCCCGGCCGAGCTCTCCAGACTGATCAATGTCGGCATCGGCACGAGCGACATTGGCGTCGTGGTGGATTCCTCCCTCACCATGCTCCTGTATGCCATCATTGCCGCCGGGTTCATCATGGCAAACCTCGTCGTTGCCGTTAAAATCGCTGAGGGGGCAGGTAATTATCTGCGGACACAGGTATACCGGAACGTCCAGCAGTACTCATTCCGGAACCTGGATACCTTCCCCGCCGGGGAGCTGATGATCCGGCTGACCAATGACATCACCCAGATTAACATGGCCGTCCAGCTCTCGATCCGGTTTCTGCTGCTCGCTCCCTTCATGATCGTCATCGCCCTCATTCTCGTCGGGATCTCCAGCCCGGATCTCCTCTGGATCATTATCCTCGCCATCCCGGCCGCCGGGCTACTCTTCGGCGGCACCGGGATCCTCCTCCAGAAGGGATACAAGGTCCGCCAGAACCGGCTGGGCCAGATGAACACCACCCTTCAGGAGGCCCTCTCAGGCATCCGGGTGGTCAAGGCTTTTGTCCGCCAGGGACACGAGAACAAGCGGTTTGATGATTCGAATCAGTCGCTCTACCTGGCATCGCTCGTACCCCAGCAGATCATTGCCTTCATCATCCCCGGCGTCTTCCTCATCCTCGGCCTGGCCAATGCCGCTGCGATCTGGTTCGGCGGTACTGAGATTATTGCAGGGACAGGTATGGAAATCGGTGAACTGATGGCCTTCTCCCAGTACTTCTTCCTCATCCTGGCGCAGATGTTCCTCCTCTCGCTGGTCTTTCCGCAGATCATTGCCGCTGAAGCCTCGGCCGGCAGGCTGGCCGAACTTATCGATACCCGGCCGGCAATACAGGATGCCCCGGGTGCTGTCCCGCTCGATACAGAACGTGTGAAAGGCCGCATCGTCTTTGAAGACGTGACGTTCAGCTATGAGGGTCGTGGCGGTGCGCCGGCGATTTCCGGTATCAGCCTCATGGTTGAACCAGGCAAGACGGTCGCTTTCCTTGGCCCGACAGGTTCCGGGAAATCCACCGTGGTCAACCTGGTTCCGAGGTTCTACGATGTGACTGAGGGCAGGATAACCATCGATGGAACGGACGTCCGGGACATCACCCAGGAAAGCCTCAGGAAGGCGGTCCTGCCGGCGCTCCAAGCCTCGATCCTCTTTTCGGGCACCCTCCGCGAGAATGTCTCCTTTGGCAAACCGGAGGCTGATGAAGACGAAATAATTGAAGCTGCAAAGGCAGCCGATGCACACGGCTTCATCTCGGCTATCCCCGAAGGATACGACGCCCGCGTGGCACGGAAGGGATCAAACTTCTCCGGCGGCCAGAGGCAGCGTATCTCTATCGCCCGGGCAATCACCCCCCGGCCGAAGGTGATCATCCTCGACGACAGCACCAGCGCGGTCGACGTTTCCACCGAGTCGCGGATCCAGGCGGCAATGGGGAAGGTACTGGCCGGGACCACCCAGCTGGTGGTCGCCCAGCGTATCAGCACGGTGCTGACTGCGGATACCATCGTCCTGATGGATGGGGGGAAGATCGTAGCATCGGGTTCGCACCGCGAGCTGATGGAGACAAGTCCCCTCTACCGTGAAATCTTCGATTCCCAGCTCGGCGGGGTACGAAAGGAGGACGTCGCATGACCCGGCAAAAAACGGAATCGCAGGGCCGCCTTGGGACCCTCATCCGGCTCCTGCGCTACCTCACCACGGACAAGGCACGGATGGTCGCGGTCTCCTTCCTCTTCCTTATCGGAATCTCGGGTTTTATCCTGATCTCCGTCCTCTTCGGTCAGGCGGTGAACCTCATCTCCTCAAATGGCAGCAGCGATGATCTCTTCCGCCTCACATTTGCTACGCTGTCCATGGCGCTGCTCTCCATGGTCACCCTCCTGTTTGCCTTCCGTGGACTCGCTGTGATTGCCCAGCATGCTCTCTATGTACTCCGGAAAGATCTCTTCGGGCACATGCAGACCCTCTCCCTGAACTTCTTTGACCGGCGGCCGATCGGTGAACTGATGAGCAGGGTGACCAACGATATCGATACCGTCATCGCCCTCTTCCAGAATCCCCTCGGCATTCTGGTCATGGGGATGTTTATGCTGGTACTGACCATTCTCGCCATGCTGGCCCTCAATCCTTTCCTGACCCTTGTCTCCCTGGTGGTTATCCCGCTCCTGATGGGGTTTGTGTACATCCTGGCCCGGGTGGCCGCCCCGGCCTTCGAGCTCCTCCAGACCCGGCTCTCTGATCTGAACGGGCTGATGGAGGAGACCCTGACCGGTCAGCGGACCGTGATCGCCTACCGGCAGCAGGAGCGGGAATCTGAAAAGCTCGATACTACCAGCGAACAGGCGCGTGATGTCGGTGCCCGTGCCCAGCTCCTCTCCCTGATCATCAACCCGCTCACCACCATGTGCACCTACCTGGATATCGGTATCGTAGCCCTGGTGGGCTCGGCCATGGTGGTGCGAGGTACCCTGTCGGTCGGGGATCTTGCCAGTTTCCTCTCCCTCACCCTCCTCTTCATCTTCCCCCTCTATGCCATGTTTGCCAACTACAATTTTGTCCTCTCTGCCATCATCGGTGCCGGGAGGATCTTTACCATCATCGATGAGGAGGCGGACATCACCGACCGGCCGGGCGCACAGCCGATCAGGCCGGTTGAGGGGCATGTGGTCTTCAGCCACGTGGACTTCAGTTACGTGAAGGGGCGGAAGATACTCAGGGATAACACCTTTGAGGCCCTCCCCGGGCAGATGATCGGGCTCTGCGGGCCAACGGGGGCCGGGAAGAGCACCATCATCAACATCCTCACCCGGTACTATGACATCGACAGCGGAACGATCACCATTGACGGGCAGGATATCTACGACATAACGCAGGACAGCCTCAGGCAGCAGATCGGCGTGGTGCTGCAGGAGCCGTTCCTCTTCACCGACACAGTGATGAACAACCTGAAGTACGCCCGGGAGGGGGCGACGGAAGAAGAGTGTATCCTGGCGGCACAGGAGGCCAACTGCGATGACTTCGTCCGGCGGCTTCCTGACGGATACAACACCCTGCTGGTGGATGGCGGGAGCAACCTCTCCCAGGGCCAGCGGCAGCTCCTCACCATCGCCCGGCTGATGGTCGCCAATCCCCGGATGATCATTCTCGATGAAGCGACGAGCAACGTCGATACCCGGACCGAGCGGGCCATCCAGGAGGCGCTCCGGAAACTCCAGGCCGGGCGGACCAGTTTCGTGATCGCCCACCGGCTTTCCACCATCCGGAATGCCCACAAGATCCTTGTGATCAACAAGGGCGAGATCGTGGAGCAGGGTGCACATAATGAACTGATGGAAAAGCGGGGATTCTACTACGACCTGTTTATGAGCCAGTTCAAGGGCAGGATCGCCGACATCCTGCCCGGTGTTTCTGAGTCTTCCCCGGGAGGAGAGCCGGTATGACCACCATGAAGAGCTGTCCCCCGCTGCCGGACTCCGGCCGCAGAAAGGAGGATGGACCATGAACCTGACCCGCATCAGGCTCCCCAGTGCCTACACCATCCTTTTCCTCCTGATCATCCTGGTCACCATCGGGACCTGGATCATCCCTGCCGGGCTCTATGACCGCGATGAGGCAGGAGCCCCGATACCCGGAACATATCACGAATTTCCCCCCAACCCGCAGCGGATCATCCTGGCTTTCATGGCCCCGATCTCGGGAATGTACGGCATCCTGGGGGAAACGGGCGTCATCAGCCCCTATGAATTCGGATACCTCTTCGGGGCAATCGATGTGGCCCTCTTTGTCCTGGTAATAGGAGGATTCCTAGCCGTGACCATGAAGACCGGGGCTATCGATACCGCGATTCGCTCGGTCGCCCTGGGATTTTCCGGGAGGGAGCGGCTGCTCATCCCTATCCTGATGATCCTTTTTGCTCTCGGTGGAACCACGTACGGCATGGCAGAGGAGACCCTCGCATTCTATGTCCTGATCATCGCGGTCATGATTGCTGCAGGTTACGACGCCCTGACCGGGGTTGCCGTAGTCCTGCTTGGTTCCGGAATCGGGGTGCTCGGGTCCACGATAAATCCGTTTGCCACCGGTATCGCTTCGGGGTTCGCCGGGATTCCCCTTGGGGAGGGGCTTTTGCTGCGTATTGTCATTCTTGTTATTGCCCTCCTCATCGGAATCTTCTTTGTCATGCGGTATGCCGAGCGGGTCCGGAACGACCCGTCCGCATCGCTGGTCCATCATCTCAGGGAAGAGAATGAAAAGAAATTTATCGGGGGTGCGGGCACAGGTGGTCCGGTCCCGCAGCTGACGTCCCGACAGAAAGTGGTGCTCGCCCTCTTCGGCCTGGCATTCCTGATCATGATCGTCAGCGTCATCCCCTGGGCTGATCTCGGGATCACCGTCATCCCGACTTTCGGCTGGTGGTTCGGCGAATTTACCGCACTGTTCCTGTTCTTTGCAATTGTTATCGGGCTCTATGCCCGGATGGGGGAGTCCGATCTTGCCGACACCTTTGTGCACGGGGCGGCAGACTTTCTCGGTGTAGCCCTAATCATTGCCCTTGCCCGCGCCATCACCGTCGTGATGAACAACGGGCTGATCACCGACACCGTGCTGTTCTGGTGTGACAGTGCCCTCTCGGGACTTGCCTCCGTGCCGTTCATCAACGTGATGTTCGTGATCTATCTCCCGCTCTCGTTCCTCATCCCCTCGTCATCCGGCCTCGCCACCCTGACCATGCCGATCATGGCCCCTCTCGGATCTCTCACCGGAGTCGAGCCATCGCTGATCGTGACCGCCTACCAGTCGGCAAGCGGACTTGTGAACCTGATCAACCCCACCTTCGCGGTGGTAATGGGGGCGCTGGCCATCGGCCGTGTCCCGTACGGGACCTGGCTCCGGTTTATCTGGCCCCTGCTGCTGATGCTTGCCGCCCTGATCATTCTCATGCTCTCTCTGGGGGCATTGGTCTGAATACTTCCTGGAGATTTCCATGACCCTGAAAATCAGAAAAGGAGAAACCCTCGTCCCGGTGGTGCGTCACCGGGACGTCCTCACCCTGCTCGAATTTGATACCGATGAGATCGCAAACCTCATCCAGCTGGCACGGGATCTCAAAGAGGCAAAAAGGAACGGAACCGAACACCACTACCTGAAGGGAAAGGAGATCGCGCTCATCTTTGAGAAGTCCTCCACCCGGACACGGTGCTCGTTCGAGGTCGCCGCCTACGACCAGGGTGCCCACGTGACCTATCTCGGCCCTGAGGGATCCCAGATCGGACACAAGGAATCGATGAAGGATACGGCCCGGGTCCTGGGCCGGCTCTATGACGCCATCGAGTATCGCGGCTTCTCACAGGAGAATGTCAGGGTTCTCGCACAGTATGCAGGCGTTCCGGTGTATAACGGCCTCACCGATGAGTTCCACCCCACCCAGATCCTTGCCGATGTGATGACCATGATCGAGCACAGCACAAAACCGGTGACGGAGATTGCCTTCTGCTACATGGGGGACGGGCGGAACAACATGGGCAATTCACTCATGATCGGCGGGGTGAAGCTCGGCATGGATGTACGGATCTGTGCCCCGGAGCAGCTCTGGCCGAAGAAAGATCTCGTGGCCGAGTGCCGGAAGATCGCCCGGGATACCGGTGCACGCCTCACGCTGACAGATGATGTCCGCAAAGGTGTACGAGGGGCTGACTTCCTGTATACCGATGTCTGGGTCTCGATGGGGGAGCCAAAGGAAGTCTGGGACGAGCGGATCCGGCTCCTCCTCCCCTACCAGGTCAACCAGGCAGCGATTGAGCTCTCCGAAAACCCGGATGTGAAGTTCATGCACTGCCTGCCCTCATTTCATAACCGGCAGACGAAGGTCGGGGAGGAGATCTATGAGAAGACCGGCCTTGAAGCACTCGAGGTGACTGATGAGGTCTTCGAATCGGACCATTCCATCGTCTGGGATCAGGCCGAGAACCGCATGCACACCATCAAGGCCATCATGGTGGCGACCCTCGCAGACTGATCCCATGACGGTGGGAGACTATCAATGAGAATCGTGGTTGCGCTGGGGGGAAACGCTCTCCTGAAAAGGGGAGAGCCGATGACTGCCGATGTACAGCGGGAGAATGTGCGGGCGGCGGCCCTGGCGCTGGCACCGCTGGCAGCCGATCACGATCTCGTGCTCTCGCACGGGAACGGGCCGCAGGTCGGCCTGCTTGCCCTCCAGGCTGCCTGTTACACGGCGGTCGAACCCTACCCCCTTGACGTCCTCGACGCCCAGACCGAGGGGATGATCGGGTATATGATCGAGCAGGAACTGGGAAACCTCCTCCCCATAGAGGTCCCGTTTGCCACGATGCTCACCATGATCGAAGTGGATCCGGCAGACCCTGCATTTTCCAGCCCCACAAAATTTGTCGGGCCGGTGTATGCGAAGATTGATGCCGATCGGATTGCCGGGGAGAAGGGATGGATCTTCCGGCAGGACGGCGAGGCCTGGCGCCGGGTGGTCCCCTCTCCCCGCCCGCAACGGATCTTCGAGATCCGGCCGATACGCTGGCTTCTTGAGCAGGGGGTCGTCGTCATCTGTGCCGGCGGCGGGGGTATTCCGGTGATGTACCTTCCCGACCGGGAACGAACGCTTGCGGGTGTGGAGGCTGTCATCGACAAAGACTTTGCCAGTGCCCTCCTGGCAAAGGATATAGGCGCCGACCTCTTCGTGATGGCCACCGACGTGCAGGGCGTCTATCTCAACTGGGGAACGCCCGATGCCCGTCTTATCAGGGAATCGACTCCCTCGGAACTGAAGAACTACCCGTTTCCGGCCGGTTCCATGGGGCCGAAGGTTGAGGCTGCCTGCCAGTTCGTTGAGGAGACCGGGAAACGGGCAGCAATCGGAGCACTGGGTGACATTCGGGCCATCGTTGCCGGGGATGCAGGAACCCAGGTGCGATCACTGTGAGTGTGAAGGAATGACTGAATACGGAGTATATTCGGAAGTGGGCAGGCTGCGGAAGGTTATGGTGCACCGCCCTGATCTATCCCTGCGACGGCTTACCCCGGGCAACCACGATGACTTCCTGTTTGATGATGTCCTGTGGGTGGACCGGGCAGGAGAAGAGCATGACGCCTTTGTCCGGCTCATGAAGGACGAAGGGGTGAGAGTGTACCACCTGCAGGAACTGCTTGCCGAGACACTGGCAGCGAGTGACGAGAACAGGCGGCTGGTGCTGGAGCGGGTGGTAACTGAGTTGACCGTTGGCATATCCGCCGTGGATGCGGTGCGGATCTGCCTGATGGACATGGACCCTGCTCTCCTCGCGAAACATCTTGTCGGGGGGCTCACGGTCGGCGAACTCGAATGTATCTATATGGAGGGGCTTGCCCGGTTCTCCCTCACTGCCGCGGCAGCCGGGCCGGATGCGTTCATCCTCCCGCCGCTCCCCAATACTCTCTTTACCCGCGACTCTTCCTGCTGGATTTATAACGGCGTCACCCTCAATCCCATGTTCTGGCCGGTGCGGCGTCTCGAGGTGATGAATGTGGCCGCCATTTACCGGGGCCACCCGATGTTCCGGGATGCTCCCTTCGAGTTCTGGTATCCACCGGTCGGGGATGCGGGTACATTGGACATTGAGGATTTCGGCCGGTCTTCCCTCGAGGGTGGTGATGTCATGCCAATCGGGAACGGGACCGTGCTGATCGGCATGAGCGAACGGACCCAGGCACGGATGATCGAGCAGGTAGCACGGGCACTCTTTGCGAAGAATGCCGCAGAGCGGATTATCGTCGCCCAGATGAGCCGTGACCGTGCACACATGCATCTTGACACGGTCTTTACCATGCTCGACCAGGATACCGTGACCATGTTCCCGAACGTGGTGAACGAGATGCAGGCCTATAGCATCACGCCCGGCGATGAGCGGTCACTGTTCACCGTGACGAAAGAAGAGAGTTTCCTTTCTGCGGTCGCCGATGCCCTGGAAGTTGATCGGCTGAAGGTGATCCCTACCGGCGGCGACGAATACGAGGCCGCACGGGAGCAGTGGGACGATGGAAATAATGTCGTCGCCCTCCGGCCGGGAGTGGTCATTGCCTACAACCGGAACACCTGCACCAACCGGAATTTCCGGGACGCCGGCATCGAAGTGCTGGAGATCGAGGGATCGGAGCTCGGACGCGGCCGCGGCGGAGGGCACTGCATGACCTGCCCCCTGCTCCGCGACCCGGCGTGAGGAACGGTAATGATCCAGGAGAAGTACATCAAAAAGTGCCGGGTCATCCCGGGAAAAAAAGTCGACCTTATACGGTTCGGGACCGGATGGGCACAGGATGAGGAGCTGAAAGCAGCAGGAAAGGAAGCGGTAAAGGAGCGGGCCCTGGACATCCTGGAGCAGAACCGCCGGGAGCTGGATGCTGCCCAGGAGCTGCTCTGGGCGAGTGACACCGATGCGGTGCTCATTATCCTGCAGGGGATGGACACCTCCGGCAAGGACGGCACCATCAAGCACGTGATGTCAGGAGTGAACCCCCAGGGCTGCCGGGTGACCAGTTTCAAGGTACCAAGTGATGAGGAGCTTGACCATGATTTCCTCTGGCGGTACTGGCGGCACCTCCCCGCCCGGGGCGAGATCGGGGTGTTCAACCGGTCCTACTACGAAGAGGTCCTGGTGGTAAAGGTCCATCTGGAACTGGTCGAAGCGCAGCACCTTCCCGAAGGGAAACGGAACAAGCAGTTCTGGAAGGCCCGGTACGAGGATATCAATGCCTACGAGCGCCACCTGACGCAGAACGGGACGGTGATCCTGAAATTCTTCCTGCATATCTCGAAGGAGGAGCAGAAGGAGCGCCTGCTCGACCGCCTCAAGAAGGAAGAGAAACTGTGGAAGTTCTCTGTCTCTGATCTTGCGGAGCGGCAATATTGGGATGATCATATTGAAGCGTATGAGGATATGCTCCATGCCACAAGCACCGAGTGGGCACCCTGGTATGTAATCCCCGCCGATCACAAGTGGGTGGCCCGGACGCTGGTCGCCGACATCATCTCCACTACTATCCAGTCCCTCGACCTCCGGTATCCCAGGGTAACGGATGAACAGCGAATGGCTCTTCGGAATGCCCGGAAACAGCTGGAGCAGGAATAATCAGGAAACCAAGCCCACTCATTTTTATCCATCCTTTCCTATCAGATAGTATGGAGCTCCGCCCCCTCTTCTCCATCCTCTCCCGGCAGTTCATGATCAGCCTCTTCTTTATCATTTTCTTCTGCTTCGGCATCCCGCTCCTCATCGGGCTCGTTCTGGGGATTCCCAACGGACTGATTCTTTCCCTCGTATTTTCCACGTTTCTCCTCCAGGCCACCGCCTCCCCGGCAGGGGTTGCCCTTGACCTCCCCGCGGCGGTCATCATGGCGGTGATGACCTCCTACGCTGTCGGGATGACCCTTGCCATCCAGGAGATCTGCATCACCTTCGCCCAGACCTCGGAACGGGTGAAACGATGGCTGGACAAGGTGGAAGCGAAAATGCAGAAGTACACCTTCATCCACAAGTACGGTGCAGTCTCCTGCACCTTCATCTCCTGGATTCCCGGGCTCGGCCTGTACAGCACCCCGGTCATCGCCTTCATGCTCCGGTGGAAGCGGCTCCCTGCAGCATTCTTCACGGTACTTGGGTTTTTCCTGGTCTCTCTTGGATTCCTGCTCCTGGCGATGGGGATTATCAATCTGTGACGCAGGCGTCCCATTTTTTTCGATACCATCCGGGGAGTTCTCCTGAAACAGGCTTTTTCCCGGCGAAGGAATGAATAATGTTAATAGGGCATTCTGTGCAAGACTAAAAATCAGGAACAATCCACCTGAACCGGCATCCCATGACACCCATCCCATCACTCTCTGAACCGGCCCGCATTGTTATCATCACTGCCGCTGCGGTGATCGTGCTTGCCGGGATGAAAGCTGCGGCCCCGATCCTCGGACCGCTTGTCTTCTCAGTCTTCCTGGCAGTCATCTTCGGTATGCTCCTCCACTGGTTTGAGCGAAAGGGCCTTTCCCCGACGGGAGCTCTTATCCTCACCCTGGCACTCTTCCTTGCGATCATTGCGGTGTTCGTCGTGGTCATCGCCGGGTCGTTTTTCCAGCTGCTTGCTGAGGTCCCCAAGTACCAGGATGAGCTGGAGGGAAGCCTGGAACTTGCCGGACCGCTGCTCCTCATGGTGGGGATCGATCCTGCATCCCTCTCCCTGTCGGACCTCGCCGGATCGCTCGCCGCCAATGCCGGCGGTCTGCTGAGCAGCCTCTGGGACCTGGTGACCGCCATTCTCCTCGTTATCCTCACCACCGTCTTCCTCCTCTTCGAGGCCAGGGGCTTCTCTGCCAAGATCCGGATCGTCCTTGAAGAACGCCGCCCGGACGACCTCCCCCGGTTCACCACCCTCGCACAGAAGAACGTGGACTACATCATCATCCGGACCCAGGTCAACCTGGTTGTCGGTATCGGCACGACCATTATCCTAGCCCTGATCGGGGTGGAGTATGCCATATTCTGGGGATTCCTGGCGTTCCTCCTGGGATTTGTCCCCTACATCGGCTTCTGGCTGGCGGTGATCCCCCCAGTGCTCCTTGCCTGGTTCGGCCTTGGGCCGGTCCCGGCCCTCCTGGTGCTGGCCGGTGTATCGGTCCTGAATCTTCTTGCCGAATACGTGCTGTTTCCCCACATTGCCGGCCGGGGACTGGACCTCTCTCCTGCGGTGGTATTCATCTCCCTTATCTTCTGGGGATGGATCCTGGGCGGAGTCGGCGTTCTGCTGGCCGTTCCCCTCACGCTCGCTGTCCAGATGGCCTGTGAGATGTTCGATGAGACACGGTGGATCGGCGTTCTACTCGGGCCGTCACCCGACGGGAAAAGCGTGAGGGATACGGAGTAACAGCTTTCCGGATTCTCAGGCATGGATCGGCATCACTCCCGCCGGGGAGACAGAGACAATTTTCGGATTTCGGGGGAAATCAGGATGCCTGGTGGGGGGAAACCGACTATCCTTAACCGATGCACCCGGTGCCGGAACAATCCCGGCCGGAGTCAGGATTATAAGCTGGCCGGATAATCCTCTCCTCCGGGAGCTTCTATGAGAGAAATTGCGGTGAGCAGGAAGGAGGAAAACGGCAGGGTCACCCTCTCCTTCAGATTCAGGAGCATCAGCCAGCTGATCGACCCTGAGGACCAATCCCCCCTTCCGACAACAGAGCTGACCGAACTTGCTGAGGAGACCATCGGAGGTTACCTGGATGAATACCGGGTGAAAAAACCGGTGAACCTGGTCATATCCCTCCCTGCAGGTGAAATTCCGGCTGATGGGTCCCGGCTCATACCGGAGGCAATACGGAGGCACTTTGCCTTCCATATCCAGGATATCAGGCATGACCTTGTCATCTCACGCCGGGAAGGCATCTACAGCCTGGTCATCGCCATCGGAAACGCTCTCGTTGCCATTCTCTTCCTCTACCTGGTTACTTCTGCAGAGATTCCCCTCGAATCATTTCCCACCGTGCTTATCGCCGGGTTCATCACCATCCTGAACTGGGTGACCATCTGGGATACCTACGAGCATTTTGTCTTCGATTACCGCGACCTCTGGAGGAAGAGGTGGCTCTACGAAAAACTATCCCGGATACTGATCTCAGTCGAGGAGTACTGATTACAGGTGCGGGACATCACACCGCACTACGGACAGTACGATCACGATCGTGGCCTGTCGTTCCCCCGTCCGGTTCCCCGCGATCTCCTGCAAGCCTTCAAGACTTTTCCGGGTAAACGGTATAAAAAGACGGGATTGTCATGAGCGGTGCGATTGAGGGGTGCATGGAGATCATCGGGAGGCATATCTGCTACTTCCGGCTCTTTTTAGCGGCATTCATGGTGCTCTCCTTCGTCATCCTGATCCCGCTCATCATCGGCGGGCTCTTCCATGTTCCCCAGCCGGCAGTCCTCGCGCTCATCACCTCCACCCTCATTTTCCAGGCTCTCGCGGTTGCCGTCGGAATCGGCCTGAATATTGATCCGCTGGTGGCCCTCGGCCTCACCACCTCGGTTGCCATCGGGGTCATGATAGCCATCCTCCAGATCTGCGACCTCTTCTCCGAGTCATCACCGCGTGTAGCCGGGTGGCTGGACCGGATTGCGAAGAGGACCGAGAAGTATGCCTTTCTCCACCACTACGGCGTTATCATGCTGATCCCGATCATCTGGATCCCGGGAATCGCCCTCTATGGCAGCCCGATTATCGCCTGGATCTTCCAGTGGGAGGAGATCCCGGCCATCTCCTGCATGGTCACCGGCTGGCTCATCGCAGGCGCCCTGGTGGCGGCCGGGGCACTCGGCGTGATCAGCATCATCTTCTGAAACCTTCCGGTACCTGTACAAATCCCTCCGGCACGTACAAGGGAGTCGATCCGGAGAAAATGAAGTTCTTTCAGGATATTTGGAAATGTTCAAATATTCACCCGGAAGAGTGTATCCCATGGAAAAGAGCTACGGAATATATCTCGCCTACTTTTTCCAGGCGCTGATCGCCCTGAACGCGGTGCATGCCTTCCTAATCGGGGAATACCGGGCCATGTTCACCGCTATCCTCATGTTCGCCATGACCGTGATCCCGTACATTATTGCACAGAGGATGAATATTCAATTGCCATGGTTCGTTTTCTTCCTGATTGCCCTGGCCCTGTGGTTCCATACGGCAGGATATATCCGCGGCTACTACACCACGTTCTATCCCTACTATGACAAAATTGCCCATATCGTCTCCGGGACGGCAGTTGCCCTGCTCGGGTTCCTCGGGGTTATTTTCCTTGATAAATACCTGAATATGAACCTGAAACCGGTATTCATCGCCTTTTTCACGGTAATATTCGGGGTAGCACTTGGTGCATTCTGGGAAATGTATGAATTTTTTATCGATACATTCTTCGGGGGCAACCTTGCAGGACCGATGCAGGTCAGTAACACGGACACCATGCTCGACATGATGTTTGTATTCGGCGGATCCCTTATTGTGGCAGTTATGGGCATCTTATGGTTTAAACACCACCGGAAAGAAGAGATAACAGCCGGTGCCAAAATATAACTTTTTTTAATTCGCCGTGACGAAGCCCCGGCAGACCGTCTGGACAGGAAGGAATGGTGCCTGCCGATGACGTGCACCGGGTCACCGGGCAGCATGCTTTTATTTCACCCGAAAAACCGCCGGGCGGCACAGGGATCATCTGATGCCAGCCCGTCGATGCCGAACCCGGCGGCCTTCTCGAACTCTGCCGGGGTATTGAGCGTCCAGGAGATGACCCGGAGACTCCGGTCATGGCATGCGGAAACCAAATCCGTGGTCAGGAGATCATACTTGAGGAGGATGGCATCAGCCCCCAGGTCCGCCGCCTGTTCAGGGAGGTCGCTGCCCATGCGGGAGACGATCAGGCCGGTTGGAACCCTGGGAAGATACTGATGTGCGGCAGTGATGCTCTCTGCATGGAACGAGACAATCCAGAGATCCCGGGGGGCTTCCCGCCCGAGCACCCCGCAGACGATCACCTCGCTCCCCGGCTCCTTGATCTCGCAGAAAAGACCGCACGAACCCCTGACCGCCCGGCATACCTCTTCGAGGCTGGGGATTCTCTCCCCTTTCCCGGCATCGAGTGTCATGAGTTCAGCAATAGTAAACGAATTCACCGGGCCCCTTCCGTCCGTGGTCCGATCGACCGTCGGGTCGTGCATGACCACGGGGATCCTGTCCCTGCTCAGCCGGGCATCGATCTCCACGTAATCAGCGTATTTCATCCCTTCCCTTATGGCACGGAGGGTGTTTTCCGGTTCGACCGCCTTTGCTCCCCTGTGACCAATGATGAACATATGAGCAGTTCAGGGTACAGACTACTTAAAGGCAGCCCCGAAAGGAGGATCACATTGAACGACGTGGACGAAGTGAAAAGAGGGTGGGATACAGAGTATGTGATGGAAGAGTACCCGATCAGCGTGACCTTCGATAATTGAAATGCGGCCTGAAGAAAAATTGCTCACGCCGGGCTTGGTATTCCTTTGTTTTCCATTCTACGTATTCTGCTTCGGTTTCATCGTCCCGGAAGGCCCCGATACCGTCATCCGTTTTCATACCAGTCGCCTGTTCTCTCCTTCACCCGGTCAAAATAGATTGTGACCTGATCTGAACAGTGTTACATGTACATTCTGGTTCTGCCCCCCTCTCATCTCACGGAAGGTGAGTCTTCCTGGCGTCCATCAGCAGTCCTGATACCAGTGAACGCTCTTCCGGATCCCCCTATCCTCCGGGGCTTCCGCCGCCGCTTCCCTATTCCCGGATCATCGTGAGCATCATCTTGAACCGGGCGATCGCGGATACCGCGTGAGGGATGTTCGCCGGCATGATAATGGTCTCACCCTCTTCCAGGCGGAACGGTGTTCCTCCGATGGTGATCTCTGCTTTACCTTCAAGGACGGTGAGTACGGCATCAAACGGGGCGGTGTGCTCCGAGAGGCCCTCGCCTTCATCGAAGGCGAAGATGGTGATATTCCCGGCTTGCTTGTTGATGATCATCCGGCTGGCAATGGTCCCTTCCTGGTATGCCACCAGGTCTTTCAGGGGGAGGACCTTTCCTTTCAGTTCGGCGCGGGTGTCGTCGGTCATGGTATCGTCCTTTCCGGAGTCGTATGGTTTGCAGTATGTTCTCCCTTTCGGAGCGGATTACTACGGTTTTTCCGGTCCGGCGGCTTTCCTCCCGACCCGGGTATACTCAAGCGCCCCCTCGACCGGGCAGACATCAAGGCACCGGTGGCAGAGATAGCACTCCCCTTTCAGGTCGGTCTTCTTCGCCTCGTTGGTAGGACAGGCCTTCTCACATGTAGTACACTCGATGCAGGTATCCGTCCGCTGTATCTTGAACCTGCTTGCCATAGCCGGAAGGGAGACCAGCGCCCCGAACGGGCAGAAGAACCGGCAGAATGGCCGGTACAGGAAAAAGGAGAGGCTGGTGATAACCAGGAAGACGAAAAAGCTGGTGGTAAGAACGAGGCTGAAGAAGTCCCTGATGCCGAAGAGGTGGAGGATACTGAGCGAGAGGACGATTCCTGCCCCGATGAACACGAAGAAGAATGCCCAGCGGAACAGGTATGGCAGGAGCTTGCTCTTCAGACGGAGTTTCGGTACCGGGACCAGGTACCCGAGCTCCTGCACCGCACCTACCGGGCAGAGATATCCGCAGTAGAACCGGCCGAAGAGGAACGAGAGGGCCAGCATGGTTATCAATCCGATGACCGCGATGGCGATCGGACCCCCGATGCCCTGGACATCCCGGAGGATCAGCTGCTGGAACTGCCAGGGAATGATCGGAGAGAAGATGAGGAATCCCAGTGCAATCGTAATTACGAGGAGGGCAATTCCCTGCCAGCGCTTCCACCGCTTCGTATACCAGAACACGAAGAGGACGAAGAAGAAGACCAGTGCATACAGGAACCCGATAAATCTGAGCTGTTCAAAGGCCATGCCTGTCACCTGACTATACAGCTCCTGTGACACCATACCCTAAATTGATAGTGATCCACACGGAGATGCCTGAGCATGAAGATCACGGACGTAAGCACCCTCCCGGTCAGTCCCAATCCCCACCACGTCAACGTTCGGAAGGCATACGAATCCCCCCATGCCGTTGCGGTGGTCATCACCCTCAAACCCGGCGAGGCCCTGAAGATGCATATCACCCCGGTGGATGTCTTCTTTTATGTCCTTGAGGGGATCGGGTGCGTGGTGATCGGTGATGAGCGGACGACGTTGGAAAGGACATGCTGGTCGAGAGCCAAGGCCTGGATCCCCCACCGGTGGATCAACGAGAGCACCGGCCTTTTCCGGGTGCTGGTGGTCAAGGTTCCGGGACCAGCAGAGGAGACAAAACTGCTGTAGGTGTGCAGCAGAGGATGCAGTTCCTTTCCCCTTCCTGGAAGGAATAGACAATCCGGGAGAATCTGCCCATGAATGCGAAGAGAAACAGGGTGACACTGCCATGAGCCTGGTCATTGCCTATACCGGGTCCCGGGGAGCAATCATTGCCGGTGACCTCCGGGAGATCCGGTTCGGCGGCGAAGATGCCGCCATCGCTACCCTCGAAGAAGAGCTCTACAGCGGGAAGATCGGGAATGACAACCATCTCAGGCGTCGGGCAGAGGAGCTCGGGGTCACGATCCTGGTCAGGGATGATAAGGAAAAGGTCCGGGAGCGGGACGGAATCCTCACCGGTGAGGTAACCGAATCTGAGCGCGGTATACTCCGGATTCGCCGGATCTATGTCTCTGCCGGGCACTATGCCATCGCCGATATCGAGGGATCCCGGTTCGAGCTGAAAGGGCGGGGTGATACCAGCACCTTCGTGGTACTTGGAAACGAGCTCACGAAGCAGATCGCGTATACTGCGATACAGCAATACTGGAAGAACGGCACCCTTGAGGATGCTGTCAGGGTCATTGTCAGGGCCATGGAAGAGGCATCCACCCGGACCGCCTCGGTGAGCAGGAGATACCTCCTTCTTCAGACACGGAATACCTTAGGCCTCGACGTTGCGATTGAAGAGGACCGGATGGTGTGTCAGACCGTCTGACAGCGGTAATACAGGAACGGTACAGGCATAAACAAAACTGGTGGCCGGACTCTCCCCACCCGGAAACCCGGGAAGACGCTGGTGGAGGGGGTTTTGAGCAGTGGCAGGAGATCGGTATCACCCGGACAGGGAATCCCGTGCCAGCATTTTTCTCCGGTACACGAGGTAGATGACAGCGAGGGTTCCGATGATGAGCACCGCAACGGCCAGACCCAGGGCAGGATTGGTCAGGATCAGCTCTTTGACAAACTCTGCCCCGAGCGCGATGGTAGTGCACCCGATTGTCGTACCGATGGCAATGGCCATGAGCACCCTGGCGGGAGAGAGGCCAATCATCCTCCCGACCAGGGTAGCCCCGATGCCCCCGCTCCCCTGCAGGGGAAACATCACGAACATAACCGCCCCGGCAAAGTAGAACCGTTCGAGCCACGGGCGCCGGGCAAAGAACTGCTCACCATTGGCGATGAATTTCCGGATCCACCGGCCGAGACCGGGGATCTTCAGGGCAACATCGAAGTTCAGGGCCATGAAGAGGCCGGTCAGGATGTCCATCAGGATGATGGTGAAGGCCATCAGCCACCAAGGGAAGCCCACCGCGATTCCCAGTGGAATGACCGATTCCTTCCCTGCCGGCGGGAAAATATAGGCGAGCATGAGGCCTCCGAGGATCAGCCACTGCTCATAGGAAACGACTGCAAGGAGGGGAATGTAGTAGCAGAGCCCGATGGCAAAGGGGAGGATGATCCGGATGACCCGTTCCGGGATGTGGACCGGCCTGGATGGGGCGAGCTCCAGGGCGGCTATCCGGAACGAAGGAGTCCTCATGAGGTTCTCTGAAAAGATGGCATGGGAGGTGCGATATGTCTTGTGCCTTGGAGCACCTGCACCGGAGCCCGTGAGAACAGGCCACGTGCGAGGGCCCCGGGTGTTACCCTGATTCCATTCTCATCCGGTACAGAACGTAGAGAAGACCCAGTATCGCCACCACACTGACCGCAACGGCACTTCCCAGGACCGCATTCATCAGGAAGAGCTCTTTGATGGCTTCAGCCCCGAGAGCGATGATGATGCAGCCTGCGAGGGCTCCGATCGCAATTGCGCCGATTACCTTCCCGGGCGAGAGGCCCATCATCCGTCCAACCAGGGTCCCCCCGATACCGCCGCTCCCCTGCAGAGGGAACATCACGAACATGATCACCCCGGCAAAGTAGAAACGTTCAAGCCACGGGCGCCGGGAGAAGAATTCCTCCCCGTTGGCAATGAACTTCCGGATCCACCGGCCGACGCCGGGTATTTTCAGGGCGATATCGAAATTCAGTGCCATAAATATCGCGGCAAGGATATCCATCAGGGCGATGGAGAAGGCTATCAGCCACCAGGGGAGGCCGATTGCGATGCCGATGGGGATGATCGATTCCTTCCCTGCCGGGGGAAGGATATAGGCGATCAACAGCCCTCCGTGGGCAAGCCACAGCTCATAGGGCAGAAAGAACAGGAGGAGCACCAGGTAGGGAATGCCCAGCAGGAACGGGAGCGCGAGACGGAACATCCGCTCTAGTATGCCAATCTTTCGTACCGGCATCAATTCGAAGGCTGAGGTGATGATCGGATGGAGCATGGAGTTTATGCCGTACAGATTGGCAGAGGCTGGCGAATATGCTTTGTGCTGGCCGGCTGCTCCGGTATCAAAGCTTACCCATTATCCATTATCAAGAAGAAATGCCTTATCATCCCGTACCTCATACCGAACATTATCAGGGAGAGGAGACGCTGAATCCGAAAATAGCGCTCATAATCGAACAGTTTTTTCCCCGGATTGTCGATCGCCACATCCGCACCCGGTCATCGCTCCAGTCCGCCCTCGAGGGCCTTGACCGGTACCGGACCATGGGATACCAGGCGATCCGGAATCTCCCGGAAGAAGAGCGGGAGCAGAACCGGAAGATCCTCGATGATGCCCACGCAGCCGCGGTCCGGCGGCTGGAAGAGTTCCACGAACACGAACGTGGAATGACGGGATTGTCCGTCCGGTCTGATAGTACGGACACTTCGTGACCGGGAAGGGAGCACAGTTCTTTACCGGACAGGACCCATTCCTTCTCATGGCGCGGACCCTCTCCCCCCGGGATCTTGAAATCCTGAAGAAGCTTGCACCGGAACTGGAGGATCCGCTCTGTCCGGAATCCGGCCATGAGTTCTTCTCCATCCTTCCCCCCGTTGCAAACCACTTTGCTACCGATGACCTGGACTTCATTGAACGGGTGAAACGGCTCACCCCCGATGAACTCGCCTACCTGGTCGGCCTCATCCTGAACGGGAGCGAGAGCGTCGGGTGCCTTCCTCCCGAATCCCTGATTCTCTTCGTCGAGTACATTGCTGATATGATCTCGCTTGAAACCGCAGAGAAGATCGTCACCATCTACCAGGTCGGGGCACCCTGTGGTGAGGAGTGCTCCAGGTAACCAGGTTTTTCATGGCATTCACTCCGTTTCCCGTTCAGGGAACGCAATCCCTGCTCTCCTGCTGACGAACGATCGGCCGATGTTCTCTCCCATCCTCCGGGCTACCGTGAGGGGAAGCCCGATGACGAGGATGTCAGCCGGGATGGCATAGTTGGCGGTAGGGTCCTGCGGGCCCATGAAGGCTGAATCCCGTGGTGCACCGGCCGCCATCCCGGCCGGGTAGGTGACCAGCGTGGCGCAGGCCGGGCCCCAGGGGACGAGCACCGGGAAGAACGGTTCTGCCCGGTCGAAGTGGACCAGGGCGGCCATGTTCCGGATCTGCTCGGCGGTCCCGAAGCAGGAGACTGCCCGGACACCGGTTTCCCCCTCAGGGACTGATTCGCAGGACCGGATAACCAGATAGTTACCTGCCGGGGTGATCGGGCCGATGGCATTAAAGCAGGCGTCCACCACTTCCGGTCCCGCCTTGAGATACTCGGCAGGGGCGTCCGGGATGTCCGGGCGGCCGGTGGAGACAAAATAGCTGATCGCCGGAGGGCGCATGATGTACCCGGTATGCGAGAGGCCGCCCGGGCAGCAGCCCTGCCGGACATCCTTGCCCAGGTAGACAGCTGAGGGGCCATCCTCCATCGCCATCCGGGCCATGGTCACCGCGATGCACCTGTGGACGGAGGGGAGGGGAATCGCATCGGTGGGCGGCTTGTCTGCAGCACAGACGGCAAGGGGTCTGGTCTTCAGCCGGAATGCCGTGGCGATCATCCGGCCCAGTTCGTGAACGGGAAGGTCGGGCATAGGCACCACTGGGGTGTCCTCCTTTATATGACTATCATGCTCCGTCAGGGATATCATCCGCAGGGCAGGGTAGGGGGAGAAGCCGATGCTGACGCCGGTCCGGCGGCCTGATATCCCGATGGTCATACGGGACCGGGAATCGGAACAAGGAGAGGAAATGCCCTGTCAGACCGGGATGGGTGTTCAGGTGTGCGGCGGTGCGACCAGCCCCGGCAGCTGCGTCCCGGGGCTCCGTAGCAGGGCGGTGATTCATATGGTGATCCTTAAGAGGAGGATCGACAAGTACCTGCCATGCATCTGGAATTCTGGTCACTGGCGTGTCTCCTCATCGCGGCCGGAATCATCGTTTCAGGCTGCAGTATGCTCCTGAAAGAGCCGGATGTCTCTGTGAAGGGGGTATCACCGAAATCGGCCAGCCTGAACGAACTCGTTCTCGATGTGACACTTGACGTGTATAACCCGAACGCGATGGGAATCACCCTGAAAACCCTGTCATTCGATGTGTTCTACCAGAAAGGAAGCGAGTGGGTGTTTCTCTCCCACGGTGAACAGAACAGCATTGCCATCAAGCCGGGGCACAACGAGGTGACTGTTCCGGTCAGGGTGCAGAACTCAGCCCTGCTCGGTTCGCTGTTCGACCTCGTTACGAAAGGCGCGATCACACTCAGGATCGATGGATCCGCTGCGCCCGATTTCCGCCTGTTCGCCCCAAAAGTTCCGTTTTCCCGGACCGTGACCGTCAGCCTGTGAAGGGCACTCCTGATGGAGCATCCCTCAAAGATCAGGCTCTTCCTTACAGTGGTGGAGGAGATCCGCGTACTTGTCTACGATCTTCTGCATCTCCTGCCCGAACACCAGTTCGATGGTGAATCCGAGAGGGTCTCCCGCCGCCGGGACGAGATGAAAAAGGGTTTCCCGGTGGCTCTCGAGCGTCGATACCAGCCGATCTTTTGGAAGCCGTGTCCACTGCTGGACCTCGCTGCCGGTAGCCGAGTCCCGCTTCCTCCGGCAGATCTCCACCACGATCTTCTCGGTATCGTCCATGGATCGGACTTCTCTGTGCTCTGATATCAGGGTTTTGGTATTTCCGTTACCATCGAAATTGCTGCAGGGCATACACCCGGTATGGAATGACGGTCTCTGTGCAGCAGGACGGGGATGTGGGGTCTGCGGAAGAGTGGTTCCGCAGGAAGATAAACGGGGGGGCTTAGGTCTCCCCGATAAGTACCGCAATTATATCCTGAGCCTTGGCAATTACGGTGATCTGAGCCCGGGGCAATCCGGCCGGCATGTCCCATTGCCTTTCGCCGGGTGCCCGGGAAAAGGAGATTGATGGCAGGGAACAGGACCATGGACGTGAACCGGGCTGCCCGGCAGAGTACCCAAGGTTCTTAATATACCAGTGCCCAACATCCTCTCTGAACGCTTATGATTCCCCGAAATTCTGCTTATATCGGAATCCTGGTCTGTTTCCTGGCTATCATCCTGGTCTGCGGCTGTACGCAGCAGCCGGTTGTTCCCGTCCAGACTCCGGTGGTGACCGCCACCCCCACTCCTGAAGGAACTGCAGGTTTACCAAATCCCGCCTCTGTCTACTGCGAACAGATAGGCGGAACCCTCGAGATCATGAAGAACCCCGACGGGTCAGAGTACGGTATGTGCAATTTCCCCAACGGGACCAGCTGCGAGGAGTGGGCTCTTTACCGCGGTGAAGGCTGCCAGCCCGGCGGAAAATAATTATCCTCTTTTCTTTCATCCGGAGAGTATTACAGTTCGATGCCACTTCGTATCAAATACCTTTGATGCCGGACGGCATTCACAGGTAGATCATCAGTCCGACAATGGCCACGATGTACGCTGCTGGATAGAACCATAGCATGATGTGGTCGATCCGCTCTGCCAGCTGGATTCCTTTTTCGGTGGCCAGCCATTTGAGATAGAGGTTGTAGGCAACGGTGAACCCGCTGATGATGAACGTCAGGACAAGGATGATATCGAGGAAGGTGGAGTATCCGAGGCGGGGGAGATCGCTCGTGACGGTGAAGCTGAACAGCAGGAGGAGGAGGAGGTTTGCCGCAGCAATATCAGCCCGCTTGCCATAATCGGCCAGTAGGAAGGGGATGTAAGTCAGGATAATGATGATGGTGATGGGCACAAAGATACGGAAGATGTAGTAGTTCAGGTGCCGGTTCGCCACGAAATGAAACGAGTACCGTGAACTTGAGTCCAGGACATCGATCGTGCTGATGTTCGTATCCGAGGAGGTGATTACCCATTCCTCCTCCCCGAGCTGGCTTCCGATGGCCGTCTTCTCCTCCCAGGGAGCATATACTACGTAGGTCTCCGGATACAGGGAGTCGATCCGGAGGTAGAAGTCCTGCGTGTCGAACGGGTATCTCCGGAAATCAAAGTCAGGAGCCTGCAGGGTAACCCAGAACCGCTCGATGTAGGTCACCGTCCCGTTGGGTTCAACAAGGGTGAGCTCGTTCTGGGTCCAGCGCCGCTCCTGCTGGTTGAACAGGGTGAACTCGGGGAACCGGGATCCCTCGGCACCGGCGAAATCCGCTATGCTCCGGTACAGTTTGAAACTGCAGTTGCAGGTGTCCGGGCTGAAGGCCACGTACGGATCATTCCAGGTCATCCAGATGGTGGCCACGACTCCATAGTTTTCGTCCTTTTGGTTGACCCCGGTGATCTGGTCAATCTGGGTGCCGATATACACGGTTATCGGCTCTTCAAACACAGCCCTTCCCTGCGGTTCAGCATCTCCGGACAGAACCGCGGGCTCGTTGATGCCGGCAAGGAGGCGGTAGGTAAATGATTCTGTACTATCCCTGGCAGAGGACCGGTAGAGCACCAGCCGGTAGCCTTCACCCGATTCCGGGAAAATATGGGAGAGCGTGATGACCCGGCTTCCCGGGGCGGGAACGCCGATCGCGACCGGTTTTCTCCCGTAGTCTTCGAGAACCAGTCGTGAGGGGACATCCCCTGGTCCCGCGTCCAGAAAAACATACAGGGTATCTCCTTTGAGAACCGGGCTCAGCCAACGGAAGCCCGATTCTTTTCCCGGGAGGAGGTTCAAGGAGACCTCCTGGACTGAGGTTCCGTTGCCGGTGAGCGACCGGTTGAGATAGGCGATATCATCCCCGGTCGGTACCGCGGTCCCGTCAGGAACCCCGGGAGCGTTCACCCCGATGAGGAGGCGGTAGGCACCAGACGTCTCCCGGACCGGGGTGTCGAGGAGGATCATCTGGTAGTCGCCGCTCCGTTGGACCTGGTAGGAGAGTGCGGATGAATACCCGGGACCGCTGTCATCGTCCCAGGCATTGAAGAAGCGGGATGCCGTCTCCGGAATGGCCACGAGCGGGTCGCGGCCGGCGGCGATCTCCCGGTCAACCGCGGCAAGGTACTCCGCCTTCAATCTGTTTGGAGGCAGGACGGTATTGGAGAGGGCAAGGAAGGGATCGAGGTTGCCGGAGAGGCCGTCTGCATAGGCGGAGACCGTGTCGCCCCGCTGAAGCCCGGGGATCGTGTAGTAAATGATATCTCCCGGTGAAAGATAGCCGGTAAATTCCTCCACCTGCCCTCTACCGGCCTCTGCCGCCAGGCTGGAGGGGATACAGCAAAGGATCAGGATGAGGCCGATGCACGCTGCACACCGGTACAGCGGGGGAATATCCCGGAGTTTCCGGTGGTTCATGGGCCACTTCCTGAATAGAACATTCGTAAAGAAACCCATGTCACAGGATCATAAATAGTTATTTTTCAGGAATGAGAATGACAGAAGCAGAGATGCGCCGACCGGGACTCGAACCCGGGTTTAGGCGTTGGCAACGCCTAGTGATAACCACTACACTATCGGCGCAGTGCTCTCTACACTACGCGGTAAAGGATATTAAGGATATCGAATCTCCGTTCAGACCGGCAGGTTGGACTCCTCCCCCTGGAAGAGCCGTACAATCTGTTCGCCTTTCTCTTCAGTGGTGATCACCAGCACCTCATCACCGGCCTTGAGGACCGGGTTCTCCCCGCGGAAATGGAAGGTTTCGCCCCGGTAGAGACCAATATATTCGGTCTTTCCGGGAGGTTCGAGATCGGTCAGCCGCTTCCCCTCCTGCTTCTCACCGACGATAACCGTCATGAACCTGACATCGCCCCTCACAAGAGTTGAGAGCTCGATGGTATCAACTCCCCTGAGGACATCGGAGATGATGGCCGAAGTGGTCTGAGGCGGGTTGACGACGTGGCGGAACCCCAGCTGCTTAGCGACAGTCAGGAACCGTGCGTCATCCGTGCGGATGATGATCTCCCGGACAGAGAACGTCCGGGCGATGAGCCCGATGATGATGTTATCCTGGTCATAGGTGGTGACTGCCACCACCGCATCGGCCTTGCCGATCTCCGCTTTTTCCAGAATGTCCGGCCTGGTCCCTTCGGCCTGGATCACCGTGCAATCAAGGGTTTCGGCAATCTCCCTGGCTTTATCCGGGTCTTTTTCTATGATGATCACTTCATGGCGGTCCCGCACCAGGATGTGGGCCAGATTTACTCCGAGCGGACCCCCGCCCACGATGATAATTCTCATGATCCTTTCATCCTCCCCCGACAGACCTGTTCCTGTCCCATGAACGGATACGAGAGGAATGGTGATTAATGATTCCTCCTGTGCGGGTATGCTCAGCCTTTTGTCCGTTTGACCCACGTCCGGGGAAACAGGAGCAGGGCGAGCGGGATGATTTCGATCCTTCCGAGGAGCATGTCCACGATGAGAATGGCTTTGAGCGGAAGTGCCAGGGCCTGGCCGGTAATGCCGACAGAAAGGCCGACCGTCCCCAGCGCACTGGAGGTCTCAAAGAGGGAGTCGACCAGGGTGTAGCCGTACAGCATGAAGGAAATGGCGGATACGACCAGAACGATGAAGTAGAGGAAGAGGAAGGTGATGAGGTGAAAGACCTGGTCCTCGGTGACCGTCGTCTCACCGATCTTGAGCGAGGTAACCGTTTCCCGTGGCAGAAAAAACCGGACAAAGACCAGGTGGACAATGGAAACGAGCGCGATAATACGGAGAATCTTGACCCCTCCTGCAGTCGACCCCATGCTTCCTCCGATCCACATGAGCACGCTCATCACCGCCTTTGAGCTGTCGGGGTAGGAACCGATATCCGTGGTGGAGAATCCTGCCGTGGTAAGGGCTGAAAAAGCCTGGAACACCCCTTCCTGGATGACTCCTCCCGGAGAATCACCGGTCCCGAGGAGCGTAAAGGCGAGAATGCCTGATCCCAGGAGGGCGATTGCCAGGAACCACCGGAACTGGATACTCCTGAAGAGCAGGAGCGGATTCCTGGCCATGCGGGTGAAGACCTCAAAGTTCACCGATCCGAGCACGCAACCGATGGTTATCGCGGCAGGAATCAGCCAGCCTGAGAAGGCAGCGATGGAATCCGGCCGGGTGGAGAAACCCCCGGTGGACACGGCTGAAAAGGCATGGCAGATGGCGTCAAACGGCCCCATCCCGCCGATGAGCAGGAGGGCGAAGGCGACGATGGTGATGACCAGGTAGACCTCGAACAGGATCGCTGAAGTGGCAATCACCGTTGGCCTGATCTTCCGCTCTCCCACGGCTGCACCGAACAGCCGGGAGGCGCTGATCCCGGCCGGTGCAAGGAGAGAGAGGACGATGATCAGGATTCCGATACCCCCGATCCACTGTAGCCAGGAGCGTGCGAACAGGAAGACCGGCCCGACTGCCGGGGGCGCAACAGACAGCCCGGTGGTTGTCACCCCCGATACCGCTTCAAAATAGGCATCGATGAAGCTCATCCCCGTGGAGAAGGAAAATGGAATAGAGCTGATGAGGGCGGCCACCGGAAAGACGAGTGCCGAGATGACCATAGCCTCTTTCCACTGGAGCTCCCCTTCAGGGAGGAACCGGTACAGGGCATAGCCGGTCCCGATGATGAGACTGCCCACGAGCCCGTATACCATGGCGATGGTATTCTCGATGAAGAAGAAGGCGATGGTGAACGGGACAACGGTTACCGCACCGATGCCGACGAGCAGGAGGCCGAGGTACTTGAGCACCAGCCTGAAGTTCACCGGGGAGATGAGTTCGTACATCGCCTTCTGGTGAGCTCTTCACCGGGAGGATATTAATAGCCTCGCGTCCCGGGCAATCAGCGCTGCGGCAGCGTAAACTTCCAGCCGCAGGAAAATGCCCGTTCCTGGGGATCCGGGGGACATGCGATGCAGTCCGTCTGTATGCGTGAATCGATGGTCCGGGCGAAGACCGAATACTCCATAAGGCCGACTTCCCGGCACGGAAAGGGCGGCAATCCTTTTCGTTCACGGGCAGACCGGGTCCTGCAGGTCAGCATGAAGTAGCAGAGTGTATCCCCGGCCGGCCTCTCGATCCGGTAGGGGTTCAGCAGGGAGTGAAGCCGGTGACGGAGTGCTGCATCAAGCGCTTCAAGCCCGCCGTTTTCCGGGAGCAAGAGCCGTTTTTTGATCCTCTCCGCCTCGATCCGGGAGAATGAGGACCAGATATACCGGTCCATTTCGATGGCTTTCTCAAGACCGTACGCCTCTTCAACCGCAAGAAACCAGAGCCCGTCCATGGCAAGCCAGTTCTTCGCCGCATCGATGAGCTCCGGGTCAGCAGGATCCATAAGCGGATTCTGTAACCGAACGGAAAAATATTCCCCGGTTACTGCCCGATGATCCGGATGGCATTCTTCCTGATAATGATCAGAAACGGGGAGCCCGCCTTCAGGGCCATTTCTTCCGGGGTCTCCCTGACCATCATAGCAGAAAGGGCAGCCCCGGCATCGATCCTGACCCGACCCGGGTATCCTGCCCGGGCGAGTGTGTTCACGATTCCCTGAAGAGCGTATTCCTAACCCGGCGGGAATAGTTTATAGCTCCAGAATAGTACAGGATGGTTTGATCGAGTCCGGCTTTCTCTCATCAGTACACTCCTCTCCTCGTTCGCGGCGGATCGCCGGATAGTACAATTTTCCACTCGATTCCAACATCTTAATTAAAAAAGACAGGGTAGATCTTATAGCAATGATCCCCCTCATACTGAACTTTTCCGGAAAGAATGTGGTCATCTTCGGAGGGGGAGATGTTGGCGCCCGGAAAGCCGGGTTTTTCTGCCCGGAAGCAGATATAACCGTTTTTTCCCGTTCGTTCTCCTCCCGCTTCTCAGGGATAGGGGCAACGCTGGTGGAGACAGACCTTTCCGGGGTGTCCGACCAGGCTCTCCTGCAACTGCTCACCGGTGCGTACCTCGCCGTGGCTGCGACCCCTGATCCTGCCCTGAATGACCGGATCGGCACCCTGTGCCGGGCGCAGGGGATCCTCTTCAATAATGCCTGGGGAGAGCGCGGGGATGTACTGATCCCCTCGGTCATCAGGGGCGAGAACTTCATCATCTCCATCAGCACCGGGGGGAAGAGCCCGGCGGTCACCCGGTATCTCCGGGAATACCTCCAGTCCTCGCTGCCTTGGCTTGACCGGATGATCGGGCTCCAGGAGCGCCTCCGGTTACACCTCCGTCAGACGGAGCCTGCGATCCAGAAACGGAGAGCGGCCCTCTCCGGCGTCCTCCATGACCAGGAGGTCTGGGCGGCACTGGCAGAGGGGGAGGAAGCGGCGTGGAGTCTGGTCGAGAGGAGGTACCTGTAATGGACAGCCTGCTCTTTTTCCCGATCGCCATCGCCGGAATCAGCCATCACCGTGCAACGGTCGATAAACTGGAGGAGTTCCGGTTTACCGATGAAGCAGCCTTTCTTGCCACGGCAAAGGACCGGTTCCGGGGAGTCCTGATCCTCCAGACCTGTAACCGGATAGAGATCCTGGTGCATGGCGAGGCTTCGGCCCTTCAGTCCCTGCTCGAAGAGGAAGGGAGAACAGAATTCTCGCTGCTGACCGGGACAGCCGCACTCCGCCACCTCCTCCTGCTGGCCGCAGGCATGGACTCGATGATCGTGGGTGAAGACCAGATCATCGGGCAGCTCAGGGATGCCCTTGCCCTGGCAAAGGAGGCGGACACCGCCAGCCCGGTCCTCGAGCTCTGCATCAACAAGGCAGTGCATGTCGGGGTCGAGGTGCGCCGGCAGACCCAGATCAACCGTGGGGCGGTCTCCATCGGTTCCGCGGCCGTCCTGCTCGCCGAGGAACAGCTCGGCAGCCTTGAGGGAAAGCACATCCTCGTGGTCGGGTCCGGGGAGATGGGGATGCTCGTTGCCCAGGCCCTGGCCGCCAAGAAACTGACTGCAATGTACGTGGCCAACCGGACCTACCAGCGTGCGGAAGTGCTGGCAAAGAAGATCGGGGGAAAGGCGGTGAAGCTGACAGAGCTCCCGCGCTATATGATCCTCTCAGATGTGGTCATCTCCTGCACCTCTGCACCCCACCCGGTCATCTACCGGGAGCACCTGCGGGAGATCATGCGGAACCGGTGCTGGCCCCTTGACGGGCACCCGCGGCCCCTGGTCCTGATCGACATCGCCCAGCCGCGCGATGTCGAGGACGGCGCAGAGGAGATCGACGGCATCCACCTCTTTACCATCGACAGCCTCCGGCGCATCAATGAGCTCACCATGAGCTCCCGGAAAGAGGCGGCAGAGAAAGCCAGCTCCTTTGTCGAGGGGGAACTGTACCAATTCATCCGGCTCCTGAACGGGAAGGCTGCTGACGAGACCCTGTCGCTCCTCCACACCTGGGCGGAATCGATCCGGCTGCGGGAGCGGGACCGTGCCCTCTCCCGGCTCGGAACCGGAGACCCGAGGGCAGGAGAGGTTGTCGACGACTTCTCCCGGGCCCTGGTGAGCAAGATCCTCTCTGATGTGACCGTCTCCATACGGCTCTGTGCAGAGGACGGCAACCTTGAGTACGCCCGGTCGCTGGTCGATGCAATTACCAAAGGTGAGAAGATATGTTTCCGCAACGAAGAATGAGGAGGCTGCGGGGGAGACTGATCCAGCCTCTCGTGAGGGAGCACGTGCTCTCGAAGACTGACCTCGTGGCCCCCCTGTTCGTGGATGAGACCGCCATAAGGCCGGCCCCCATCGCCTCCATGCCGGGACAGGTCCGCCACCCCGCAGGCGGTATCGTCCGGGCGGCAGAAGATCTTCGGGAAAAGGGTATTCTGGCCGTTCTGCTCTTTGGCATCCCGGCACGGAAGGATGCCGGAGCATCGGAGGCTTTCAATCCGGAGGGGATCGTCCAGCAGGCGGTCCGATCGATCAAGGCAGCCCTCCCGGAGATGGTGGTGATCACCGATGTCTGTGCCTGCGAATATACCGACCATGGCCACTGCGGGATCATCGGGGAAGGCCCCTGTGGTCCGGACCTCGACAACGACCGGTCCCTTGAGCTCATGGCACGAATTGCTGTCAGCCATGCCCGGGCAGGGGCGGATATCGTTGCCCCCTCCTGTATGCTTGACGGCATGGTTACTATTATCCGGCGGGCGCTGGATGACGCCGGATTCACGGATACGGCTATCATGTCCTACTCCACCAAGTTTGACAGCGCCCTTTACGGACCGTTCCGGGAGGCGGCCGAGTCCGGGTTTTTCTTCGGAGACCGGAGCACCTACCAGATCAGCCCGGCGAACGGGCGGGAGGCGGTCAGGGAGTCCGAGCTCGATGCCATGGAAGGGGCTGATATCCTGATGGTGAAGCCGGCCGGGTTCTATCTCGACCTTGTCGCCGAAATCCGGACGCTCGGTCTGCCTGTGGCAGCGTACCAGGTAAGCGGAGAGTACGCGATGATCAGGGCCGCAGCGGCCCAGGGATGGATCGATGAGAAGAAGGTGGTGATGGAGAGCCTCCTCTGCATGAAGCGGGCGGGAGCGGACCTGATCATCACCTATTTTGCCGGAAATGCGGCGGGGTGGATGGATGAAGAGCAGTGATCTCTACCAAAAGGCACTGGGACTGATGCCCGGCGGCGTGAGCAGCCCGGTACGGGCGATAAAACCGTACCCGTTCTATACCAGGGCCGGTGACGGCTCGCAGATCACCACGGTTGACGGGGAAGTCCTGATCGACTGCTGCATGGCCTACGGCCCCCTGATCCTCGGCCATACCCATCCCATCATCCACCAGGCAATCATCTGGCAGCTCTCGAAAGGCTGGCTCTACGGGACACCCGCCCCCATCGAACCGGAGTTTGCAGAGATGATTGCCCGCGATCACCCCGGGATGGACATGATCCGGTTCGTCTCGAGCGGGTCGGAGGCCACCATGGCCGCAATCCGCCTGGCACGGGGGTTTTCCGGGAAGCAGGATATCGTCAAGGTGGAGGGGGGCTTCCATGGCGCCCACGACGGCGTGCTGGTGAAGGCCGGTTCAGGGGCCACCACCCACGGCGTGCCCGATTCCGCCGGGGTCCTCCCTGATGTGGTTTCCCATACCCGGCAGGTCCCCTATAATGATCCGGTGGCACTGGAAAGCCTCCTCTCCCGGGAGAACGACATCGCTGCCTTCATCCTTGAGCCGGTGATGGGAAACATCGGGCCTGTCCTCCCTGAAGAATCCTACCTCAGGGAGGCGAGGGAGATCACCCGGGCTCATGATGTGCTCCTCATCTTTGATGAAGTCATCACCGGCTACCGGCTGGGTATCGGCGGCGCCCAGGTGATGTACGGGGTGAAGCCTGACCTCACCACGCTCGGAAAGATCATCGGGGGCGGCCTTCCCATCGGTGCGTTCGGGGGCAGAAGGGAGATCATGGAACTCATCTCCCCGTCAGGACCGGTGTACCAGGCAGGAACCTTCTCCGGAAATCCCCTCTCCCTCTCCGCAGGCATGGCCACCGTCCGGTGGCTCCACGCCCACCGGGGTATCTACCGGGTCATGGATGCTGCGGGAGCGAGGATCGGTGATGCGGTGGCCGACAGGTCAGGGGGATCCTTTGTCAGGCTCGGGTCGATGTTCAAGTACTTCTTCAGGAATGATCCCCCCCGCAACTACCAGGAGGCAAAGGAATGCGAAACCTTGAGATTTGCGGCATTCTGGGCAGCGATGCGGAAAGAGGGCATTTTCCTCCCCCCGTCCCAGTTTGAGACCAACTTCCTCTCGGCTGTCCACGAAGACGAAGACATCGGGCGGATTGCGGCGGCATACCGGGCATGCATCTGAGGATCGGGACACGGGGGAGCCGGCTTGCCCTGGTGCAGGCTGGGCAGGTGGCGGCGCTGCTCGGTGACCGGGGATACAAAACAGAACTCTCCATCATCACCACCAAAGGGGATACGGTTGACGGGGTTCCGCTCCACGAGATCGGCGGGCAGGGGGTCTTTGTACGTGCCCTGGACGACGCCATCCTCGCCGGCAGGGTTGATTGCGCCGTTCACAGCATGAAGGACATCCCTGCGCTCCGGCCGACCGGGGTCTCCACGGCCGCCATCCTGGAACGGGACTCTCCTGCCGATTTCCTGGCCCATACACTCCCGCTCGATACCGTGACGATCATCGGGACATCGAGCACCAGGAGACGGGCCCAGATCCTCCGCAACCTGCCGGGAAAATTCGTGGAGCACCTGCGGGGGAATGTGGACACCCGGCTCCGGAAACTCACCGACGGGCAGTACGATGCCATTGTGCTTGCCGAAGCGGGGATCGAGCGGATGTCCCTCTCGGTTCCGGGGACCAGGCTGGCTCCGGAGCTGTTCGTCCCGTCACCAAACCAGGGAACCATTGCCGTGGTGTGCCGGGACGACCCGGCAGTGACCGCGATCCTGTCGGAGATAGATCATCCGGCGACCCGCTTCGATACCGGGGTTGAACGGGCGGTGATGCAGGAGGTGGGTGGCGGGTGCTTCACCCCCCAGGGGATCTACTGCACCAACGGTCACCTCATCGGAGAAATCCTCTCCCTTGACGGCGACCGGCAGGTACGGATCGAAGAGGATGTCGCCTCGCTGGGCGAGGCACGGATCTTCGGGAGAACCCTCCGCAGAGAGGGGAGAGATCTGATCAGGGAAGCGTACGAGAGACTGGGGATTGATGATGAACGGTAAGGTGTATCTGGTAGGTGCAGGGCCGGGCGGGGAACTACTTCTCACTCTCAGGGCCCGTGCGGTGATCGATTCGGCAGATGTGATCCTCTACGACCAGCTGCCCGGCGAAGAGATCCTCGCCGGCCTGCCGGAACGGGCAGAGAAGATCGATTGCGGGAAGTACGGATCACAGCATATCCTCGAGCAGGAAGAGATCGAGGATCTGATGGTTGCAAAGGCCAGGGAGGGAAAACAGGTGGTCCGGCTGAAGGGAGGCGATCCCTTCATGTTCGGCAGAGGAGGCGAGGAGCTCGAAGTGCTCCGCGCTCATGGGATCCCGGTGGAGCTCGTCCCGGGGATAACGAGCGCACTTGCCGTTCCCGGCGCCGTGGGCATACCGCTGACCCACCGGAAGTTTGCTTCGCAGGTCACCGTGATCACCGGCCACGAGGACCCCACCAAGCCGGAACCCGCCCTTGACTGGGAACTCCTGGCCCGGCAGCGGGGAACCATCGTGATCCTGATGGGAGTCAGGAATCTCCCGAAGATCGCCTCCTCCCTGATCGCGAATGGAAAGGATCCTGCCACCCCCGTTGCGATCATCGAGGAGGGGCTCCGCAGGACCCAGCGGGTGACCACCGGGACCCTCCGGGACATCGGCAGGATTGCCGGGGAGAAGGGTGTGGAGCCCCCGGCGGTTATCGTCATCGGAGGTGTGGTCTCCCTCTATCGTGAAGGGGAGACCCTCATTCCCCCCCTGACCCCGGGATCGCCGCTGACAGAAAAGTCTTAATGTTGCACCACGACCCAGCTGTAGGAGAGATGACCCTTCCAGGCGGCCCCACCAAGGACGAGATCATGGCCATCTCGCTCCAGAAACTCGGACTGCAGAGCGGAGACGTTTTTGTGGATATCGGCTGCGGGACCGGGAAGGTTGCGGTGCATGCCGCACCGTTCGTGCAGAAGGTGTACGCGGTGGATATCCGCGAAGAGGCGGTCCGGTGCACCCGCGACGAGGCCGCCCGCTGCGGGCTCTCCACCATCGAGATCTCCTGCGAGCACGGTGCCGACCTCCTGATGCGCCTGCCGCACGTCGATTGTGCGTTCATCGGAGGATCTCGGGATCTCTCCCGCGTGCTGGCCCTGATCGCCGAAAAGCGGGTCCGGTCGGTGGTGGTGAACGCGGTGCTCCTCTCAACCCTCCATGAAGCGGTCTCCACCATGGAGCGGCTCGGGATCTTCAGGGAGGTGGTCCACGTGATGGTCTCGCGTTCCAGCCCGCTCGGCGGAGGGCTGATGTTCAGGCCGCTTGACCCGGTGTATATCATTGTGGGAGGCACCCCATGCTGATCGGCCTTGGGCTCGGGCCCGGGGAACCCGAGTACCTCACCCTCCGGGCAGTCCGGCTCCTGAAGGAAGCTGATGCCGTTTTTGTGCCGGGACGGATCGCCTACGATCTGGTGGCACCGTACCGGAAGGCGGAGATCCTCGAATTTCCCATGACCGACAATGAAACGGTGATCGCCGCCTGCATGGAACGGAACGCCGACAGGATCGCCCCGGTGGCAGCGACCGGCACGGCAGTGCTCGGGCTCATCGGCGACCCGAACTTCTTCTCGACCTACTCCCGGCTCTGCGAGGCGATCCAGGTGCGCCACCCCGGCATCGGGTGCCGGACGGAACCGGCCATCAGCTCCATTACCGCATTCGCTTCGGTAGCAGGGGTCTCGCTCTCTGAAGGCTTCATGGTCACGGACGGCCCGGATGAGGTCCCCTGCCGTATTCAGCTGAAAGTCAAACGCCCCCGGGAAGCCGCCGCACGCCTCCGCGAACAGGGGTACCGTTCGTTTATCCTGGTGGAACGGATGTACATGGGAGACACCCGGGTCTACCGGGACCACGAGCTTCCGGAGCAGAGCGACTACATGAGCATCCTGTATGCGAGGCGGTGAGATGGGAAAAGTGTGGTTCGTGGGCGCCGGGCCCGGTGCGCCGGACCTGATCACGGTCCGGGGCATGGATCTCATCACCCGTGCTGATGTCCTGGTGTACACCGGTTCCCTGGTGAATCCCGCGCTCGTGGAGCGGTCCGGTGCACCGGTAAAGATCGATTCATGGGGAAAGACGCTCGAGGAGATCGTTCCCCTGATGGTGCAGCATGCCCAGGAGGGGGCCCTCGTGGTTCGGCTCCATTCCGGAGACCCCGCCATCTTCGGAGCTATCGTAGAACAGATGCGGCTGCTCGATGAGGCGGGGATCGGGTACGAGGTGGTGCCCGGAGTCTCCTCGCTCTTTGCCGCCGCAGCTGCACTCCGGACCCAGTTTACCCTCGGTGGGGTTGCCGATACCCTGATCGTGACCCGGCCGGCCGGGAAAACCCTTGAGCGGGACGAGATCCCGGAGCTCTCCATCCACACCGCCACCCTGGTCTTCTTCCTCGGTACAGACAGGATCGATGAGATCATCGGCAAACTCAGGCGTCCCCCCTCGACTCCGGCAGCGGTAGTCTACCATGCCAGCTGGCCGGATGAGAAGGTGATCCGGGGGACCATCGGAGATATCGCAGAAAAGGCTCGTGCCGCGGGAATTACCCGTTCCGCCCTCCTGATCGTGGGCGGGGTGATCGATCCTGCCGACTCGGGCCACCGGAGGTCGGTGCTCTACTCATGACGAGAGCGGTCATTTACCTCCCGCGGTTTTACGATGCGGCCCGGCAGATTGCAGAATGCCTCTCTGCTGACCTGATCGAGTATTCCCCTGCAGCGTTCCGGGAGGCGTCCGGGCAGTATTCCCAGATTGCCGCCGTTATGTCGACCGGTATTGCCGTGAGGGGTATCTCGCCGCTGCTCTCGGACAAGTGGACCGATCCTGCGGTGGTGGTCGTGACTCCCGATCTCAGGCTTGCCATCCCCCTGATCGGCGGGCACCACGGCGGGAATGCTCTTGCCAGGGAGCTTGCACCCCTCGGGACGGTCCCGGTCATCACCACAGCGACCGAACGGGCCGGGGTTCCATCCGCTGAAGGTATCGCTGCGGCTGGAGGATACGATCTGGTCAACCGGGAGTCATCAAAACCGGTGAACGCTGCCTTTCTCGATGGATCGGCGGGGGTGTACTCGGTTTCAGGCCCCGCCCTGGTGATCGGGGGGCCGGATGTCGCCTTCCTGGTCGCTGACGGAGAGTATGGCGTGGGGGTCGGGTGCCGGAAAGGAGTATCGGCCGGAGCTGTCGAGGAGGCGGTCCGCGCCGGACTCGATATCGCCGGTGTGAAGCCCGATGAGGTGCTCGTATACGCCACGACGGTCAGGAAATCCCACGAACAGGGGATTCATGACGCAGTCCGGGCCCTTGGCCGACCGTTGATCTTCCTCGATGACCGGACCATCAACCGCCATCCGGGGATCTCCCCGTCCGGAGCCTCCCGTCTCGGCTTGGCCGGGGTCGCCGAACCCTGTGCACTCGCGGTATCGAAGCGGAAGGAACTGGTGCTGCCAAAGATGCTGAAAGGAGGGGTGACCGTTGCCATTGCAAGGTAGGCTTGCCATCGTGGGTATTGGACCAGGGAATCCCGCCCATCTCACCGGGCGGGCCCGGGAGGTGCTGGAGCAGGCCGAGTACATCATCGGCAATGACACCTACCTGGCCCAGCTCGGCCCGCTCACTGCAGGGAAGAAGGTTATCACGAGCTCGATGGGAAAGGAGGTGGAACGGGCGAGACGATCGATCGAGCTTGCCCGTGAGGCGGCGGTGGCCATGGTGAGCGGGGGCGATGCCGGTATCTACGGCATGGCAGGAATTGTGCTCGAGATCCTCGAGCACGAGGGATTCGATATCCCCTGGGAGGTCATCCCGGGCATCACCGCATCACAAGCCGCAGCATCGATCCTCGGCTCACCCCTCTCAGGGGATTTTGCCACCATCAGCCTCTCGGATCTCCTGACCCCGCTCGAAGTGATTGAACGGCGGCTCCATGCCGCGTTTTCCATGGGAGTGCCGGTGGTCCTCTATAACCCGAAGAGCAGGGGGCGGCCCCACAACTTTGCCATGGCCATGGAGATCGCCGGGGCACACCGTTCGCCGTCGACCCCGGTCGGCATCGTGCGGAATGCCTACCGGGACGGTGAGGAAGCGGTGATCACCACCCTTGGGGAGGTTGCCGCAGTGGAAGAGCGCGTGGACATGCATACCACGGTCATTGTGGGTGGAGAAGAGACAAGGATCTGGAGGAAGGGAGAGGATGTCAAAGGGATCATCACCCCGCGCGGATACCACCGGAAGTACGTATACTGACCTCGGCGCAACGACTGCCGAGGCGTACGAGATATCGAAGACCAGCAGGACCCTTGCCCAGGAGGTTATCGGGGACCGGGACTACGAGGACCGGATCCGCCAGCGGTGCTCGGTCGCGGTCGGGGACTTTGCCATGGCCGGTCTCCTCCGGTTCTGCCATGAACCGGTCGCTGCGGGTCTCACCGCGCTTGAGAAGGGAGCCCCGGTCATCACCGATATCCGGATGGTACAGGTCGGGATCCAGAAGAAGGGGCACCGGAGCCAGGTCATCTGCGCCCTCGACTACGGCGAGGAGGAGGCGGTATCCCGGGGGATAACGCGGAGCAGGGCCGGGATCCTGGCCCTCGCCGATCGCCTTGACGGGGCGATTGTCGTTATCGGAAATGCCCCTTCAGCCCTCCTTGCGGTCTGCAATCTGGTCCGGGAAGGCTCCCGTCCGGCCCTGGTCATCGGGACCCCGGTCGGTTTCGTCAAGGCAGCAGAGTCCAAGGAGGAGCTTCGTGCCCTTCAGGTCTCCTCCATCTCCAACGAGGGGACCCGGGGGGGAACCCCGGTCGCCGTTGCCGCCATCAATGAGATCATCACCATCCATGCTGAACGCCATGCAAAACGCAATTCATGAGGACCCGCTCACCGACCCGGTCACCGGTTTTACCTACCCTGACCCCTGGGTCAGGGCTGCCGTCAGCCCGGAAGACCTCTCCCTGGTGAGGGCCGGGCATGCCGTGCTCACCTCCTCTGGCACCATCCTGAAGCGGGGGTTTACCACCGGAACCACCGCTGCCGCCTGCTGCAAGGCAGCCATCCTCTCTGTGATACAACCGGTTGATTCGGTTGAGGTGACCATTCCCTGCGGGCTTACGGTCACCATCCCGGTGAAGGGTGTTGCGGGCCGGGCAGAATGCCGGAAATACGCCGGCGATTACCCGTCCGATGCCACCGCCGGTGTGCTCTTTTTGGCCGAGTACACCAGGAAGGCTGTCGGACTGGAGCTGATCACCGGAGACGGAATCGGCCGGTTCGTCCGCGACACCCCCCTGCACTTCACCGGTGAGCCTGCTATCAGCACGCCGGCACTGGAATGCATCTTTGCCGCCATGGTGGACGGGCTCGCGGAAACCGGGCTCGAGGGGGCACGGGTCGCCCTCTCCATCCCTGACGGAGCCCGGGTGGCTGCATCCACCCTCAACCCGAAAGTCGGGATCGAGGGAGGCATCTCCATTCTCGGGACCACCGGGCTCGTGGAGCCCTGGGACGATCACCTCACCGAATCCGTCGCAGAAAGGGTCAGGAACACCGACCGGGTGGTCCTGACCACCGGGAGGATTGGCCTTCGCTTCTCACGGCTCCTCTTCCCTGATCACGAAGCCGTCCTTGCCGGGGCGAAACTGCGTGAGGGCCTCTCATGTGCTGACGGCGATGTGGTGCTCTGCGGGCTGCCGGGGCTTATCCTCAAATTCCTCGATCCCGGCATCCTTGACGGGACCGGGTGCATGACCGTCGAGGAGCTCTCGGGCATGCCGGAGTTTGAGCAGAGGATGGCCAAGGCCTTCCGGAACGGGAAGGAGCGCTATCCCGGACTGAGGGTCGTGGTTATCAACCGGAGAGGAATAATCCTGGGGGATTCGGGATGAAAGTTGTCGGCGTCGGGTGCGGACCCGGGATGCTCACCGAGGAGGCTGTCCGTGTCATCACCGGTGCGACCCTGGTCATGGGCTCAGGGAGAGCGATCGAACTGGCCTCCCGGTTTATCCCGGAGGAATGCGAGGTGCGGGTCATTGCCGACTTCTCCTCGCTCCCGGTGCCGGATCACGCCGTGGTGCTCTCCACCGGTGACCCGATGCTCGCCGGCCTCGGGTATCTGGGAGGGGAGATCATTCCGGGGATCTCCTCGCTCCAGCTGGCAGCCGCACGGCTGCATATACCACTCGAGCAGGTAACGGTCGTCCGGGCACACGGGAAGGATCACCGGCCGGCCTTAACCGGGATCGCGGAATCACTTGACCAGGGCAACATTGTCTATATCATCGCTGACCCGAAGTTCAGCATCTCCGGGCTCTGCGATGCGATCGGGGAGAGGAGAGCGTGGATATCTGTTGCCTTGTGTGAGGATCTCGGGTACCCAAAAGAGCGTATCACGGTCGGAACGGTTTCTGACCCTCCTGTCCCGCAATCCCGCCTGTTCTCGGTATTTGTGGGCAAATTTCCCGCAAACCGGGTTTAATTCTCCCTGAAGGAATATAAGGGAGCACGCCATACTCTTTTTTCAGGAGAAGTTGAAGGAGAGAACAGAATGGAGAAAGCGACAAAGAAACAGCTCAGTTTAATCTGTTTCCTGGCAGGGTTCGTCCTCGTGCTGCTGCAGGACCTCAAGGGATTTGCCACCATCGACCCGGGCTTTTCCTGGCCCTGGGCGCTCATGTTCTATATCGGGCTCCTGCTCATCGTGATCGGCTACTTCCTGAGAGGGTGACATCCATGGAAGGTATCCCCCGACAGGCACCAGTTTTTTCCGGATCGCGGATAGCATGACCCCGGGCTTTTAATCCCGCCCGGTCAAACTCTGCCCCGCCCGGGATCAGACTTTTATCCGGCCTGCTGACGTTGTTCCCAGGTTGTACCACGATCTTTACCTTTTTCATTCAGGCAATTCTCACCCGGTTCCCCTCACGGGCGATGAATCCCTCATCCTCGAGCTGGCTGAGCACCGGGCCGACTGCCGATGCGGGAAGATCCAGGGTCATGCAGAGATCCTCAATCACCGTATCAGCGCCTCCGACCAGCAGCCTGATGATTTTCCCCCGGATCTGCCGGTTCGAACCCTCGAAAGGTGCCTGCCGCTGGTAGTGCCTGCTCCGCCGGTTGGGGTTCCCAATGGCTGACCCCAGGTGCCAGCCATAGTCCATCAGGGCATTGTACCACTCCCGCGGATTCTCACGGCCCAGGGTCTCTTCAATGAGAGGGAGGATCTCGCGATCTGCTACCCCTGTCCGGTCTTTAAAGAAGCAGTGGATGAAAACCCGCCGTATATTGGTCTCGATCATCACCACCGGTCTGTTGAAGGCGAAGGCGAGGATGGCAGCGGCAGTATACGGACCGATGGCGGGCAGACTCCGGAGGCTCTTTTCATTGTCCGGAAGAACACCCCCGAACCGTTCCACGATCTCCACGGCTGCTTTTTTCAGGGCAAGCGCCCGACGGTTGTACCCGAGTCCCTGCCATTCGCTGAGCACCTCTTCGATTGTTGCCTGTGCAAGGGATCCGATATCAGGGAACCGGGCGGTAAACCAGGTGTATTTCTCTTTCACCCGGTCCACCTGCGTCTGCTGGAGCATGATCTCGGAGACCAGGATCCGGTATGGATCGGCGGTATCCCTCCAGGGGAGGTCCCGGCGGTGGGAGTGGTAGAACGAGAGGATACGGTTTTGGAACGATTCCGGGGTCGGTACAGTCATCTCATATGATGCCGGTTTTGCCGGCTTCCCTCCTGACTTATGGTATGTGGTTCCCGAAATAGCCTCCTTTCGGGTACCTCGGGGTGCACAGGAAAATGAACATGCATACCTGGTGGCGAGGCAGGCAGGGTTCATCCTTTCTGACGGGCAGGAATCAAAGAAGGCAGGACGTCGAATTCAGACAGATGGCGGGGAGAGCCCCCGCGGCTGATGTATCTGAACAGAGGTTTAAGATCATACAGGGTTCGGGAACGGGCGAGAGGAAAATCACTCCTTCTCCCCTGATTTTTCCTTCAGTTCCTCGATCCGATCGACGTACCGGTCGGCATCGAACTTCCGCTTCAGCCCGTTGTCATTCATGTACCGGATCTTCCCGAATACCGGCCGCTCCTGCCAGGCACGGTCGTGCTTCCCGAAGCACCAGGCTACCCCGGCAAAGCCGTTCGGATCCCGGCCGTCGAGCTCGTATCGGTTGTTCAGGGCAAGGGCGATCCGGAATCCCTCCTCCGGAGATTCCGACCACTCGAGTATCTTCTTGCCCCAGTACATCCGCATATACCCATGCATTTTTCCGGTATACCGCATCTCGTCCTGGGCGGCATTCCAGTAGGGATCATGGATTGCCGCCTCTTCGAACTCTTCAGGAGTGTATCTGTATTCCCGGATATCCCCGGCATGGTCCCCGAGGGTCTTTTTCGCCCAGTCAGGGAGACCGGCATAGGAATCGTACCAAGGATTATAGAAGACGTAATTCATGGAGAGTTCACGACGCACGATCAGTTCTTCGAGGTATACCCCTGCGTCAGGGTGGCCGGTTGCGAGTACCCTGAGAGCGATATCCAGCGGTGATATCTGCCCGAAATGGAGGTAGGGGCTCATGCCCGAGAGGGTGTGAGCATTTGGATCGTTCCGCTCTGCCGCATAGCGGTCCAGCCGTTCCCTGATGAACCGATCCAGGATCTCATGAGCTGCCTGCTCTCCGCCCTGCCAGGGTAGCCGGCTGGAAATGCCTGGGCGCTTCTCCCCGACTCCCGACATTATCCGCTCAAGGAACGATTCTGCAGCAGGATCCGTATCATCGCCGGACTCAATGGAGAGGGATGATTTTCCCGGCTTTTTTTCCTGAAACGGGACTAAAAACCGGTCAAATTTTCCGGTGATCTTCTTCCTGAAGGTGGCTGCGGACCATTCCTCCTTTTCCGAGGCAACCTCGACCGGGACGACCACATTGGTCTCGACCTGGCAGAGCGGACACTCCAGCTGAGCGGCGACCTTTTCCCGCCACTCCCGCTGGATCCGGAGATAGCCACAATCGGTCACTGCCAGTGCAGCATCAGCGGCAAGCCCGGGGATACGGTCGGCCGGATCACCATACCTGATCACCAGCCGGACCCCATAATCACCGAGCGTCCCCCCCAGCTCCCGGAGACCTTCGGCAAGGAACCGGTAGTGGGAACCCTGTGCATCAGGAAAATCAGGGCTGATCACAAAGCAGGCCACCACAGGGAGCGAGAGTCGTTCCGCACGCTCCACGGCGTACTGCCAGGCATGGTTGCACTGCACCCGGGGTGAGGCCTGCATCCAGTACAGGACATACCTGCCCTTCCGCACAGGCTGCCTGTTGAGTCGCTGCAACCGTTCCTGCCCGACCATGTATGAGAGGTGGTCCTTTTCCCTACAAGAGCATTGGTGAAAGACTCACGGTGCCGGGAGGGTTTATGCGGGACTGCAGTGCATGTCCGGATCTGAGGTGAAAAAAGGTGATAATCGGGTTACATCCCAAGGAGTCTGATCCAGCTGACAGGGAGCCCTGTTCTCTGGAATGTCCACCACAGGTTCCCGTCTGTTGATCCTACGGATCCCTGGGAGGTCCAGGTCATGCCAACAGGATTCCGGGCAATGTAGGAGGATATCCATTCTTCTTTTTCGGTTATTCCAGCAGTGAGCGTGGAACGATGAATGGATACGGTCTCGTTTACCGTCCCCTGCACGGACACGCTGGTGCCCGTGGAGAAGTAGCTTCCTGCAGTGGAGAGACTGGTTGCCGCAGCCGCCCCTGCAAGCAGGCAGAGTACAAGACACAGCATGATCAGGGTGGATAGTTTTTTTCCTGTGGTCATGGATTTCTCCTTTCCGGCGGGAACAGCGGATGTTCAGGTAGTAATGATCCCGGCACATTAAAAGTTTTCTGAACCTCCCGGTTCAAGAGAGCCGTTCAGGTCCGCTGGAAGAGCTCATCGAGCTTCTTTTTGGTAAAGAATACCATGGTCGGCCTCCCATGGGGACAGGTAAAGGGATTTTCCGCATTCCGGAGCTGCCGGATCAGCCGTTCGCACTGCTCACGGGTACAGGCCGCTCCGGCTTTCACCGCCCCCCGGCAGGCAACAATCCTCCTGAGCCGCTCTGCTGCATCAGCCTCCTTCGGGAATCCGGGGGCGATCAGTTCGGCGATGATCTCCCTCACCTCGCCAGGGTCGATGCTCCTGCCGAGAGTGACCGGAACAGTCCGGATTGCCCAGGTCTGCGGTCCGAACGGCTCAACCACGAATCCTTCCCGTTTCAGGATCGGGAGGGCGAGGGAGAACATATCAGCCTCCCGCGGGGAGAGCTGAATCATCACCGGCTCGATCAGTTCCTGGGCGCGATCCCGGAATGCCGGCCAGGAACCGACCTGTTCATAGAGGATCCGTTCATGGGCGGCATGCTGATCGATCAGGAGGAGATCATCATCGGGAGTTTTGCAGAGGATATAGAGGTTCGAGAACTGCCCGATGATTTCGAGGTCCGGGATCAGGTCAGATCCAGGTTCTTCCTGACCGGTCTCTGTCAGCCTGAGCTGTCGCCCGGTCAGGAGCTGCCCGCGCAACAGGGGTTCCCTCACCCCGGTCGCACCGGGATCGGAAGGGAGATACCGGGTCGGGGGGAGGGCATCCCGGGGGGCCGGACGTGCGGCAGCCTTTGTGGCATCTTTCTCGGGAATGAGGAGCCGGGACTGCAGGGCCTCCCTGATGAGTCCCGTGATTTGAGCGAGGATCGTCTCCTCGTGCGAGAGCCTGACCTCCCGTTTTGCGGGATGGACATTGACGTCGACCTCGGTCCCCGGTATCATGATATCGAGGAATGCCACCGGATAGCGGTCACCGGGGAGGAGTGTCCCGTATGCCTCCCTGACTGCGGAGACGAGCAGCCGGGATGAGACGGGACGGGAATTCACAGAGAGGAAAATCTGGTAGGGGTTCTTCCGGGAGAGATCGGGAACCGAGAGGTACCCCCGGACCCTGACCCGCTCTCCTTCAGCCGACACCTCCACGAGCTTCCCGGCAAGTTCGAGGCCGAAGAGGTGAATGAGCGCGTCATACAGCCCTCCTCCCCCCGGAACGGACAGCTTCTCCCTTCCGTCAACCGTGAGCCTGAAGGCGATGTGGGGATGGGTGATCACCAGTCTCTCGACCATGCCGGTGATGCGTGCGATCTCTGTGGCACGGGACCGCTGGAACTTTCTCCTGGCCGGGGTGTTGTAGAAGATCTCCTCAACGGTAATACTCGTCCCTTCCGGGCATCCGGCCTCCTGCTCCCCGGATATCGTTCCGCCCTTGTTCACCAGCCGGGTGCCGGGGACAGCCACTCCTCCCTTCACCCGGGTGACCAGGGTGACGCGGGAGACCGCGGCAATGCTGGCCAGGGCCTCCCCCCGGAACCCCAGGGTCGTGCAGGCCGGGAGATCATCAATCTCCCGGATCTTGCTCGTTGCATGGCGGGAGAAGGCAAGACGAGCCTCCTCCCGGTTCATACCGCAACCGTCATCAGTGACCGTTATTGCGGAGATCTGCCCCCGCCGGGAGGAGATCCTGATATCGATGACCGATGCCCCGGCATCGAGAGCATTCTCACAGAGTTCCTTGACCACCGATGCCGGCCGCTCCACCACTTCGCCGGCGGCGATCCTGCTGATGGTGACCTCATCGAGCTTCCGGATCCTGCACCGGGGTTCATCCACCACGGTCCACCCCCTTCCGCCCGCCGGCTTTCCGGTGGAGTTCGTAGAGCACATCGAGGGCCTGCCGGGGCGTCATGCTGTCGGGGTCCAGATCCCGGAGATCGGTGATGACCGGATCCGGGAGTGCCTGCGGGGCATCGACCAGGAGCATTTGGGTGTACCGCGTCACCCTTCCGCCCGGTCTCCCTTCCCCTCTCATCAGTTCATCGAGGAGGGCGGCAGCCCGATCGGTCACCAGGGGGGGAACTCCGGCAAGCGTGGCCACGTGAATGCCATAGCTCCGGTCGGTCGCCCCGGGGATGAGTGTGCGGAGGAAGACGATCTCGGAGCCGGTATCCCTGACCGCGAAGTGGTAGTTCCTGACCCTTTTGAGGTCGGATTCGGTGGTGACGATCTCATGGAAATGGGTTGCAAACAGTGTCCGGGGCCCGGCCTGCCTCTTTCCATGGAGAAACTCGAGCACCGACCGCGCTATGCAGTAGCCGTCGAGGGTACTCGTACCCCTCCCGATCTCATCGAGGACGACCAGGCTCTTTCCGGTCACGTTGTTCAGAATATTGGCAAGCTCGAGCATCTCCACCATGAAGGTGCTCTGGCCACTGGCCAGGTCGTCAAAGGCTCCCACCCGGGTGAAGACCCGGTCCACCAGCCCGATCCGGGCATGGGTTGCCGGCACAAAGGAGCCTGCCTGGGCCATGATGACGATCAGGGCGACAGCCCGCATGTAGGTGGATTTCCCGGCCATGTTGGCGCCGGTGATGATCAGGATCTGTTCACCGCTCCCCGAGAGGGTGGTATCATTGGGGACAAAGGAGACTGCTTTCGCCAGTTCCACCACCGGGTGCCTCCCCTCCCGGATCAGGATGTCGGTTGAGGTGTCCAGCACCGGGCGGGTGTAGCGGTAGCGGACCGCCGCTTCCGCAAGCGAAGAGAAGAGATCGAAGGCTGCCATGCCCCGGGAGATGGCCTGGAGCAGGGGAAGGCTCCCTGCCAGGCGGTTGAGCAGCTCAACGTACAGTTCCTGTTCAAGGGTGCACAGCCCCTCCTCGGCAGAGACGATAGCCGCCTCCTGCTCCCTGAGTTCCGGCAGGGTGAACCGTTCACCGGTTGAGGTCGTCTGTTTCCGCTCGTATTCGGTGGGGACAAGGTGCAGGTTCGGCCGGGTCACCTCGATATAGTATCCGAATACGGAGTTATAGGCAACCTTGAGCGACCGGATCCCGGTCCGTTCCCGCTCCTGCTGCTGCAGGGCAATGATCCACTCCTTTCCCCGCGATGACCGGGTCCGGAACGAATCAAGACGGGCATCGTAGCCGTCCCGGAATATCCTCCCGTTCCGGACAGAGACTGGCGGGTCTTCGGTGATCGCCCGCCAGATGAGGGAGACGACCGGATCAGGATCCCCGAGATCCCCGCACGCCGCGGCCAGGATCGGGGGGAGATTCTTCCCGGCAACGACATCGCGCAAAACCGGCACGGTTTCGAGGGATCGCGCAAGGGAGGTGAGGTCCCGCGGCGAGGCGTTCCGGCAGGCAATCCTGCCTGCGATCCGTTCGATATCGGCGGTCCTGGAGAGAAGATCCCGGATCTTCACCCGGACCGGGGTGTCTCCGGCAAAGAACTCCACCGCATCAAGCCGATCATTCATCCGGACTGCCGAGAGGAGCGGGGCCGTGAGCCACTGGCGGAGGAGCCGGCTTCCCATCGGTGTTCCGGTCAGATCGAGGATGGAGAGGAGGGTCGGGTCACCGGGCCTGCCCCTGATGCTCCGGGTGATCTCGAGGTTCCGCTGGGTGATGCTGTCGATCACGCAGTACTCGGATACCTGCCGGAAGGAGAGCCCCCGGACATGGGAGAGTTCCCTCCGTTGCGTCTCCTTTGCGTAGCGGAGCGCGATGGCGGCAGCCTTCACCGCTGCCGGGGACCCGGTGATACCATACCCTTCCAGCCCCTCAACACCGAACTGCTCTTTTAAAAGCCCTTCTGCCTCATCACGGCCGGGTGATGCTCCCGTTCCCGTGACCAAGACACCGCACTCCCGGACCGGGCCCTCCAGGTCCTGCTCCAGCTCCCGGGGAAGCAGGCATTCGGCCGGCTGGTAGCGCCGGATCTCAGAGACGAGGTCCCCGTTCCCGCCGTCCCGGCTACAGGTGGTCGCCAGGAACTCGCCGGTAGAGAGATCGAGGAACGCAAGTCCCAATCCGGGGGCACGATCTTCGGCGGCGACGGCCATCAGGTAACAGGCTGCCGGGGAGGTGAGCATCCCTTCATCGATGACCGTGCCGGGGGTGATGACCCGCACCACTTCACGCTTCACGATTCCTTTCGCACGTTTTGCGTCCTCCACCTGGTCGCAGACCGCTACCTTGTAGCCCTTTGCGATCAGCCGGGAAATGTAGCCCTCTGCAGCATGGCAGGGGACGCCTGCGAGGGGGATCTTCTTCCCCGAACCGTCCTTTGAGCGGGAGGTGAGCGCGATATCGAGCTCCTGTGATACGGTTTCTGCATCCTCACCAAACGTCTCGTAGAAGTCGCCGATGTGGAAGAAGAGGATGGCGTCCCGGTGCTGCTCCTTGATCGACCAGTACTGGGCCATTACCGGCGTCGTTCTTGACGATGCCGGCCGGCCGCCGCGCTCAGGATCGGCCATAGCACTATCAAGTCTTCCCGGGATGACAAATGTATACCGATCCAGCACTCCCCGTCCACAGAAGTTTGATACCCGGCCGGTTCAAATCCCCTTCTATGGACCTGCCAGAGCTCTGCTGCCTCTTCCTCCTGATCGCGCTCGTGGCCGGTTGCGGGGGCTGTGTCCGGGAGGCAGACCAGGAACGCGGTTCAGCCGGCGGGCTCTTCCCTGAACCACCCCCGACACCCCCGGCTGTTCCCGAACCCTGGGTACTTCCCACAGTTCCCGCCTTGTCACGGGACCAGAGCGGATTCTCAGGCAGATCCCAAACCTCTCATAGTATCACCCCCTTACGAGCTGTGATGGAGGATACAATCCATGGATGAGGGGGACCCGGGGGAGAGCGGGAAACGGAAGCCGAACCGGCTCATCAACGAGGTGAGCCCCTACCTTCTCCAGCATGCCTTCAACCCGGTCGACTGGTACGCCTGGAGCGATGAAGCCTTTGCCAGGGCTGAACGGGAGGACCGGATGGTCTTCCTTTCCATCGGGTATGCCACCTGCCACTGGTGTCACGTGATGGAGCGGGAGTCCTTTGAAGACCCTGAGGTCGCCCGGGTGCTGAACGAGCACTTCGTTGCCATTAAGGTCGACCGCGAAGAGCGGCCCGATCTTGACCATCTCTATATGACAGCGAGCCAGATCCTGACCGGAGCGGGGGGGTGGCCCCTCAACCTGATCCTGACCCCGGAGAAGCGGCCGTTCTTTGCCATGACCTACATCCCCCGGGAGCGCCGGTTTGGTTCCCGGGGCATCATCGACGTGCTCACCGGTCTCGCACAGATGTGGCGGGAGGACCGGGAGAAACTGCTGGCATCGGCACAGGTGGTCTCCCGATCGCTCGATGCCCGCCCGGAACGGGGGCGGAGTCCCCAGCGGAATATGCTCGATGCAGGGTTCCAGGACCTCCTGCTCCGCTACGACCGGGTCAGCGGCGGGTTTGGCCCGGCCCCAAAATTCCCCCTCCCTCACAACCTGCTCTTTCTTCTCCGGTATTACCGCCTGAAGGAGGAGAGAAAAGCTCTCGAAATGGTGGAAAAGACCCTCCGGTCCATGGCCCTGGGCGGAATCTGCGATCAGGTCGGACACGGGTTTCACCGCTACTCGACCGACGCGGGCTGGCTCGTGCCCCACTTTGAGAAGATGCTGTATGATCAGGCGCTGCTGGTGCTCGCCTTCACTGAAGCGTTCCAGGTGACGGGAGACCGGTTCTACGAACGGGTTGCCCGGGAGATCCTTGCCTACGTTGACCGGGAGATGACCTCCCCGGAAGGAGCGTTCTTCTCGGCCCAGGACGCCGATACGGCAGGAGAGGAGGGAGGCTACTACCTCTGGACGAGAGCGGAACTGGAGGAACTGCTCGATCCTGACATCTTCAGGGTCGCGGCCGATGCGTGGCACGTGACCACGGCTGGAAACTTCCTCGACCCGGTGAGCGGGGAGCGGACCGGGAAGAACATCCTCCACCTGGCCCGGACACCGGACCAGTTTGCGGCACGGCTGAAGATGACCGGGGAGGGGCTGGAGACAGCCCTGACCACTGCCCGGGATGCCCTCGCAGAGGCCCGCCGGGAGCGCGAACCACCGATGACCGATGACAAGATCCTTACCGACTGGAACGGGCTGATGATCGCCGCCTGTGCCCGCGCTTCCCGGGCCTTTTCCGAACCGTGTTATGCTGATCGTGCCGAGGCGGCATGCGGCTTTCTTCTCGACCGCCTGCGGGCCGGTGACGGCTCGCTCCTGCACCGGTACCGGGACGGACAGGCAGGGATCATGGGACAGGCAACCGACTATGCATTCCTGATCTCCGGCCTTTCCGAGCTCTTCATGGCCCGCTCCCGTCCCGCACACCTCGCGGCCGCTCTCGATCTCTGGCAGATCTTCCATGATCGGTTCTGGGACACCCGACATGGCGGCTATTTCACCACTGCGGCCGGACAGGACGACCTGATTGCCCGCAGGATTGACCTGTACGATGGTGCCATTCCTTCGGCAAACTCGGTCGCTTTCACCGATCTCCTGACGCTCTCCCTGCTCACCGGTGATACCGTCTATGAGAAGCGGGCTTCCGAACTCGGAAAGCTGTACTCGGGCCCGCTCTCCCGGTCCCCTGCCGCCTATACGTTCTTCCTGACCGGCCTCTCGCTCGTATACGGACCATCCGGAGAGATCGTTATCGTCGAAGGAGATGACGGTGCAGGGCAGGAGATGGCTAAGGCAGTCCACCAGCGCTATCTCCCGTTTACCGTGGTGATCCGGAAGACCGGTGAGAACCGGGAGGAACTCCCCCGGCTCGCCCCCTTTACTGAGGTCATGGACGCCCCGGGAGGGAAGAGCACCGCGTATGTCTGTATGCGGCATGCCTGTTCACGCCCGGTGACCACGGTTGATGAGATGCTCGCAGCGATTGAAAAGAAGTAACCCTCCATCCCTTTATCCTGCTGGGGTTACGCGGCATCTCCAGTGATCACCGGCGCACCGGAAGGGGTCCCCGGTGGAGAGGTATGGGGCGGGGCTCTCCGTGACTCCGGAACATTGTTCTTTCCAATCCCGGAACCGGAAAAAAGTATTCAGAGGTTTTTCAGGGCCACCAGGTCTTTGACCCCGGTCAGCTTCCAGACCAGGGACCGCTCCTCGAGGGCGATGGCCTCGGGGGGGTCCTGGGGTGAATGCCCGAGCGCGGCAAGGATGTTGGTCGAGAGCCGGCGTTCCTTGATCAGGTTCACAAACTCCTCGCGTACGATCTTCTTCTCGATCGAGTCGGTCACTTCCTCGAGGTACCCCTGGAGGCTGACAAAGGTAAAGGACGAGAGGTCACGGGAATACTTCTCTATCTCCACGGCAACGTACGGGCTCTTCCTGAAATACTCCAGCTTCTTGCCGTATTTGGTTGAGAGGAAATAGAGGAATTTTCCATCAAAAACGTAGAGAAATGGTGCAATGTAGGGGTATTTCTCGCCCTGGAAGGCGATGCGGCAGACGTAGCCTTCCTCAATGAGCCGATCATAATCCCTCTTCTCCATCCGGGGGATTTTCACGATTTCCATGGCGGTATCATTGTGTCCATAGCTACCAATGAAACTTAAATTTTTGGAAACGCCTGTCAGGAAAAAGAGGGATCAGAATTATTTCACTACCGGAAAGCCGGCCTTCAGCCAAGCTGCCATGCCACCGAGGATATTGGCAATATCGGGATATCCGTTCCGGGCAAGGATGCTTGCCCCGAGGGATCCCTTGTACCCGGCATCGCAGTACACGGCAATCGTCCGGTCCTTCGGTATCTCGGAGAGCCTGCCGGGGAGTTCTCCGATATAGATGTGGTGCGCTCCCGGTATCTTTCCGGCGCGGATAACGTTGCTGATGTCCCGGACATCGAGGAGGAAGAGATCCTTCTCCGTTCTTCGCCGTTCCAGCTCCTGGACGCTCCACGCACCGAATGTTCCGACAGGTCCAGCCGATTTGAACCAGGCAGGGAACCCCCCGGCAAGGTAGCCTGCCAGGTTGTCGTACCCGAGCCGCACGAAGTGCCAGCTCACCTCCCGGAGGTTGCAGTTGAAATCATCGATCAGGATGATGGGATTCTCAAAGGTCAGGAACCAGCCCATGAACGCCGGGAGACCCTCTTTCCAGATCGAGAGACTCCCGGGGATATGCCCGGCCGCAAACGAGGTCGGGGACCGGATGTCGAGGAGCTGGGCCCTGCCCTGGAGGTCCCTGACCTCTTTCACCCCGAATGCCTTCAGGTCAGGAAGGTGGTTGATGAGCGGCGCTCCCTCTTTGTTGTGCTTCTCCATCATTCTGAAATAGGGCGGCAGGTAGTGGTGCTCGATCACCTTCTTCCGGATGAATTCCTCTTTTGAGAGCTGCAGGAGCGGGTTTGAGCGCCTCTCGTAGCCGATGGTGGAGAACTCGTGGTCGCTGATCTCGGATCCGCAGACCGATCCGGCCCCGTGGGCAGGAAAGATGATGGTCTGATCACCGAGGGGGAGGAGTTTTCCGGCGATGCTCTCGTAGAGCATCTCCGAGACCAGGGGCCGCTTCTCTTCCCCGAAGAAGTCGGTCCTGCCCACCTCCCCGGCAAAGAGCGCATCACCGGTGAACACGGCATACGGAGCATCAGAGACTTCCCGGTCGGTCACCACGATCGAGATGCTCTCCAGAGTGTGACCAGGAGTCTCGAGCACCTTCAGTTCGACCGTGCCAAGCCGGACGACATACCCGTCTTTCACCGGTGTTCCATAGGCAAAGTCCATCTGGTGCCCGTGCAGGATCGCAGCACCGGTCCGTGCGGCAAGCTCGCTTGAGCCGATGACATAGTCCTCGTTCCGGTGCGTCTCGAAGATGTGGGTGATCTGCACACCTGCATCCTGTGCGAGATCCAGGTACTCCTCAACGTCCCGCCTCGGATCGATGACTGCAGCCTGGCCGCCGGCGCTGATGAAGTAGGAGTTATGCGATATCCCTTCGGATGAAATCTTTCGGAGAATCATACGTTCAGCCCCTACCGGGAATGGCGTTTCTGGATCGATATACCTTTTTCCCGGGTTGCCGGGGCAATAGAACTATGATGTTGTCAACGAGAGATTCTCCCGGATATGCCGGAAAACGGAATCTCCACCCGACTAATGAATGGTGGATTTCAAACAGCAGTATGAGGTGGTTGGCGAGGTATGTCCCCCAATCGTGATAGAAAGCAGGAGTTCGTAAATGTCTCCAGTGACAGGACACGCGAGGAGATTATTTTCGCCGTTCTTTCGCTTCGGATGGCAATAGACAAACGAATTAAAAAGCTGGTCGATGCAGTAAATGATCTCCCTGATGTCTATACGTGCGGTTCATGTGGTGGGCATAAAGATCTGGAAAACAGGGAGAATCCTGTACCGGAAGGTTATTTTTATATTCAGTTTATCGTAGAACCAACAGAAAACGGGTTCTTATCGCTGGGTATAATCGACCTTGCGGCACGAAATATTGATAACGATGATTTAACCGTGAAAGTTTTGAACTGTACAGACAATCCAAAATTAGTCATGTTCAATATTTTAGGAAAAAATTGGGCAGACCCGGATGAAGTTGCGAAGGAAATAAAAGCTCTCTGCACAACGTGGGGGCTCTCTCTTCATGGAGTTCGTGCATATAAGAAAAATGTGAGGAGAATGATTGCGTATAACAGGATTCAGCAGGATGCATAACAGGGGTGTGGACACTACGAAATTTCAATTAGAAACACCACAATTTCAAAAACATTACAATTCACTAATATTTTATATGGATTATACAAGCCTCCGGAAATATAACTTATAAAATGAAATTGTGCTTATTTCTTCTTTCAGGTTCAATTATTTTAAAAAAGGAAATTTTTCAGGAGTTACCTGACCATGCCGGACTCGTAGTGCATGAGCTTGTCAAAGAGGGTGATCGCTCCGTCAACAGAGGTCTCCTCGGTGAACTCGATGCGCTCCATGAGAGTGGCCGGGTCGAACAGATCGCCGCGCCCCTCCTGGATCAGGACATCCATGTAGGCAGATGCGAATCCGACAGAGGGCACGTCACTGACGAGCTCGGTGACCCGGAGGTCGTGGTTCAGCTCGACCGGGTGGTCGGCGGACGGCATGACGAACCTGCCGGTAGTGGTGGTCCGGACGTTGGCAACAGTCATGTCGATGGTGCTGCCTGCCTGGGCCCTGTTGCAGTATGCCGGGAAGCTCTGGGCGTTAGCAGATGCGAACGGACAGATGACCTCCTCGACGGTGACTGACTCATTGCCGGCTCCGTCTACCATGATGTTGTCGCTGGACACGACGGAGGCGCTGTCAATGCCGATAAAGGCGATCTGCTTGGTAGCCTCGACGTTCCACTGGCCGCTGATCTGGCCGGAGGTCTCGATGTCGAGCTCCTTGTCGTAGAGCATCAGGCCCACGCCATGGGTCTGGGTGTCCTCGGTGTAGGTCGATTCGTAGATTGCACCGGGTGCATTAAGAACGGGCACTCCGGGCAGACCGTCAACATCATCAGTGATCCTCCACTGCATTTCAGTGGCTGATGCGAAGTTACCGATCACGTTCACAGACGTGGAGGTAACGATGCCTTGGGTCTCGGGGACCGGGTCGATTCCACGGTCGGCCATGGCAAACCCGGTAATAAGAGCTAATGCGATGATTAAAATTGCGAGTTTCTTCATTACATTCCTCCTGCATTACAATGCCGATACTCTCAGCATCATACTACCATCCCGAACAAGAGCTTTATATAATTATGTGTTTTCTTGAAACTGTGGATACTACGAAATTTCATTCACACAAATCAATAACTATTCAAAACCGTTATAAATCACTCATATTTGACATGGACAACACCCTCTTTGACCTTGTCGGGGCAAAGATGCGGGCCTGCAGACGGGTTGCAGCACACTGCGGGGCAGGCTCTGCAGAGGATCTCTTCTCCTATTTCCTCCGCAGGCAGGGAGGATTCGAAGACCCGGTGAATATCAGGGATTACCTCGTGCACCATGGCTGCTTCAGCGGGGAGACCTACCGGGAGTGCACGGGTATCTACCGGGAAGAGAAGCTCAGGGATCTTGCCCCCTATCCGGGAGTCGTTGCCACGCTCCGGCTGCTTGCGGACAGCGGGTTCCGGATGGCGCTGGTGACCGACGCCCGCCTTCCCGAGACCCGTGCCCGGCTGGAACGGACCGGTCTTTCCGGATTTTTCGATCCTCTCGTAACCTTCGAGGTAACCGGGTCCCATAAGCCAAGCACGCTGCCCTTCCTCTCCGCCCTCATTCAGATGGATGCCACGGCACGGGAGACGCTGCTTGTCGGCGACAGCCCGGTGCGGGACATTGCCCCGGGGCTGGTGCTCGGGATGACCACGGTCTATGCACGGTACGGCGACAGGTTCCCCCGCACCGGATCCGACGGAGGTGCCCACTACGCAATCGATGATTTCCGGGACCTGGCCGGGATCGCAGGACTTCCCGGTTCCCGCAACACCGGTCTGGACCATTTCATCGGGTGATACCAGTGTGCGGCCGCTTTACCATCACCGTGACCATCGGGCTCCCGGAGCGGTTCGGGGTGAAGACCAGGGAGGTACAGATCGAACCCCGGTACAATATCGCCCCGTCGCAGCCCGTCCCGGTCATCATCCGGCCGGAGAGCGGGGAGCGGATCTTCGTGGAGATGGTCTGGGGCCTGGTCCCGCACTGGGCGAAAGACCCTTCCGCAGTCAGGCGTTCCATCAATGCCCGGGCCGAGGGGCTTGGAGAGCGGCCTTCGTTCCGCGATCCCCTGCAGCGGTCCCGCTGCCTGGTCCCGGCAAACGGATTCTATGAGTGGAAAAAGGCAGGAAAGGTATCGGAGCCGTACTACATCCACCGGAAGGACGACCGGCTCTGTGCGTTTGCCGGCCTGTATGATACCTGGAAGACTCCGGACGGGAACCGGCTCCGGACCTTTGTGATCATCACAACGGAGCCGAACAGACTCGTCTCCTGCTACCATGACCGGATGCCGGCAATCCTCCGTGAGGAGGACGAGAAGCTGTGGCTGTCGCCAGGTCCGCTCCCGGACAGCACCGTGCGGGAGCTGCTCGCACCCTACCCTGCTGAGCTGCTCGAGGCCTACCGGGTCTCCCGGAGGGTCAATGACCCGGCAAGCGAGGGTGAAGATCTCATCAGACGGGTTCAGGACAGTACCCTCCCGGTCTGACATCAGCCGGTGCCGGTACGTTCTTTCAGCTTCTCCCGCACCTCACCCACGTGCCGGAAGACGTTCACCCTTCTCCATACGGCGGTGATGGTTCCTTCCGGATTGACGAGAAACGTGCTCCTTTCTATGCCACCCAGGATCTTCCCTTCCTTCCACACCCCATAGACACACAGCACATCGTGACTCTCATCAGAGAGGATCCTGAACCGGAGGTTCTGCTTCTCGGCAAATTTCTTATGACTTTCGACGGTATCAGCGCTCACGCCGATGATTTCTGCCCCCAGCGCTGCAAATTCATCCACCGCATCGGAAAATCCCCTCGCCTCGAGCGTGCAGCCCGGGGTATTGTCACGGGGGTAGAAGTAGACAACGACCCATTTCCCGGCAAAGTCCTTCAGGCAGACCCTGGTTCCATCAGCATCAGGCAGGCAGAAGGACAGAGCCGGTTTTCCCAGCAGGGGGTCGTCTGGTTGCTCTGACATAGTACCTTCGCAAGGTATCTTTCAGGGTGAAGAGAATTAAACAGGTCGCTTTGCACCGTATGCCCGGCCGGTGGTGACGGATGCCGTTCACCGGCCGGACGAACCCCAGGGTGTCCTCATCCTGCTGTGCGGAGGATGGGACAGTTCCGGGTATGCACCCAACCCGGCAAAAAAGCCCGCTCTGCGGGGCGAAAGTAAACGATGCAGAAAGGGATGACGAGGAATAAGAGGCAGGGCAGGGCCCTGACCACAGATCTCCGGGCAAGCATAGCTCCCCAGATAGTGTGCTCGTACCGCCGGGCCTTCCCGGCTCTCCTTGTGCAGAAGAATGAATACTTCAGACTGACCTGTTCCGCTCACGGACAGTCAGGGCAGCTGCACCCTTTCTCCTGGTTGATGCACATGAAACTCTTCCCGGTTGAGCAGAAGAGGAGTTCCTTTGGATTCTTTGCACATGTGGTGCAGGTCGGGCATATCCCGGGCAGATGCACATCGCCTTCATGCTCTCAACCTTCTTCATCGGCTCTTCCCTGCTCATCTCCGACATGGCTGCAAAGTCTGTTCAAATTTGTCCATCACTTTCACCATCTGTGAGAACAGGATATCCTGACAAAAAATATATCGTAGGAAGATGATGGTGAAGACCGGAAGGGTGCCGCGCATCCATATCGCCTGGAAAAACCGCGGCATTATATCAGGATTTTCACAGGGTGTGTGATCATATTTAAATATTATAATCGCAATTATAAGACCGTTTCATCCAGGCTTCACTACGGCTCGTCACATGGATAAGGACAGTTTTCACGAGATCCAGACTATGGCCGGACCGGAGCCGGGAGCAGCTTTCACAGGATGTGCCGGCCATGAAGAATCCACAGTATCTTACCACACTCGACCGGCTCGAAGGGCTCATGCCAGCGGAGCGTGCATGCCTTGAGGAGGTCATCCGGAAGTTTGCCTTCAGGACAAACGAGTATTATGCATCGCTCATCGACTGGGACGACCCGGAGGATCCCATCAGGAAGATTGTAATCCCGGACCACCGGGAGCTTGAAGACTGGGGGGCACTTGATGCATCTTCCGAGAAGACCTACACCGTTGCCCCGGGTCTGCAGCACAAGTACCCGCAGACCGCCCTCTTCCTCGCGGTCGATGTCTGCGGCTCATTCTGCCGGTTCTGCTTCAGGAAACGGCTCTTCATGAACGGAGCCGATGAGGTCGTCCGCGATTATTCCAGGGGTATCGATTACATCAGGAACCATCCCGAGATCACCGATGTGCTGATCACCGGAGGGGACCCCCTGATCCTGGCGACCACCCGGCTCGAATCCCTCATCAGCGGTCTCCGGTCCATTGACCACGTGGGGATCATCCGGATCGGGAGCAAGATGGTGGCGTTCAATCCCTACCGGATCATCAATGATCCCTCCCTCCCCGGGATGATCCGGAAGTATAGCACAACGGAGAAGCGGATCTATATCATGGCCCACTTCAACCACCCGAAGGAGCTGACACCGCAGGCCATCGAAGCGCTCGACCTCCTCCGTGATGCTGGGGCAATCATTGTGAACCAGACCCCGCTCCTCCGCGGGATCAACAGCGATCCGGGTGTTCTGACCGAACTTTTCCGAAAGCTTTCCTTTATCGGGGTGCCGCCCTACTATGTCTTCCAGTGCCGCCCGACGCTCGGGAACCGGCTCTTCGAGATGCCTCTGGAGAAGGCCTACGAGGTATTTGAGCGGGCCAAGGCCGGCTGCTCGGGGCTGGCAAAGCGAGCCCGGTTCGTGATGTCCCATGCCACAGGAAAGATCGAGGTAGTCGGCAGGACAGCGGATGCGGTATACTTCAAGTACCACCAGGCGGCAAACCCCTCCGATATGGGACGGTTCATGGCCTTCCGGAGCAACCCCTCAGCCTACTGGTTCGACGATTATGAGGAGCTTATTGACGACTGCCGGATCTCCTGGGACGAGGATGAGAACCTCCGGACGTTCCCGTTCAGGGGAAGGATCCCCGACGATTCCAGCGTGACAGGCTAGAGGGGAACACGAGCCCCTCGTCTCTCATTTACCTTTCCGGAAGAACCCGTACGGGTCGCGGTAACCAAAGAGGTGGAGCGACTTCTTCTGCGGAAATACCCCGTCGGCGACCGATTTGATGTCCTCAACCGAGTAGAATGCCTTCGGGATGAAATCTTGGATCCCCCTGATCACTTCATCGAGATCCTGCCGTTTGACCACCGAGAGGATGATCTTCACTTTCCCCTTCGACCCCACCCCGTCTGCAACAGTGACACCGAAGCTCCGCTGCCGCAGGTAGGATATCAGCTGTGTGACATCATCCGGGGAGATCACCCGGACGACCACGGTTCCCAGGCGAAGCCGCTCTTCGACCTTCATACCGATGAATGTCCCTGCGGCAAACCCGCCGCCGTATGCGACATAGGAGGCGACATTGCTGATATTGTTCATCACCTGCCCGATGGCGATGAGCCAGATGATGACCTCAAAGAAACCGATCACCGGGGCGATATACTTCAGCCCCCGGGCAATGAAGATGACCCGCATGGTTCCGAGGCTTACATCGCAGATACGGAAAAAGAAGATCATGAGGGGGAGAACCACCCATGCGAAGATCTCTGGTGTGACCACAGGTCCGGTCATGACGGTCTCTCCCCGTTTCCAGTACTTTCTGCTGAAAGATCCCAATAAACCATTGCTTCCTGCCAGAGTGGCCGTGATGAGGACCAGGTCCGCCCGCGGGCACGATTCCTGTCAGATCCACCCCCGCAGCCGCATAGCCTGCACCACCCGCTCGACAGCAATTGAGTAGGCTGCCTGGCGCATCGGGACATTGTTCCGGGAGGCGAGGTCCCCGACAGCACGGTAAGCTTCAACCATCTTCTTCTCGAGCCTGCGGAAGACCTCCTCTTCATCCCAGTGGTCAAAGTTGGCGTTCTGGACCATTTCAAAGTAGGAGACGATCACCCCTCCGCCGTTGCAGAGAAAATCGGGAATCACGAGAATATTCTTCATGTGGAGAAGGGCATCGGCATCGGTATCCACCGGGCCATTGGCAAATTCGGCGACGATTTCCGCTTTCACCCCGTCGGCATTGGCACGCGTTACCACATTCTCGAGAGCAGCCGGGATCAGGACTTCGCATTCGATCTCCAGGAGCTCATGGTTGGTGATGTTCCGCGCTCCGGGGAAATCCGTCACCGAGCCGGTCTTCGCCTTGTGGGTGAGCAGCGCCCGGACATCCAGGCCCTTTTCAGAAAAGACACCTCCCCTGCTGTCACTGACTGCCACGATCCGGCAACCGAACTGTTCCTGGCCGATCAGGGCGGCATTTGACCCCACATTCCCGAATCCCTGGACGGCCACCCGGGCGCCCCGGGGATCCAGATTCCGGTCTGCTGCCGCCTCCCGGACTGCATACCAGCCCCCCGTTGCTGTGGCCGCGGTCCGCCCCGCTGAACCGCCAAGGCTGACCGGTTTTCCGGTGATCATCCCAAACGTCGTCTTATGGGCAATCCGCGAGTACTCATCCATCATCCAGGCCATGGTCCGGGCATCGGTGTACATATCAGGTGCCGGGATATCCCTTTCAGGGCCGATGATATGGTAGATGCTCTGGATGTATGCCCGGGAGAGCCGCTCGAGCTCTCCTTCCGACATCTCTTTCGGGTTGCAGACAACCCCCCCTTTTGCTCCGCCGAGCGGGAGGTTATGGAGGGCGCACTTCCAGGTCATCAGCGATGCAAGTCCCCGGATGGTATCGATGGTCTCGTCCGGGTGGTACCGGATCCCTCCCTTGGTGGGCCCGAGGGCATCATTGTACTGGACGCGGAACCCCTGGAAGGCCCGGATCGCCCCGTCATCCATCCTGACCGGGATCGAGACATGCAGCTCCCGCACCGGCAGCTTCAGGATGGCCTCGACGTTGGGGGAGAGGGCGAGATCGGTAGAGCAGGAACAGAGGTGCTGTTTCACCATCTCAAAGAGGTTCTGATCATTCATCTCCGCTCCCCCCTTCACCGCTTTGCATCGAGAATTTTCGCGATCTGTTCTTCCCGTCCGGCAACGGACACCCTGCGGTGCGCGAACTGTTCCTCAAAGACCGGTTTCTCCTCCCGGTAGAAGAGACCGAAGGCAATCGGCGAATCAGTGTTGTAGTCCCACTCCTCCGCCTTCCGGCATGCTGCCTCGAAATCTGCCGGGTCATGGCCGGAGAGCGTGTACCCCTGCCGGTCGTAGAGCTCACTTACGTTGAAGTAGCTTGCACAGATCTGGAGCACGTCGATGAAGGCAAATCCCCGGTGCATCAGCCCCTGGGAGATCAGGGGTCCGAGTTCTTTCATCCTTCGCGTGGTCCCCCGGGCGATGAAGCCGGCCCCGCTGGTCAGCATCAGGGAGAGGGGGTTGAACGGTGCCTCGACGGTTCCACCCGGTGTGGAACGGCCCCTGAAGCCGAGCGGCGAGGTGGGGGTGTACTGGCCGGTGGTGAGCCCGTAGACACGGTTGTTGTGAATGATGACCGTGATATCGGAGTTCCGCTTTGCGGCAAAGATCAGGTGGTCCAGCCCCTCGGCGTATGCATCGCCATCCCCGGCGCAGCAGAGCACGGTGAGGTCCGGGTTGGCAAGCTTGATCCCGGTAGCGACGGGAATGGTCCGGCCGTGAATAGAGTAGAAACTGTTGATGTTCAGGTAATCGGCCATCTTGGCATGGCACCCGATCCCGGTCACGAGAACAATGTTTTCGAGGGGAACTCCCTCGTCCACGAGCTTCTGGATGGCGTTCCGGAGTGCAAACTGGATGGTGAAGTTTCCGCATCCCGGACACCAGGTGTTCCGGGCATCGGTGATCAGGGTCTGTGGGGACATTATGCCACCTCCGCAAGCCGGCGCTCGAGTTCCTCAACGGCAAACGGCCGTCCGTCAAACTTCAGGACCGCTGCATCTACGGCGATGTCGTGCCGTGCACAGAGCATCCTGAGCTGCCCGAGCGCATTCTCCTCGACGGCGATGACCCGTTCTGTCCCGGACAGTGCCGCTTTCAGCTGCTCATAAGGGAACGGGGACAGAACGACAGGCTGAACACCACGGATGCCCAGCCTGCCGGCAACCTCACGGCAGACCGGCAGGGTGGAGCCCCAGCAGAGGAGGGTGGTCGCAGCCCCGTCTCTGCCGAAGCTCACTACCGGGTCCATGACCCCGGTCTCCCGGCGGAGCGTCTCTCCTTTCCTGAGACGTTTTCCGGTCAACAGGACGGTGACGTCACCCCGCTCGGTGGTAATACCCGCTTCATCATGGATGTAGCTGTTGACCTTCACAGCCGATCCGGGGACCGGGGGGTGCAGCATCGGAGAGATCCCGCTGTCAGTTATCGCATACCGCCGATAAGGCCCGCCTGGAGGGGCAGCCGGACACTCTCCCTCCGGCAGGTGAGGGAATGCTCCCTCCAGGAGCGGGGTAATTCCTTCGCAGAGGGTCTTGTCGACCAGGATAATCGCCGGTACCTGGCAGCTCCAGGCAAGAGAGAGTGCCCTGGCCGACCAGGTACATGCCTGGGTGATGTCGCCGGGGGCTACCACCAGCCTGGGGAACTCCCCCTGCCCGGCATGGAGCATGAAGTGGAGATCGGACTGCCCGGTGTAGGTGGGAAGGCCGGTACTCGGGCCGGTCCGCTGCCCCATGACCACCACCACCGGAACCTCGTTGGTCCCGGCCATGGAGAAGCTCTCGGTCATCAGGCAGAACCCGCCACCCGAAGTCCCGACAGCCGTCCGTTTTCCGGCATAGGCCAGCCCGTGGGCCATCAGGATGACTGAAATCTCGTTTTCCGGGTGCACCACGGTCAGGGGATAGTCTTCTGCCACCCCGGCCAGGAAGTGAAGGAGATTCGAAGTCGGGGTCATCGGGTAGGCGACATACGCGTCGAGGCCCCCGTGCAGGAGGCCGAGGCCGATTGCCTCGTTCCCTGATAGGAGGGGGAACGGCTCCTGTCCCCTTGGCTCAACCCGGTGTACCTGCTTCACGGATGCAAATCCCTTCCTGGCGACGGCGAGGTTCTTCCCGAGACCCCGTGGAATCTGCTTCCTGAAGACCTCCTCGACCACGGTGAATGGGATCCCGGTTGCGCCGGCAAGAGCCCCGATCATGCACGAATTCCCCATGACCGCCGGGGCCTGCTCCTCTTTCAGGATGTCCTGCACCGGGACGCCCTGCCCGTCTCCGGCCGCCTTTCCGCTGTTAAAGATCACCACCGTCCGGTCGTGCATGAGATCACGGTGGAGATCGATGGTGTCCTGGTTCAGGGCCAGCACGACATCGACCCGTTCCCGGCAGGCCCCGATCGGGGTATCCGCCGCTCTGGTAATAGTGAAGTTGTGCCCTCCCTTGATGAGCGACGGGTAATCGAAGTACATGTACGTGGAGTATCCCATCCGGTTGAAGAGATGAGAGACGAGCAGCCCGGCACTGTTGATACCATCTCCGGCCCTGCCCCCTGTGAGAACCGACAGGTCTGCCATAACCTCCTCCTGATCCTGTGGTATCCGGGAGAGCTGATATATATTCCGGGAAATCGGGTTTTTCAGAAAAAGGACTGAAAATAAGATTTATTTTTTCTTCCGGGGAGCGGTGCGCCTGATCCGTTCTGCCTCATCATGATCGTCGATCTGCATCAGGAAGGTCCCATAACAGGGTTTGGTGTAGGGGAAGGTAACCGTATCGCCATCAAGCCCGATCGAGATGGGAGGAACACCTATCACTGCCTTCTCGAAGATGTGGAAGCCGGGCTGCACATCGTAGTATTCACTGCAGTGGGTCCGGACATATTCACGGCACTCCTTGAAACTGGCGCCCCGCAGGATGATCTCGTACTTCAGAGATTCGACACAACCCATGGAAGTACCTCGTCGATCTTCTTCTTCAGCGGCATCGGGTTGTGCACCGCCTTTACCGCGATCTTCTCGCAGGGAAACTCGATCTCGGCTGCCATCTCCTTGAAATGCTCCCCGTAGATGACAGCAACGACCGTGACACCGGTGAGAGCCTGGACGGTTGCGGCATAGCTTATCCCGGCATCGTTATGGATGAAAATAAAGTAGTAATCATACTTCCTCCGGTCTGCCGCAAGGTCCTCGATGAACCGGTCGAGGTCAATGATTTCCCCGGTATAGTGCCGGTCGGGATCAGACACTTCGGCATTCAGCCGGGCCGCCCGGTTTCCGGCAATAACCGGGATGACCCCTTTCTTCCTGAGGTGGGCCGCAAGGTAGAGGGCGATGCTCGTTTGCACCGGAACCTGCGGGCATCCGAGGACCAGCACCGCCTGCTTCCCTGCCGTCCCTTTCACTCCGCTCATGTCACTATCCCCATTGTTCCCCGGCCCTAAAGTGTTTTTCCGGCACCCGGCATCAGCGAGGACGATCCTCCGGGCCGACACCCCTGACCCGCCACGGGTGGGTGTACACGGTGAAGCGTTCCTCCCGGGAGAAGCAGATCAGGGTGATCCCGAGCTCGCCTGCGGTCGCGATCCCCCGGTCCGTCGATGCCGCCCGGGATATGACGATCGGGACGCCGGCGTTGGCATACTTGATCACCATGTCGCGGGGCTGCCGCCCGGTGCAGCCCACGATGCATTCGGAGAGATCGATACCGTTCAGAACACCGTAGCCGATCACCTTGTCGACGGTGTTGTGCCTTCCGACATCGCTTGCCCGGAAGAGGATCTCCCCGTCCTTCGCCAGGACCGAACAGTGGACCCCTCCGGTCTGACGCCAGAGATCGGTCACGATCTCTCTGGTGATGGCAAAGACATCGGGAATGGTGGTGATGCAGCCGGATGGCACGGGTTCGGGAGGGCGGCAGATGAAACCCACCGTGCCGGTTGTCTCGATCTCCCGCTCGCAGGATTCTTCCAGCGGTGCGGATACCCGGATCTCGTTTCCCTCGACAGATACGGCATCTACCGATCGTGAGAGACCCTGGCAGAGAACGAACCCGGCCCCGAGCTCCCGCAGGTTTTCCCTGCTTGCCACCATGTCGAGGAACCGGGTGCCGTTTAGGATGAGGGTGAAGCGCTCCTCCTGTACAATAGTGTCATCAATACCGGAGATCCGCTCACCCCTGACCTGGATCCCGGTATACCGCACCGTGCTCATTGCCGGACCTCATCGCGGATCCACTGGAGGTACGGGGGGTATCCCCCGGCCACCGGCAGCAGGATCATCTCCGGGAGCTCGTACGAATGGATCTCACGGATCCGGCTCATCACCGCATCGGCCCGGTCCCGGGTGGTCTTGATGATGAGCAGCTGCTCCTGGTCCTGGCAGAACTCCCCTTCCCACCGGTAGAATGAGGTCACCCCGGTGATGTTCACGCAGGCGGCGCGATGTTCCTCAACGAGCGCCCTCGCGATGACCGCCGACTCCGCTTCGCCGGCAGTGGTGAGGATGATGACCGGTTCCTGCTGCATGGCTCTTTCCCTCTGTAATCTCCATTGCAGGGCGGGGGTTTTTACTCCTTCGGTTCATCCGCTTCCGTGCAGGACACCTTAATGTGTGCCGGGAAAGAATAACTACCCGCATGTACGCGGAACGGATGGGAGAGCTCCCCCCCTACCTCTTTGCGCGAATTGATGAACTCAAGGCCGCCCGGATCGCACGCGGCGTTGATGTAATCGACCTCGGTGTGGGCGATCCCGATCTCCCCACACCTCCCCATATCGTGGATGCCCTCTGCCGGGCGGCACAGGACCCCCGGAACCACCACTACCCCTCCTATGCCGGCATGGAGCAGTACCGGTCCGCGGTCGCCCGCTGGTATGCCGCCCGCTTCGGGGTCAGCCTGGACCCGAAGAAGGAAGTCCTGGCCCTGATGGGCTCCAAGGACGGCATCGCCCATGTCCCGGAAGCCTTTGTCAATCCCGGAGACTACGTTCTTGCCCCGAGCCCGGGGTACCCGGTCTACCGGACATCGACCCTCTTTGCCGAGGGAAAGGTCTACGAGATGCCGCTCCGCCCGGAGCGGAACTTCCTCCCCGACCTCGCTGCCATACCCCGGGACGTGGCCCGGAAAGCCCGGCTGATGTTCCTCAACTACCCGAACAACCCCACCTCAGCCACCACCCTTCCGGGGTTCTTTGAGGAGGCGGTTGATTTTGCGGCGGACAACGACCTGATCATCGTCCATGACAACGCCTATTCCGAGATCGCCTATGACGGATACCAGGCGCCATCGTTCCTCTCAACCCGTGGCGCCATGGAAGTGTCCGTGGAGATGCACTCGCTCTCCAAGACCTACAACATGACCGGGTGGCGGATCGGGATGGCCTGCGGGAATGCCGGGATCATTGCCGGTCTTGGCAGGGTCAAGACCAATGTCGATTCCGGGGTCTTTGATGCTGTCCAGCATGCTGCAATTGCAGCGCTCTCCGGACCGCAGGACTGCATCAGGGAAGCCTGCCGGATCTACGGGGAGCGGCGGGATGTACTGGTTGCAGGGCTCCGGTCCCTCGGTTACGCAGTCGAAGCCCCGAAAGCGACCTTCTACGTCTGGATGGCGGTCGATGACTGTATGCGGTTTGCCACCCGGCTCCTCGAGGAAGCCGGCATCGTGGTCACCCCCGGCATCGGTTTCGGCGACGGCGGTGATGGATACGTGCGGTTTGCCCTCACCCGGTCAACGGACCGGATCCGGGAGGCGGTCGACCGCCTGGGGAGGCTGGCGCAGTGAACCTTCCCCCGCATCTGACAATCCGGGACGGTCATCTCTGGATCGGGGAGCACGACACCGTCGACCTTGCCCGGACCCGGGGCACCCCGCTCTACGTGACCGACCAGGAACGGATTGCCACCTGTTATACTGCATACCGGGAGGCACTTTCCTCCGAATATTCCCGGCTGCGGATCCTCTACGCCGCAAAAGCGAACGGCAACCTCGCCGTGCTCCGGACCCTGGCCGATCTTGGTGCCGGGGCCGATGTCTTCTCTTCAGGAGAACTTCACCTTGCTCTCTCCGCAGGAATGGAGCCGCGAAGCCTTCTCTTCAACGGGAGCTCGAAGAGCCGGTCTGACCTCGCCCTCGCTGTTCAGAAAGGAGTCCCGGTCTCGGTTGATTCGCTCGACGAACTCCGGCAGCTGGACGCTGCTGCCGCGGCAGCAGGGAAGATCGCACGGATCGCCTTCCGGGTGAATCCCGCTGTTGATGTCCCCACCCACCCGAAGATCGCCACCGGCCTTGCCACGAGCAAGTTCGGGATCGCCCACCACCTCATCCCTTCCGCGTATAAGGAAGCCCTTGCCTGTTCCCATGTCGAGCCGGTCGGGATCCACTGCCACATCGGGTCCCAGATCCTCGCCGTCGAGCCATTCGCACGGGCCTGTGAGGTGATGATGCGGATCGTCGGCGAGATCACCAGCATGGGGGTCCGGCTGGAGTTTGTCGACCTGGGCGGAGGGCTTGGCATTCCCTACCACCGCGGAGAAGGGGAGACTGCCCCGACTCCTTCAGACTATGCCCGGGCCGTCGTACCCCTGTTCAGGGACGGCATCCGCGAAGCAGGGATCAGTCCGGAACTCTGGATCGAGCCGGGCCGGTCCCTGGTGGCCGACTCCACCATCCTTCTTGCCGGTGTCAACTCCATCAAGCCGGCATACAGGAACTTTGTCAACGTCGATGCCGGGTTCAGCCTCCTGATCCGGCCGGCAATGTACGATTCCTGGCACGAGGTGATCGCTGCAAACAAGGCCGGTAAAACAGGATCGGTCCTGTACACTATCGCCGGGCCCATCTGCGAGACCGGGGATATCCTGGCCCACGACAGGATGCTCCCCGAACTGTCTGACGGAGATCTCATCGCCGTGCTCGATGCAGGGGCGTATGGGTTTGCCATGTCCTCCCAATACAACAGCAGGCCCCGGTGCCCGGAAGTCCTCCTGAATGGTGCGGAGGCTGCCCTCATGCGGCGGGGTGAGGATATCCGCGACCTGACCCGCAACATGGAAATCCCTCCCTGGCAGGAGCCGGGGGACTAGCGGAGGATCACCTGGCGTGCAGTTCCACTATGCACTCGTGGACGACCTGATCAGCAGGGAAGAGTTCGAACGGCGGGTAGAGGATAAGATGCAGGAGTGCGGCGATCTCCTCGACGATGTCACCGCAGCGATGGTCGTGGTGCACGACCTCGGCAGGGAACATGTCAAGATCCGGGACCTCGCCATTGGATCCACCCTCTCCTCGTTCTTTGGCAGGGTTGTCTCAGTCTCCCAACTGCGGGAGTTCACACGGAAGGACGGTGAGAAAGGGTGGGTGGCCCACCTCATTCTCGGGGACGAGACCGGGCAGGTGCGGGCGGTCCTCTGGGACGAAAAGGCCGCCGCGGTTGCCGAGATCGAGCCCGGCGATGTGCTGGAGATCATCGGAAAGCAGGGGGGACGACAGGGGGACATCGTGGTCCTTGCCCTCCGGAAATCACCCATCGAGATTTCGTGCGGGACAGCGGTCCAGCCGCAGTATCAACCCCCCGAACGAAAAGACGTGGAGGGAATGGTCCTCCTCATGGGTGAGCCGCGGAGTATTGCCCGCAGGGACGGATCCACATCCGGGATGATCGAGGGCTGCTTCTTTGACGGCGAGGGCATGGCACGGATCGTGGCATGGGATCCCCCCCTCCTTGCAGACGTCCGGGAAGGGGCGTGCGTGCGGATTGCCGGGGCGCTGGTGAAACAGCGCAGTACAGGGAAGGAGTACGTGGTTGACGAGCGGAGTTCGATTACTCCCGCACCCCGCGAGTGTTCCTTCCGGTTCAGCAGGCTCGATGAGGTCCGGACAGACGGGACCTTCGCGGTCGAGGGGACAGTCTCGTCCCTGCAGCCGCCCCGGGCATTCACCTCCCGGGACGGCCGGGCAAATCATGTCCGGAACCTGGTTATCACCGATACCGCCTGCGATCTCCGGGTGGTCTTCTGGGGCGACCGGGCCCTCATCCCCCTGGTGCCCGGTGAACGGATCGCCATCTACCAGGGATCGGGCAGGACCGGCCGGGACGGCGGGCTCGAGCTGCACGTCGGCGGGAGCGGGTTTGTCAGGGTTTTGACCCCTGCAGCAGAGGAGGAGATCGAAATGGAGGGGACGATCATCGTCACCCGTGAAGGGACCTTCCTTGATGACGGGAACGAACGGTTCCTCCTCTCCGGCGAGCACCCCCACGGGCACGAAGTCCGCATCCGTGGACTCCTCTCCGGGGACCGGATCACCCCTGTCTCAGTTGAAGACCGGGAACTTGATCCCGCTGCCATCCGGGCCAGGATACGCACGCTCACCGCCAGTCTGGCCGCGGACAATACTTTCACGCTGCATGGCCGCCAAGATATATGACAGGGAACACTACGCTCTCTATGTCAGAGGTGACTACACTATGACCAAAGGACCCCTGGAACTTGAAGATCTCCCCGGAGTCGGCCCCACGACCGCAGAGAAGCTCCGCGAGGCCGGGTTCGTCACCGTGGAGAGCATTGCCACCGCCTCTCCCGCCGAACTTGCAGAGACCGCGGAGATTGGAGAATCTGTTGCAAAGAAGATGATCAAATCCGCCCGCGAACTGGTCGATATCGGAGGGTTCAGGACCGGGAAGGATGTATTTGAGCAGCGGAAGGAGATCCGGAAGCTCAAAACCCTGGTCCCGGAGCTCGATGACCTGCTGGGCGGCGGGATGGAGACCCAGGCCATCACCGAACTGTACGGCGAGTTCGGTTCAGGGAAGAGTCAGATCGTCCACCAGATGGCGGTCAACGTCCAGCTCCCCGAAGAGGCGGGAGGGCTGAACGGGAGTGCCATCTACATCGATACCGAGAACACCTTCCGGCCTGAGCGTATCGAGCAGATGGTCATCGGCCTCGGGATCGATGCCGACCCGCAGGACTTCCTCGAGAACATCCATGTGGCCAGAGCCCACACCTCCGACCACCAGATGCTGATGGTGGAGACGGCACGGGAACGGGCTGCAGAGCTCAAAACCACCGACAGACCGGTCAAGCTCTTTGTCATCGACTCGCTCACCTCGCACTTCAGGGCCGAGTATGCCGGGCGGGGGACCCTTGCCACACGCCAGCAGAAGCTGAACCGCCACCTCCACGATCTCTTCAAGCTGTGCGATGAGAACAATGCGGTCGGGCTGGTCACCAACCAGGTGCTCTCCAACCCGGCGGTTTTCTTCGGCGACCCCACCAAGCCCATCGGGGGGAACATCGTCGGCCATACCGCAACGTTCCGCATCTACCTGCGAAAGAGCAAAGGCGGTAAACGGATCGCACGCCTCGTGGACAGCCCGAACCTCCCTGAGGGCGAGGCACCATTCATGGTGGAGGAGGCAGGACTCAAATCGTGCTGAAGGGGCTTGTCACCGATATCGATGGAACGATAACCGATCGGCACCGGAGGATCCATACCGGTGCCATCTCTGCTCTCCGGGTGTTGTGCGACCACGGGGTTGAAGTGGTGCTTGCCAGTGGCAACACCTCCTGTTTTATGGATGCCGTCTCACGGATGATCGGCACTCAGGGGAACTTCATTGCCGAGAACGGCGGTGTCTGGCGGGCAGGGTACACCGGGGAACTGCGCATCCTCGGTGACCAGTCCGTGGTCAGGGATGCGCTCGATGCCGTTGTCGCTTTCTACCGGGAGAATGGCGTCACCCTTGATATGTACAGCCCCACCTACCGGTTTGCCGACCGTGCCTTCGCCCGGACCGTTTCTCCCGATGAGGTCCGGGATATCGTCCGGGATCTTCCGGTGGAGGTCATCGACACCGGGTTCGCCATCCACATCCAGGCCCGCGGGATCAGCAAAGGCTTCGCTTTTCTCTCGCTGGCCGCTGAACTCGGGCTCGATCCGTCAGATTTTCTCTCGGTCGGGGATGCCGAGAACGATATGGACCTGCTGAAATTTGCGGGCGTCGGCGTGGCAGTCCGGAATGCCCCTGAGAAATTAGCCGCAGCCGCCACGTGGGTGTCGGAAAAGAAGTATGGCGAAGGGTTTATTGAAGCCCTCGAACGGTATATGCCCTATTTCCTGGAGAGATAGCGGTCCACGATGATATAGTCCTTGATGTCCTTGACCGCCTCGAAGGGGATGAACAGGCGGTCCCCCTCAACCCGGTATCCGGTGGTATCGAACGCGGGATCGGGGTAGACGATCAGGTCCACCACCTGCCCGGTATTGAAGTCGACGACGAGGTTTTTGAGGGTCCCGATCATCTTCCCTTCATTGGTGACGATCTTCTTCTTGGAAAGGCTGCGGGCTAACACTCTGGCCATAAGAGAACTGTTGAGCTATTAATATTTAAATATGTTCAAAAACGTGCGGATGGATTGCAGTTCACTGAACCGGGCCGGAATTGGTGAGAAATGGCCCCACCGCTGGACCTTCGTGCCTTCTTTTCCCTCACCCGGAACAGGCAGGTATTGCCGGGCACCTGTCCGGCACCACGGGATCGCGTCAGAGCGAGGGAAACTGCCTGATGATATCGGACTGGCTCAGGATTCCCACCGGCTGCTCACCCTCCATAACCACCAGCCTCCCGATCTCCCGCTCCTTGAACCGGCGGATCACCTCAAAGAGGTGAACGGTTGAGGGGGCTTTCTCGACATCGGTGGTCATGATGGAGGAGACCTTTTCGGTGAGGGGTTTTTCCTCACCGATGGCCTTGGCGATATCGCTCATGGTCACGATGCCGGTGAGAATCTTCCCGTTCATCACCGGGGCTCCATGGATGTGGTGCTGATTGAAGAGACGGATAGCATCGATCAGGGTATCGGTATCCCGGAGGGTGATGAGGGGGCTGCTCATGTAGTACCTGATCTGCTTCTTGGGCAGTGAGATCATCTCGTAGGTAGAGATGAGGAGCGTCTGGGAGACCTCGTCCTTCCCGTATACCTCCCCCCGGATGAGGAGCCGGTTGACCGGTGTCGGGCCAATGGTGAGGTTGTCACCGATCTCAAAACCCCGCAGGCTCCCCATCACCCGCACGCTGGCCTGGCAGATGTCTGGATGGCAGAGTGTGGTAAAAGCAATCTCCACCACCTTTATTCCCTTGATGATCTCCCCCTCACGGGATATCGGCACATCATACTCACCTTCGGTGAGCCCGAGGTTCAGCTCCCGATAAGCCCGTGCCGTGGGATTGTACCCCCCCTTCGGGCCGGGAATGCCGTCCACCAGCCCGATGGCCTTGAGGGCCTGCATCTGGTTGCGGACTGTGCCCGGGTTCCTCCGGATGACCTCGGCAATCTCCTCCCCCTTGATGGGGTGGGAATGCTGATGGTAGAGGCTGATGAGCGTGATCAGGATATCCTTCTGGATGAGGGATAAATCCATAGTGGTTTATCATATGATTTTGCATATATATTGATTGGGTTGAATTCTGGTGGAGTTTGAAAAAATCCCCACGGTGCCGACCGCCGATGAGATACTGGACCGGAGTTTCCGGCGTGCAGCATCGAAGATGAGGCTCAAACGGAACAAGGATCGGGCAAATGAAGAATTTGTCAGGGTGGTCAGCCAGGCTATTCATGACCGCCTCGTCCGTGTCATGCAGTCTTTTCCTGATTTTAACACTGTTCCTCCCTTCTACCGCGATATCGTAGATATCATGTGGGGGCTGGACCGGGTGAGGAAATCACTCGGCGCTGTCGGATGGGCAGCCCGGTGGGCGAGGACCCACGGGCCAGGGCTCGCCTACCAGACCAGGAGAGGCGAGGATACCGCTGTCTATCGCAAGCGGGCCGTTGCCCGCCTTTCCTCCGTTGTCCACCAGATCGATGACGACCTCCGCTTCCTCAATGAGATGCGAAACATCATCCGGAAACTACCGCATGTCGCGGATGAATTCACCGTGGTGGTAGCCGGCTATCCCAATGTCGGGAAGTCTTCCTTCATACGCCTGGTCTCTTCGGCCGACCCTGAAGTTGCCTCGTATCCTTTCACCACCAAGGGTATCATCGTTGGCCACCGGATGGCGGGGGATGAGCGGATGCAGTTTATCGATACCCCCGGCCTCCTTGATCGGCTCCCTGAGGAGCGGAACCCGATCGAGCGTCAGGCGCTGACCGCGATCATCAACCTCGCTGACGTCATCCTCTGCCTCCTCGACGCAAGCGAGCATTGCGGGTATCCCATCGAAGAACAGGTCAGGCTCCTCCACGAGATCGAGGGAATGGTCGATATTCCGGTGGTGGTGGTGGTAAACAAATCAGATCTCGTCTATTTTGACGGATACCTCAACATGTCGACCGAGACCGGAGAAGGAGTTACTGAAGTGATGGAGAACCTCCTCCACATCCGGGAGCGGTCACAGAAGGAAGGAGAGGCCGTACCCTGCTAGGAAACCGAGGATGGCCCCGCCGTTGATTGGCGGGAGGCCGGCCTGCGGTTTCCCCTTCTGGACCACGGTCAGGAGCAGTGAGAGGCCGATAACCGACCCGATAATCGCACCGAGCGCTGGCAGGGTGATGAACCCGGCCAGCCGGGTGCTGTTCAGGAAGACGTTTGCCGATACCACCAGGATCGAGGGCATGATCAGGTCACCCATGCCGATCACGAAGGCCGCCCGCTCACCGCTATCCAGATCCCCGATCCCCTCCCGCATGAAACTGTAGCCCCTCCGCTTGGGAACGATGAACAGGATAGGAGATTTTATATCGATCACCCCTTCGGCGAGAGTGATCATATGCCGGGTCTTGTACACCGAGATGGCGTCATAGACCATCAGGAGGATCAGGAGGATGAGGACCGGGATGATGTTCAGGGATATTCCGAAGATGGAGGCTGCCCCGGCAGCAATGAGGATTCCCAGGGTATCGATGATGAACCACTCGGGGTAGAGGTACAGGAGAGCGGTGGCGAGCAGGGAGAGCGCGAGGGTCGCTCCCAGCGTACCCGGGATCACGCCGAGGAAGTAGACGGTGATCCCGGCAAAGATATAGATGAAGGTGAAGAAGATGGAGACCGCGATGATGACCCCGATGAACTTCTTCCACCGGTACTTGATGAGCACGAGGAGAAACGCGGTGAAGACGAGGAGGATCGCGATGAAGATCAGGGGGTTTGCCACCGATTCCGGATCCTCGAATGCCGTGATTCCTGCGGTCTGCATGGGCAGGGAGAGGAGGAGCGCAATGACTTCCACCAGCACGAGCATGGCGGGGATAGTGATGAGAGGCAGGAGTCGTGACCAGTTCATGAGAAAACCCCGGGAATCACAGGTAACTTAATTACCCGGTCTTCATCATGTAAAAACATGGATATACGTGAGTATCTGGGGGATATAATACTCATTATCATTCTCGCGGCATCGACTTTGTGGCTCTTCTCACTGCTCATGGCAGACCAGGCCAGGACCATCGCAGCGATGCTCATCGTGCTCTCCCTCGCCGGCCTTCTCGTGATCGTCCACCACAAGATCCGTCTCATTGAGCGCAACATCACCAACCGTGAACGGATGATCCGGGTCAACCTTGAGGAGATCTCTGCCAAGATGGCGCAGCGGTATGACAGCAGCATCGCCCGTATCGAAGATGTCGTCGAAGAGGTCTCCCGAAAGGTATATCGGTAATCCTTCAGGGACGGTGATTTGGGAATGGGTGTTGCACTGCGGGACATCATCGCCGAGTACAAGATACCGCTCTCCTGGGAGGCACTTGCCGGTGTTGCTGCTGTTGATGCACACAATGCACTCTACCAGTTCCTGAGCATCATCAGGCAGCCGGACGGCACCCCGCTCATGGATCGGGAGGGAAGGGTCACCTCCCACCTCTCGGGCATCCTCTTCCGGGCGGTCAATTTCATGGAGAAGGGAATCCGGCCGGTCTGGGTCTTTGATGGCACACCACCTGAATTCAAGCAGGAGACCATTGAGCAGCGCCGCTCGGTCCGGGAACAGGCCCGGGAGCGGTGGCAGGAAGCACTTGAACGGGGAGAAGTGGAAGAGGCCGCCAAACACGCCCGGGCATCATCACGGATAGACTTTGAGGTCATTACAACCTCCAAGCGCCTGCTCACCCTGCTCGGGCTCCCATACGTAGATGCCCCAAGCGAGGGGGAAGCCCAGGCAGCGGACATGGTCAGCAGGGGCGATGCCCGCTACGTGGCCTCACAGGACTACGACACACTCCTCTTCGGAGCGCCGGTGCTTATGCGGAACCTCACCGTGAGCGGCCGGCGGAAGCTGCACGGAAGAACGATCTCAGTGAATCCAGAGCGGATAACCCTCGCGGAAGTCCTCTCAGGGCTTGGCATCTCCCGGGAAGACCTCATCCGGATCGGCATCCTGATCGGTACCGATTTCAATACCGGGGTGAAAGGGATCGGGGCCAAAACGGCGCTGAAAATTATCCGGAACGGCGAGTTCGACAAGGTGGCCGCGGAGAACCTCCCGGAGATCGATATTGAGGCGATCATGCGATTCTTCCTCGATCCCCCGGTCACCGCGGACTATGCTCTTGCCTGGAGCGAGCCTGACCGGGAGGGGGTACTCTCGATGCTCTGCGACACCTATGACTTCACACCTGACCGCGTGGAGAAGGCTCTCGATGGTCTCAAAGTGAAGGCCGGGCAGAAGACGCTCGACTCCTGGTTTTAAAAAGGTTGTACGGGGCCAGACGACCTCTGCTGCTGTCATCCCACGGGAGATGTCCCCTCTGGTGACCAGATACTCATCCCGCGGTCAGCTGCCGCCTGGGGCTCCCAATGGGAGAACGGCAATGACGAATACGCCGTATCCGAAGGTTTCTCCCGTATGGAACGATCAGGCCTGCTCTTTCTTGATCTCCTTCCATACGAAGATAAAACGCTGGACCGCGGTCAAATGCCCTATAGTCCCGAAGATGACCAGGAGCCATCCGAGATACGGGAGGCCGTACACCCCCGCAGGGATCAAAATGTTCAGGATGCCCGCGATGATCAGGAGGAAGAGCCGGTCCGCCCGTCCGAGAACCCCGCCGTAGTAGCGGCCGACCCCGATCGCCTGGGCCTGCGTGCCGAGGTAGGACACCATCAGGACACCGGTCAGGGCGAATACGCCGATCGGCCAGGGGGCAAATCCTCCGGCAAAGATACCGGTGATGATGAAGATATCGGCATACCGGTCCACGACGTGGTCGAGAAAATCTCCTTTCCGGCTCTGGATATTCATGGCCCGTGCCACCGCCCCGTCCATCGAATCAAAGGCGGCATTGCACATGATGAAGAATGTCCCGAACACGACCTCCCCGTAGTAGAAGGCAATACCGGCAAAGAGCGCCACAAAGAAGGCAGCAACGGTGAATGCATCGGGAGTGAGCCCTATCCGTATGGATATATCGACGAAGGGGCGGTAGATCCACTTGAGATGCGGGCGGAAGGTGTCAAGTGTCATTCTATCATCCCGATAAACGAAGACCAGTCAAGGAAACCGGATTGTGGCGGGATCTCCCCCCGGAAAAACCGGCCCACCCGGTCACAGCACTCCTGGATAGTCTTATCTGTTGTATCCAGTTCATAAACCTGCTCAGGGGTGAAGAGCTCGAGGGTCTCGACCAGCACGACATCCAGGGCTTCGGCGAGCGCGTTCTCCCTGACCTTCTCTTCACCGTACCCGCGTCCCTCGAGCCGGGCAGCCAGGACATCGGGCCGGCACCGGAGCACCGCGACCCGGTTGCAGGGGAGGAGGTGGGCCAGGTGTCCTTCAACAATCCCGTCGAACGGGGCGAATTCGGCTGCCCACCGGTCTTCATCGATGACCGTGGTCTCCCGGAGTGGGTCCTTTTCAATCACATAGTCCCCGGTCGTTTCAGACAGGTGCAGCACCCGGAAGCCCTCCTCATGGAGCAACCGTGCGATCGAACTCTTCCCCGTACCCGGTGTGCCGGTAATGCCGAACATCATGCCCGGGACCTGCAGATTCCGGTGATCGCAGATAGGAACAGCTCGTTCTCCCACTCATCCCCCACGCTCACCCGGATATAGCGGTCCGGGAGTCCGGGAAAACTGGCACATGACCGGACGATCACACCCTTTTCTGCGAGGAGGCGTACCATCTCGTCCCCAGTAGCGGGTGCGGTATCAAACATCACGAAATTGGCACCCGACGGACAGGACGGCAGGGCGCATTCCTCCCTGAAACGCTTCCTCCACTCCCGGACGTATGCCACATACCGCTCCATTCCCGCCCGGTCCTCCAGCGCTCCGGCCGCCGCACTTGCCGAGACGGTATTGAGGGTGAAGGGGGTTGCCGCCCGCTGATAGAACGGGACCAGCCAGCCGGGAACAACGGCATACCCCACCCGGGCACCGGCAAGGGCGAAGGCCTTCGACATCGTCCGGCCGATGACCAGGTTGTCAAACTCCTTCATCAGGGGCAGGTAATCAGAATCAGAGAATTCAACATAGGCGTTATCGAGGAAGAGAATCCCGCTGATCCCCGAGAGGATCTCCCTGACCTCTTCTGCCGGGGTGACCGTACCGGTGGGGTTGTTCGGGCTGCAGAGGAAGGAGACCTTCGCATCCCGCGCCTGGTCGATGAACAGGCCGGTGTTGACCGGGAAATCCGGTTCCCTCGGGATCTCCACCACCTCTGCTGCCTGGGCCAGGGCGGCGAGCCGGTAGAACGAGAAGGTTGGCACCGAAACGGCAACCCGGTCTCCGGGACTCACCAGCGTCCGGATAACCGTTTCGATCACCCCGTCCATCCCGACACCGGTGACGAAGCAGTAGTCACCGTGGAACCGGGCGAGTGCTCCGGTGAGCGTTGCCATGCTCTCATCCGGGTAGCGGTTCGCTCCCTTCAGCGCTTCACACCCCTCCCTGACTGCCGCAGCGGACGGGGGCCACGGGTTCTCGTTGCTCGCCAGCCGGGCAACCCGGGAGATGCCGTGCTGCCGGGCAATATCCTCTGCCTTCGCGGCAAAGACGTAGCCTCCGGAGCGGTACAGGTTCCGGGTCAGCCGGTCGTACCGGCTTCCGGCAGGATTCTTATCGTTTCCGGCCATGTATGGCGTTCCGGAATAGTATGCTCATGGGATCAGATAACTCCATTGCCGGAATCAGGGTATTGAGCATTTGCAGGGAGATATCTTTACACGGTTGCGCGACAACCCTGATGTATGGCGGATCATAGCCCTGCATTATCGCTTTCACAGCTGATTGCCCTCATCATCTTCTCTCTCATCGTGCTGACAGGTCAGGCAGCCGGGGCTTCAGTCAGTTTCAATCAATCCCCGATCAGTGTGATGCCGGGAGATGTAACAACAGTCGATCTCATCCTCGATACCGCGCCGGCCGGCATTTCAGGGTTTGCTATCAGAATCAGCATGGAGGATCCCTCCATCGGGGAGATCACAGCAGTGACGCTGCCCGGGTGGGCTGAACTCTCGGATATTGCCGGTGTTCCAGGACCGGAGGTCCGGATTATCGCCGTCGACCTGCAGGAGATGGTAGATAAGGGCGCGAGCGGAATTCTCCTGGCCACGCTCTCCGTGAAAGGGCTCTCTCCCGGGACAACGGAGATTCTCCTCATGGACCCTAAATTCGATGATGATGAAGATGGGAGGATTGTCCTGACTCTCTCCAATACCTCGTTCACCGTTACGACCGAGGTGTCTACCATCCCACCCACGACGAATGCTACCGCCACAATCACGACGACCACCACCGCCACTGCAACGACCAGCAGCTCTGTTTTGACCGGCGGGTCCGGTGGCGCCGGGTCCGGTGGCGGTGGGTCCGGTGGCGGATCCTATTCCCCCGGCACCACTCCAATCCCTGGAATACCCGGCAATGAAACCAACGTCACCATCACGTCAGAACAAACCGGAATAGAGACAGCAGAGGCCCCCGTATCAGCGACGACCCCTGCCGCTCCGTTCACCACCCTCCCTGAGACTGCGCCACCGGTAACCGGTAGTCAGGGCATTCCCTTCCTCACGGTGCCGGGAATCCTGGTACTGATTGGTGCAATGGTTCTGCTGGGCCGCAAAAAGAGATAATTCCGGGAAAACCCACATCCAGCTCTTTTTACCGGGAAGATTCTGAAAGGGCGCTGCCGATAACCCGTGCAGCCTGATCGATCTCTTGATCGGTGATAACCAGCGGCGGCACCATCCGCAGGTTGCCATCGGCCGCACAGTTGACCAGCACCCCGTTCTCCGCACACTGCTTCTGGACGGCCGGACAGGAATCTCCGACTGAAATCCCGATCATGAGCCCTTTCTGCCGCGGCGTGAAGGCGATAAGGTGTTCTGCAAACCGGCGGCCTTTCCGCTCCACATCCGGGAGGACCTGCTCGATGACCCCGATGGTCGCGCTCGCCGCGGCACAGGCCAGCGGGCCGCCGGCAAACGTACTGCCATGCTCGCTCTTCCTGAACTCAAGCCCCTCGCGTGCAAGGAGGGCTCCCATGGGAAAACCGCTGGCAATCCCCTTGGCGAGGGTCACGATATCCGGCTGCACCCCGGTGTGCTGGATGGCCAGCCACGTCCCGGTCCGCCCCATGCCGGTCTGGACCTCGTCGGCGATCATGAGCGCCCCGGTGGCATTACACAGCTCGCGGATGCTCCGGATGAATTCCACCGGCGGAATGATGACCCCTGCCTCGCCCTGGATCGGCTCGACGAAGACCGCTGCAACGCTCTCATCCATGACCTTCTCAAGCCCGGCAGAATCGCCGTACTCGACGAAGGAACAGGCGGGTTCGAGGGGCTGGAAGGGTTCGCGGATCGCTGGTTTATGGGTGACCGAGAGCGACCCGAGCGTGCGGCCGTGGAACCCGTGGGTGAAGGCCACGAACCGCTTTCTCCCGGTCGCAAGGCGGGCGAGCTTGATGGCCCCGTCGTTGGCCTCTGCCCCTGAGTTTGCAAAGAATGCCTTATGCATACCGCAGATCTCTACGAGTTTCCGGGCCAGTTCGGCCTGCCCCGGTACGTAGTACAGGTTTGAGCAGTGAATCAGGCGCCCGGCCTGCTCACAGATCGCTTTCGTAACCAGGGGATGGCAGTGGCCGGTGCTGCAGACCGCAATCCCGGCGACACAGTCTATGTACTCCTTCCCCTCTGCATCCCATACCTTCGACCCGAATCCCCGCTCGATCATGATCTCGCGGGAGAACGCAGGCATGTAGTACCGCGCCTCTAGCTCACGATAGTTCATATGATTCATTCTCTCCTCTGCTCATTCGTATTCGATCGTGGCCGGGGGCTTGGGGGTGATATCGTAGACCACCCGGGCAACGCTCGGGATCTCGGCGGTAATACGCGATGCAAGATGGGCAAGCATGTCATACGGGATCTCGAGGGGATCGGCGGTCATCCCGTCCCTTGAGTTGACCGCCCGGACGGCAACGATCCACCCGTGTATCCGGTTGTCCCCCTTCACACCGGTCCCGAGACCGAGCACCGCGGCAAAGCACTGCCAGGGGAGGTACAGGTCGACCAGCTCTTCCTCAACGATCGCGTTTGCCTCACGTACCACATCGATCTTCTCCCGGGTCACCTCCCCGATCACCCGGACGGCGAGGCCCGGACCCGGGAAGGGCATGCGGTGCTGGATCTCCGGGGGAAGGGCCAGCGCCCCGGCAACTTCCCGGACTTCGTCCTTGTACAGGTCCCGGAGAGGCTCGATCACCTTCGCAAACTGCATGTGGAGCGGCATGCCGCCCACGTTGTGGTGGCTCTTGATCCCGCCCTCGCTCTCGATACGGTCGGGGTATATAGTGCCCTGGAGCAGGTACCGGGCCCCGGTTCTGGTGGCCTCCCGCTCGAAGACCCGGATGAACCGTTCTCCAATCACCTTCCGCTTCTGTTCGGGATCAACGATCCCGGAGAGCGCGGAGAGGAACTCCTCTTCCGCATGAACGATGTGGAGGTTCAGGTACCCGAACATCTGGGCGATACGTTCTGTCTCCCTCTTCCTCATCAGCCCGGTATCCACGTAGATGGGGATGAGCCGGTCGCCGATGGCCCGGGCAGCAAGTGCAGCGCAGACCGAGCTGTCGACCCCGCCTGATAGGGCAATGACCACGTGGTGGGTTCCGGCCTCGCTCTGTATCTCCCCGATGGCTTCCCTGATGAACCGTTCCGTCTGTACCATATTGTACTTACCTCCTGCTCCTCCGTGCCCGGCATGCTTCCACAAATCCCCTGAACGGTGGTGATGGCCGGGTGGGGCGTGACCGGAACTCGGGGTGGAACTGGGTGGCAAGGAAGAAGGGATGGTCCGGGATCTCGCAGATCTCCATCCGGTTTTTCCACATCCCTGAAAAGATCATACCGCCTTTCTCTAGCTCGGAGATATACTCCGGGTTCACCTCATACCGGTGCCGGTGCCGTTCGATAATCTCCTTCTGCCCGTAGATCTGCATGGCCAGGGTATGCTCCTTCAGGGTGACAGGATAGTTTCCGAGGCGCATGGTCCCGCCGAGGTCGGTCACCCCCTCCTGTTCGGGGAGGATGGCGATCACATGGCGTCCCTCGCCTATCTCGGCACTGGTCGCATCCTCCCACCCGAGCACGTGGCGCGAAAACTCTACCACTGCGAGCTGGAACCCGAGGCAGAGCCCGAGCAGGGGGATCCCGCGGGTCCGGGCGTACTGAATCGCTCCGATCTTGCCCTCGAGACCCCGCTGGCCGAACCCGCCGGGAATCAGGATCCCGTCAACATCGGCAAGGTGCGATTCATCGTAGCGCTCGGCATCGAGCCAGGTTATCTTCACTTCGGTGGAGAGCGCCCGTCCCGCATGCTTGAGGGCCTCCTTGATGCTCAGGTAGACATCCTCAACCCCGTACTTGCTGACGATCCCCACCTGCACCCTGGAGGTGTACTCCCGGGAAACCAGGCTGTACCAGCTGGTGTCCGGCTTCTTCTCCCCGAGCCGGAGGTGCCTGAAGAGGACCTCGGCGATACCCTCTTTCTCCATCTCCATCGGAACCTGGTAGATATCGGGGACCGTTGCCGCACTGATGACGCCCTGCTGGGACAGGTCGCAGAAGGCCGAGATCTTCCGCTTGGTCTGGGAGCCGATGGGCCGCTCTCCCCTCCCGACGATGATATCGGCGTGCAGGCCAAGCTCACGGAGGGCCTTGACCGAGTGCTGGGTGGGCTTGGTCTTGAGATCCCCCATGGAGTCTTCCGGAAAAAGGGTGACATGGATCAGGACCGTATCCTCTTCCGGGAGCTCCCCGCGCATCTGGCGGACGGCCTCGAGGAATGGCATGCTCTCGATATCCCCGACGGTTCCACCCACTTCTACCAGGCAGATGTCGGCCTTCCCGTTCCCGGATGTCGCGTCATGGGCCGCTGCCCTGATGCAGGACTTGATCTCCTCGGTGATGTGGGGAATGATCTGGACCGTCTCCCCCAGATACTCCCCTTTCCGCTCCTTGTCGATCACGCTCCGGTAGATCTTGCCGGTGGTGAGATTGTGATCGGAGGTGAGGTCGATATCGAGGAACCGCTCGTAGTTGCCAAGATCAAGATCCACTTCTCCCCCGTCAGAGAGGACAAAGACCTCGCCATGCTGGCCGGGGTTCATGGTTCCGGCATCGATGTTCAGGTAGGGATCGATCTTTACCGCAGTCACACCGTAGTCGCGGTTCTTGAGGATTCTTCCGATCGACGCGGCGGTGATTCCCTTGCCAAGGCCGCTCATCACCCCCCCGGTTACAAAGATGTATTTCACGAAGACTACCCACCCAGGCGCGAACCTGTTATCTGGTGTATCTATTCTACGCGGCTGGTGATAGTTTTTGTTCCATGCTCCCCCGAGAGGGGGGTCATCCTCTCGTCACGGCATAGGCGGCGGAACACCGGGCAAGGATCCTGTCCTCACCCTCACGGGTCACGTCCCCCTCGGCAAAGATGACCCTGCGCCCCCGTTTGACGACGGTTCCTGAGGCAATCAGCACTCCTCCCTGCGTCCCGGCAAGAAAGGACGTGGTCTCGGAGATGGTGGCAATACGCTCCCCGGGATCGAGCAGCGGGTAGATGGCAAGGACCATGGCTTCATCGGCGAGAGCGGTAAAGATTCCCCCCTGAAGCCATTCCTCGCCGTTCATCATGTCCTGCCGCACCGGCATCCTGATCTCGGCCGATCCTTTTCCGATGGCTCCCAGTTCAACTCCCATGAGGGTAAAGAATGGGTTTGCATCCCTCCCCTGCTCCCGTATACGCTCGATGTAGCTCATGATTCCGAGATTCGGACTCTGCCGGCATAAGGGTGCCGGACATCCTTTTTTTTGTTCCGGAACCAAACATACTGGTATGGATGTCGATGAGGAGAAGGAGCTGCTGAAAGACCTGATCTGGCTCAATGCCGTGATCGCCACCGAGCTCATCCAGATCACCGAGAATGTCTCTTCCATTCTCCGCCAGGGACCGCCCCCCGAATCCTGTCTTGTGGATCACAACCGGCTCAGGGAGCAGGCGCTGACGATTGTCGAGAAGTACCGGGATGCACCAGCACTCAGGGAACACCTGCTCGGCCACCGATAACCGGAGAGGAGCCTGATTCCACACGTGACACCCGCATACAGTATCATCATCCCGGCCTACAACGAGGAGAACCGGATCCGGGGTCTCCTCGACCAGATGCCTGGCATGGCGGGCCAGTACATCGTTGTCTGTGACGGGACTGATGCCACTCCCGGGATTGTTGTATCGTTCGCCCGGGCCCATCCCGATCTTGACCTGGTCTGCCTGACATACAACCGGAGGCTTGGGAAAGGGGGTGCGGTCAGGGAGGGGTTCGCCCATGCTGCCGGTCCCCTGGTCGGGTTCATGGATGCCGACGGGTCGACTTCCCTCTCCCAGATGGAAGATCTCATCGACAGTATCAACGGTGCCGACGGCATCATCGGCTCGCGCTGGCTGCCGGGCTCCGTGATTCCGGTACAGCAGGGGATTGCACGGCGGCTCGAGAGCAGGGTGTTCAACCTCCTGGTCCGTCTCCTCTTCTTGCTCTCGTTTTCAGATACGCAGTGCGGTGCAAAAGTATTTAAAAAATCAGCCATCGATGCTGTGGTAGATGATATGGTCTCGACGGGATTCGAGTTTGACGTCGAGCTCCTGTGGCGGCTCTCCCGGAAGGGGTTCCTGGTCAGGGAGCACCCGATCACCTGGGAAAACCAGGGGGCATCACGAGTGAAAACGATGGATATCTTCCGGATGCTCGCCGCCCTCATCTCCCTTCGCCTTGGAGGGGCGGGGCGATGACTGACGGGCGCTTCGAGGAGATCCGGCGCGAATCCTTCCGCCTCTACGAGGAGGGACGATATGCCGAATCGCTGGAACAGTGCCGTGCCGCCGGCACCGCCGCATCCGACCCGCAGCTGGCCATTCTTGCAGCCCGCAACCTCTTCAAGCTGGGCCGCTTCGATGAGGCGGAGGCGTATGTCCGGGATCTCATCCAGAAGATGCCGGACACCTCCTACCTCCACAGTTTCCTGGGACAGATCCTCGAGGAGCGGGGAGACGACACCGCGGTGTCCGAGCATGCACTGGCCGTTCTGCTGGACCCGACAAACCAGGAAGCCCTCCGGAGCTATGCCACGTACATGATGTCAAAGGGGGATCACCGGATGGCCGTTCCGGCCCTGAAGAAACTGGCTGCCCTGACCGGGCGGGAGGATGACGCCCGGTGCCTGATCCGGGCGCTGACCGCGTCAGGCCAGGCCGCAGACGCGCTGTCCCTGTTTGGCAGGGACGTGAGGCGGCGGGAGGATGACCTGGACCATATCTCCGCCCTGATGGGTGCCGGACGCTATCCGGAAGCCGCCCGTGAGGCGGCCGCGGCCTACCGGTCGTCCGGAAAGCTCCCGTTTGCCCGGATATATCTCCGTGCCCGTGCCCTGAAGGACCCGGAAGCCGCGGCCCCGGAATACAAAGATTATTTCTCCATCCTCAAAGACCCTGGAATAGGTCTTGACTATGCACTGCTGCTCCGGGCGCTCGGCAGACCGGGAGAGGCAATGGCCGTCTGCCGTGAGCTGCTTGATTCGGACCAGGGGGTTCCCGACTACGCCGTCCGCCTCCTGACCTGCCGGCTGAATGCCGATCTCAGTGAGAAGGAGCGGGCTTCGGGATGCTACGATCATCTCATCAGGGATGCACTGCAGAACCTCGACGATCCTGAATTCCTCACGGACCTGCTCTCGGGATACCGGGAGTTTCTCCTCACCCACTACCCGGTACGGGATGCGGAGCGCCGGTTTCTTGAGATGGTATCCGCCAACCCGCAGGTAGTTTGCCTGCTCGCCACGGCCCGCCTGTATGAGGATATCGGTGACCTCTCCGAAGCCCGTTCCTACTCATACCGGGCTTACCGGAGTGACTTCCTGCTGGGGGGGATGGCCTATGCCCGGTTCCTGGCCAGGCAGAACGAATTCCGGGAGAGCGAGAAGGTTCTCCTCTACGTGCTGAACAATGCAAAGCGGACCCGTGAGATTGAAACGGTTGCCGGGCTGATCCTGGATGACCAGTGGAAGCTCTACCGCAGAGCCCGTCTGCTTGAACGACTGGTCGCGATCCTCGATCAGCGGATTTCCCTGCTGAGCTCGGACGGCCTTGAATACCTCGCTGTCGCCTGTCTCGTCTCCGCCAGCTCTGCCCGGCGGGAGAAGGACTACCTGCGGTGCAAGGAGTACTGCCTGCGGGGGCTTGATGCAGTCCCGGCGTTCTCGACCCATATCCGCCCGGGAGATTTCCTGGAGCTCATCCAGGGCTGCAAGGAGGAGGCGGTCTGTGACCCCCCGGTCATGAGGACGCGGGGTCAGGCAGAAGAGCCCGGACAGGAGTACACCCGGGCGGTCAGGGAGTTCATGGAAACCTGTGACGATCAGGAACGCCGTATTCTCGAGTATCTGCTCGAGCACAACGAGGCGAGCGAGATCGAGCTTCGCCGCCTCCTGAACACGAGGAGGGTGGTCGGGATCATGAACCGGATCATACAGAAGGCGGCCGCGTCAGGAATCGGAATCATTGAGAAGCGGGGAGTTGGAGAAGGAGGAGAGATCTATGCCTATATCGCAGGGTGACGCAGCCGAGAAGAACAAGCTCGAGAGTATCAATATCATCAATGCCCTCAGGAGGGGGACCGTCCCGGCCGGGGGCCTCGAGCGGATCGCGGTCGGCATCGGGATGGAAGAAGGGGTGATCGGTGCCCAGTTCGACTACGTCGCGAAGGGTGGCGGCGATCTCAAGTTCATCCGGGGGGATTACGGGAGCGGGAAAACATTTCTTGTTGCCCGGGCACTCGAGATCGCCCGGGAGAAAGGATTTGTCACCGCCCACGTGGTCGTCTCCCCATCAGCACCGCTCTACCGGCAGAAGAATATCTACCAGCAGATCTGTGCAAGCCTCCGGACCCGTGAAGAGGAGCACGCGGTCAAGGCGGTCATCGACACCTGGCTCTTCTCGATTGAGGAACGCCTGCTTCGGGTGAGCGACCAGCCTCTTGACGAGGAGAGCCTGGAGAAGGCGACCCTCAAGGAGATAGAGACGGCCCTTGCCGGTATCTCCGAGGTGAACTCTTCCCTCGCTGCGGCGCTACGGACCTACTACCGGGCCAACAATGCCGGTGACTTCCAGACCGCCCAGTCGGCCATCGGGTGGATCGGTGCAGAGCCGAACATCGGGCGGGAATTCAAGCAGAAGGCCGGGATCCGGGGGGATGTGGATGAGACCTATGCCCTCATCTTCCTCAAAGGCCTGGTCAGGATCATCGTTAATGCCGGGTATGCCGGCCTCGCGGTTGCCGTCGATGAGCTCGAGACCACCCAGGTCCTTCCGAGAAACCAGCGGGACAAGGCCTACAATACCCTCCGTCTCCTGATCGATTCGCTCGACCGCGGTGAGCTTCCGTACTGCTACTACCTCTTCACCGGAACCCCGGCATTCTTCGAAGGTCCCCGCGGGGTCCGCTCCCTCCCGTCCCTTGCCGACCGGATCGGGGTCGTCGAGACCGGGGAGTTCCGGAACCCCCGCCAGCCCCAGATCTTCCTGAACCGGTTCGATGCAAAGAAGCTCGAGCAGGTGGCCCAGAAAGTCATCCAGATCTACTCGGTGGCCTACACCGAGGTTGACCGCACCCGGATATCCCACCGGTTCATCAGGGCCATGATCGGGAAGGTGACCGGGAAGTTCGGCGGCAGGGTCGATGTCATCCCCCGGATTTTCTTAAAAGAGTTCGTGGATGTGATCGACAAGTGCGAGCTGTATGACGACTATGATCCCTGGGAGAGCTATCAGTTCGACACCCGCCACCTGAAAGGGGAACTCCGCGAGGAGGAGGAGGCGGTCATGGTGGTTGAGTTCTGACTTGGTGCCTATCTGGAACAGGTACGTTCTTTTTCCTGACCGGTTCAGAGTCCTTCTGAACTGGCGGAATTCCGGAGGTCCGCCGGAACGATCGGGCTACCGGTGAACATTTTTTTACCATCATCTGGTATAATCAGTTGTTATACAACTGTTTAACACTTGGTTAATGTTAAAAGGAAATATTCATCACTGGTTACAGGTAACGTGATAGTCGTGGTAGCGATGAAAAAGACACATCAGGGTTTTATCCTGCTGACTATGGCGGCCATCGTGGTGATGGGCGTCTGGTTTGCCGGGTGCACCACCCCCACGACTCCTGCTCCCCCGGAGAAGGAGAAAGTACTGCTGGCAACGACCACCAGCCTGTATGACACCGGGCTGCTTGACTACCTCAAGCCGATGTTTGAGGAGCAGTACAACGTCGATCTCCTGATCACCTCCCAGGGAACCGGGAAGGCTCTTGAGATCGCCAGCCGCGGCGATGCCGACGTCCTGGCCGTCCATTCCCCGGCCCAGGAAAAGACCTACATGGACTCGGGCAAGGGACTGAACCACCGGTGCTTTGCCTACAACTACTTCATCATCGTCGGCCCGGAGAGCGATCCGGCCGGAATCAGGGGGATGGAGCCGGTAGCGGCATTCACAAAGCTCTACGAGCTAGGCACGGCCGGTATTCCGGACGTGGTATTCATATCGCGCGGGGACAACTCGGGAACGCACTCGAAGGAGAAGTCCATCTGGGCAACGGCAGGCTACAACTACACGACTGATATCCAGAAGTCCGGTGCCTGGTATGTCGAAGCCGGAAGAGGTATGGGCGAGACCCTGCAGCTGGCAAACGAGAAGCAGGCGTATACCCTGTCTGATGAGGGTACCTACCTCGCTTACAAGGGTGACCTCGACCTTGTACCGGTCATTGACCAGGGAGACATCCTGCTGAACGTGTACAGTGTCATTACCGTGTACAGCGACAAGTTCACTCCCGAGGAGATTGCCGCGGCCAACAACTTCGTTGACTTTATGATCTCTCCTGAGGTGCAGGACACCATCGGCACGTTCGGTGTGGACAAGTACGGAAAGAACCTCTTTACCCCGATGAGCGGCCAGTGCAGTCAGTTCTCCTGCGACTGCACCAGTCCGGCCACGGAAACCGCACCGGCGGCTGCCTGAAATTCACAATCTCTTTTTTCCAAACGGGGTCTCTGTATCACTCAGGAACCGATTAGTCCCTGCCTGGGGATACGGCATTGTTCCTGCATCCCTTGGGGGCGCTGTGGTCATGGCCCGATCCCTCTAATTTACAATTTTTATTTAACTTATGCAAAAATTTAATATAATTTACAAACATATTCTGTCTGCCGCATGGAATGTAATGTAATGGGGGCATGCGGTCGTATCAATTCTGCATGATTCGGAGGCAGATGCCGGGGTGTTTCGGGCAACCCGTGTTCTGCCTCCGCCTTTACACACCTGATCCATCCTGACCGGGTTTCTGCTTTCTCTGTTCCAGCACCCAGGCAAGCGCAAGCCCCGCAAAGAAAGCCACGGTGATGGATATTGCCAGGGAGAGGACCCCGATCATGAGGGTGACAATGAATGAATCTGTCTTGAGTCCGTGCCGTCCAAGCTCAATGGCGACAAAGACGAGCAATGCGGCGTAGAAGCCCGGGGAGATAAGGGTAAGCCATGCGGGGCTGGTGAAGAGGAGGGCAAACGAGATGAGAATGAGGCCGGCATACACGTTTGCCCCTCCGGTCCGCGCCCCGAACCGGTACTGGCCGGCCAGTCCCCCTGCGCCATGACACATCGGCATCCCGCCGAAGGGAACAGAAGTGAGGTTCATCAGCCCGATGGTTCCGGAGAGTTTTTTCGGCCGGATATCGGCTGAGAAGAGATCCGTTGCCAGGAGCGAGGTGGCGAGGATGGCATTGGTGAGGGTCAGGATAACCTGGGGAACCACCAGTACCGAGAGTGCGGTGAGCGTATCCTGTGCGGTGGGAATGCCCAGGGAAGGGAGTGATGGTGGGGCGAACGGCGGGAGGCCCTGGAGGTATATCCCGGCTGCAAAGGCGATGATGATGACCACGATCGAGGAGAGGTCCGGGAGCCGGTACCGGTATGCCAGGAGGAACCCTGCACCGATGATTGCTGCTCCCACCATAAAGGGAAGGGGGTCAGGAACGAGGTACCTCGCAGCGGTCCTGATCAGGACCAGGGCAAGACCCAGCTGCACCCCCCGTACGACCGGTATGGGAATGTACTTCTGGATGATATTGAGCCAGTCGGTGAAGGCGAGGAGGAGAAAGACGATGCCGAGGATGAGCCCTGATGCCACAATCACGCCGCCAGAGAGCGATTCGGCAACCGCGATGACTGCAATGGCTTTCATCGGCTCGATGGGGACCGGGTAGCGGTAATAGAATCCCGTAATAACAAACCAGACCCCGAGGAAGAGGAGTATGGGGCTGATAGAGAGGGCGCCGGTTGCGGCAAGGGCAAGGGAGAGTGGGAGGATAGTCCCGAAGTCACCCACACTGCCGGCGAGTTCGCGGATGCCGAACGAGAGATCCTTCACCATCTTCCGGTCCCTTCTGAAGGGGAGCGATAACCCTAGCGGGCCCTGATGAGGGACCCCGGTTTGCCGCCGGAAAGAACCTTCCGGATATTCCCGGGTTCATGCCCGTTCACGATCTTGACCTCGTGCACGTTCTTGGCGTACCGGAGCATCTCGACCACCTTCGGCTCGAGGACCATATCCTCGAGATCCATCTCCAGGAGTTCTGAGGCGGTGATATCGGAAATGAGATCCGCGTCCGGGTGGGTAAAGGGATTATTGGTATAGAGGCCGTCAACGTTCTTCACCAGCACCAGGTTCTTTGCCCCGAGCACCTCTGCGGCAAGGAAGGCGCCGGTATCAGTCCGGTTGGGAGGAATGGCCCCGATCTCTGCCGGCTGTTCATAGAGGCCGTAGGGGGGTGTCCCGTGGGTCACGGGGAGGACGCCGAGGCTCATCAGCATCGGGAGCTCGAGAAGGTCCCCGGTATGGATCCGGGTTCCGTGCCACCGTGAGAGCAGGGTGGAGACCATGATGGCATTCTGTTCGCTGACCTTGCCGGCAAGCTCGGCCAGGATTCCCGTGGGCATGCCGAGATCGAGGCCGACATCCAGGATATGCCGGACCCTGACGCCCCCGCCGGTCACCACCAGGATCTGGTTCTGGAGCGAGAGCTCCCCGATCTCTTCCAGGAGCGGGAGGAGGATGTCCCTTCCATAGTCGATGATACCGTGCCCGCCGATCTTCACCACGTTCAGGTCAGGCATCAGCCGGATCTGCGGCCTGCCTTCGTATCTCTCCAGCAACCCCCGCCTGACAAGGGACTCTCCCTGGAGTTTGTTTGCCACCTCGAACCGATCGCGTTTCATGGCCTTCTTCAATACATTTATATCCCCGATAGTTAATACAGTACGCTCACAACCAGTTGGTATAACAAATGAAATAGTTTACCAGTTGGTTGAGAGGTGCATGAGATGAAGATCTATGTCAGAGAGCGGTTGAAGGTTCGGGAAGGGGTCCGGCAGCCGATGTACAGGATCGTGGCTGTCACCGGCGGGCAGGTCCAGATCGAGCTGACCCATTTCCGGAAGTTCGAGATCGAGCAGATCGCAAAGGATGTCGGCGCCGAAGTCGTCTACCTTGAAGAGATTCCGGATGAGGAGAAGCAGAAGCACTAATTTTTACTCTTTTATTGCGCATCAGTCCGGAATCGCATGACTTTTTCTGTCTTCGCGCCAATTGTACTGCAGTTACGATCCCATGACCTCGCTCTCCATTGACCTGATCTTTGAATCAGTGCTCCGAATCCACCTCTTTGAGGAAAAAGCGATAGCAATAACCTTTTCTGAGTCCGGAATCCGGATCAAGCTGCCTACCACGCGGAAGCTGGCAGAATTCCTCGATGTCCCGCACTACTATGTCCTCCCCTACTTCGCCATGATGGAGCAGGAAGCGCTGGTGACACGCGCCGAACGGGTGGGTATCATGACAACTCCGGCAGGTACGGAACGGTACCTGGCCCTCCTGAAGGAACGGTACCCGGCTGAAGGGGTGGCAATCCTCGGGCCGACCATTTACACCGAGCTGACCGGCGGGGTGTCCCGGGAATAAAAAACCAACTGATACACCAACAGGTTAACAGATATCATTAATTATTCCGTAAAATCTGATTATTACTATTGAATAGCATCAGTCATCATTCCGGGGAACCCCACCGTCTGTTAAGGGAGTTCATCCATGAGTGACGTCGTCGAGGGAATAGTCCAGGCGATCCAGCTGATCGTCTCTCTTGATCAAGAAGTCCTCGAGATCACCGCGCGGTCCCTTATGATCTCACTCTCGGCAACCCTTGTCGGTTCGCTGATTGCTATTCCCCTCGGCGGATTCATCCATTTCAAGGAGTTCGGGGGGAAACGGGGGCTCATTACCATCATCCAGACCCTCTATGCCCTCCCTACCGTGCTTGCCGGCCTCCTCGTCTTCCTCCTCCTCTCCCGTTCCGGCCCGTTCGGGTTCCTCGGCCTGATGTTCACCCCTACCGGCATGATTATCGGCCAGACGGTGCTGATCATCCCGCTGATGCTCGGGATGACCCTGATCGCCCTTTCCGGGGTGAGCCGGACGAAACAGGATACCGTGATCTCTCTCGGGGCAACCAGTCTCCAGACGGTCATCACCATTGTTAAGGAGGCCAGGTTCGCCATCCTCGGCGGGGTTATCCTCGGCTTTGGCAGGGCGATTTCGGAAGTCGGCGCTGCCATGATCATCGGCGGCAATATCCGGGGGTATACCCGGGTCCTGACCACCGCCATTGCCCTTGAGACCTCGATGGGTAACCTCTCGCTCTCCATCGCCCTCGGCATCATCCTCCTGGCAATCGCCATGGTTGTTACCGGATTCCTCTTCCTGGTCCAGGAGCGCTGACAGCCATGATCGAGTTTGACCACGTGGTGATGAATTTCGGCGAGAAGGAAGTCCTGAAGGAGCTGTCGTTCTCCATCCAGGATGGCGAGATCTTCACCTTCATCGGGCCGAGCGGATCCGGGAAGACCACCATCCTCCGCCTTATCGATATACTGGAACGTCCGACAGCGGGAAAAATCCTGATCGATGGAACCGATGTCACGACCCTCCGGGACCGGGAAAAGATCCAGGTACGGCGGAAGATGGGCATGGTCTTCCAGAAGCCTTCACCCCTCCGTGGATCGGTCTACAGCAATGTCGCTATCGGGCTCCATTTCCGGAAGATTGGCCATCAGGAGATCGATGACCGGGTCCATGAAGCACTGGACCTGGTCGGGCTGAAGGGATATGAAGAGCGGAAAGCAACCACCCTCTCTGGCGGGGAGATGCAGCGGGTAGCAATCGCCCGGGCCGTTGCCACAAAACCCGATGTGCTCCTCCTCGATGAACCGACCGCCAACCTCGACCCGCTATCAACCGAGAAGATCGAGAGCCTGATCGGGGCGCTCAAGGAGCGCTTCGGGATCACCGTGGTGTTGTCCACCCATGACATGGTGCAGGGGCAGCGGCTGGCCGACCGCATCGCCGTGGTCATCGATGGCCGGATCGGCCAGATCGGCACATCAAAGGAGATCTTCTACCATCCTATGAACCGGGCTGTGGCGCATATGGTCGGTGTGGAGAATATCTTTGAAGGTATCGTTGCCGCAAATGAAGCCGGGCTTGCAGACATTGATGTAAACGGCACGAGGATCGTTGCTGCTTCACACTCCTCACCCGGCACACCGGTCACCATCTACATGCGACCGGAGGATATCACCTTCTATGCAAAAGACAGCATCCGGAGCAGTGCACGGAACATGTTTTCCGGACGGATCACTAAGGTCGTTCCCATCGGGCCGATGGTGCGGATGAAGGTCGATGCCGGAGTAAAACTGACAGCGGTTATCACGCAACGTTCGTTCGAGGAGCTCGGCCTTGAGCTGGGGAAGGAGACCGAACTCACCTTCAAGGCCAGCGCCATTTACGTGGTTGAACGAACAGAATGAGCCCTGGTCCATCTCATGAATGGCGGATACTCGTGCATGACACCGGATTCTCTGCCCAACGGATCAGGAATAGTAAAGTATTTTCAGTAAAATTAAACAATAATATTTATTATACGCAAGGAGTTAATCACTGGTATGCACCACGGCGACCACCCGTGGTGCGAACGTGCAAGCGTATGTGTGCCGTCCGAAGGGCGGTCAGGGTTTCCGGCAGGCCGTTTCCCTGGCCCATGGTCCAACCGGCGTCCTGCCACCCCTCCCTGCAGGGTCGGAGCTCATCCCCTGAAGGGACACCCGGAGGTTTGCCGTAGTATGGTGAACCTGACCTTTCTTCCCGGGGAATGCCCATCTCTCATTTTTTCCCTTCCGGCATGACTATCTCGCATGCCCGCTAATATAGCGGACAGATGCAGTGCATTGCACTGGCCAGCGGAAGCAGCGGCAACTGTCTCTATGTCGAGAGCAGTGAAGAGGCCCTCCTCGTCGATGCCGGGCTCTCGAAGCGGGAGATCCTGGTCCGGCTCAGGGATGCCGGCGGACAGGAAGAGAAGATACGGGGGATCCTGGTCACCCATGAGCACATCGATCATATCCGCGGAGCCTATGCCCTGGCCCGCCAGCTGAAGGTCCCGGTCTACGCCACCGGGGGGACCCTCCACGAGATCATCCGGTGCCGTGGGTCAGGGACGATTGCCGTCGACCTGGTCCGGTGCCGGTGGGAGGAGCATCAGGAGATCGGGAATTTTTCTGTCGAGGCCTTCCCGGTCTCCCACGATGCTAAGGAGCCCTGCGGCTTCAGGATCACGGAGAACGGGACCTCGCTGTGCTGCTGCACCGATACCGGGGTGATCACCACGGAGATGGAGGGGTGGCTCTCCCGTTGCGACGGGCTGGTGCTGGAGAGCAACCACTGCCCCGAGATGCTCCGGACCGGCCCCTACCCCGATATGCTGAAGCGGAGGATCCGGTCACGGCGGGGTCACCTGTCAAACCCCGATGCAGCCGCGTTCATCCGGACCCGCTGCACTGATATCACCCGGATCATGCTCGCCCATCTCTCCGAGGTGAACAACACCCCGGAAAAAGCCCTGGTCACGGTACGGGACGGTGCCGGGCTCTTTGCCGGAGATCTCGAGATCGCGGTCGCCTCGAATCCCGGCCCCGAAGCCGGGTGGCCACGGCGAATCCGCCTCTAGTCCCCCTCCGATGGGAACCCTTATTCATTGATCCCGCCAATGCTGTTCTCAAACGGGAGCCTGCGTATGGATTTTATGGAATTCGCCCGCATCTGCGAGCAGCTGGAAGGGATCTCCGGGCGGCTGGAGATGATCGGCATCATCAGCCGCGTCCTTCCTGATCTCCCCGATGACGAGCTACCGATCTTTATCCGGTTCGTGATGGGGAGGATCTTCCCTGACTGGAGCCCGGAGAAGCTAGGGATCGGGCCAAATCTCCTGTATGAAGCAATATTGGGAATTATAGATGGTACAAGAGAAGATATCGAAAGGGATGTAAGTATTTCGGGAGATGTTGGAATTGCTTTTGAAAATATTTTAAGAAATCGTAAAAGCAGAACATTCAGTTCACGATCTGGCCAGACGGCTACAATCCAAAGCACTTTGGAAGGATTTCTTCCAGAAGAAAAATATGAGTCTCTTTCTTTAGTTGAGACTGAGAAGAATCTGATACATATCGCCCGTTCCAGAGGACCATATTCCCAGCAGCAAAAATTGGACATTATTCACTCACTCTTTTCACGAGTGACTCCCATTGAAGGAAAATACCTTTCCCGGTTGCTTCTCGAAGAGCTTCGAATTGGTATCGGAGAAGGAAATATGCGTGAAGCCATCGCCCGGGCGTTTTCGGTCGAGCCGGCCCTGGTCGGACACGCCTTCCAGGCCATCAACGACCTCGGGAAAGTCGCCCTCCTTGCCCGGGAGGGGAGCGCCCGCCTCCTTGAGGTCACCATTGAGCTCTTCCACCCGGTGCGGATGATGCTCGCCCAGCAGGGAACCATCGAGGGGGCGGTTGCCGATAACGGGGCGATGGCCGCCGAGTACAAGTACGACGGGAGCAGGTTCCAGTTCCACAAGAAGGGAGAGCACTGCAAAATGTACTCCCGGAAACTCGAAGACGTAACCACCGCCCTCCCCGATGTGACCGAGCTCCTGATGGCCGCCACCACCCATGATGTCATCTTCGACGGAGAGGTCATCGCCTTCTCCGGAGGCAAACCGATGCCCTTTCAGACCGTGCTCCGGAGGTTCCGGAGAAAATACGGCATCGAGTCGATCCGGGAGGAGATCCGGATGGTCCCGAATGTCTTCGACCTGCTCTACCTCGACGGGGAGACCCTCATCGATCTCCCCCTCTCCGAACGCAGGAAAAAGCTCGAGGGGGTGCTGAAGGAGCACCTCGCCCCCCAGATCGTAAGCGACGACCCGGCCGAGATCGACCGGATGTACCGGGATGCACTCACTGCCGGGCATGAGGGGCTGATGCTGAAGGTGCCGGGATCGCCCTATACCCCGGGAGTGCGGGGGAAGAACTGGATAAAGATCAAGCCCGACGTCGATACACTCGACCTCGCGGTCATCGGTGCCGACTGGGGGGAGGGGAAGCGGGCCCACCTCTTCGGATCGTTCCTCCTCGCCTGCCAGGAGCGGGGTAAGCTCGTCCCGCTCTCCAAGGTGGCGACCGGTTTTTCTGACGAGCAGCTCCAGGAGATCTATGCCCTCCTGAAGGACCGGGTGATCAGCCAGCAGGGCAAGGAGGTGCGCTTCGAGCCCGGGGTGGTGATCGAGGTTGGCTACTCGGAGATCCAGAAGAGCCCGAACTACGAGAGTGGTTTTGCCCTCCGGTTCCCCCGCTTCATCCGGCTGCGGGATGACAAATCCATCGATGAGATCGAGACCCTGGACAGTATCAGGGAACGGTACCAGCGCCAGGGTGGGGATCGTTCTCCCGGAGCCTGATGTCCTTTCCTTTGCAGACCGCACAGAGCATGGCCCGGCTCACTGTCCCGGCCGGATTATCTCCACACGGTTCCCGAGATACCGGGTGATCCGCTCCACCACATCCTCCCAGATAACATTCTCCCCCGGTATCATCCCTTCGATTTCCCTGCCGATGTCATCATCCCGCTCCCGGACGGCCCGTGCAATGATCGATCCTTTCGCATACGATGCCGGAACGATTCCGTCTGCATCCCCGTCGACGATGCCCAGTACCGGGATGCCGAGGTGGGCGGCGATATGGCCGCAGACGGCAGTGGTGTCATCCCCCACGCTGACGATCCCGCAGGTCCCGGGAGTGATCTCGTCATAGATCCGGTGGCCGCAGTGATCGATGAAGAGCACCCGGCCCGGTCCCGTCCGCGGTTCCCGTGCGGCCGGATGCATTGTCCTGATGGCCCCGCTCTTGCACCATACCATCGAGAGGTTGGTTACGGGCTGCCCCTCCAGCTTCTCAAGCCCGTGCTCTTTGGGCTGCATCCCCGAGACCGGAATGATGGCCCCCCCTTCTTCTTTCAGCACAACTTCTGTAGCGGTGGCCTGGCCAATCACGATCCCGTTCACGTAGACTGCCTCACCCGGAAGACAGCCCCGGATGGTCCGTTCCGCGGCACTCCGCGACTCCGGTACCCTGACAGGCTCAATGGTATACCCTGTTTTCTCCGCGATATCTCTCGCCAGGGCATCGGACTCCCGGTTCCAGAGGTAGAGGATGCGGCTCGAGGCCTCAAGCTGGATGAGACCGAGGGGAGCGAGGCGTGAGGCTACGATCTCTCCGAATATCCTCCCTGACTCCGGGGTTTTTCCATGGTTGACGAGGACCGTTTCCGGGGACAGATCACGGATCACCATGCTCGGGGGAAGGCCGGCCTGCTCGCACGGGATCCCGGACTCCTCGGCAGCGGTCCGGGCCATCACCCCGGCTACGATGATCCGGGAGGGAGAGAGCCGGTCGATGAGAACGGCAACGTCCCCGGCATCGAAGACCCCGGGGCCGTGTACAACAAGGATGAGCGGAACAGGCATAGTATGGATAAAAGCCGGTATTCCGGCGGGATTTACGTGTATAGAAGTGTATCCCGGTGGTCATAAGCGTGTGGTTCATGCCTTCCGGTGTGACCTCTCCAATCTCAAAACACCATGATGACCATTATGTACCATGAGGGACAAGGATGCTCCTGATGAGATTCATGCTCCTTGCCAGCCTGGCGGTGCTGCTCCTCTTTGCCGCCGGATGCACGGCCCCCCAAATCAGCCCTCCCGGGGATTCAGAGGCGACAGCCACTACGGTCATTCCACCCTCCCCTGTTAAGACCGGCAATGAATCCGCAGGAGTACCGGGGACAGGACAGCCGGTACCGGAGACCACGACCGTTCCCGGAACGGCGGCGACAGCTCAGCCCACCGCGGTAAATATCTCTGGCGGGTTCGTACCGGCCACGGCGACACCTGCGGGCACTCCCGCCACTCTGACGGCTGCACCGGGCACAACAACGACAGTCGCTCCTACGACGGCCGCTGCACCGGTCTCACCACCACCGGCAGTCAGCATTCCTATTCCCTCGCCTCCACCGGTGACCGGCACGGTCTCCCCGCCTGCAGCGGTGCCCACTCCGGGCACGCCCACGCTTACCCCGAGCCCCACCATGCCCCAGCCGTCACCCGGGACCATGATCCCCACTACAATGATCACCCCGCCGCTTCCCACGACCACCCCGCCGACAATTATTCCGACACCGAAAGCGACCTGAGAAGGGATTACTCTGATAGAGAACGGATTGTCCTGAGAACCGGCTCCCGCAGCAGGTCCCGGTTCTCACGGGTAATCTCAAACAGGTGTACATCCTTCCGATCTTTTATCGATTCGATAAACGGTGTTCCTTTCCTGGCGATGGTAGCGATGAAGAGGCGGTCACTCTCCAGGAGTCTGACGACCAAATCCCTGAAGAGGGGAGAGTGGCACTCCATCTTCCCGATCTCATCGATGATCACCGGCAGATTCCCGGTTCCTCCGAGATCAAGCGTTGCCAGGTACTCCTCGAATCCCTCTATATCCACACCATATTTTCCCACGTGATACCGGCTCCTGATATCGACATGGGAAAGGAGGCGTCTGCTCCCGTCAAAGCCGACGATCTCGAATCCCACCCTTGTTCCGGCTTCCCTGATCTCACGGGTGATGAATCCGATCGGCCGGAGCTCCCCGAGGGCTTCGGACAGGCGGAGGATGAAAGTGGTCTTCCCCACGCCGGGGACGCCGGTGATGAGAATGGCAGGTGGCACCGGATATCAGTTTCTGAGGCATGGGGAAAATTGTTTCCTTTCGATTATTCACCACTGGTTCTTACGGCAGTGAATCACGATAAGACAGCGGAGAATGAGCATGCCGTACAATATCGGATGATAAGCGATTGATTAATATAAGAACAGTGAATATTAATGCACCTGTTTCATCGTCAATGGGAGGGACACCTGATGAGAAGATGGCTTGTTATACTAGTGGTTGCTTTTTTACTGGCTTCCGGCATAGCATGGGCAGATACCGGAATCGGCCAGGTACCCGAGACGCAGAATATCAGGATCAGCTGTTCGCTGAGCAGTACGGGGGTCATGAAAGAAGACCAGGAATTAACCTGGATGATCTCAACCGGGGTGCTCGATTCTGAGCTCTCCCCTCCGCTCGTGACCATCCCGGTGGGAAACGGGCTGTACATCTACTGGGTGGATAATACCATACTCGACCAGTTGTTCAGCCAGGGTGTACTCGGGGCGAACCAGATGCCCTGGGGTGAAACCCAGTATACCGTCGGCCACTCGGAACAGACCACAGCACGGGAAGGATCCATCGATTACGACAAGGAGTTCTCTGCAGATACCAGCAACAAGGCGCCTGGCACCAGCAACATAGAATCGGTCCGGGGCATGACCTTCACCTCTGATTCAATAGGCCGGCTGGTATCCAGCGAAAACCTTGTCATCGGCGGGGCCGGGCAGTTCAACCCGGTGAACGAGACCCGGTCCATCTGCCCGTTTGGTTCAGCATCAATGGGATTCTCCCCTGCTTTCTGCAACAAGGTGGAGATGGGAAGCTCGCTCGACCTTGCAGAGGGCTCCGCAAGGACCAGTGCCGCCGGGCTATTCGTTACCCCGACCAGCGACTACCCGGTATCTGCTGATTATGCCATCCGTGTGAATGGTATCGGTGACCTCCCGGCAGATGGTTCGGTTTCTGCGTACATGCAGGCGCAGCTGCGGGAAGGCAGGAGTGTCGACATCCTGGGTATGGGGAACGGGGTGATCGTGTTCCCGCCTGATCTCTGGCCGGAAGACCTTACCGACCTGAACATGGGAACGGTGTATATCCTCGCAGGAGGCGGCGGCATCGGGAGTCCCTCATCCGAGCTCTTCTATGAAGAGCGGACCACGGCATCCGGGCTCATCACCTCGTTTGTCAAGGACATGCACTACGAATCCGGGGCTGTCCGGTAGAAGCACCCATTCAATACTATTTTTTATGTCCACTTCAGCTGGATCGATACCTTGCTGAGCTCTGCACCTCACTTGTATCTGAAAACTCTGCCGCTGATTACTATCGGCCAAAAAGGAGTGTTGTCAGCAGGGGGCAGTACTTTTCCCAGGGATCCTGGACAAAGTAATGTTCTTCGATAAAAACTTAAAAATAGGATTTTTCTCATGATTGTGATATTTAAGATGAGGTTCCCAGGGGGACTGTCGGGGGCAAGGGAAGTTGTAGGGGCTGGCAGTCTGCAGGGATCCAGATCACAGGATTGAACAAATTCGTATTGCGATTCAGATGTTCTGAGGTTTAAGGAATCCGAAGATCCGGTTTAAACTCCCAAAAAAAGTGAAGCGATGCCGCGGATTGCGGCGCACTTCTATCCATGAGATCCGGGAAGGATTTTTCCTATTCTCTATGGAACCTCCGCATATACCTCAATCGCCGTGGCCCATGCGGTCCCCGTCAGGGTCTTTCCAGTCTTGTCATCATCGGCAGATGTGGTGGAGTTCTTCGCGTAGGCATCCATATGATTACGTCTGGAGCTGGCGGTCACCGACTCGCTGGCATAGGAAACCAAGTCATCGCCCCACGCAACCGATGATGCGTGGAGATTACCGTAAAGCATGAAGCCAGTCTGGTCCTTAACATAAACTTCACGGAAAGAGCCATTTCCGGCATAGGCATTCGCACATGCCGAACCTAACAGCACATCAATTGTGGCATCCTGGATGGCAGTTGTATTGCCTGGTACGATAACGTCAGTACCAGCCTTCTGGGTGGCTGACATAGATCCTAATAATCCGGCGAATCCTGCGTCAACCCCCGCATAGTTCCCGGTATCACTCCAGGCCCTGCTGGCTGCATTACCGCTCACTCCGGCAATCTGGATATCCTGGATTGTCCATGCCTCACCGGTCGCTGCTGCGGCCTGGCTGGCCGTTACCGATCCGATAATTGCTGAAGCTGATGTCTCAGAATGCATTCCGTCATACGCATCAGCGCTGGTTCCTGCAAGGGCAGTGAGTCCGGCAACATTCGTTTTCTGACCGGCGATTGCTCCTTCGGTTCCATCCACTTCACCAGCAGCAGCGCCCTGCATTAACCTGCTTATCAATCCGGGACCGGTATACGTGGAGTTACTCTGCGCGAAGTTTTCCCCGTCGTTGTTTGCCCAGCTCTTCGCCCGGCCACCATCAATACTGCCTATGGACCCCGTGAGTTGCCCGGCCGCGGCTCCCTCAATTTCGCTGAGGAACGGAGCTGTTCCGGATCCTGCCACTGATCCCTGCGTTGTCTCCGCGATAAGGCCAGGGCCGTTGAATTCGGCTACAGTTCCTGCTCTGTTCTCCCGCTCATTGTTCGCCCAGCTCCAGGCGACACCATGATCGGTACTCGTAATCAGGTCCGTGTGCTGGCCTGCAGCAGCACCCTCTGCCTCTATGCCGAGATGGAAGAGTGACGCATTACCCGCGGCAGCTGCCTGGAATGTGCCTTCAATAGAGCCTTCATCAGCGAATCCGGCAGAAGTAATGGCAAAGTCACCATCATCACCATTCCACCCCCAGCTCCTCACCGTTCCACCATCATCTGAGTGGATCTTTGCGGTATACTGGGCGGCAATAGCACCGTCCAGGAACGGTTCATCATTGACAACCACAGTTCCGGCAGCAGCACCCTGCATGGTATCGTGTATGGACCCCTTGCCCGCGTATCTTGCCACCGTGGATGCAATGCGTCCGTCGGTCATGCCTCTGCTGTACGCCTCTCCGCCATCACAACTCCGGAGGCTGCTGAACTGAACGGCATAGGCTCCATCCTCTGCAAGTATGTCGTGATCGAAGATTGAGGCGAATGCATCGCCCGTTTCAGCGCTCTGCCAGGTTGTCAGCCGACCCTTTCCGGAGAAGGATGCACCTGTCTCCGTATAGACCATCCCGGATGCCCCGGTCTGGCCGGCATAGGTGCTTGCAGAACCGTTCGTGCCTCTGACGAAGGAATCCTGTCCGGCACCCGCTGAATTGCCGGTATCTGCGCCCTGGTGGGTGCTGATACACCCGTCCTGAACTTCAACCGAAGTCCCGGCGTCATCTCCGGCGCTGCTGGTCGCGTTGCTCTTTGCGATCGCAGTGGAGCCCCGCAGGGTCGATGTCTGTCCAGCACCAGTCGAGGATGTGTCGGCATACCCTCCCTGACCTGTCCTGATGATTCCATTCATCACGACATCAGAGGTCCCTGCCGTGTCACCGGCGTTATTCGATGCCCCCGTGCTCGCTGTCGCCATGATTCCCCGCACGGTTGAATGCTGGCCTGCATGAACTGAGAATCCCGTATCTGCATCCTGATCGGTACATATGGACCCCATCACTACCCAGTTACCGGTATTCACCGAGTTGTTTTCTGCATCCGACGCATACGTGCTTGTTGTTCCGAAATCACCTCTCAGATAGGAGTTCTGTCCCGAACCGGTTGAGTACTCACTGGTATGTGCTCCCTGACCTGTTTTGATGAATCCTTTTTTGAGCAGCCCGGCGACGAGATCCGACGTTCCGGCCATGTCACCCGCATCATTCCACGCACTGCTGCCCGCAGTTCCGAGAACTCCCATTATAACCGAATCCTGGCCGGCTCCGGCTGAATACCCATTGGCATGGGCTCCCTGACCTGTTTTGATGAACCCGTCAACGACAAAGTCCATGGTTTCAGCAGCATACCCTTCAGTGCTGGATGCACTGCTGTTTGCCTCGGCCGTCATACCGCGCAAACAGGAATCCTGGCCGGCTCCGGCTGAATACCCATTGGCATGGGCTCCCTGTTTTGTCCTGATCATCCCCTTCTGAACAGCATCGGAGGTCGTTGCCGTTTCGCCCATGCCGTTTGATGCGCTGCTGCGGGCAAATGCCTCATTCCCCTGAACGGTTGAAGTCTGTCCGGCACTGACAGAATTGCCGGTATGGGCTCCCTGGTGCGTGGTAATCGAGGCATCGCCGATCGCCTTGTCGTAGGTGGATGCAACTTCTCCCTCATCGTTCTTCGCTTTGCTGCCGACAAGCGCTTCATCACCGGTAACGACCGAGGATTGCCCGGCTCCGGCTGATCCGTCGGCATGGGCCCCCTGGCTGGTAGTCACCGTCGCGTCCGTGCCAATCGCCATATTACCGGTAGCTGCGGTTTCTCCCTCAGGGTTGACTGCTCCGCTCCCGGCAAAAACTCCGGTGCCGGTTGCAGAAGATGATTGTCCTGCCCGAGCACCGCCCGAGTCATCTGCGCTGAATGCCGCAGAACCAACATTTCCGTCGGTAACGGCAATGATGGAAAGGGCGATATTCCCGGATCCATCGATGGCTAATGAACCCTGGTACTCGCCAGTACCGACCTGATTACCAAAAAAGAAGGTATCAGCGCCTGCAGCTGTTACGAGAAACAGCAGTATCACTAATGAAACTCCGATTTTTTTCATGTTCCTCCCTCCCAATCAGTACTGAATTGGTGATGTTTCCATGAAACGACCATAGAAACCGGCCTTTTCCCTCAACACCCCTTTATAGGAAAGTCCGGCCCAGCTATGTTCATTCATGTTTCGTCTACCACTACATCCTGATGTTCCGGCTGATTTGTTGTGCGCCCTGCCGGAGGCGCTCCTGCCCCCTGCTTCCAATGATGCGACAGAATAAAATGCGCATGCCTGCTGACACAGCAGGTTCATTGGTGTGAAGCAGTGGTTTGATAATTAACATTATAGGATTTAATGTTTTGCAATATAATTGAAGAAAAGACTATAATATGCGCGTTATTTGTTAAAAGGGGTTTTGAGAGAATCTCTCCGATTTTATCGAGATACCCGCCCCGGACCGGATCTATCTCGTCACCCGGGAGACGATTACGCAGATTGCCAGCACTGCAAACACTATCTGCACACCGGGAATCCCGGCCTGCGGAGTGGCGGGAACGGCCGTGGTCCCGGTGCCGGTCTCTCCGTGAGTGGTGACAGGTACCGTGGCTGTTTCCTCAGCTGCGGGAGGAGTGGTGATCACAGGTGTGGCCTCTCCGGTCTGCATCGCTGCAGCCAGAGCTCCCTGTGCCCCGGAGATCTTCTCCTCAACGCCTGGAAGATTCGGGTTCATGGCCAGTGCCTTGAGATAGTTCTCCACGGCCTGCTCATACTCTCCTCCGGCACCCAGGGCATCCCCGAGCTGGACGTAGATCACGGCATTTCCAGGGTCAAGCCGGATCGCCCGCTCGAATGCATCAACAGCACCGGCAGTCCGGGCCAGGGCAAGGAGAACCCGGCCCTTGCCGGTCCATGATTTCAGGGCGTAAGGATCGAGCCTGATTGCTTTCTCATACGCTTCAAGCGATTCGTTGTAGAGTCCTTTTTCGAAGAGATCGTCTCCCTTCATCCGCCAGATGATGGCTTCTTCAACAGAACCCCCGCCTGCCGAAGAGGAACTGTCCGATCCTGACGAGGAACTGCTGCTGCCACCGTCATCGCTGATCCCGGAATCCGCTCCGGAGCTGCTGTCGTCCGTGGTGCTGCTGTCGGTGCTGCTGTCCGCTGGTGAATCGTCCTGTCTGCTGCCTGCCGAGCTGTCCCAGTCATCATGGGTATCCCACCCTCCGCTCGGGCCCGGGCCGTCATCACCGAATCCCCCGCACCCGCAGTCGTCGGCAACCGCTATCGCGCAGAGAAAAAGAATGAGGATAGCGGCTATGATGAGTAGTCTCCCCGGTTTCATGAACATGGATTGGATCGGGGAGAAATTATAGGTATTTCCTGTGACAATACCGGCCACAGATTTCATATATCACATGAAGGGGACAGGGAGGTGGGTGAAGGCCGCTGAGGCTGCCACAATGAAGACCATGAACAGGCCCAGCGCGATGAACTGGCCGTCCGCGATCAGGTCACAGAGAAGGTTGCTCCGGCTGATTTCCTGGTAGTGGCGGATGTACCACTGGGCATAGAAGATCCCGGCAATGATCAGCACCAGATACATCAGCGGAATCTCCCCCCAGAGCAGGAGCACCACCGCGGCCCCGAACATGACGTTCACCAGCGTCAGCAGCCGTATGGTATTGGCGATCCCTATGCAGACCGGAATGGTCCTGACTCCGTTGAGCCGGTCCCCCTCAACATCCCGCATGTCAAAGAGAACGGTATTGATGAAGACCAGGGAGGAGAAGAAGAGTATAATAGCGAGGGTGATTGTTCCCGGGAGGGCCCCGGCGATATAGACCGGGAGAAGGGCCGGGGGCAGGGCCCAGGCGACGGCGACGAGGAGACTCTTTGCCACCGGGATCTCTTTCAGGCGGCGGTAGGGAAATCCGCGGGGAAAGATCGGGGTGCTGTAGATCAGGCCGCTGATCAGGGGGATCGCAGAAATCAGGACAACGGTCGGACCATAGAGCCAGGAGAGCACGAGCGCGAAGATATAGGCGCCGATCGCCGTGGAAAAGAGGAACTTTTCATACTTCTTGGTGAACGCGTACCGTGTCGAGTGATTGATGGCGTCCTCACTCTCATCGGTCTTCCTGTTCAGGTTGTATACCGAGTAGGTGATCAGCATTCCGAGGACGAAAACGATAGGATTGAACGGTACTTCGTGCAGAACACTGGAAATAAAGGCCATCGAACCGGCGGCAAATGAGAGGTACAGCGAACTGTACACAAGGTAATCGATCAGAATAGCGGGATTCCATTCAAACCGATAGGTCGAGTATCCATATTCATACATGAATTATTGTTCATGACCAGAATAAACATACATTCCCTCGATTAAGATTAAACCAACTGGTGAATATTCATCGGATCGATTAATGATCCTAATACTCAGACCGCCTCTCTTCGCCTCAGAACCGGGTAATGTATTCCAAAAGCAATCGGATCTGGAGAGATATATAAGTTTGCCCGGCAATACCATCTTTAATTCGATAAAGAAGAAGAGATTGGGCGAATATTAACTGGATCTCAGAATTTTAATTCGACGGCTTGGTCCCGGTAGTAATCGAAGAGCCGCTGACCCCATCTGACCGCCTGTTTGTCTTTTGAGAAGAGATCAGTGGTGGAATCAAATGTGACCCCGTCCAGTTTGTACAGGCCGAGCGAGATGACCTTATCGGTCACGGTCAGTCCCAGTTTCGGCATGGGGTCCATGATGAAGATCTTTCCCTTCGCCGTTCCGGCTACCTCTGCGATCTTTTCCACATACGGCGGTCGGGAGAACTGCTCAGCCAGATCCTTTCCCACGAGAAGCTCGATCGTCGCCCCTTCCATTGCCCGTTTGGCTACCGCTTCGGTGTGGGCCGGGCTCGAGATGGGCGAGACGATACAGACCTGCTCCGCTTCGTTGAGTGCCTTGAGGAAGTTGAAGTATACATTGAAGATATCCACGTTCGTGTCAGAAACGATTTCGGATTCGTAGAGTTCCCCAAGATTATGCAGGAAGGGTTCCGGAATCGCATCAACCCGGTGGTTGTCCCAGAAATCCTTGTGCTTCCGGGTGACCGATTTGAAGAGGATGATGTCCTGGATCTTCATGGTCAGGATCTTCCCCACCGGGTTGAGGTGGTATTCGTATTCGGTTATGGCGATATAGTTGCTCGTCTCCAGCTTCCGAATCTTTGGTATGAGAGCCTGGGAGGAACTCCCGGTGATTTCACGGAGCTGGGCCAGGGTCTTATTCCCGTCAGCAAGAGAAAGAAGGATCTGAATCTGGAGACGCGAGCGGAACAGCGCCTGGATATCTCCCATAATCCGCGTGTAGTGGTCGACTGCCATGATCTTGTGCCCGGTATTATGAAGGTTGGTCAATTAAACTACTTGACGTATTTCAATTTTCTGATCGGGCACCGTCTCTGCCTCAAATACGCCCCCAGATTACCTGTATTCATGGCAGTGAAGATTACCTGAAACAGAAAATCTTCGGCAGAGATTTTTTTTATATAATAAATAGTAAATTAACCGTTTAAATTTATTGGCATACTTTTGAAGGTATACGATCATTATTACACGGTAACCTTTCCGCCAGGCTGACCCTGTACCGGGATCAAGGCAGGCTGATGTCACCAGCGCAATGATACGTTGAGTGTCAGGGGTTGCCGTTCCGGGCACGTGAGATCCCGTGCCAGGTTTCCGGCCTGCTGATAACGGACGACACGCGGAGCAGATCCGGAACATAGCACCGGAACCGGCTCCCCTCACCCCATCATGACCTGGATTGCTGTCGGGTACTTCCGCATGATCGCGTAGACGATGGCACGGCCCACCCAGAGTTTCCCCCCGGTAAATTCCCGGAACCGGGAGAGTTCGCCGAGGATCTGGAGTGCTTCGAGCGCGACTTTATCGGTGAGCAGACAGCTGTCCGGAACAGCGGAGTCAAAGAAGAAGATGACCGGCAGTTTCAGCCGGGGATGAAGCGGCGGGGGGAGTTTCTCCCCCAGCGTCCTGATCACTTCGCGGTCGAAGGCGAATTCCGATCCGTTCCTGGTCACCGATGACGGGTGATCCTCGGAGAAGAGTTCCGAGAGGCGCCTGCGCCGGGCGACGACTCCGTCATTGATCTTTCCCATCTCGAGCGCCATCCAACGCCTAAGCACGGACTCGTCAGATACCGTTGGGCGGGAGGTCACAACACACATTCCATGGCGATACAGACTCTTGAAACTATGCGCCCCGGCACCCGTCAGCCGCCTTCGACGGTGGTGCGCTCTCTGTTGGATGGGAGAAGGGATGATCCTTCTCCGGAGTGGGGGACTCTGTGATGCGGCCGCTTCTTCTGTCAGGATTGCGGTTCACCCCCGGTTCTTCCACAATTCACCCATCATGACTTCGGTATGGCAGTGAGGGCAGAAGCAGATGGTCTCCGGTTTCCCCGCAGTCTCCCGGTTCTCCTCCGCTTTCAGGCGCCCGAGCCCGGCCGGGATTCCTGATCTGCTCCAGCGAACCCTTATATATTCCCGGAGAGACCGGAATAGAGAGGTCTCTATGGATATCATCTCACTCCTCGGGTTCCTTGCCTTGGTTATCATCGGTATCGCGATCATCCTGTTCATAGTGAGGCTCATCTGGATGCTTGTTCCGGCGGCGCTTGTCGCAGCTGTCGTCTTCTTCCTGACCTTCAACCTCTGGTGGACCGGTGTTGCATTCCTGGTGATCGCCGTGCTCACGGTACTGGTCAAAATTCTGAAAAAATGAGCTCATCCAGGGGGGTTCCCTTCCCGGAGGTTCACTCCGCAATTCCAGGTTCAAGGAACCTGAACGAGGTGATAATCCCCTCGATCTCGGTTTCCTTCTCCAGAGTGTCATCATTCCTGAGCACCGAGGTTCGCAGCGTGTATTCCCGGCCGTCACGGACCGCCGAGATGAACCGGCCGCTGCCGTGGGGGCTATCGTACCAGAAGTATACGGTATTCTCTTCGCCTCCCAGGCTGAATCCCTCGATCTCGTTCAGGTCGGTCTCCGTGAGCTCCAGGAAGACATTGAACACCAGGAAATCACACATCGCCGCCTTCCTGATGAGGGAGCTCGGCCAGATGTTTGCCCCGGCAGATACGGTAAGCCGTGATCGACCGTCAGCAGACTCAAAGTAGTACTTGTCTCCGATGAGGCCGAAGAGGATGCTGTGGTGGGAGAGCGTCCCGAACCGTCCCTTCCTCTCCTGCCATCCTTCCGGCAGCTCTATCGTGTACCCGTTCTTCCGGTCCTCAAAGATCATCCCCGCCTCCTGCTGTATCCGGCGCCGGCAACCGGCATCCTCTCCGGGAGGTAGTCCAAAAATTCGGCCCGGGATATTCCCCGGTTGTTCCGTGAAACGTTGTTCTGGTATGGATATTGTCACCCCGGAAAAAAAAGTATCCGGTGCGTTCATTCGCAGGAGTTGTGGGGGCGACCCTGGCGCGCCTGCTCTAACCGCCCCGGATCTCCTCAGCGAGGCTGAGATACTCCAGTACTTCCTCATCCGGGAGATCGTGCCAGTGGCGGTAGGCATCTGCAACGGCGAAGGGATACCGGTCCTTCATATTCAGGCAGATGACCGTCTCCGATTTGCCTGAAACAAGAGAGACTGCACCCCTCGATCCGGTCGGCACAGCCACCACGATCCGCTCAGGCTCATCCGACAGGACTGCTTCGATCGCCGCCAGCATGGTGTAGCCTGAGGCAAGGCCGTCGTCGGTCAGGAGGACGGTCCGGTCCCGGAAGGAAGTGGGTGGTTGTCCCCCGGCAAAGAGCTCCATCCGCTGCCTGATGACCTCCCGTGTCTGCTCTTCTGCCACACTTATCTCTTCCCGGGAAAGCCGGAGCTGGCTTGCCAGCGGCTGGTTCAGGAAGATCCGTCCGTCCCAGGTCATGGCCCCGAAACCTGCCTCAGGGTTCCAGGGTATCTTCAGTTTCCGGACTACGGTGGGAATGAGGCCGGTCCCAAACGCCCGTGCCAGCTCCAGCCCGACCGGTATGCCGCCGGCCGGGATGGCGCAGACCACAGGTTCATCAAGCTCAAGGTGCTCACGGATGAATGCTGCAAGCTTCACTCCGGCATCGCTCCGGTCATGGAATACCAACGTACGGTTGTGGAGTGCCGGGTCCTCGAAAATCCGCCCCATGCTGATGCATTAGGGATGGAACCTTTCTATACCTTTTCCCCGGATCGGCAGGTCCGGAACCGGAGCATTGTCAATCCTAACGGGAAAAATCTCCTGAAAAACAGTGATGGGCTCGAGGAGATTCGAACTCCTGACCTCCGCCATGTCAAGGCGACGTCATAACCAGCTAGACCACGAGCCCGCTCGGAATAACGAGATGCCTCCTAATATGGGTCACATAACTATTAAACTATTCTCTTTTCCTTAAATTACCGCCTGAAACGGACTCTGACTCACCGCAATGTATCTCAACTTCGAGGGAGAAAGGGATGGCAGGCCAGCTCCTCATGCCGATACCCGGGAACCCTGGCGTCCCGGAGCAGATCACGCAGACAATGCCGCAGTACATCCCGAAATAATCTCTTTTTTCAGCATTTTCTGTATCCACTGGTACGCTGAACGGCAGGTTTTAGGGGATGAAAGCCGAATTGTTAAAAAATGAGGTTCTCCTAATGACTGAAACAACCCCTGATCAGATCTTTGTGTACGAACACGATGCCAGCAGGCTCGAGCTCTTCATCCGTATCGTGTACTGGATCGCCATCGGGATCGTGGCATGGGTCTACAGTATCCTTGCCATGATCTGCCTCTTCATCCAGTGGTTCTTCATCCTCATCATGGGAAGGCGGCAGCAGGGGCTCTCCGACTTTGCGAAAGGCTATTTTGAGTACATCGTATCACGGATGCCCTACATGTATTTCATGACCGATGTGCGGCCGCAGATCCTCCCTGACCCGGTAAAGATCTACATGGATTAGAGACTGGAAATAGCCCTTCTCCTCTTTAATTGCATTTTTTTTATTGGAGATGCATGACCCTTCCGGCGGGTAAAAAAAAAAGATTGTCTGAATTTATATCAGTTTATCTGAGATTTTCGCGAACACCGCGGTGAAGATGCCGGGCATGGACCGGATTTCGTCCATGGCTTCGGGCGGCACCTCGCTGTCCACGTTCAGGACCATGATGGCCTCCTCCCCGGGTTCGACACGGCCCACCTGCATCCCGGCGATGTTGATGTTTATCTTTCCGAGGATGGTCGAGGCCCGGCCGATAACCCCCGGCTTGTCCAGGTGCCGCGAGACAATCACGTAGCCTTCCGGGATCATATCCATGGTGTAGCCGCCGATGGCCACGATGCGGGAGCGGCCCTTCATGAAGACCGTTCCGCTCATCGTCTCCTCCTTCTGGTCGGTCTTCACTCTGATGGTGACCAGGCTCTTGAACCCGCCGGACTCCGGAGTCGTTGTCTCGGCAACGCTGATGCCCCGCTCCTTGGCGACAAACTCGGCATTTACGATGTTGACCGGTACCTGCAGGATGGGATCGACCAGCCCCTTAATGGCCATCAGGGTGATGAACCGGGTGTTGTTCCCGATCTGGGCAAGTTCGCCGCCATACACGAACTCTACCTTCTCCAGCCTTCCGGGGGTCAGCTGGGTGAGGAACCGGGCCATCTTCTCGGCCAGGTAAGCAAAAGGCTCAATGGTATCCGCATACTCAGGCGGGATGATCGGAGCGTTCACCGTGTACTTTGCCGATCCGCCCTTCAGAACCGAGATGCACTGCTTGGCGATGGAGACGGCGACATTGGTCTGGGCCTCCACCGTGCTTGCCCCGAGGTGTGGGGTGGTGATAATCTGATCGAGGGTGAGGAGCGGTGAGTTGAGCGGGGGTTCCTCTTCGAACACATCGAACGCCGCACCTGCCACCTTGCCGGCCTTTACCGCTTCGTAGAGATCCTTCTCATTGATAATCCCGCCCCGGGCACAGTTGATGATCCGCACCCCGTCCTTCATGGTGGCGATGCTCTTCTCATTGATGATGTGCCGGGTCTCCTTGATCAGCGGGGTATGGACGGTGATGAAGTCGGAAACTTTGAAAAGCTCGTCGAGAGAGAGGGCTTCAACTCCCATCTGGGCAGCCCGGTCTTTGCTGATGAACGGGTCGTACCCGACGCAATGCATGCCGAGGACGTTGGCCCGTTTTGCTACCTCGCGACCAATCCTTCCCAGGCCGACGATCCCGAGGGTCTTCTCGTTCAGCTCGACGCCCATGAACTTGGATCGCTTCCACTCCTTCTTCTTGAGCGAACTGTTGGCCTGCGGGATGTTCCGGGCAAGGGAGAGCATCATGGCCATGGTATGCTCGGTGGCGGCGAGGGTGTTTCCCTCCGGCGCATTGGCAACGATGATTCCCCTGCGGGTTGCCGCACCCATATCAATGTTGTCCACGCCGGCACCGGCCCTGCCGATGAACCTGAGCTTGTTCCCTGATTCGATCACCCGTTCCGTGACCTCGGTCCCGCTCCGCACCAGGAGCGCATCGTATTCCCCAATGATGCCGACCAGATCGTCCTCGGAGAGGTCTGTCTTCACGTCCACGCGAAACACTTTCCTGAGTATCTCCAGCCCTTCTTCGGCCAGCGGATCGCTGACCAGAACCTTGAAGCTCACGCTAAAACCCATAATCTTTGTACCCCGCACCTATTGAGTCTTGTTCTTCTCTCCACATTCCGCCGGGCCGGATCTTCTCCGGAACGCCGGACAGGTTTCGCAGCTGATGATAATTTATTAAGCACATGACGGTTGAGTACATTAGTGGTGCGTGCATGAAGGAGATGCCGGATATTCTGTGGCTTGAAGAAATTCGAAAAGAAGATATCGCTTCAGTGGGAGGGAAAGGAGCATCGCTCGGCGAGATGTCATCCATCGGACTGCCGGTCCCCGGCGGGTTCGTGGTGACCAGCCACGCGTTCCGCCAGTTCCTGATCGAGACCGGTCTCGAGCAGCCTCTCTTCTCCGACCTCGAGCGGCTGGACGTGGATGACAATGCGGCACTGGAGCAGGCCTCACAGAAGGCTAAATCCGCGGTCCTGAAGGCAAAGATGCCTGCTGCGCTGAAAGAAGAGATAAAAAAGGCCTACAAGAGGCTTGATTCCGGATCCATGGTCGTTGCCGTCCGTTCCAGTGCAACGGCAGAGGATCTCCCTGATGCCAGCTTCGCCGGGCAGCAGGAGACCTACCTGAACATCCGGGGGGAGAAGAACCTCCTTGAAGCGGTCCAGAAATGCTGGGCCTCCCTCTACGGAGCCCGGGCGATCTACTACCGGTCCAAGCAGGGGTTTGATGACCGGAGCGTGAACATCGCCGTGGTGGTACAGCAGCTGGTCAACTCCGAAAAGGCCGGAGTGCTGTTCACCTCCCATCCGGTAACCGGCGAGCCTCTCTCCATCATCGAGGGGTCCTGGGGCCTCGGGGAGTCGGTGGTCTCGGGATCGGTATCTCCGGACAAGTACGTGTTCGACCAGCGGACCGGCAAGGTGATCGACCGTCTCATCGCACTGAAGAAGATCGAGATCGTTTCCGAAGGGGACCATGGTACTCGTACCCTTGATGTTCCTTTAGGCCGGCAGGAAGCCCCCGTCCTGTCCGATGACGAGGTCGCCCGGCTGGCGAAGTTCGGGGCGATCGCGGAAACCCACTACGGGGTTCCGCAGGACGTTGAGTGGGGAATGGTCGGTGATGAAATCTTCATCCTCCAGTCCCGGCCCATCACCACCATCCGGCAGGCGGCCCCCGCCACCCGCTCCGAAGCAACCAGCGAGAAGATTCTGGTTCGGGGGCAGGGAGCCTCCCCGGGCATCGCGACCGGCCGTGTTGTGATCGTCAAGGATGTGAAGGACACCGGCAAAGTCCAGGAGGGGGACATCCTGGTGACCCGGATGACCAATCCGGACATGGTCCCGGCTATGAAGAAGGTCGCCGCCATTGTGACCGATGAAGGCGGGATGACCTGCCATGCCGCCATCGTGAGCAGGGAACTGGGAACCCCCGCCGTGGTGGGAACCCGGAATTCAACCTCGGTCCTCACCCAGGGGCAGCTGGTCACCATTGACGGAGAGAAGGGATTCGTGTACGAAGGTGCCATCCAGAAGCCTGCCGGGCAGGCAGCTCCTGCCGCGACTGCAGCAGCAGCGCCCCTCATCACGGCAACGAGCGTCAAGGTGAACGTCTCCATCCCGGAGGCTGCTGCACGGGCGGCGGCGACCGGTGCCGACGGGGTCGGCCTGCTCCGGATCGAGCACCTCATCCTCGGCCTGAACCGGACCCCGGGCTGGTTCATCGCCAACAACCGCGAGGAGGAGTTTGTCCAGGAGCTCGAACGGGGTATCAAGGTCGTGCTCGACGCCTTCAACGGAAAGCCGGTCTGGGTCCGAACCCTCGATGCCCCGACCGACGAATTCCGGAACATGGAAGGCGGGGCCAGTGAACCCCACGAGCACAATCCCATGCTCGGCTGGCGGGGGATCCGGAGAGACCTCCAGAGCCCGGACCAGTTCCGGCTCCAGGTGGAGGCTTTCCGCAGGCTGTGGGAACAGGGATACAGCAACCTCGGGGTAATGTTCCCGATGGTCTCCCACCCTGATGAGTTCATCACCTCATGCACGATGATGCGGGAATGGGGGGTCGATACGAAGAAGGTAACGCTCGGGGTCATGATCGAGATCCCGGCGAGCGCCATCATGATCGAGGACTTCATCCATGCCGGGATCGACTTTGCATCGTTCGGGACAAACGACCTGATCCAGTATACCCTCGCCATCGACCGGAACAACGAGAACGTGGCCACCATGTACCAGCCCAAGCACCCGGCAGTGCTGGCGCTCATTGACAGCGCGATTGCGGTCTGCCGTGAGCATGGCGTTGAGTGCTCGATCTGCGGCCAGGCCGGCTCGGATCCGGATATGGTGGAGTGGCTGGTGAACCACGGAATAACCAGCGTCTCGGCTAACATCGATGCCATGGCGAAGATCAGGGAGACGGTTGCCCGTACCGAAAAACGGATAATCCTCGAGAGTGCGAGACGGCCGCATGCGTAAGGAGGGTTGCAGCGAAGACGAACTCTTCTCTTTTCTTGCCCGGAGAAAGCAGCTCGACCTCTCCCCCCGCCATATCCTCTCCTCGATGTGCACCCTCCCCCACCCCGTGGCGGTGAGGGCACACTGCATGTTCATGGAGACCAACCTCGGGGATCCCGGCCTCTTCCGGGGGACCGCCTCTCTCGAGCATCTCCTGATCGAACGCCTGGGTGAGCTGTTCCACTGCAGCACGGCATGCGGGTATGCCACTTCAGGGGGGACGGAGTCCAACATCCAGGCGCTCCGGATCGCCAGGACGCTGGCCGGGAAGGAACGGCCCAACGTCATCCTTCCGGAATCATCCCATTTCTCGTTCAGGAAGGCGTGTGACATCCTCTGCCTCGAGACCCGGCCGGTTCCCCTCGACAAGGACTACCGGGTCGATGCCGGGAAAGCGGCAGAAGCAATCGATAGCAATACCTGCTGCATCATCGGTGTTGCCGGGACGACCGAGTATGGTATGGTCGATCCCATCGGAGAACTTGCCGCTTTGGCCCTGGACCACGGGATCTTCCTCCACGTCGATGCCGCTTTCGGGGGACTGGTCCTCCCGTTCCTCCCGGTCAGCCCCCCGTTCGACTTCTCTCTCCCGGGGGTGACCAGCATTGCCGTTGACCCGCACAAGATGGGGATGAGCACCATTCCCGCCGGGTGCCTCCTCCTCCGGAACGAGGAAGATCTCTGCTCGCTCTCTGTCGATACCCCCTACCTTACCGTGAAGCAGGAGTTCACGCTCTCCGGAACCCGGCCCGGCGCCCCGGTAGTCGGTGCCCTGGCGGTCCTCGAGTACCTCGGGCGGGAGGGGATGGAAGCGGTGGTCGCGGGGTGCATGGAGAATACCCGGCGACTCATTGACGGGATGGAGAGTTTCGGGATCCCACGGGCAGTCACTCCCGATGTGAACGTGGCCACCTTTGAACCCGTGACCATCCCCCCTCCCTGGCAGGTCTCCTGGACACGGAATGGTCACCTCCGAATCATCTGCATGCCTCACGTGCATGCCGGCATCATTGAGCCATTCCTGAAGGATATTGGTGAATACCATGCTTGAACGTCTGATTGCATCGTTCGAAAACTGCCCCATCGTCCACCGGGGCGACTACAACTACTTCATCCATCCGATCACCGACGGGGTTCCGTGGGTCGAACCCGCCCTCCTCCGCGAAGTGGCAACCGCAATGATCAAGGCGCTCGACCTCGACGGAGTGGACCGCATCGTCGCTGCGGAGGCGATGGGCATCCCGGTCGGGTCGATCATCTCCTTCATGACCGACCTCCCCATGAATATCGTGAGAAAGCGGGAGTACCTGCTCCCGGGCGAGGTCCCGATCCACCAGGTAACCGGCTACTCCAAGGGGCAGCTCTTCTTAAACGGTGTCCGGAAAGGCGAACGGGTGGTTATCGTCGACGACGTCATCAGCACCGGGGGAACCACCAGGGCACTCCTTGCAGCGCTCGACCGTGTGGGGGCAGAGGTCTCCGACATCTGCTTTGCCATACGGCGGGGGAATGCGGACATCGGACGGCCGTACAAGGCGCTGGTAACCGTGGAGGTCACCGACAGGGTGCAGGTCATTGACCGGTATTTCTGATCTCGTCGGAAGACTGCACGGACGGGGGGCACAGGTGGTCGCCCTCCAGTTCCCGGCCGGGCTGAAGCGGCGATCGGGAGAGATCGCAGAAGCGCTCAGGGAGGAAGGGTTCACGGTCCTGATCAGCGGTGATCCCTGCTACGGGGCCTGCGATCTCGCCCTCGACCTCCTCGAATACGCCGACGTTCTGGTCCACTTCGGACATACCCCGCTCATCCCCGATCCCCGCGTGATCTGCCAGCCTTACCGGGTGGATTTTGACCCGGCCCTGGTGGAGGCAGCGATCCCGCTGTTCCGGGGAAAAACTATCGGCCTGGTCACCACTACCCAGCACACCCACCTGCTTCCTGCGGTGCAGGAGCTCCTCGTCTCCCGCGGATACGGGACGATGATCCGGCCGGGAGAGGGGAGGACACCTGAGGCCGGGCAGGTCCTCGGCTGCTCGTTTTCGGCAGCCCGCATCCCGGACGCGACCGACATCCTGGTTATCACTACCGGGATCTTCCACCCCCTCGGGGTCAGCCTTGCCACCGGCGCTCACGTGGTAGCCCTCGATCCCCTGACCGGAGAGGCCCGGGAAGTCGACGGACGCAGGTTCCTGATGAAGCGCCACGCGATCATCGAGAAGGCGAGGGGATCTGACCGGTTCGGCATCATCGTCAGCCGGAAACCGGGGCAGAACCGGTATAACCGTGCCCGGGAGCTCGCCTCCCTGTCGGACCGGGCCTTCCTCGTCTTCATGGGAGAAGTCAGCCCCGACGAGCTCTTCAACCTCGGCTTCGGGGCTTACGTCAACACCGCGTGCCCGCGGCTTGCCTACGATGACCAGGTCCGGTTCCCGGTCCCTGTTCTCACTCCTGCGGAGTTCGAGATCCTCTGCGGGGTGCGGGACTGGGAGGACTACCTCATCGACGAGCTTGGGTGAGCATGCGGCTGAATGAACTCGAACGGCGGCTGGAGAAGGTTGCGGGCTTCTCCTCACCCTCCGCCCGCCTGGAACAGTACCAGACCCCGGCACCACTCGCCGCCCGGCTCCTCTACCATGCTGCCCTCAGGGGCGATATCGGGGATCGGCGGATCGGAGACCTCGGCTGCGGCACCGGGATCCTGTCCATCGGGGCCGCCCTGCTCGGAGCGCGCGAGGTGGTGGGGGTTGACACCGATGAGGCTGTGCTCGCCACCGCCCGGGACAATGCCGCCCGGGCCGGTGTTGAGGTCACCTTCCTTTTCGGCAGGATCGGAGACCCCGAGGTCCTCTCCTCGATTGGCCCCTGTGATACGGTGGTGATGAACCCCCCCTTCGGTGCCCAGAATATCCATGCCGACCGACCGTTCATCGACGCCGCACTTGAGATCTCCCCCATGATCTACGGGATCTTCAATGCCGGGAGCCGGCAGTTCGTCGAATCCTATATCGCAGGAAGGGGGTGCGTGGAGGAGGTCATCGGCGGGCTCCTCCCCATCAGGCGCACTTTCTCCTTCCACACCAGGGATGTGAGAGAGATCGCGGTCGAGATCATGGTTATTTCCAGTGAGGTGGCATGAGCTCCCCCTACCGGTCAATCTACCCGCTCTCCATCGCCCATCTGGTCACCGATATCTACATGCCGGTTATCACCGCCATCCTGCCGCTCCTCATCGCAGAACGGGGGCTCTCGTTCTTCCTCGCCGGGCTGATGGTCACCTCCTACAACCTCACCTCCTCGGCTACCCAGCCGGTCTTCGGGTACCTCTCCGACCGGTACGGAAAACAGGTCCATGTCTCGACCAGCCTGCTCATCTCAGCGGTCTTCATCTCCCTGATCGGGATAGTGACTGCCTATCCGCTCCTCCTCGCCTGTGCGGCGCTTGCCGCCATCGGACATGCCTGCTTCCACCCGAATGCCCTTTCCATCGTGAGCCGGGCAGCAGACAGCATGAACCGGGGGAAAGTGACTGCGGTCTTCGTGGTGGGTGGGAACATCGGGTATGCGCTTGGGCCGATCCTTGCCGGGGGAATTGTGTACCTCTTCGGCCTGCCCGGCCTCCTGGTCCTGCTCATCCCGGCAGCGTTCATGGCTCTCATCCTGCGAAAGTTCCTCCCTCCTGCCCGGGCGGCCCCTGCTGATCATCTCCCTCCGGCAACCTCGTTCTCCCTTGCCGACCTCCGGCCCATGGGCCTGCTCTTTGCCGCCTCCACCTTCAGGGCAGCGGCCGTCTTCTCGGCCATCGCCTTCTTTCCTCCGCTCCTCATCTCCCGGGGACTCGATATCTTCACCGCAAACCTGCTCATCACCGTGATGCTCTTTGCCGGAGTCGCCGGGCAGCTCATCGGCGGGGCCCTGGCCGACCGCTACGGCAAGAAGGAGTACACCCTGACCGGTCTGCTCTGCTCGGTCCCGTTCCTGATCCTCTTTCTCCGGTTCGACGGTATCGCCTCGGTCATCGCGCTCATCCTCTTCGGCTTCTTCCTCTGGTCGAGCTTCGCGGTGACCGTGGCCATGTCCCACGAGCTCCTCCCGTCCCGCGTGGGGATGGCTTCGGGCCTGATGCTCGGGGTGGCGATCGGTGCAGGGGGGATCGGTGTGGCGGTTAATGGGATCCTTGCCGATACCTACTCACTCTCTGCGGCACTGGCAACTATCCCGGCCCTGATCCTTGTCTCGGCGGGAATCATACTCATGGTCCGATACCCCTGGAGGGCGCTGGAACGGAGAGGGGAGAGGACAGGGCCTCACTTTGGCCGGTAGCCCGAGTTCCTGAGTGATTCATCGATCCTGCGCTGGACGGTGAACCAGAAGACCGGCACCACGACCAGGACCAGGAGCGCAAAGCCGATGGCATCATAGAGGAGGAGATTGAAGAGGGCATGCGATGCCATCGCCAGGACCAGTCCCCAGAGGATGACACGCGGACGGCGTGTTGCAGGGAGAAAACGTGCCCTCCCAAGCGCATACCCCCACAGTGCCGAGAAGAGTACATGCCCGGGGACGGAGATCAGAGCCCGCACAAGGCCGGTCTGGATGGCGAAGGCAAACGAGGTCTCGAGCGCCGAGAAGACATAGATGATATTCTCCAGGGTGGCAAACCCCAGCCCTGCCGCGGCGGCATACACGATCCCGTCCACCGGCTCGTCGAATTCGCCGGACTCGTACACGGTCTTCCTCACCACCAGGTACTTGCCTGCTTCCTCGACCACCGGGGCGATCAGGATGGTGATGAAAAAGTCGGCGAGGAAGAGAGTAAAAATCCCCTCGACGAGCGCTACGGGGATAGTGACCGCCATCCCGAAGATGTAGATTATCAGGATCCAGGCCAGGGGTTCCGGCTCATAGCGATCCTTCTGGTAGAAGTACCAGAGCCAGAATACCGCCGGGGCGACGGCGAGCAGCAGGAGGGAGCCGGTCTCCATACGGACATGAGGTTGCACCCGGCGAGTGATAATAGGTGGTTACCCGGGGACCGGTCTTCCGGCGTTTAAATCCACTTCCGCTTTCGGAAATAGACCAGCATGATCACCACTATCGCGATCATGATCCCCCATACAGTGTAGTAGCCGAACTCCCAGCCCAGCTCCGGCATATTCCGGAAGTTCATGCCATAGACACCGGCCACGAAGGTGAGGGGGATGAAAATGGTGGCGATAAGGGTGAGCACCTTCATGATCTCGTTCATCTTGTACGAGAGGCCCGAGAGGTAGATGTCGATCATCCCTGAGACCATGTCCCGGAAGGTCTCGAGAGTGTCGATCACCTGGATGGCATGGTCGTACACATCCCGGAGGTAGATGCGGGTGTCCGGCCTGATGAGCGGGGACTCCATCCGCTCCAGGGCAAGGATCATTTCGCGGAGCGGCCAGACCGCTTTCCTGAGGAAGATCATGTCCTTCTTCAGGCGGTTGATTTTCTGGAGCGACTCCCGGGTGGCATTGACCACCAGCTCTTCTTCGAGCGACTCCACCCACTCCTCAATCTTCTCCATCACTACGAAGTAGTTGTCGACGATATTGTCGATAAGGGCATAGGCGAGGTAATCCGGGCCGCTCTTCCTCACCCGCCCGCCCTCTTTCCTGATCCGTTCCCGGACCGGGTCAAAGACATCCCCGATATCTTCCTGGAAGGATATCAGGTAATTTTTCCCGATGATGAGGGAGACGTGCTCAACCTTGATCTCCCTGCTCCCTTCCGGGAGCATGAGCATCTTGAGGTTGAGGTAGAGGTAGTCCTCCAGATCCTCCATCTTCGGCCGCTGGTCCGTGTTGAGGAGGTCTTCGAGGATGAGCGGGTGGATGGAGAAATGGCGCCCGATCTTCTCGATTGCCTCGGTATTGGCAAGGCCGTCGATATTGATCCAGGTGACGGTTCCCGTATCCCGGTACGGAAAGCATTCCTCGATTGCCCCGACCTTCCGCTCTTCGAAGTGTTCGGCATCGTAATCGATGACCGCGATGCTGACCGGACCGGCCCGGGGTTCTCCGTTCAGGTGGAGTGTTCCGGGGGGCATCCCGACCTTCTTCGAGAGCTTGTGCCTGTGGCGGGACATGAGGTGTGCCGATTGTCAGTATGGAACGCGGGTTAGTTAAGGATTGTGCGCTGCCCGGGAGGATTCCTGACCCCGGCACATCCTGTCAAAGGTGTCCGGGTCCTGCGCATAGGCCTCTCGGCTGATGATCGATTTGGTATCGGCAGCCCGGTCAAGCAGGAGGATCCCGTCGAGATGGTCCAGTTCGTGCTGGATGACCGCGGCCACATCAGCGCTTTCCGAGGCCAGGACCGCGTCACTCCCGTCAAGGGTCCGGTAGGCGACCCTGATGGCATCCGCCCGCCAAACCATCACCGCCAGGGAGGGGAAGCACATGCAGGACTCCCAGGAGCAGACAGTCCGATCGCTTATCCACCTGACCTCAGGGTTGACGAGAACAATCGGCCCCGGGCCCGGGTCGATCACCATGATGCGGGCGGCAATGCCGATCTGGGGAGCGGCGATCCCCTGTGAAAAGCCGTGCTGCTTCCGGAATGCCCGTAATGCACCGAGGAGGCGGTTTGCAGCGGCCCGCACGGACGGGTTGGCAGGATCGGGGGACGGGGAGGCTTTTTCCCGCAGCCGGGAATCACCGAGGGGCAGGATGGGGAGGCGGTTCTGCACCATGGAAACATCTGGAGCGTCCGGCCTGATGGCCGTTGCGGTCCCGGCCGGAAGATGCCTTTTTTTGTCATCATGACCCATGATCAGAACGACTGCGGGGGCCGGCCCGCTATTCCCCGAGAAGTGGTTCCATGATCGTCCCCCTCATCCTGTTTGTCATCGGCCTTGCCCTCCTCCTGAAAGGGGCCTCGGTCGCGGTCAGGGGTGCTGAAGGGCTTGCGCTCCGGCTCGGGGTCGCTCCGGCAACCATCGGGTTCACGGTCGTTGCGTTCGGGACCTCGCTCCCTGAACTGGTGGTGACCACCGAAGCCTTCTCCCGCGGGGATGCCGGGATCGGTTTTGGCAATATCGTGGGGAGCAACATCGCCAACATCGGTCTCATCCTCGGCCTGATCGCCCTGTCCCGGCCGGCTACATGCTGCAATACACCCTCCCGGAACTACGTCATCAGGACGAGCCTCATGATGCTGGGGGCTACCGTCGTATTTGTCCTGTTCTCCCTGCGGGGCGTTCTCGATACCGTCGCGGGGATCGTCTTCCTGGGGATGTTTTGCGCGATCCTGTTCTCCCTCTGGAGGTCGGGGCCGGCGGCTGACACCTCGTCGGATGAATCCGCCCCCTACCCGCTCCTGCTCACCGGGGCCGGGCTTGCGGCGGTCATCATCGGTGCACACCTGCTCCTGACCGGGGCCGTTGAGATCGCGCTCGCCTTCTCCATCTCCCCGCTGGTCATCGGGCTCTCCATGGTGGCTATCGGAACCTCGCTGCCGGAGCTGGCGACCTCGGTGGTTGCCGCCCTGAAGAAGAGCCCGGGGGTGGCCATGGGAAATGTGCTCGGGAGCAATATCTTCAACCTGCTCTTCGTCGGGGGGATCAACTCGCTCAGTACCACGATCCCGATCCCCGATCTGCCGAGTCTTGCCGTTCTCTCCCTGTTCACCCTCGGCCTGTTCCCCCTCCTCTCGGGCCGGGTCGCGATAACCCGGATTGCCGGCGGTGCACTGCTGTCAGGATACGTCATATACATCGTCCTGCTCTTTCTGGGCTGACCGGCCGGAACCGGTTGTCACACTATCCCGCGGTGAGCTGCACTGCACGAGCCAGGATCAGGGACCCGATGACGAGGCCGCAGATCACCCCGGCGACGACGATCCGGAGTCCCCTGGTTCCCTTCCGTGCTCCTTTCAGGTAGATGTCAAAGGTGAGGCAGGTGATGACCAGGAACACAACGAAACTCACCAGGGAGAGTACAGTCCGGGGCGTTACTACCGAGAGCGGCCCCCGGGTGGTGTCCCAGGCCAGGACGATGAGATCGGCCAGCCCCGGGAGGCCGAGGCTGAGGGAAATGCCGGATATCACCGCCGAAACAAAGAGTTTTCGTGTACTTTTCCCCATAGGTACGTTTTGAAAGGTGCGCCGTTGTACCCGATAAACCAGCATGCATCACACCCGCCCGCACAGTAGAGAGTCTCAATGGGGAGTCGGAACCCCGCTCCTTCTTTGATTTTTCAGAAGACCCAGGGCGGAGTTAATTGCTGCGATGAACATTTATTGAGGGTATTAATATTGGCACTCAAGAAGAACTAATCATTAGTAGGGGCTCGGGTGAACCATCCGACGGCCTGCCTGTACCCCTACGACCCGTAGGTATTAGAATAGTTGGTGTTCCTCCCTATATTCTTATGCCTACTTCTTAACGGAAAAACCTGAAACGCCTGCTGAGTCTATGAGCGGGTTTCGTCTACCAGCCCATCCAGATCGGGAGTATCTGCAGCCTACATTCAGTATACCCGCCTGCTGGCCGATCGACCCGGACAACCGTTGATCGGACGGCAGGCGGGAGGGTTTCATGAGCGTGGAGGGTCGCACCTGAGATGACCTCTTGGATGATAGGGGGTGTCCCGCACCCGGAAAAGTTCCTCGACACCATACCGGGCGGGAACGGGGTCACCGGGTGCGACCCTGCCACTGCCGCACCACAACGGGAATTTACCAATCCTCTCCTTCAAACGCCTTTCCAGGACGGAGAAGGGGATTCCGCCGGTATACTGTCCGGAAGCGAGGCCAAGGTGGCAGTACCGCCTCGTACCGGGGTCAGGGGCTCGGAGGAGAGGTGTATCGTTCTGCCCTTGCAGAGGGGCAGACCCCGGTTCTTTTTCCATCACCGTTTCAAGCCCAGGACATGAGAGGATGATTGCCGGCTGAAAAGGAAGCCTGGCACCGCCTTTCCTGCTGAAGACCGATGACTATTTTCACTGTCGCTGTTCATGCTGTATCTGGCACGACAGGTGATTCCGCCATCATGCAGACCTTCACCGAAGAAAAACCCCTGGTTGGAAACCCTGATTTTGAGCAGCAGAGAGCGGAAGCACACCAGCAGCTTCAGGAGCTGATCCAGGCGCAGGAAATCGATTCCCCGCTCGTCCCTCTTCTTTGCCGGTTCAGGGCCGTCCCGCATTGTTTCACTATCCAGAGCTGCTACGGGCACTTTGTCCACGAACAGGAACCGGACATAAAAAATACCGCCCGGCTCGAGCCCTATGCAGGGAGCGTCACCTGCGTGGAGTACCGGCTGGCCTACATGGCCTTCGTGGTCAGGAATGACGGCGCCGGACAAAGCTTTCTCCGGGATCTCCGCGGGATGCCCGCCCTCAATCCTGGTTATGTACAGTTCGGTTGTGCGGAATGGTTCTGGGCCCGTCAGGTGAACTCCTACGTGGTACAGGTCGAACCGGTATGGGGACGTGATACCGACAGCCTCGATGTGGATATTTCCGTGGCCCTCCGCCTCGAAGACGTCAGGGACCGGTTCTTTGATAAGCTGAACGATATTGCACAGCGGCACGCGGAAACCGGACCTTCATGATAATGACGGCCATGGCTCACATGCAAGAATAGGACTTCCTGAAGATATGGAGATCCCGCCAGGAGAATTCTTTTCCCTTTCCGGGTGCCATCAGCTACCATGGATTTCCTCCTCATCTTCTCGATCCTCATCCTTGTCTTCCTCCTCCTCAGCATGCTCCTCGTGGTAAAAAGGATGCAGGCGACGCCAGGGACACCGCTCGGCAGAGGCATGGGCCTGGCGCTCGGGCTTGCCATGGGACTCGCCCTCTGGCTCCCCATGGAGTACGTGACCGGAAACCAGAGCAGCGGCATTATCCTCGGCAGCATCATCGGGATTGGCATCGGAGTTACCCTCGAGTTGTGGTCCCGGAAGCAGGAGAGAACCATTTCCGGGACGTGACCATTCCCGATCCTGTTCAGAAGTGTTTCTCACCGGGAAGCCAGACTATCGGCACGGGGCGTGAAGATATTTCTCTTGAATCCGTTCCATTCCAGGTCGTTATGCCAAAATTATAAACCCCTTCACCGGTTATTCTGTGTGATTCGAATGACCCGTCCCAGGAGAACTTCTCTCCTTTTTATACTCCTCCTGTTTTTTTCCGGTATGGCAGGAATGTGCAGTGCTGGTATGGAAAGCCCGGTATGGCCGGATATCCCGGCATCCGGGCAGTGGTGGTCGGTATCACAACCTGCCGGCCCGACCGAATCTGATTACCAACGGGCAGAACAGTTTCTGCCCCAGAATGTCATCCCCTCGCTCTACAATGTGAACATTGAGCCCCGCTGGATTGCGGGGACGTCCTCCTTCTGGTACGTGAATGAAGGCCGGAACGGGAGGGAATTTATCCTGATCGATGCCAGCGCAATGGTCAGGCAGCCGGCATTCGACCACGCCGCCCTCGCGGCGGCTCTTGCCGCTGTGTCCGGTTCGCCTGTCGATCCCGCACACCTGCCATTTGATACCATCATCCTTCGCGATGGAACAGAGAATATCACATTTACCGCTCTGAACGGCAGCTGGACCTATACCTCCCAAACCAGGCAGATCGTCCAGCTGCCTGATTATTCAGTACCGGGCGATGGGGATCTCGTTTCGCCGGACGGACAGAAGGCGGTATTCCTGCGGGACAACAACCTGTTTCTCCGCGATCTGACAACAGGTGATGAATACCCGCTCACGTCCGATGGAACTGCCGATTTTTTCTATGCCCGGACTTCAGACACCACCATCGGTCCGATCACTGCAGAGCGCAGCGGAGATCCGATCATACCTTATGCAGCCTGGTCACCTGATTCCTCCCGGATTCTCACCTTCAGGGTGGACCAGCGCGAGGTCCTGCCCCTGTACCTGGTTCAGGATGCTCCGGAAGACGGGTCGTTACGGCCCAAAGCGTACATCTTCCGCTATTCGATGCCCGGGGAGACTCACGTGGCCATGTATGAACCGGTCACTATCGATGTCGGTTCCCGGCAGATAACGCGGGTACGGTATGAGCCGTGGCCGGAGACCTCCATGATGGATTCCGGTGAATGGAACCTCCGCTGGTGGAACAGAAACGGCTCAGTGGTCTATGCCCTTTTTGTGGAACGCGGTGAAAAGACGCTCCGTTTCCTCGAGGAGGATCCGGTTTCCGGCGAGGTCCGGGAGATTATCACTGAAGAGGGGGAGAGTTACCGGGAATCAAATCTCGATTACGGCGGGATTCCCAATATCTACGTCTACGAGAAGAACGGTGATATCATCTGGTTTTCTGAACGGGACGGCTATGGACATCTCTACCGGTATGACCGGAACGGGACCCTGCAAAACCAGATCACATCAGGCGACTGGGTCGTTCGTACCCTCCTGTATGTTGATGAGGAGAATGACTGGATCTACTTCACCGCAGGCGGAAGAGAACCGGGCCGTGATCCCTATTACCGCCATCTGTACCGGATCAGGCCGGATGGAACAGGACTGGCACTCCTTACACCTGAAGATGCAGACCATGCCATCTCTCTGTCACCGGATGGCACCTGCTTTATCGATTCCTACTCGCGGGTGGACACCATACCCCGGACCGTTCTCCGGGACGCCGGTGGCAACCTGCTGCTGGAGCTCGAGGAAGGAGATATCTCGTACCTGACCTCGCGGGGGTGGAGGCCCCCCGAACGCATCACGGTAAAAGCGAGGGATGGAACCACTGATCTGTATGGTCTTCTTATCTACCCGACCACCTTCAATCCCCGGACCAGCTACCCGGTGGTGGATGCGGTCTATCCCGGCCCCCAGATTATCGTGACCACAAAGGCATTCCCCTCCGATTACGGTTATAATTCCAAGATCTTCTGGAAGGCCCAGGCACTCTCCGAACTTGGCTTTATCGTTGTGAACCTGGATGGCCTTGGAACCCCGTTCCGGTCCAAAGCATTCCATGATGTGGCATACGGGAACATGGGAGACGCGGGCGGCCTCATCGACCATGTCGGCGGCATCACCCAGCTTTCCCGGGAACGCCCCTTCGTGGATCTCGATCACGTTGGAATATACGGGCATTCCGGAGGCGGGTTCATGACCGCCCAGGCCCTGCTCACCTACCCGGATTTCTATATGGCGGGGGTTGCATCGGCCGGAAATCATGATAACCGCCTGTACGGCTCCTACTGGGGGGAGAAGTATGAGGGAATGCCGGTAGGGGACTCCTATCTGGAGCAGGTAACCGCCCGCAAGGCAGGGAACCTGACCGGCAACCTGCTCCTCGTAACCGGTGACCTGGACGACAATGTCAACCCTTCCATGACCATCCAGCTTGCCAATGCCCTGATCACAGCGAACAAGACCTTCGACATGCTGGTCCTTCCCAACCGGAATCACCAGTTCAACTATGACCCCTACTTCATCAGGCGGCAATTCGATTATCTTGTCCTTCATCTGAAGGGGTTAACCCCGCCTGAGTATGTATTCGCCGTTCCCTGGCTGGCGGACTAAAAGAATTCACCATTTTCCCCTGCAGACTGAGAGGTTCGGTGAGGGAGAAAAGGATAGCACCCAGCATGGCAAACCCGGTTCATGAGTGATTCTGCCGCACCAGTATGACGGCAATGGATAAATGCTGGAGTGCTTAAGTAGGTACAGGAAGTAGCGGATGGTTGACCTCTCCCCGATCGTCCCGGTCCAGCAGCAGGCTGCCGAGTACCTCTCCAGCCTCCCGGACGAGATCCTGAGAGGCAATGTCTTTGCCATCGTCATTTTCCTCATCATCCTCTATGCCGCGATCTTCATCATCCAGAAGTTCACGACCCTCCTTGTGCTGGTACTGAAGAAGGTTTTCCTCCTGATCATCGTGGCCCTGGCCTTCTACGAGTTTATCCGGGTATTTGCCCTGAAGCTCGCCATTGAAGGGCTTACCAACGATACCATCATCTTCGGGGCTGCTGGTGCGGTTATCGGCGTCCTCGCCCTGTTCATCGCACTGTACGTGGCCCTGCACTCGATCAGGAGGCTCGACACGTCCCGGAGAGAAGCCGCGGCTGAAGCGAAAGCCGCCCCTCCCGGCGCGGTGGTGGCGCCGGAGCCTTCCCCCCCGGCGGAAGCACCGGCCGGGCCCCGGGAAACAGAGGTGGCAGCTCCCGAAGAACCGGCGCCGGTGCCGGCTCTGTCAACCACGGTGAGGGAGGAACTATCGCTCGCGACCCTGAAGAGCGACAAACGGATCGGTGCGGTTATCGCCTATATCGTGATTGCCGAGTTCGGGGTCTTCTCCTCGAAGACCATCGCCGCCCCGACCATCGAGGCCGGGCTGATGTTCTTCGTTGCATTCCTGCTGGCAAGCGTCATCTTCATCAGGCTGACCTACCACGACTACTGGAGAGGGCTCCGGCACCTGGTCGCCGCACTGGTCATCGGAGGTGTCCTCTCCATCGTCCTCGGGTATTTCTGGGGAGGGGTCCCGCTCGACCAGCTGCTGTCGCTCTCGTACTTCACCACCGATGCCCTGGTGGCCCTGATCACCGGTCTTGCCCTCAGCCTGTTCATGGGGAGCATGAACTGAAATTGCGTCGCCCCTGCACCTACTCACCGATGAGCGATCGGACCAGGTCTTGGAGCCCCTGCAGACTGTCGTTTTCAGCATATCCGCTCCCCTTCCAGCGGATCCTGCCGTGCCGGTCAAGCAGGAATAGGTGGGCCGGCGCCGGGTCATCCATGCCCAGAGCCAGTTTGTAGGGCGTGAGGTTGCCATAGTAGGTGACCACAAAGGGGTGGCGATCCGCGGAGATGCCCGACCGCATCCCCCGGTCGATCCACCCCGCTATCAGCCGGTAGATCGGGCTGATCATCGGGATCTCATAGACTCTCACCCGTGAGTCGCTCCCGAACGCTGTGAGGAACGGGCCGGTCCATGAATCGATCATCGCCTGCGATCCCCGCCGGAATGCAATGGCGATCAGGGTGACGAACCCAAGTGATTCCTGAGGAAAGGTCACCACCCGTCCGTTCAGAGCCTTTGAGGAGATCATGGGGAAGAGGGGGTACATCGTGAGGTGATCTCCTGCTGAGGAGAAAAAAGTGACCGGGTTAGTTCCGGGGATCAGGAGATGCCGGCCAGCGGACCGTGCATGGCCTCATAGGCCCGGACAGCCCGGGGGGCGCCGATGAGGAGGCGCCGGATGGTATGGTGGACCACTGCACACTGTTCAGGATCGAGGTGATCCCCGACCGTGACGAGCAGTCCGATGAGCGGTACGTGGTACTCTTCTTCCATCAGGTCGACTGCACCAAATGCCCGGAGCATCGTGACGACCGAGTTCTGGTTGACCGGAGTGAGCGCGAGGAGGATCTCCCCGAACAGCTCCCGTCCCTCACCGGTCTGGAGTGATACTTTCCGGTTGGCGGCAAATGATCCGTAGAGCGCCCGGTGATCATTCACCTGGTTCATCCTGAACGCCGGGGACCCCCCTGCCCGGCGAATCAGCGCCACCGCGTCAGGGGCCGAGCATCCCCCGACCGCCGCCAGGTATGCTTCCCAGGAGACCGGGTGGCCGGCCGCCTCCTTCCCGGCCGATTCCATGACCGCCAGTCGATCCGGTGCCGTGCTGTGCAGGTAGAGGGAGAAGGCCCTCAGGCGGTCGGTGGCAACACTTCCTGTCTCGAGCTGCGAACGTATCGCGGTATGGATTTCCGCGGTATTGAGCGTGGAGAGAAGCGCGAGGCAGATATTCTTCAGCTGCCGCTCCTTGATTGCCGGAACCTGGACTTCCATCGGTGCGGTCAGCGGGACCGCCTGGTTGTGGCGGTCATACATATTCCTGAGATCAGGACCGTACCGGGAAGCGATGGCAGACTCGATTCTTCTCCGTGCCTCATACAGTGCCTGGTAGCGGTGGGCATACTCCGGAGTGTCAACTGTGTCAAACAGCGTCAGGAGCAGTCCCCCCAGATCACGGGACCGGTCTTCGTCACGGAGGACGCGGAAGTACAGATCGAGGTATTCATCCGATGGCTCCTGCCCGGGATGATCGATGAGGCGGATGATCTCCTGCTCGGCGAGCCGGTAGAGGGCGATGAACCGGTTCACCGCGTCCCGGTCATGCACTGCCTGGAGCCTGAGCGCCACCGGATCGACCCCGGCTCTCACTTTTCCGTAGAACGAGTATTCCCGGTTCAGGGAGAGGAATGCCGGTTGTTCTACCTCTTCAAACCTGATCTCCGCCTCCGGCCCGTCCAGACGGACCAGGGTCTCTGCAAGATCGTTTCCCTCCTCATCGACCAAAGCCGCACGGAATGGAATAGGCCACGGCACACAGTTCTCCGGAACGGCCTGGCTGACCGTCATCATGTACCTGCGGTGTTCCCGGTCATACTCCCCTGCTACGGTGACGATGGGAAAACCGGTCTGTTTGAGCCATACCCTGGCCATCCCTGAGAATTCCTGCCCTGATACTTCCTCCATGGCAGCGATCCACTGCTGCCAGGTGGCGTTCCCGTGCCGGTACCGGGTATGGTAGCGATCCAGTCCCCGGACGAACTGCTCTTTTCCCATCAGGGTCTCGATCATCCGGACAAACTCCGCTGCCTTCACGTAGGTGATACCTGTGATCAGGTCATTCGGGTCGTTGAACCCGTCGGGTTCGATGGGCAGGGATGCCGACCCCGCATCCAGGGCAAAGGTGCCGGTGGATGGGGCAAAGAGGCCAAGTACCGTCTGGAGGCGGGAGTAGTCCTGCCCGAAGAACCGGGCATGGCATGTGTTCTCCATGAACGCCGTTACCGCCTCGTTGAGCCAGAGTTCGAAGGGGGTTTTCCCGGTCACTTCAGACCCGTTCAGGTTATGGTAGAACTCATGCACCTTGACCCGGATCAGGTACTCGAACGCCGGGTCGGTCATCTGGGGGTAGGGCATGATCCGGTTCATGGTAATGGTGGTATTCCCGACGTTCTCCATGCCCCCGAAATCAGAGTTCTGCATGCCAATCTCCCGATATACGGTGCCGGTATAGCGGTACCCGGGAGTGATTTCTGCTGCCAGTTCCCGGAGCATCGTGCGGATTTCCTCACGTTTTTCAGGGTTGCCGTTCTCCGCCTTCAGCCGGTCCCGCTCCCTGATCAGGGCCAGAATCTCTTCTTTCTTCCGGGTGTGGCGGTAGCTCCCGGGACCGGTGAACAGGTACACCCAGAGGATCGCATCTGCGAGCACCTGCAGGGCATAGTCCGCGACGTCCGGGTCCGATCCCGGCGGGACCAGCAGCTCGAGCCCGAACCGGTGACCGTCCGGGTACTCGAGCTCCCGGGTGAAGGTGTCATAGGTACCGACACAGAGAAAGAAGAGGTAGGTGGCCATCGGGGTCACGGTATTGTCGTAGGTGATGCTCACCCTTCCTTCGCCGGCCGGGTGGCGGGGAATGGAGACATTCCCGTTCGAGAGCAGGCTGGTGTACCGTTCATCAGCGATGATGGTGGTGGTATAGGTGCACTTTGCCGTCATATCGTCGATACAGGGGACGATCCGCTGGAATCCCCACTGCTGGCACTGGGAGATCTGGGTCGGCGGGGCCCCTTCGGAGGTGCGGTCATAGTAGAGCCCCTCGAGGATGTGATCGCTCGGCCGGCAGATGGTCTCGGTCCTGATGGTGAACCGGGTCTGCGGGGGAAGTTCCCGGTCGAAGGTGAGGGTGAGGAGGTTACGGTCCCGCTGGTAATCGGTGGTGACCGCTGCACTATCACAGGAGACCGAGAGGATCTCCAGATCGGTTGCGTTCAGCACCAGGTCCCGGATGGGCGTATCGGAGACCTCTGCATTGAGCAGCGCCGTTGTCCGGGTGTACTGTTCATGGACGTCAAAGACCAGGTTCATGTGGATGACCTTCACCGTCAGTGCACCAAAATCTCCGGGATAGTACCTGAAAAGGCGTGATTGTTTCTGCGAATCCATGATCCATCACCAGACTGTCCTTTTTCGTGGTTCCCATCCGGGAACTGCATCCAGCAGATCTCATACAGGAGTGGACACGGGCACAGATAAGCGATGCTGTCCGGGCTCCATGAATATATAAGAAAGCGGCAAGAATATCCCGGTATTGGGAAGGGTGCATCCATGCCCGAACTGAAGAGGACACTTGGCGTCTGGTCCGCTGCGGCGGTGAGCATCGGGGCCATTATCGGAGCAGGCATTTTCGTGCTGGTGGGGGTCGCCTCCGGGCTGGCCGGCCCCTCGGTGATCCTCTCCTTTGCGCTCGCAGGCTTTGTCGCCCTCTTCACCGCCCTCTCGGCAGCCGAGCTCTCCTCCTTCATTACCGAGGCGGGCGGTTCGTTCATCTATGCCAGCAGAGCCTTCGGGTCCTTCTGGGGCTTCGTGGTCGGCTGGATGCAGTCGGCCGATTACATCATCGGGGCCAGCGCCGTCTCCATCGGGTTTGCCGGATACCTGCTCTACTTCTTAGGTATCCCTCCCGGCCAGGTGGCCCTGATCATCGCCAGCTGCCTCCTCCCCCTGGCCCTCATGCTCCTCAATCTGAAAGGCATCCGCGAAGCGGCAGGAGCAAACAATCTCCTCGTGGTGCTCAAAATCATCGCCCTCATCCTCTTTGTGGCGGTAGGTGGTTCCTACCTCGTTGCGCACGGTTCATCCGGGAATTACCAGCCTTTCTTCCCCAACGGACTCTCCGGCACCCTGCATGGAGCGGCGGTGATATTCTTTGCCTTCGTCGGGTTCAATACGGTCACGGTCATCGCAGAAGAGGTACGGGACCCGAAACGATCGGTGCCGCGTGCACTCCTGATCGCGTTTCTGGTCTCTTCAGCGCTCTACATCAGCGTCTCGGTAATCGCCATCGGGCTCACGGACTGGAACATCCTCGCTTCTTCCACCGCGCCGCTCGAGACCGCCCTGAAAACGGCAACCCAGAACCCGTTCATCCTCAAGTACGTCTCGATTGCCGCGGTATTTGCGACCGCATCGGTGGTGCTCTCATCGATATTCGGCGCTTCACGGGCGCTGTTTGCCATGTCCCGGCAGAAGATCCTTCCGGAACGTCTCTCCCGGGTATCGGAACAGGGGGTGCCTGTCCTGGCCGTCGTATTCGTGGGTCTGACGGCAGCGGCGATCGTCTTCCTGTCCCGCGGCAATCTCGATGCGCTGGCACAGATCTTCAATTTCGGTACCCTGACCACCTACTTCTTCATCAACTTAAGCCTGATCAAGCTCCGGTGGGACCAGCCGGGAGAACGGCGGGGGTTCCGCGTTCCGCTCTACCCCCTGACCCCGCTGCTCGGTATCCTTTCCTGCGGCCTCCTCCTGGTTTTTCTCAGCCGCTATGCCATGCTCTTTGGCCTGGTCTGGCTTGCCATCGGGGTTTTTGTCTTTGAGGTCCGGCTGAAGGCCCGGTCAGAACCGGCATAACCCCCTTTTTCACGGTGGCGATGACCCCTCCTCCCAACCCATAAGAATGATATGGTGTCGTGACAATGGCTCACGTGCGGAGTTGAAGGAACATGGTCACAAAACTGCCTCTCGAACAGTACCGGAACCGGTACGACGCATCCCTGATCGAGTGCGGAAGCACGAAGGAATTAAAACCCCTTGAGGAGATTGTCGGCCAGAAAAGGGCACTTTCAGCGCTCACCTTCGGGCTGAACATCGGGGAGAAGGGGTTCAATGTCTACGCATCCGGTGTGTATGGTACAGGGAGAAAATCCGCGGTGAAGAAATTCCTCGAAGAGCTGGCGAAGACCAAACCCCGGGGGAATGACTGGATTTACGTCAACAACTTCGACAATCCCTATGAGCCGAACGCCATACGCCTTCCTCCGGGAATGGGAAAAGAGTTCAAGGACGATATGGCTACATTCATCGCGGAGGCAAAGCGGTTCATCCCCAAAGTCTTCGAGAGCGAGGACTACGTGAACCGCCATGATGCCGCTGTCCGTGAGATCGAGGAGGAGAAAGCCCGGCTGCTCGCCCATATCGATGAGGTGGCAAAGCAGAAGGGCTTCCTCATCCAGCCCGGCCCCCAGGGGCTGCTCACCATTCCCCTGAAAGAGGACGGCACCCCTTACCAGCAGGAGGAGTTTGTCGCGCTCCCCCCAGATGTCCAGGTGAAGTACCAGAAACGGAAGGAGGAGCTCATGGTCGACCTCCGGAACACGTTCCGGCAGCTGCGGGAACTCGACCAGAAAGGGGGGGAAACCATCGAGCATCTGAACCGCGAGGTTGCCCTTTCCGCGATCGGTCACCGTGTCGCAGCGCTCAAGGACAAGTACGAGAAGATCGATGAGATCAACGCGTTCATCGAGGCAGTCCAGAAGGATATTGTTGAAAATCTCCCCCAGTTCATGCCCGAGCCTCCCCAGCAGCAGCTGCCGCCCCAGTTCCAGAACCCGCTGATCCGCGAGCTCGCCTTCCGCAAGTACGAGGTCAACGTCATCGTGGACAATTCCGGCAATGACGGTGCACCGGTGATCTATGAGCAGAACCCGTCCTACCAGAACCTCTTTGGCAAGATCGAAAAAGAGGTCCAGTACGGGGTGGTGACCACCGATTTCACCATGATCCGGCCGGGCTCAATCCACAAGGCGAACAGCGGGTTCCTGGTGATGATGGTTGAAGATCTCTTCAGGAACCCCTTCTCCTGGGATGGTCTCAAGACGGCACTCAAGACGGGCGAAGTAGTCGTCGAGGAACCCGGCGAGCGGATGGGATTTATTTCCACCAGGGGGATCAAGCCGGAGCCGATCCCGCTCTCCCTCAAGGTGGTCATCATCGGCACCCCGCAGATCAACCAGATCCTCTACACCCAGGACCCGGACTACTCCGAGCTCTTCAAGGTCAAGGCCGATTTCGATACCACCATGGACCGCACCGAGGAGAATGTCCGGAACTATGCATCCTTCATCTGCGGCCTCTGCGAGGAATACCACCTCCATCACCTGGACAGCTCCGCGGTGGCCAAGGTGATCGAGTACGGTTCACGCCTGGCAGAAGACCAGAACAAGCTCACCACCCGCTTCTCCCACGTGGCCGATATCATCCGGGAAGCCAGCTACTATGCCGCACAGGATCAATCGGAGTACACTTCGGACCGGCATATCGTCAAGGCGATCGAGGAGAAGATCTACCGCTCAAACCTGATCCAGGAGAAAATCCAGGAGTTCATCACCAGGGGCATTTTCCTGATCGAGACCGAGGGGGAGAAGATCGGCCAGGTGAACGGGCTCTCGGTGATCGGGCTCGGGGACATCGAGTTCGGACGACCCTCCCGGGTGACGGCCAGTATCGGCGTGGGCCGCACCGGGATCATGGACATCGAACGGGAAGCAGCACTGGGGGGCCCGACCCATACCAAAGGAGTCCTCATCCTATCCGGTTATCTGAATGCCCGGTATGCCCAGGACAAACCCCTCTCCCTCTCCGCCCGGCTGGTCTTTGAGCAGAGCTATGAAGGCGTCGATGGTGACAGTGCCTCGAGCACAGAACTCTACGCCATCCTCTCCGCGCTCTCCGGGCTCCCGATCAACCAGGCGATCGCCGTCACCGGGTCGGTGAACCAGAACGGCGAGGTCCAGGCCATCGGGGGAGTCAACGAAAAGCTCGAGGGATACTTCGAAGTCTGCAAGGCAAAGGGGCTGACCGGGAAACAGGGGGCCATGATCCCGGCAAGCAACGTCCAGAACCTGATGCTCAAGGACGAAATCATCGAGGCAGCAAAAGAAGGGAAGTTCACCATCTACCCGGTCAGCACCATCAACGAGGGGATCGAGGTACTCACCGGGGTGAAGGCCGGTGAGTGGCGACCGGACGGAACCTTCGAGAAGGGGACGGTCAACTATCTGGTGGATAAAAGGCTGAAAGAGATGGCAGAAACCATGAAGAAATACCGGTCCGGGGCAGGGTGACCGGTTTTCCTCCTCTTTCCTCATCACCGTAACAGGAACCAGCACCCGCTCCCCACCCTCATCCCAGGTGCAGGGAGGGTGTGTCCCCTGCCGGACATTCGCAGAAACCGTCGGACGGTCCCTACACGTGCTCAATGTCGGTGTAGCCGGAGATCTCAGAGTTGGCAGTACAAAGATCGGTCACCCGGAGAGCGTGCACATCATCGTTCCCGGTCAGCCGGGCGATGTCCTTCAGCTCCTCGGTGGAAACCCGGAGAAAGAGCTCGAGCTTCCGGGCCGAGATATCGATCTCCAGCCGTTTCCGGAGCCCGGGGTCCTGGGTGGTGACCCCGACCGGGCACTTGCCGGTCGCGCAAAGCCGGTACTGCTGGCAGGCGCAGGCCATCAGGGCGGCGGTACCGATGGCCACGGCATCGGCGCCCATGGCGAGCGCCCTGGCAAAATCAGTGGATATCCTGAGCCCTCCGGTGACGACCAGCGAGACTCCCGCGGCGTCGTGGGTGTCGAGATACTTCCGGGCCCGGTGGAGGGCGAAGAGGGTGGGGACCGAGGTGGCATCCTTGATGAACTTCGGGGCCGAGCCGGTGGCGCCCGGCCGGCCATCGATGGTGATGAAGTCCGGGTTGGCAGAGAGGATCGCCTCGAGGTCGGCTTCGATGTGTCCGGCGGCGATCTTCACCCCCACCGGTTTTCCCCCGGATTTCTGCCGGAGCCAGTCGATTTTTACCGCGAGGTCCTCCCGGTTCCGGATGTCCTCGTAGCTGGCCGGGCTGATGATGTCGGTCCCTTCCGGGTATCCCCGGATGGCGGCGATCTCGGCGGTCACCTTCTCTGCCGGGAGGTGGGCCCCGAGTCCCGGCGAGGTGGACTGGCCGATCTTGATCTCGATCGCATCGGCATCCCAGAGGCTCTCGTCAGTGACACTGTAGCGGTTCGGGACGTACTCGAAGATGTACCTGTAAGCCAGCTGCCGCTCTTCGGGCAGGATCCCTCCCTCACCGGACCCGATCGCCGTCTGCATTGCGGCGCTCCCGGTGGCAAGCGCTGTCTTCACCTCCCGGGAGAGAGCTCCGAATGACATGTGGGTGACATAGATCGGGATCTCGATCACAAGGGGGTACTTCGCCTCCGGGCCGATGACCGTCCGGGTGTTCACCGGGACGTCCTTGTTCAGGGGGATCCTCGCGATCTGGGCCGCCCTGATCAGGATGTCATCCCAGGAGACCACCGGGAGCCGGGTCCGCATCGGCTCGACCAGGGGTTCGCCGGTGCGGGAGATGAGGTGGATCTCCTCCATGTGCACTTCGAGCTCATCTGACTCCCGCCGCCAGGGCCCGAGGTAGGACTCGAGGTGCTTCTTCTCCTCGTGGGAGACCGGGGTAAGGATCTCCTGGCCGCAGAACGGGCAGATCTTTGTCTCGAGCTCGATGGGGTGGTGACGGTGTTTCTCCTCGTGCACCGGCTGCAGGTGGGACTTGTCGGAGGAGCAGATCGGACACTTCCAGTCGTCCGGAAAGTCCTCTACTTCGGTTCCTGGCTTTATCCCGGAAATCGAACTCCCGTGCCGGGGGTCGTACTCAAAGACATTACAGACATTGCACCGGTATCTGACCATGCTATCGCCGCCGTTAATGGTGTGATTTTACTCGCAGGATATGATAAAATAGTTTGAAAGTACTGTTCTGCTTCGCCGGCCCCGGGAGGCTGTCATGATTACGTGCTATCCCTGCTTCTCAAATGAGAACGGTTCTGGTTCTCCGTTTTCGAGGTAGTGTCCGTAGCACATGACATGGTCCACCAGCTGGACTTCCCCGGTTACCGCATCGAGAACGACGATTCCGGAAGGACAAGAACAGCCGTAGATTGTTGTTCCATCCGGACGAAGGTATGCCGTGCAGATCTCACAACCGGCCAGGTTGGTATACCTGCCTTCCACGGTGAAGTACCAGCAGGGATTCATGGTTGCATAGGCCGGGGCACTCGAACCGAGGCGGGCACTGGTGACCGTGAAATCGGTATCACACCGATAACTTTGTTCCATTGCCGATATGGCTATCCTGGTTGCCTCCTCTTCGGAGAGCATGGGACCGGTATAGGTCCGGTGATAGAGCCGTATCGCCCTCTGCCTGATGATATCGTTTATTTTCGATGAATCTGCCGAGGAAATGGTCGGGATAGGGAGCGTGCCAGACTCTCCTGATGGTGAATCCCCTGCGGCCCGTTCCTTCAGCGAGTCAAGGTATGATGCCGTTGTGTTGCGATTCGAGAGATATAAAGATATTTTTGAATATGACTGGAGATCCTGGTATGCCGCTGCGGTGCTGCCAATGAGGAAGCAGCATACCAGCATAACCCCCAGAACCGGCACAAGGATCTTCATGGAGTGGAGATGGCTCAGGGTACGGATTAATATATCTATCCCCCTGGCTCAGGGGAAACAGCCCCGGAAATGCAGTATAACCCGGACCAGATACATCATCACCTGTCTTATTTACTGGACCCGGACCGGAGGTGCGATGAGAGAAAAAAGGAGGATCCGGACTACTTTTTCATGACCAGCGTATGCTTTTCTGTGTCGACCGCGTAGTTCTTCGGGTCTTCCAGCAGGTCAAGGGCATTGATCTTCATGTCAATCAGCTCTGAATAGGTGAAGCTCTCGAACTTCTCCTGGCCGGTCGTTCCATAGTAGCATGCGACGCCGTTCTCCATCTTTCTGGTTGTCACGATGTCTTTCATATGGTGAGTTTTATGCGAGGAACTGGGTTATGAACATTTCCCACTTCGCGGCATGGATGAGCGGAATGCTTCAGTGGGAACATTTTTGGTTCCCCTGACCGATCATCCTCCGATGAAGCGCCATCTCCTTCTGCTCGTTTTTGCCGGTCTCCTCCTCGTGGCAATCCCGGCCATGGCCGTGACCGTCCCCCTCGGCGATACCCTGCCGCTCTCCGGTTCCGCACCGGGGGCTGATTCGGTCTACCTCTTCCTGACCGGCCCGAACCTCCCGGCAAACGGGGTGAAGCCCGACGACATCTCTGTCCCGGTGGTCACCGGGGTTCCCTCGACTTTCGCCCGGGCCCCGGTTGATGCCGACGGGAACTGGGAGTATACCTGGTACACCCGTAGTGCGGGTGGCACCCTCGATGCCGGGACCTACACGGTCTACGTGGTCACTGAACCGGTCGGGAGACGGGATCTCGGCAGTGCAGATGCCTACGCCACCATCCCCGTCACCCTGACCCGGCCGACGCTTACCATCTTCCCGGGAGGCATCACCATCAGCACGGAGCCGTCAGGGGCTGATGTGTTGGTGGACGGGATCCCGGCGGGAACCACCCCGCTCACCCTGGACAATGTCACGGAGGGAGACCATACGGTGGAGGTCAGGAAGGAGGGGTACGAACCGGTTGTGGAGAACGTGACCGTCACCGGGGGTGAGAATGCAACGGTGGAAACGGTCCTGGTGCCCGGGACCACTCCCGGAATACCGGCAGAGACGCCCCCGGTTACTTCTCCTGTCACCCCGACACGGATCGCATTCCCGCTTGGATCACTGCTGATCGGACTGGCAGTCCTCGTTTTCCTGCAACGGGACCGGTGACGGGCAGGATTGCGAACCGTACTTTCACAGTCATTCGGAAAAAAGCGGCAGGGTTGCTCTCATTTTTTTTATGCCGTTTGACCAACTCCCGCATCGGTACCCGCCCCTTCTCCATCATCCCAGCCCGACATCGAGGATCATCATGATCAGGAACCCGGTGAGAAAGCCGCCGGTTGCTGTCCCCTCAAACCCGTGGTGCAGGGACTCGGGGATGACTTCCTCGATTACAACAAAGACCATGGCCCCGGCGGCAAAGGCGAGCGCGAACGGCAGCAGGGGGCGCACCAGGAGCACCACCGCGGCTCCGAAGACCGCCGCCACCGGTTCCACGACCGCCGACAGCTGGCCATAGGTGAAACTCCTGAACCGTGACATCCCCTCCCGCCTGAGCGGCATCGAGATGGCCAGCCCCTCAGGGAAGTTCTGGATGCCGATCCCGATGGCAAGCGCGATTGCTCCGGCCATGGTGGCTGCCGGGATGCCTGCCGCCACTGCACCGAAGGCCACCCCGATGGCCAGGCCCTCCGGGATATTGTGGAGGGTGATGGCCAGCACGAGCAGCGTGCTCCGGTGGAGCGATGACGGGACTCCCTCAGCCTGATCCACCGGGAGCCCGATGTGCAGGTGGGGAATCAGCCGGTCGAGCACCATCAGAAAGAGCCAGCCGGCCGCAAATCCCGCGGCCACCGGGAGCCAGGGGGTAGCCACCAGATCCTCTGCAAGCTCGAGGGCCGGGATGAGCAGGGACCAGAAACTGGCGGCAATCATTACCCCTCCCGCGAACCCGAGCATACCGTCCAGGAGGCGCTGGTTGAAACCCCGGGTGAAGAAGACCACCGATGCGCCGAGGGCAGTAACACCCCAGGTGAAGCATCCGGCAAGGAGAGCCTGGGCTGCGGGATGCAGGGAGGAAAAAAAATCAATCATGGCTGGCCTGTTCCTGGAGGTCGCGATTGCATTGGGTTCCTCAGGGAAGAATGGGCACCGGGACGTTTATTCGTACGCCCGGTTTCCCGGCATCACCGTTCGTTAAAAAGGGGCCCGCGGGAGGCGGCACCTTTACCGCAGGAACTTGGAGACGAACGGAGAGGTCTCTCCCCGGCGCATGAAGTGGCCCGACGGGCCTTCACCCAGGAATTCAGAGAACCACGACTCATGCTCGATCTCCTCGTTCAGGATGGAGAGGGCCAGGTCATACGTCCGGTGGTCCTTTCCGGCCGTCAGGTTGCAGACGTGGGTGTACTGCCGGACCGCACACCGCTCAGCCTCGACGAGGATGGTCAGCATCGCTTTGATATCCCGTGGATTCCTGGGGAGCTTTGCCGGCGGACAGCCGGACATGTTGTGAAAGTCCACCATGCTTTCGGGGAGCTTTCCTCCCAGTTCGTAGATCCGGGGGACAAGGGCCTCGAAATGATTCCGGTCCTCGATTCGCGCCACCTCGGCGATCTCCTTGATCCCTTCCCCGTCAAGGTCGATCAGGTTCAGCCTGAGGATGGTGTAGTAGTAGAACGTTGTGAGTTCAGCGGCTGCGTTCTTCACCAGCAGGTCGATGAGCTCATCAAGGTTCACCCCTGCCTTCTTTACCATTTCCTGGGTTACTGTTGCCATGGTCATTCACCTCACAGACAGGGAAGCATGCTCGTGTATGCTGATAAAGGTTCTCGACCGGATTCAATGGGAGGAGGGTTTGGCGATTCCCGGGCATTCTGTCATCCCTGTCCCTGATCGGTCCCTCCACAGGTATATTACCGGAGACCGGGAGAAGTGTACCTGAGAAGCGGTATCCCGTCCGCTCACCGACCGTCACCGTGCGAGAATCGTTGATGTCTATGAAATACCTCCGGCCCGCCGATCACCTCACCAAAACGGAGATCGAGCAGGGACTCTCTGCGGTCATCTACGATGGTCTTGCCACCCATGCCCTGGTGACACTGACCGGTGGCGTGTTCCTGGTCGCCTATGCCCTCGAGCTCGGCGCTTCGAATGCTGTGATTGGGCTGATCGCCGCCATTCCTCCGCTTGCCGAGCTCCTGCAGATTCCCGGAGTCGGGATCATTGAACGAGCCAGGAACCGGCGCATAGTAGCCATGGTTACCTCTCTCGTAGCCCGGTTCTTCTGGATCCCCATCGCTCTGATCCCTCTCATAGCCGGACCCCGGACAGGAATACCGATCCTGGTAGCCTGCCTTGCGGTCTACTCAGCCCTCTCTGCCATCAAGCACTGCAGCTGGAAATCGTGGATGCGGGATCTCATCCCATCTGAGATCCTCGGGCTGTTCTTTTCCCGCAGGATGGCACTCTCATTTGCACTGGGGATCGTGCTCAGCCTCGGCGCCGGATTCTTCCTCGATTTCCTTCGCTACGACAGCAGCATCAATCCCCTCCTCGGGTATTCTGCACTCTTCCTTATCGGAAATGCTTTCGGGCTCATCGGAACGTATTTCCTGGCAAAGACTCCCGAGCCAAAGATGACCGCCGGATCGGGCCTTCCCCTGCGCCGGCTTCTCTCCGAACCCTTCGCTGACCGGAACTTCCGGAACCTCCTCATCTTCCTCTGCATCTGGAGTTTTGCCATCAACCTCGCCGCCCCCTTCTTCACCGTCTACCTCCTGCACCGCCTCTCCATCGACCTCACGATGGTTATCGCCCTCTCCATCCTTTCCCAGGCCTGCAGCATCCTCTCCTTCTCCTTCTGGGGTGGCCTAGCCGATCGGTACAGCAACAAGTCGATCCTTCGGCTCGCCGGCCCTCTCTTCATCATCTGCCTGCTCGCCTGGCCTTTTGCCGGCATGCCGGGCATCCATGCCCTGACCTTCCCGCTGCTTGTTGTCATCCATATTCTGATGGGCATCTCCACTGCAGGGGTCACCCTGGCCTCGAGCACCATCAGCCTGAAACTGGCACCGAAGGGCACGGCAACCTCCTACCTGGCGAGCATCAGTATCTTCTCCTCGCTGACCGCAGGATTTGCCCCTATTCTCGGTGGATTCCTTGTCGACTACCTGTCACGGTGCGAGCTGTCCGGCAACCTGACCTGGACGAGTCCCTGGTTCAGTTTCTCGATCCAGGCCCTGCAGCTCCAGCACTTCGATTTCTTCTTCGTGGTTGCCTTCCTGATCGGTCTCTACGCTCTTCACCGTCTCGTGTTCGTCCAGGAAGAGGGAGAAGTCGAAGAGAAGATCGTGATCCGGGCAATCCTCTCGATGAATCCGCGGGAGATGCGGAATTTCTCGACAGCCGGGGGGCTGCGGAACATCCTCCGGTTCCCGATCACGGGACTTTCATATGAACACCCCGTAAAAAACGGCCCGGATGATGAGTGAACGGGTATATTTTGATGGCGATTTCTGACCAAGACTATATACGCAGGAGCGATGGTGGGGGAGTATGCCTGCCGGAAAGAACACGGAAACATTCGAAGGTCATTGAGGAAGGATATAACAGCGGGAACCTCGCCGCGCTCGATGAATTCTTACCCCTGGCTTCATCGAACACCAGGATGGCATTTTTCCGCCAAAGCTGAATGGATTGAAAGGATCCCTACGGGGGTTGAGGACGGGATTCCCGGACCGCCGCCTTACCATCGAAGAGATCCGGGAGGTTGGCGACCGCACCATTGCCCGGATTAGGGCAACGGGAATACACAGGGGGCAGTTCATGGTCTTTCCCCCAACGGGAAAATCAATCAGAATTACCGTGATCGATATCTGCCGGTTTCAGGATGGGAAGATTGCCGAGCACGGGGGTGTAGCTGACCGGTTCTCGGTCATGCAGCAGATTGGCGTAATCCCGGGCCGGTAATATTGCCTCCTGTCGTAATCTGAATCAGGCCTCAGCTGCGCTCCCATATGCGGCAACCACATCTCTGACCGTGCCTTCGATGACCGTCACCCGGACCATCGCCAGGTCTGTTCCTGAAGGATCCTTCATGGACTGCATCTCGAAGCTGTACACGAACTGCCAGCAGTAAGGGCATCGGAGGGTGATGGTGTCGATGAGGGTCAGGTTCCTTCCGTTGTAATTTCTGTACTCTTCCATTGCGGTTACGTAGTCGCGAGCAATCTCCCGGCTCTCATCCAGGGAAACAGGGATTGGTTCCTGAGGCACCGGGGTGATGCATCCGGCGAAGGCTATTGTCAGGATGAGGATTGTTGCAGTGATGATGCATACGCTTCGCGAGGCGGTCATGGTATTATCAGTGTTTCTGGAGAGAACAGAAAAAAGTGATTGCAATAGTTACTTCCTGATTTGCAATGGACGTTATTGAAAGACAGTACATACTGTTTATTCCCGTCCTGACACATGAGAGATTATAACGGGCAGAGAATACCCCTGCCTGCCTGCAGTGAACGGAGTGTTTCATACGTGATGAAGTCATTAGATATCCGGACCGCACCGCTCCGGACGACCAGGGCCGGTGATATCACCCTCGCCTTCCGGGTGTTAGGTTCCGGGGACCCGGTAATCCTGATCAACGGCTTTGCGTCAGCGATGGACACCTGGAACCCGCCGGTCCTTGCGGCACTGGCACAGCGCTACCAGGTTGTCGTCTTCGACAACCGGGGAACCGGCTACTCCGGGTCGTCTGAGAAGGAGTACTCCATTCCCCTGTTCGCAGAAGATACCGTCCGGCTGATGGATGTGCTGGAGATCTCCTCCGCCGACCTCATCGGCCACTCCATGGGGGCGATGATCGCCCAGGAGATCGTCCTCGGGCATCCTGACCGGGTGAACCGGCTGGTGCTGGTGTCGGGCGACTGCGGCGGCCGGCACGCGGTCCGGATGAGCCGGGAGGTGTGGGAGACCCTCACCGACAAGCGCGGGAACCTGCAGGAGCAGGCGGAGCGGATGTTCTCCATCCTCTTCCCGCCACAGTGGCTCCGGGAGAACGACCCGTGGGCTGCCTGTCCCGCAGTGTACGAGACAACGCCTGAAGAGAACACCGCCCGGCAGCGGGAAACACTCTGGTCATGGGACGGGACATATGACCGGCTGCCGGGTTTCGCGTCGCCAACCCAGGTGGTGACCGGGACCGATGATGTGATCATCCCGCCGGAAAATTCGGTTCTCCTCGCCCGGCGCATCCCCGGTGCCCGGCTGGTGCAGTTCCCGGACGGGGGCCACGGGCTTATGTACCAGTTCCCGGATCAGTTTTCTGACGTGGTTCTGTCGTTTCTTGCCGGAAAACCCCTTTAAGAGGTCGTCAGGTCCCCTTCTTCCGGCCGATGAACATGCCTCCGCCGGAGACCGGCGAAAGGAAGATGGCCACGTCACTCCGCACAAACGTGGTCGGGACTGCTCTCCCGGAATCTTCCCGGGTGCAGATCCCGGGATGCTCAATCCAGCACCGGAAGCACCCGGGTACGGTTTCCTCGTCCTGGTCACCAATGGAGAACGAATCGACCTCCCAGCCGTTCCGCCTCAGTTCTTCCTCAATAATTTCGCAGGCTGCCCGGGAGTGCCGGCTCCCGTCCCGCGATCCGTCAACAATCACTGCCCGCATCCCGGTCCTCCGTCTTTTCAGACACGGGATGATTGCGGGGAGATTATTTCAAGGTTTGCCCGGGAGTCTGTCCGATCAGTGATCGTCCCTGAAAACCGGGTCCTTCACCCGGAAGGGAACATTTTTTTCCCTGAAAGATCTCTTTCCCTGCAGAGAGGGTGTGCACGTGGAGGTATACGTCGGAACAAGCGGCTGGGCCTACGGCTGGAACGAGGGCGGGAACCTCGACTGGTTTGTCGGGAATGCCGGCCTGAATGCGGTGGAGCTGAATGCCAGTTTCTACCGCTTCCCCTACCGGAACCAGATCCTCGGCTGGTCGCGAAAGGGAGGGGAACTCCGCTGGGCGGTGAAGGTCCACAAGGGGGTCACCCATACCCGCCGGTTCAATGAATCTGCACAGGAGCTCTGGACGAAGTTCCGGGATGCGTTTGCCCCGCTCGATCCCTTCATCGATTTCTACCTCTTCCAGGCTCATCCCCGGCATACCGATGCTGCACGACTGATCGCCTTTGCCGGGTTTACCGGGCTTGGGAATCGTTGCGCCCTCGAGATCCGGAACCGGGATCTCCTCCTCGATGATGCGGCCTGCAGCGAGCTGCAGGAGCACGCAACCCTGGTCTCCGTCGATTCGCCGGACACTAGGAACCGGATCTTTCCCGGTGAGATCATCTACCTCCGGATGCACGGGAGGGAGGACTGGTACAGCCACGACTATTCCGATGAGGAGCTCGACGAAACGGCGGAGTGCATACGGGATGCAAACCCGGGGAAGGTATACGTGTTCTTCAACAACGACCATGCGATGCTGGAGAATGCCCGGAGGATGCGGGAAATCCTGCGGGAGGGGGAGTAGGTACGACCGGTACTCCCCGACCCACCGGCAACACTTTGACACCCGGCACCACACGATAGAGGACAATGACCCGCTGGTACCCTCCCGAAGACCTAGCCTACCATGAAGTCCAGCAGTTCCGGCAGATCTGGATCGTTCTCATCGTGGCGTTCCTGGCCGCCATCGCCTGGTATACCTTTGCCGTCCAGATCATCCTTGGCGAGCCGTTCGGGACCAATCCGGCCCCTGACATCGTGGTGCTGATTATCCTGGCCATCTTCGGGATCGCCTTTCCCCTGTGGTTCTTCGTGATGAAGCTCGAGATCCAGGTCACCGGCACGGCACTCCGGTTCCGCATGTACCCTCTCCACCCTTCCTGGAAAGAGGTCCCGTTTGAGACTGTTTCCAACGTAATGGCTGTGGTATACAGACCGCTCCGGGAGTATGGCGGTTGGGGGATCCGGTTCGGCAGGAAGGGTATGGCCTATAATGTCTCTGGCGACCGGGGAGTGCAGGTCACCCTGAAGAGCGGGAAATCGTTCCTCCTCGGGTCGCTTCGGGCAGAAAATCTGGAGCTCGTGCTCCGGTCAAAGATCCGCCCGGGAAAGCGGTGAGCTTCTCACCATGCTGCCGTTCCATCTCCTTGCCGGTCCAAGACCGTCCGTGTATGATCTGCCAGGGCTTTGATCGTCTTTATCCGATCCGCCGGTAGGTGAATTCGTAGAACCCTATGCCCGAAATCGGTCCCCCTGCCATATGCTCCATCTCATGGGCGAGCCCGTAGGCCGCAGACCCGGTAAATATGAGCTCCCGGTTTTCGAGCTCCCGTACCCGGATCTCCATGGTATCCGGGTCAACATCGGCCCGGATGATCCGATCCCCCCTGGCCTTCACGCAGTAGGGCCGGGTGACGAGGAGCCGGGTTTCCTCCTCGCCGCATTTCTCAAGCCTCCTGACCGCTCCCTCCTCCTCGACGATCTCGGGACCGATGATCAGAAAGACCGCTTCCCCCGTAGTGCCGGCCTTCCGCTCCTCATCGTACACCGTGTTCTTCTCGACCACCGAGACCGACCGGATCTCTCCGGCGGCGTAGCTCCAGTCCCCACCGGAGCGGAGCGAGAGAATCAGCGGGATGAATGCTTCCGGGGGAAGATCGAACCCGGATATGAGCTCCTCCTCGGCACGGGCGAAAGCAAACATCCTGCGGATGGTCGCGGGATCCATGGAGAGGATCAGCAGAGAGGGGATTTAAGGGTGATGTCCGGCAGACGTCCTTCCGGACCCGGGGAATATTCACGGGAACGGATGCGTCCGGCGGGGGCTTTTCCATCTCCAGACCAGAGGTTCCCTCACTGCACGACTGTCTCCTCCTGATCCGGGTGCTCTCCGCTACCGCTCCTCCCCGCCATGTTCATCTCCCCATCCGGCCCATCAGAGATAAGAACACACTATTCTCAACGGAGTACTGTCATGGAACCTGATCCCCGCATGTACGTGCATGGTCGGACCGTCCGGGAAGCGGAGCGACTGGCCTACCAGGCATCGGGCCTCGCCCATATCCTCCACCACGATACCCGCTACCCTGCCGGGAGCCGGGTGCTCGAGGCGGCCTGCGGGATCGGGGCCCAGACCGTGATCCTGGCAAAGAACAGCCCGGAGGCGGAATTCGTCGCGGTCGATATCTCCCCGGAATCGCTCCTACAGGCAGTGCGAAGGGCAGCACGGGAGGGATGCACGAACATCATGTTCCGGACGGCCGATGTCTACGACCTCCCCTTCGGCCCCGGGAGCTTTGACCATGTGTTCGTCTGCTTCCTGCTCGAGCACCTCCCCGACCCGCTCTTCGCCCTGCACCGGCTGAAGGCAGTCCTCCGGCAGGGCGGGACCATCACGGCGATCGAGGGTGACCACGGCTCGGCCCTCTTCTACCCTGAGAGTCCTGATGCCCACCGGGTTATCCGGTGCCTGATCGATATCCAGGCGGCTATGGGCGGCAACTCCCTCATCGGAAGGGAACTCCGGCACCTGATGGATGAGGCCGGGTTCTGTTCCGTGGAGATATCGCCCCGCATCGTGTACGCCGATGCCGGACACCCGGAAGGCAGGGAAGGCGTGAAGAACATCTTCATCGCCATGGTGGAGGGGGTGAGGGAGGAGGCCCTGTCCCGCGGGATGGTGACGGGGCCGGAGTGGGAGAAGGGGATCCGGGATCTCTACCGGACAACGGAGAATGGGGGGACATTTGCCTATACCTTCTTCAAGGCTGTAGGGGTGAAGGGCGAGTGATACCCTGAAACCTTATGGTTAATATCCCGGCACAGCCCATATCCGGATCAGTCTATGGAAGTGTCTGATCAGGACCCCGCAGGACGGATCAAGGCCCTCCTTGCAGAGAACCGGAGGGGACTGACCATATCCGAGATCGCGGCCCGGCTGGATATAAACCGGAACCGGGTCTCAACTCTTCTCTCCCTTCTCGAAGTGACCGGTGACGTGGAGTACACCACCTTTGGAAAGGCACGGGCATACTACCCTGCCCGGAGGATTCCTGCCGCTGCTCTCCTGAGCCTCTCCTCGGACCTGGTGTGCACCTTCGATGAGTCGGGTACCCTGCTCTTTGGGAACGAGACATTCCTCAGCTTCTTCGGACTCAGACTGGTGGACGTGAGAGGCCGGAAGGTGGATGATATCCCGACCACTATCAGGGATATCCCACTCCTCTCCACCCTTCTTTCAGATCTTCTCACCGGACGAGAGACCGTCTGCGAGCTGACAGTCCTGCAGGGCACTGTAGGGAGCCGGACGGTCCATTTCAGGGGAAAAGGGATCCCGACCATCTTTGAGGACGGGGGCAGGGGAACGACAGTGATCCTTGAAGACCTGACCGCCGAACGTGAGTACACCCGGAACCTGGAATTTCTGGCCAGGACCTCTGCCCAGCTTGCCGATATGGGTGACGACGAGAATATCTACCAGTATATCGCTGACCGGATTGCCGAGCTCGCCCCGGAGAGCATGGTGGGGATCAGCTCCGTTCATCCCCGGACGCATGCCGTTACGCTGGCCGCCGTCGGAGGAGACAGGGCCCTCCTCGAGGGGCTCTTCAGCGGGCTTGGTATTGCACCGGACGGGGCAGCCTTCACGATGGAGAATACGCCCGAGGCGGCTCCCTTCCTCACGAAAAGTCATCTCGAAGAGGCTGCAGACCGGCTCTACATCCAGCTCTTCCGGATGTTCCCCGAGGAACTCTGCGACCGACTCCAGGACCAGCTCTCGCTCGGGAAGAATTACGGCATGGGATGCGTCTGCCGTGGCGGCCTCTACGGGTCGGTGACCATCCGGCTGAAGAAAGGTGCCGAGCTCCGCCACAGGGAGACCATAGAGGCCTTTGTCCGGCAGGCCGGGATTGCACTGCAGCGACGCCACATGCGGGAGAAACTCCAGCTGGCAGAGGAACGGATCTATAAGCTTGAATCATCCGGGGATATCAGGAAGGATGATGCCATCCGGCATGCCTGACAGGACTCTGCTACCGGTGCTCGCGATAAGACAGTTCGATTGTGAACCGCACCACCCTATTATCCTTGCTCCCTTATGCCCTGTTCTGATGAAATAACCGCCTGTCTCCAGGTAGTCACCTGCCGGGAAAAAGGGAATCAGTTGGTCTTCCGGAACGGCCTTTTCTCCATCTCTTTCCAGACGGCCGGATCCTTCACCTGGTGCTTCCAGGACCGGTTGGCATTGAGCAGGAACATCCATATCGGGACCAGCGGTTTGTCGGCGAGTTTCACCGCACCGGACGGCACCGGCCCGCCCCGTGCCAGCGCCCCGGCGGCAATCTCGAGCGACTTCCGGGCATTCCGTGCCACGAAACCGGCGTCCCCGAGCGGCTTTCCGTTGATCACTGCACCAGGGGCAAAAGCGAGCCCGCCGGCCCAGCCGAACTCCGCCTCCTTTGCAAACTGCTTGTAAATGGCCAGCGCCGTGGTATTCTGCTCCGGCTCCGGGAACCCGCTGTTCACCAGGGCGATCAGGCGCTGTCGCCAGGGCGGCTGCGCTACCATCCTCCGGTCCCGGATCATCTCCAGGGCGGCGATGACCGGTGCCGGCAGGCAGTCGATGTAGAGCGGAGAGACGAACACCAGGATGTCTGCCTGGTTGACCGCATCCATCAGGTCGTTTCTCCCCACATCGGATTTCATGTACTGGTAGAGGTTGATGACCCCGGTCTCCGCTCCCTGCTTCTCCATTTCCGAGAGCAGGTAGGACCCGAGCGATGCCGAAGTGCTCTGTGACCCCCGTGGGCTCCCGATCAGCAGGAGCACCCGTTGCAGGTGTCCGGTCATGCCATCACCCCCACCCGGGAGAGGATCGTCCGAACCCCCAGCCGTATGGTGTCACGGTCCTCCGTTCCGTACACGAACCCGGCGGCATGAGCGGGTGCGTAGAAGTTGATCGCGTTCCTGTCTACGAGCGCCCGGAAGATCATCTCAACTGACTGGACCGGCTTTTGCAGGACACCGATCGCGATGAGCTTCGGGTACGCATCGTACCGTTTCCTGTGGTGGATCTCCCCCTTGAATTTCTCGAAGAATGGGAGCACGTTCGGGATCATCCGGTCAAGCGCTTTCTTGAGCTGATATGAGTAGCCCCCGAAGGTGACCGGAGAGAGAAAAACGGCAAGATCACTCGTGATATACAGCCCGGGTATCATCCGGCCCTGGTCCGTACCTGAGCACAGGCCGGGATGTTTTATCCAGCACCGTAAGCACCCGTCGCAGGGCCTGATGTCCATATCGCGGAGGAGGAGGGAACGGACCTTCCAGCCGTTCTCCTTCAGCTGCTCCTCGAGGACTTCGCGGGCTGTCCGGGATGTCTGGTCCCCCTGCCGGGAACCGTCAAGCACTACTGCTCGCATCAAAACCCCCCCACCCTTAATGGGCGTGTGGTAATGGGAGTTGGGGTTAATGAAAGTATCCCTTTCAGGAAGCAGGGGGTCTCTTTAGTCAACCTGCTTCAGGTGCATTCTCCCTGAACCGCAGAACGGGCATTTCCAGGAGTCCGGAAAATCGGCGGGTTCTGTTCCCGGGGCGATCCCGCTTACTGGATCCCCTTTTTCTGAATCGTAGGTATACATATTGCAGACGTTGCAGCGGTAGTGTGTCATAGCTCCCGCATGGGCTGGGAGCGGCATCAATCTTGTGTCCGGTTCAGGATGATCCGGATCGGGCACGAAATGAAAAAAGAATGATTGGTCTGTCACTTTCAGAATTTTTTCAGAATCGAGAAAATCGATGGGCCGCCTGAAGAAGTATTCCCTTGTTCCTTCTGCTTCGTGCCGTGTACACCTGCAGTCTTCCAGTACGGACTCATCCCGAAGATGAAAAAGATGATCGCAAGCAGGATGAACCCGAACTGTGCGACATCAAGGTAGATTCCCTGTGCGATGCTGAACAGGAAAATGTCTACCATTTCAAGGACAGCGTAAATGAGCAGAAAGATCAGTCCTGCCAGGAATTCCAGTTTTTCCCATCTCAGTGCCAGTACTACTGCGATGAAAGCAACCGTCACCTGGATTATTTCATAGAGCAGTATTCCCCATGTGATGACCGGAGGTATCAATCCGAACACTCCCGGAAGACAGTGTAGGTAGTGGCGTATTTATATATTTGGCACCTGAGAGAACGAGCCGGAAGGGTAACCCGAAATTTTCCCAAAGACAGATGACGCTCCAGCATACCACCCAAAATTGAAGTTTTTCTTTGAACGGGCAATTAAAAAGACATTTCCGGGATATTTCTGGTAATCCCAATCAATATCTATTATGAGATCAACCCTTCCTCTATGGCAAAACGGCCACTTGGAGTCACCATCATCGGCATTCTCTGGATCATCTTCGGCATCTTCGGGCTGCTTGCCGGTGTATGGTTGATGGCGAGAGGGGCCGTATTCTTCGGGCCTTTCGGACTGCTGTTCGGGGTCATCTCCATCATCATCGGGATCATCTTCATCATCATCGGGATCGGCTGCTTCCAGGCCTTGCCCTGGGTCTGGACTGTCGGCGTCATCATTTCTGTCCTCAGTATCATCGCAGGGATTGCCAGCCTCATCACCTCAGGGGCAGGGGCCCTGCTCGGGATCGTCATCCCAGGGATCATCCTATACTACCTCTTCCAGCCGCACGTGAAGGCCTACTTCGGAAAGGTCTGAGCGCACTCCTTTTTTATTCATTATGAGCCGGCTGTCCTGTATTGGCCGAACCCCGGGTGATCGGGGAGCGTTCCCGGCAGGCTTCCGGAATGAGAGACGTCTGAAATAACCGGCAGCAGGTCTGGCAGCCGGGGACCGCCTGCCATTCCCTGCATCCCGGAGGTTCTCACGAACCGGGAGGTACGCATAAATGTAGGAGTAGGTATAACCGGTTCGCCCTTTTCCGTATGAGGCGGCAGGACGTTTCCTGCCCCTCATAACACTCTCCTTTTTCCTGAAAGGCTGTATAAAAGGTCAGGATTGGGACGGTTGGAGGATTGAACCGCCGGGTTTGGGGAACCTTCGCCTGCTGATGGGACTGCTCCCGGGACTCCCGTCCCGGTTCTACCGGAACAGCATTTCGCCGTACTCGATGACCGTCCGGAGGGCTTTCAGCCGTGCATAGTACTTGTCGTCTGACTCGATGACTGTCCACGGGGCGGTTTTCGTGCTGGTCCGGGCAAGCATCTCGTCCACCGCCTCCTCGTACTGGTCCCACCTCTCCCGGTTCCGCCAGTCCTCGTCGGTCATCTTCCACTCCTTGAGGGAATCGTTCTGCCGGGCCATGAACCGCCGGTGCTGCTCGTCCCTGCTCATCTCCAGCCAGAACTTGACCAGCCCTCCCCCGCTCTCGATGTAGCTCTGCTCCATCTCGTTGATCTCGTGATAAGCCCGTTTCCATTCGGTTTTCGTGCAGAACCCCTCCACCCGCTCGACCAGCACTCGGCCATACCAGCTCCGGTCAAAGATGGTGATGTGCCCGGCCAGGGGGAACCGCTTGTAGAACCGCCAGAGGTAGTGGTGGTCGAGCTCGGTCTGGTCCGGGCGGCCAACCGGAACGACGTCATACCCCCGGGGGTTCATGTGCCGGACGAGGCGCATGATGTTTCCCCCCTTCCCGGCCGCGTCCCACCCCTCATAGACGATGATGAGCGGGATCCGGCGTTTGAACAGCCGGTACTGGATATCGCGGACCCGGTCCTGGTACGTGGTGAGGATCTTCTCGTACTCCGGTTTCGGGCAGGTCACAGGGGCGGCTGCAAACCGCTCCACGCGGACCCGCGGGGGTTTCCGGATATCGCCGTAATCTACGGATTTCCCGCGTTCCCCGAGCTGGTGGAGCTTCTTCTCCAGACGCTTGATAACCGTCGTGTACACTCTGAGCCGGGTATGGTTTTTATCGGTTGCCCCCACTACTGTCCACGGGGCATAGGGCCGGTCCGTCCCCCGGATGTACTGTTCAATGATAGTGAGGTAGCCGTCGTAGTGGTGGTGGAAGTCCCAGTCCCCCTGGGTAATCATCCAGGAGGTGAGGGGGTCCTTCTCCCGCTCTTCGAGCCGCCGTTTCTGCTCCTCTTTGCTGATGTGAAGGAAGAACTTGAGGATAACCGCACCATCATCGGCAAGCTGCCGCTCGAGCTGGTTGATGTCCTCAATCGAGTGCCGGATCCGTGATTTCCAGTCGATCCCGGAAGTCTGCTCGGCGAGGGAACGGGAGTACCAGCTCCGGGCGAAGATCGCCATCCGGCCCCGTGCCGGCGTCCGTATCCAGAACCGCCAGAGCAGGGGCCGGCCCCGCTCCTCGTCGTTCGGCGACCCGATCGAGTGGAGGGAGAACCCGCGGGGGTCGAGGAACCGGATCAGCTCGTTGATGACCATAGTGATTCCCGATGCGTTCCAGCCCTCGACGGCGATGATGATCGGAACCCGCTGGTCCCACAGCGCCCGCTGGAGGACCCCAAGCCGTGGGTAGAGGGGGGTCATCTTCTTCTCAAAATTCTTGTCGTCGATGGTTCTGGAGAGGTCGAGCTTCTCAAACATGGTCGTGCTCTCACAGGGAGAGAGCTACGGAGAGACTTTAAGATTAGGATTTTACCGTGACGATACCAGGTCTGTTCAGCCTGAAGAGACCGGCGGTTCGTACAATCCCGATGGATACATCGTCATGGTTTCCGGCGGGCCAGCTCCTCCATCAGCTCGACCTGGATGTTCTGGATCTCCAGCAGCCGCTGCCCCTGGTTGATGAGGAGGTGATCGATCTTTTCATGCAGGTTCTGGATTTCCAGTTCTGCCTTCAGGTTCACCTGGTAATCGTGCTGGGCCTGCAGCCGGTCGCGGGCTTCCTGGCGGTTCTGGCTCATGATGATGATCGGGGCCTGGATTGCCGCAATACAGGACAATACAAGATTCAGCAGGATGAAGGGATAGGGATCAAACGGCCTGGACAGGAGAATGATTGAATTGATGGCAATCCAGGCAACCAGTACCATGAAAAACAGGATGATGAAGGTCCAGCTGCCGGCAAAGTCGGCAAACTGGTCGGCTGCCCGCTCTCCGATGGTGAGCTGCCGGTCGAAGGCCGCGGTGGTATCTTCAGAGAGCACCGACTGGTCTTTCATGGCGGAAATGACCTTCTCCTCAAGGGTACTTACTTCACCCTTCTCTTTTTCCAGGAGTTCCTCAACATATTTCGCCCGGTAATGGTTGAGATCGGTGGTACAGATATACCCCTGATCCGACCATTCCGGATGGTCCTTCCTGATGAGGTCAATAACCGAACTGCGCACCGAATCTGCCGGGACAAGCTCCCCGGGAGTCTTTCGTTCACCGCAGATCTGACAGAAGATAGTCTCCCGGTCCTGCATTCCCTTTGTCTCTCAGGAGGTTTCTTTTACATGACGTCTTCTTCTTATTCCTTTCTCTCCGCTGTCACCTGACGGCTTACCAATGTCCGTACATTCTATCAGATCCTTTTCGGTGGTCTCTGCTGGCCCTGATACTATATCCTTATCCGTTAACTGTTCCAATCACTGAACGGTCATGACGGGTCCTGAGAGCGTGCCGGCAATAGAGGTGCAGAATCTTACAAAAAAGTTCGGCAATCTCGTTGCACTCGACTCAGTGAGCTTTTCGGTCGATGTGGGGGAAATTTTCGGCTATCTTGGTCCGAATGGTGCAGGGAAGACAACAACCATCCGGATTCTCAC
>DANP01000004.1:0-83499 GCA_002499905.1 Methanolinea sp. UBA277
GCTTTTTTTTGCGTATTCTGCCGGACCAAATCCATGACAAGAGCCTGCATATCGAGCCAGATGATGAGATGTTTTTCCCCTCTCTTTTCGCCGTTGCTTTCGGTGCTCACTTTGATTATACCTTTCATAAGCCGGGCCTTCTGAACATCCTTCGAATCATCAATGTATTCGATTGCATCATCGTGAACCTGTCGCACGCTCTGCACATTATCCACAATTATTCCGATGTTCTCCCCGTCAGCTGCATGGGAGGTCAGCACAATGATTTTGCCGGAAGGATCCGACCTTTTCTCCCCAATTCCGAGAATTTTTTGGATATCGATGATATTGAAGATCTCCCCTCTGAGGTTCATCACTCCCTTCAGGTAGGCCGGGGAATGCGGGATGGGGGTAATTGGCATCATCTCAACGATTTCCCGGGTGATGGTGATATCCAGGGCATAATGGCTTCCGCCAAGTCCGAATTCCACAATACCATAACTCTGCCCATCACCACCTTCCGGTTGCCGTTCCCGGTTCATTGCCTGCCCACCCTCGCTCTCTCTCATTGCCTGATTCGAGGATGGTTGAATCTGTTGCTGATGGGGGGCTTCCTGCTCTTGTTCTGCAGTGTTCTGTTCAGCCCGGATAGTCTGACCTGAATAATTCTCCGGAAGACCGCCTGCAGAGGCTGATCCTTTTTCTGGTATTCCTGCTTCATGAGGGAGCGGTGCAGACCAGGATTCTCCCGGTCCTTCTATCAATTCAGACAATTGAGATTGATCACCCATTTCCGTAGTTGCCATTCCCGCCGTATCCGGTTCAGGAATTTCAGGCTCGGTCTCATTTCTTTCTTCCTGTCCGACATCGCTTCCTGCCCCTGATTGAACTTTGGTCACCTTCTCAAGCGTCTGGCTCAGATCCCTGATGCTGTCGAGATACGCGCTTACATTGGAGAGCTGAACGATATACCGGGCATCATTGTCCTGATCCTCGATAGGGAATGCATAGAGGTCATATCCACTCTGACCATCAGGACGATTGAGGTATACCCTGAGTGGTGACTTGTTCCCTGTTCTGATAATACTGCCATGATAGTTTTCTTTTTCGGGAAGGAAGGGGAGATCATCGATACGCTTCCCATACAGGTTCTCCATTGAGAGGCGGGTCTCGGCAATGAATGCTTGATTGGCATCCAGTATCTGAAACAGGGAGTCAAGAATGAGAATCGGACATGGATTTTTCTGGTACCATCCTGAAGAGAGCGGGATTGGCTTTGCATTCACCATGTGCTCTTTCTGCACTTCTTCCTGAAGTGCCCGCAAGCTGGTGATATCCAGATAAAAGAATAGCGCGAGAACGACTTTTTCTCCTGAAAACCGGCATGGAACTGCATGTTGCTGGAAAATCTTTTTTGTCCCGTCAGATTGCTCCACCGTTATCTCAGATACTGCCGGTTTTCCTGTCATGAAGACGGAATTCACCGATTCCTCTCCTACCTGAACCGACCGGCCGGACGATGGTCCAGGGGAAGCAGTCCAATCCGGAGCGCCGGAAAACAGGGACTCATACGCTTGATTAGCCTTTATCAGGGACAGATGGTTATCGCGTACCGCCATGGGAAGAGGTTGTGTCATAAACAGATGTTTCTGTTCTTTAAGAGCAGACTGATCCTCTCCTGTCCGCGAAATCAGCTTTTTAAGGGGGGTGATGAGAGGCTCCAACAATGGTTCTGTAATGGCCTCTTCCGTCGTTTCAGGAATATCCCCGCTTAATGCTTTTTCCACCCAGGATGTAATTATTGCCAGATCCTTCCGTATCCTTTCAGCCCACTGATCCCCTTCTGCACCGGCAGACGGTGCCACTCCGACGAACAATGCCTTCCTTCCCGCTCTTTCACTCATCGTTCTCTGACCTCACAACCCTCATTCCTGGTAGATATCTGGAGAAACCGGTTTTTTATCTCCCTTATTCCCATGTCATCACTTCCTGGGTGATCCGTTCATATGCCAGTGCGGCATCGCATGTCGGATCATAATGGGATATGGGGAGACCCCTGCGCTGAGCGGCTGCAATCTGATGATTAAAGGGAACGGTATACACGGTCTGGAAATATTTTTTCATCTCTTCCTCTACCTCAAGAAATATCTGTTCCGCCCGCGCATCGCCTGTCCCGGTTTGGATGCCGAGGATACGTTTCAATACTTTCAGGAATCCTCCCCCGGGTACAGCTCCCCCCTCCTGTCCCACCCGGGTCACGATGGCCATCTCTGCATGGATGGTATCTCCGAGATATTCCCTGACATCATCAAAAATAGCCATAAGGGTCTTGAGCCCGGCCAATGCAAAGATCCCCTGGTCAAATGTTATGACCGTGCGGTCCGAGGCCACAAGTCCGTTAATGACAAACTGACCCATACTAGGAGGTGTATCGATGAGGACAAACTGGTAACCAGGGAGATTGCTGATTAGGTGTTTGAGAAGGTGTGAGCGATCAGGGATATTATAAAAGAAAGGTTCGGCGCCAACCAGATCAAGGCTCGATGGCGCCAGATCGATGCCGGAACGGGTCTCCCGGATTATTTCCCGGATAGAAACCCCGGCAGACCTGTCTATCCTGCTCATGAACACATCATACATGCTGTGGGACAGCCATGCCGGGTCGACACCGAGACCTGATGTTGCATTGGCCTGGGGATCGATATCAATGACCAGCACCCTCTTCCCGGCTTTCTGGAGATACCCGGCAATATTCAGGCAGGACGTGGTCTTGCCGGTGCCTCCTTTATGGTGTGCAAAGGTAATAACAGGAATGTCTCCACCTATCATGCAACATTTCATGTAAAACCATTTTAATATATCCCGGGTCTGATATACGACTATCCGGGGCGTGATGCAGACATCTCCGGCTTTATTTGTGAACATATCATTCATTCGGTAATCTGTTCCCGGGTATGCGTGAGGAGGACAGCCGGATGGAGACGTCTCATTCAGAAAATAATTTTTTCATGGCGGACTGACGGATATCTTCCCGGTTCTTCAGGGAATTCCGGTAAGAGGCCGGCGAATCCCAGAAATACCAGTCCTGCATGCTCATTACAGTCATCCAGCGGTGTACTGCGTTTGTGATACAGATGCGGATATCCTGATAGTACTGTCTGCCAGGCTCCTGATCGAGACTGGTAGAAAGCGCAATATCCATAAGATTTGCCATTGCTTCGCCCACAATTTTTGTATGGACCCAGGGGGATTGGCTCCAGCGGCATTCCATCATCTGCTTGACATCAAGGTTCCTGAACGCCCGGAGTTCGGGAATATTGATCTCAGGGTGGAGATCATATGATGAAAGCTTGTATGCGAGGAGCATGTCGCGGGCATAGTACATCCCCTGGTGCATGACGAAATAGCGGACAGGTATCCGCTCTTTGTTATGATCAAGAGAATGCATATCGACCATACTCTCCCGGATGAGAGAGTAAATCTGTGGATTCCTTAAAACGGGGCATATGCGGGAGATGATGATGTGGGCCGTGATGAGCCAGGGGAGTTCCATGAGTTTTTCATGGAACATGAAAAACAGGTCGGGGATAATCTCTTTTTTCCCGGGGAGTGGGAGCCCCCGGGTCTGCTCGTCCTTGAGTGAGTCGAGATAGATCTGCTCCATTCCACGGATGGCAGAAGATGCATCGAATGTCAGCACCTTTCCCTGCCCATCCCGGCATGTTATTCCATGCAGGAGGAGCCTTATGGTATGTTTTGCAATGATCAAATCTTTCAGTGTTCCCAGGGCATCATCGGGGAAGAGGATGATATTCCGGTCATTTCCAAAAAGGTATTCATCAACGAGATATCCTGTCCGGGGCACATCCCGCTGTCGCTTCAATATGATTTCCGTTTCGAGAAGGTCTTCTGCCGATTGAAGGAGGCAGCGTACGGGGGCAGAAAGATGATAATCGGCGGTCATATCGGGTCAGAAACGATCCTTTCCAGAACTGGGAGCATACTCTCGCCAGCCCGTATCGCGCAATTCAAGCAGAGAGTGCCCGGCGGAGGGGGCTATCTTGCCTCATAACAATTGCACGTCACTTCTGATAAAACATACACCTTAAAGATCTCCATTCACCATTGTTCCCCCGAACATTATTACTGATCAGTGAGCACATCGGCTCTTATTACTTGCATCTGCCAGTCGGAGTCGGATTGTTTATAATCCGCAGGATCCATTGTTCAGGACCGAGAATGAATCCGGCTTCTGATATGAATCGGGAGGAGGACGTATATGCCCATAATAAGTATTCTGCAATCGAGAGCACCCCCCGGTCTTCAGATGTATTCGGACACAGGTATTGACAGCAGTTCCGGAAGGCATCTCGTCATATCCCAAATAATTTAAGGTATCCACTTTTACATGGATATGAGGATTTTATTGATGGATGATTATATCGCATACCTGGTTATCGGTGTTCTTGCATTTGTCATTGGCACACTTTCCGGGTATTTGACGATGACCTGGTATTATCACGAGAGGTTTGCTGTCGTAGCAACAGAATGTGAGAGAACTGAGTCAATTGTCCCAATCATCAATGAAATGGACCGGGAGTCATGATCAGCACGCTAATCCGGCGGTAGGTGAATTGCAATGGTGGATGTATTAAGCTATGTGATGATTGCCATCGTAACGTTTTGTTTTGGCCTGCTGGTGAGCTTTCAGATTGCCCACATCCACTATGTACGGCGGCTCACAAAACTTGCCAAAAGGAGCATTGATACCGGGACAATCGCCCCGGTTCTTGTCGAACTCGAGAAGTTCAGGAAAAAGTAGCAGCTGCGGATCCGGATGTTCCGTCCTCTCCGCCTGGCAGCACTACGAATGCTCTGTGATAGCGGTGACTGCCGGGCCAAAATGGGGATGGTTCGCCATGCTGTGCATAAGAAGGCGACGGTTTTTTCCTTTTTTTGGGGGGGGACGTATCGTTCAAACCAGGCAGAAAATCGGACAGGTATCCGATTGAAACGGGATGCGATATCCCTTATCGGGGCTCCTGATCAGTCTGTTCACGCATGAGTTTCAGGATTTTCTGCCGGGTTGTCTCTGACATGCCGCATTTCAGTTGTCCGGCCGGTACTTCCTCAGGGGTTACCTTCCGCTCGGTATAACTGATAGCCTTTTCAAGCTCGGGATCAAGTTGTTTTGCTCTCTCCCAGCAGTCCCGGGCTTCGTCATCCCTATTGAGTCCCCCGTTGAGTGTGATCCCCTTGAAAGCCCAGAGGTGAGGGTTTTGAGGATTGATCTCCAGGGCACGGTCGTAGTACTCGACAGCTTCGGTATATCTCCTCTCAAAAGCAAGCAAATCGGCTTTCAAGGCCAGTTCATCGGAACGGTTAAGAAGTTCATCCCTTTTACCCCAGACATTGCTCTTTTGACCGGTGATACAATCCACCTCCTTCTTGAGAGAATATTCACTATGAGAGTATATCAACTTGCCCTGTTTCATGATGAGTTCTTCTGTGCAGGCATCCGGCAGAAGTTCTTTCCTCTGCTTTTCTGTCAACGCAACAGCTTTGAAAAGAGGCAACCCGCTTTCCTTCCAAGAATGAAATATGTGGGATATATACCGGGATGAAAAAGCCGGCTATCAAACAGTATCTCATCTCCATTTACCACCGGATACGGCCTCCATAATTTATATATAGTATTGAGTATGCCTCTTTTTGTAAATATTTGCTACATGGGAGTAGTAAATCAGGTGGCAGTCATTCTTGGTGAGGAGGACCGTAGCAGTTCTGCGTTATCCGGTTAATTTCCGTCCTTCGCATGGTCCCGGATACATGAAATGAATTTGCAGCGTTGTGCGGAACTTTCAGATGCAGGTTTTCCCATGATGAAACCTCCGCCGGGAAGGTGCACTCCTCGGTAGCATGGTTAAAGGGCGATCGAATGGCGACAAAGGCATCAATCACCAATCAAAAAGTTCCTCAGGAAAATGCATCTCTGAAAAAGCAGTGCAATGAACTGAAACAGGATCAAAACCTCTTGCTCGATGAGATTACGCGATTCCATGGTCTTGTTAATGAAGGAGATACCACAGCAACGATTCCGATTAAACAGTTCACCGGTGTATCGAAAAAAATGGTGGATCTGATAAATGGGACCATTGAAACCTATCGCACGACTACGATTAACCAGAAGGAGAAGATAAAAAAGCTGGCGGATGAAGCAGAAAAACAGAAACAATTCGCTTATACAATGGTAATGCAGAATCCCCAGCCCCAGCTCATCGTAAGCAGGGAAATGCAAATTAAACTCGCAAATGAAGCATTCATCAAGATGAGCGGAATACCGGCAGGTTCTGTGACCAGCATGAACCTCAAGTCCTTCAAGGTCCTGGAAAAGAGCGGCCATAATGTTCGTGAGGCAATGGAGAAGAAAAAAGGTGTATCAGGATTTGTTACCGTCGAATTTCCTTCCGGTATTCGCTATCTCGAGCAGCATTCTATCCCCATGCTCGACAAGGACGGGAACCTTGTCAGCCTGATGACAGTTTACAACGATCTCACCGAAAAACGCAGGATCGAGATAGCTGAGAAGGAACTGACAGAATTCACTAGCACGTACCAGGCCACACTTGGCAGGAACCTCTCTCTCCTCTCCAATGGTGACATGAATTTTGACCTCACAATTCCAGAGGCGAACGAAAACACGCGGAAGGCCGCCGAAGAGTTCCGGCTCATCAACACCTCCCTGACGACTGTCCGGAACAATCTCCTGGCCCTCATCAAGGATACGGAGATGCTTACCCAAGCGTCTGTGGAAGGGAAACTGGCTACACGGGCAGACCCCTCAAAACACCAGGGTGAATACCGGAAGATCGTTGAAGGGATTAATGTCACTCTGGATAAGATGATCGAACCTGTAGAAGAAGCGATCAAAGTGGCAAATGAGTACGCCCACACGAATTTCGCGGTGCGGTTCGATGAAAAACTCTCTCTTGCCGGCGATTTTATCCGTTTCAAGGAATCGCTGAATAACATCGGAATACGCGTGGCGGATGCCGTCACTCTGGTCAACAAACAGGTTCTTGACCTTGCAGCTGCCGCAGAAGAAGCAAATGCAAGCATTGAAGAAGTGGCATCCGGATCAAATCAGGTCGCCCAGAGTTCATCAAGTGTCAGCGCTAATTCTGAGAAAGGCGGGGTGGCCATGCATCAGGTTCTCAGGGCGATGGATGACCTCTCTGCAACGGTTTCTTCTGTTGCAACCAAGACAGAAGCAATCTCGCATCTGACCCGGGAAGCCAACAACATGAGCAAGAAAGGGTCAGAACTTGCGAAACGCACTGAGCAGGGCATGGAAGGCATCACCCGGAATGCTACGGATGTCGATGCTATCGTTAAAGATATAAAATCACAAATGGACCAAATCGGTAAAATCGTCAATGTTATTACCGATCTTGCCAATCAAACAAATCTCCTTGCCCTGAATGCAGCAATAGAAGCAGCGAGGGCAGGCGATGCGGGAAGGGGTTTTGCCGTTGTCGCTACTGAAGTCAAATCTCTGGCACAGGAATCGCGTGAATCGGCAGAAAATATCGCAGAAATGATTGGAAACCTCCAGAAGAAATCCCAGGCCGCGGCTGATGCTGCGGCAGAAGCAGGGCGGACTGTAAAAGAGGGGGGTAGCGCGCTTGCAGAAACCCTTCAGGTATTCAACAGGATAGTATCCTCAGTTGACGAAATTAACCAGAATATCGAGATGGTTGCAGCATCAACTGAAGAACAGGCTGCTTCGGTTGAAGAAATTACCGCCAGTGTGAACGAAGTGAATGCCCTTATCCAGAATACTTCAAAAGAAGCGGTCGATTCTGCAGCTGCTTCCGAGGAAACCTCAGCCGCAATCGACCAGATCGGCAAGATTATCGAAAACGTAAACACAATCGTTGACCGTGTTTCCAAAGAAATGGCAAAATTCAGGACCTGATCGGGGGTGATGCCGATGCAAGACAATCAGGTGGCCGAAAGAAGCATTGCTCCCTTACCTCGAAATGCCGCCAAGGGTGGCAATCGAAACCCCGCTGGGAGTCAGCAGGAAGTTGTTCCTCCCGTCCAAGTGGTTGAATTTTTACTTGGCAAGGAACATTTTGCCGTAGACCTCTTCGATGTCAAAGAAGTAGTGGAATACACACGGATTACGCGGTTGCCCAATACACCGTCATACATTAAGGGAATTATCGATCTCAGGGGCGAAATCACCACGATAATCGACCTGAAGGAAGCCCTCGCCATTGCTGGTGCAGATGTCAAGTCTGAAGAAGATTCACGGATCATCGTGCTTGATGATCAGATCACTCTCTCAAAGACGGGCATCATGGTTGACGACGTCCTTTCGGTCTCAACATTCCAGAGATCACAGGTTGACAGTTCCCTGGCTGCCCTGCATAAGGAGAATACCCAGATTATCGGAATTATTAAGAAAAAGATACGGATAAAAGACCGGGATAGTACCGAACTCATCATCTGGATCGATGTCAAGCAGCTCCTGAAAGCATTAGAACAGGGAATGAAGGATATCAGCCTCACGCTGGATAAAATAAAGAGTGAGGTGGCTTCCGGAGAGCAGGACAGCTGAAGGGGCTCAGGCTCCCGAATCCTCTTCCTTTTCGGTTCATGGGCGTGAACGGGAATGGGTGTTCATTCCTGCACAACCTGAACCATCATACCATACTTTCATTGTCCGCGGAGAGAACCTTAGGCACATGGATGACCCAGAACGATTTTTCACCGATGATGCCTATGCCCGGCAGGCAGGGATCGTCCTCGTCGGGAGCTCCCCGGGCAGGGCCAGGGTGAAGATGGAGATCCGGGACACGCACCTGAACAGTCACGGGACGGTGCACGGAGGGGCTATTTTCACCCTTGCTGATACGGCCTTTGCGGTTGCCTCAAATTCCCATGGGATACCGGCAGCAGCTATCAATGCCCATATCTCTTACATGAAATCGGCATCCTCCGGGACGCTTTATGCCGATGCAGAAGAGTTTGCCCTCAACCCCAAACTTGCCACCTACACGGTCAGGGTGACCGATGACCACGGTGCACCGATCGCCATTTTCCAGGGGATGGTCTACCGGAAAACTCCCAGGAACTGATATCAGATAAAAAAATTGATCAGAGCCGGGTCTGTGCCTGTTCATGCACATAGGAGAGGAGGTAGTAGGGTCCTCCGACCCCCCTCCCGGTTGAACCGCTGGCTTTCCATCCGCCGAACGACTGCGATCCCGGCCAAGCCCCGGTCGTCGCACCACCCCGCCGGTTCGCGTAGCAGACGCCGAACCGGATCTTTTGGAAAAATTCCTCGATTTCTCGAGGGTCCTCCGAGAAAATCCCGGCGGTAAGGCCATAATCTGTTGCATTCGCCTTATCCAGCGCCTCATCGAGCGTAGTGAACGTATCCATGATGAGGAAGGGGACAAAGAGTTCGGCAGCCACTAAGGGGTGATCAGGTGGGAGCCCGGTAACCACGGTCGGCATGATGTAGAAGCCACGGGAGAATACTCCTCCGTCGAGCACCAATCCCCCAGTGAGGATGCTTCCGCCGTCTTTCCTGCACTGCGTAACGGCATCTCTGAAGGTGGTAAGGGCTTTCCCGGTAATAATCGGATTGATAAAAGTCTCCCGTTCCCGGGGATCGCCAACGACCAGCTGTTTCACTTCGGACACAAGGGCATCCTGGAACTCCGCTGCGATGTGCCGGTGCACATACACACGGGATGTGGCACTGCACTTCTGACCGCTGTACCCGAACGCCCCCTTGACAATCCCTTCCACCGCCTTGTTGATATCAGCATTTTCTGTCACAATCGCGGGATTCTTGCTGCCCATTTCAGATACGACAGGTTTCGGGTAGGGCTGACTGGCAATGAAGTTCCGTTGCAGCCACATTCCTGCATCCCGTGAACCTGTGAAGGCGATTCCATCAATGCCCTGGTTTCCCACAATTGCCGAGCCGAAAACTTTTCCCGGACCGGTGAAGAATTGCAGTGAACCGGGCGGGACTCCGGCCGACATACATGCCCGGTAGAGTTTCAGTCCTGATAGGGGGGCTTCACTGGTCGGTTTCAGGACTACCGTATTTCCGGTAAGGAGCGCTGCACTGGCCATGCCGGCTGCCAGGGCGAGGGGAAAGTTGAAGGGAGAGATGACTGCCCAGACACCGTATGGCCGCATGACACTCTCGCAGACTGCCCCATGCTGTTCCGGCACCATGGGTATCCGGTATCCCTGGTGTTTCCGGTAGGTCTCCGTATAGTAACGGAGCATATCGATAGCCTCGCCCACTTCGGCAATCGCTTCGAACCGGTTTTTACCGGACTCGTAGGTGATGAGCGCTGCGAGCAGGAACCGGTCCTTTTCAAAGGATTCTGCGACACGATCGATGATATCAGCCCGCTCCGTCCACTCAGTCGCACTCCATGAAGGAAAACCTGAACGGGCAGCATCGACCGCCGCTCCTGCTTCCTGCTCTGTTCCCTGCTGGAACCGCCCGATGTGAATCGACCGGTCGACCGGTGAGAAGACATCGAATTCCCGGTCTGCGGTGATCTCCTTTCCATTGGTGAACATCGGGTGGGTGCGGCCAAACTCACGGCTGATCTGATCGAGTGCCGTTTCGTACCCCCCATGAATACTCTCATCCGAGAGGAGGGAGACATACGTAATCTTCTTCTGTTCTGTCATTGCATCGCCTCTTTTCACGGTGTCAGAAGGACAAACCCTCCATGACCTGATCGAGAATGCCGATCCCGGTGTCGATATCCTCTTTCTGAAGGATGAGCGGGGGACAGAACCTGATAACCGATTCCCCTGCTGGAAGGAGTGTAAGCCCCTGTTCAAAGGCCGCAGTCAGGACGGCTTTCCGCTCCTGTATCGCGGGCTTCCTGCTCTGCCGGTCCCTGACCAGCTCGATGGCATCCATCAGTCCGACTCCCCTGACATCCCCGATGATTTCATGCCGTTCCTGGAGCCACCGGAGCTTTGTCAGGAGCTCTTCCCCCATCGCGGCTACATGATCGGCAAACCCCGCCTCCCCCATCAGTTCCAGGACGGCGAGCCCTGCTGCACAGGACGCGTTGTTACCCCCGAACGTACTGGCATGGGATCCGGGAGGCCACTGCATAATCTCCTCGGAAGAGACCGTGATCCCCAGGGGGAGACCCCCGCCGATGGCCTTGGCAAGACAGGTGATATCGGGGACAACATCCGAATGGCTGGACGCAAGGAAGGTACCGGTTCGGAAACAACCCGACTGAATTTCATCGACGATCAGAAGGATGCCGTTCTCATCGCAGAGCTCCCGCAGTCGTTTGAGGAACCGGACCGGGGGAACGACGTATCCACCTTCCCCCTGGATCGGTTCCACCACGATTCCCGCGACTTCTTCAGGAGATACTTCCAGCTTGAAGATTTCGTCCTCGATATACTGGATAACATCCAGATCGCAGGTGGGGGGGCTGAACCCCAGGGGGCGGTAGGGGTTGGGGTAGGGGGAATGAATCACCGGCAGAAACGGTCCGAAATGTTTCCGCTGGATCACCCTGGCCGCGGTCAGGCTCATCGCCCCGTACGTCCTTCCGTGGAATCCTCCATAGAATGAAATGAAGTATTTTCGTTTTGTCGCGTACCGGGCAAGTTTGAGGGCGGCCTCGATGCTCTCTGCTCCCGAATTGGAGAAATAAATCCTGTTCAGGGATTCAGGGAGAAACTGTATCAGTTTCTCGGCAAACATCACCGGGATTTCAGAGCAGAAGTCGAGGAAGGCGCCATGGGAGAGGTGTGCAACCTGTTCAGTTATGGCGCGGACAACACGGGGATGATTCCACCCGACGTTCATCACCGAGATACCTGCGGTGAAATCGAGGTACCGGTTTCCATCAACGTCCCAGAGATTCATCCCGCTGGCTTTATCGAGCACCAGCGGATACTCCCTGACCATGGACTGGGACACGACCTTCCTGTCCCGCGCCAGAATTCCCTGCGCCCGGGGCCCGGGCGGTCTGACCATGATGCTGGGTTCCATGCTCGTACATGGGATAATGCAATATAATAGTTAGCAGAAGAAGGCGGACCTGCATACCCGGCCAGAAAATTCTCCCGTTCATTTGTTTCCAGGTAACCCTGCACAGGGAAAAAGCATGATGCTCCCGATAACTCCGAAAAAATTCGAATCTACTGGAAGATTTATGTAAAATCTGGACCAATGAACGGTTAACCATCCATGTGAGATGATCAGCGATGCAGGTAAAGATCACCCTCCTCGCAACACTCGCCATCCTCTGCGTAATGACAGTTATTCTGACCGGATGTACCGGGCAGGATAGCGGAATCCCTCCAACACCGACACCAACCATACCTGGTGAAATGTACTTGTTTGACCAGACCAATGATGGTGAAACCTATGATGTTCCGGTAGATGCCGGGATCCGGCTCAAACTCCCGGAGAACCCTACTACGGGGTATTCCTGGCAGCTATCTGTCACCCGGGGGCTGGTCATCGTGAACGAGAGTTACCAGCCGGACGATCCCACCGGAAAACTCATCGGTTCCGGGGGAACGCACCTCTGGATCATGAGAGCGGTCCAGCCCGGAATGCAGACCGTTTCCGGATTTTATTCCAGGCCATGGGAGTCTGCATCCGGCAATCAGACCAGTTTCACCCTGAACCTCATGGTCGGTGGCGGGTCCGTCCCGACCGGCGTCCCTCCAGAATTCACCGTGTATACCGAAGATGATAATGGGCGTACCGTCCAGGAAAGACTCGACCAGCAATTTGATATCCGGCTGGCCGAGAATCCGACGACCGGATATTCCTGGAATCTTACCGTTCCCGAAGGTCTCTCCCTTATCCGTGATGAGTACATCCCCTCGTCCGGTCCTGAACAGAGGCCGGGGGCAGGAGGTATCCGGTCCTTCTCTCTCAAGGCAGAAGAGCAGGGCGAGCGGGTCATTCACAGCGAATACCGGCGTCCCTGGGTTCCGGAAGGAACCATAACCTACATCGATCTTGAAGGAGGGTTCTATGGAATTGCCGGGGACGATGGGAACGAGTACCTTCCGCTCAACCTCGAACAGCAGTATCATACTGACGGGCTCAGGGTGTCCTTCGAGTATGAACCTGCAAAGGATACCGCGACTAACCAGATGTGGGGTACACCCGTAAATCTCACCTTTATTGAGGAGACTGATCTGTACGACCTGACGGTCTTGGTACAATAAAAACAATGCATTCTTTTTTTTTGGGTTCACCCGGGAGGAGGATACACATTCCTGAGCATATCCGGGTGATGTATGATAAGCCGGGTATTGCTGAGGAAGGTCCCGGCATAGATGATACAGTCGATGACAATGATACTGAAGATGGATAATTTTATGAGCTCGAACAGGACCCCGCCCGCATCGTTACCGTAGGCAGAGCGTTCCGATTCAATGGAGTGGAGTGTCATACAGAGGGTGAGCAGCAGAACAGGAATGGCAATTTTAAGAGCCTCAGGTGATAGAGAGGGTTTCCAATGATATGTACCAGGAGAGGATTCAGTTCGGAGTATCCCAGCCTGATGGTTATGGTGGTGGTGACCACATCACCAATCATCAGGGGAATGAGGAGTAAAAATGGCCACAGGTAGTAGTTTCTCGTGCTGACCGGCCAGAATACCTGGATAACCATGGGCTTCAGGTTTCCGGACATAATCCGTTCATCACCACGCCGGAGTTCCCTGCCGTAGTTTCTCCCCAGGCATCATTCCCGGGCATGGATTGTATATCGTGCGGTGGTTTCTTCCGGAATATCTCTTCCCGTCGGGCCATCCCGCACTTCTCCCAGGGAGAGGTATGCTCTATGCAAATGTTTATATATTTTTGCATATATGTCACACACAGGTTTTTTAAGTCCAATACCGGATTGAATAGCGCCGCCATTTTTTGTTCAGACCACCACGGGGGGATTTCATGAATGCGAACCTGGAAGAGCCGGAAGATACACCCGGCACAGAGCGATGGAGATCGATCTCCGATTTGAGGAAACTCGGTCCTTCTGCGGTCGAGTACCTGATCATCAATCTCTGGGACAGCGACAGGAAAGTACGCCTGGCAGCCGTTGATGCACTCGGTGAGATCGGGGATAACCGGGCATATGAACACCTGGTCAGGATGCTCAGCGACCCGGATCACGATGTCCGGTTTGCCAGTGTTGTGGCATTGGGAAACATGGGGGATGTACGGGCAATCGGACCGCTCTGCGAGGCCTGTCAGGATGAAAACGGTTTCGTGAGAACGATTGCCCTGGAAATGGTTGACAAACTGAAGGCACGGCAGTCGACCTGATTAGTATCTTATTTTCCAGGGTGTACCGGGCTTCCGGAGGGCCGGCCGGTTCCCTGAGGAATTCCACAAATTTTCTCCTGTTCACCAGCAGCCATCCTTTTTCACCCCGGAGGTTCCAGGTATACCCGTGACAGGGATGAATGAATCACTGAAGGAGGTTATCAGGTCACGGTGCCGGGATCTGGAGATTCCACTGGTCGGGATAGCAGATGTCCGCCGGTGGGAAGAGCCGCCGTTCCAGCCCTGGATGCCTGAAGAGTTCTATCCCCGGTCTATCTTCCCTGAAGCAGCGTCGGTTATCGTGATCGGCCTTCCGGTATCTCTCCCGCCCCTCGAAACTTCTCCGTCGATTTACTACCGGGAACTCTATACTACGGTGAATGCACTCCTCGATCAGCATACCTATCGTATGGCAGAATTTCTGACCAGCCGGGGATGCCCCTCAGCTTTTATCCCCCGGGACGGGTATGGGAATATTGAGGTGCTCCTTAAAAATCCCGTCGCCTTCTTCTCCCACCGGCATGCTGCATACCTTGCCGGTCTTGGGAACTTCGGTATAAATAATATGATCCTTACCCCGGAATACGGTCCCCGCGTCCGGTTTGGCTCAGTACTTACCACCGCACAGCTTCCCCCCGACCCGGTCCGTGAAGACCAACTCTGCATCCGGTGCATGCGATGTGTCGAGGGCTGCCCTTCATCCGCCCTGGCGAAGGACGATTATCCGGAGGGAAGGACCGACAAACATGCCTGTGCGACGTGGAGTGCCGAGCTGCATCGCCGCTACATATCCCCCTGCGGATTCTGTATCAAGGTCTGCCCGGTTGGTGAAGACCGGAAATGGTATGGACGAGAAGATGTCTCCATATATGCAGACCGGAAAAAGGATCCCGGCCTGCACCGGGCATGGGATCATGTACGGCGATATGGGGGGAAATAGCCTCTTTTCTTCTGCTGTTTTCCCAGCCATGCTGTAGAACCGGCAGGGCATATCCGGGTTTGCCATCTTCGTTACACTTATGCACCTTATTGTTCCATGAACAGGAATAGGAGGATTCAGGGAATCATTTACCATGCATCTTACCATCCTGATCGAGAACACCCCGGGTGGAGCCCCGGGACTTGTTCCCCAGCATGGGCTCTCACTCCTGCTCGAGGTCAGGGATACAACCGTGCTCTTTGATATGGGACAGGACGGAACGTTCATCGGGAACTCCGGACAGCTGGGCCTGGATCTCAAAAAAGTAGATATCGGAATTCTCTCTCATGGTCACTATGATCATGGCGGCGGGCTTGCAGCATTCCTGGAGTATAACAAACATGCCCCGGTGTATCTCAAAGTTGGCGCCGATGAAGCATTTTATGCCCGGGTTCTCCCGCGATACCGATACATTGGCCTCGAACGTGAGATGCTCATCACTAATGCGGAACGCTTCATCTGGATCGGGACGGACACCGAGATATCCCCCGGCCTCATGCTCATCACCGACATCAGGAAACCGGAGCCTCTTCCCGGGGGAAACAGAACACTTCTGATACGGAGACAGGAAACGTTTGAGCCTGATCCATTCCTGCACGAGCTCTTCCTTGTTGTTGAGGAAAGAGACGGCATCTCCATCATCACCGGGTGCGGCCATTCCGGAATCCTGAACATGGTGTATACCGCACGGGACCGGTATCCCGGGCGGCCGATCAAAGCAGTAGTAGGCGGATTCCATCTCACCGATCGGGACACTCCTCCTGAAGAGGTCCGTTCCATCGGAAAAACCCTGAAATCAGCCGGATGCGGCCGGGTCATCACCGGACACTGCACCGGCACCAGGGCGAAAGATATCCTCCACGAGGAATTGGGGGGCCGCTTTGCAGCGCTCTACACTGGATACTCAACTGAAATCTGAACCGATACAGAAGACCCCAGGGAAAAAAATCCGGATATACCCGCGGTCCTCTTGCCGGTGAATTCCCGGGACGCCTGGCCGCACTCTTTTCAGGAACCAACAGGGAAACTGCAGGATGCACCAGGAGGTATATGCCGACATCTGATTTCCGGTGGTTGAAGAGTTTTCAGCCGACAAACCGCGGGTCATTCCGTGCCAGCTGAACGGCAATCCTGGCGCTCGCCTCCTTGTCCTTTATCTCGAGCATGATATCGAAGTCATGTGTCTGTGATTGCACCAGGAATGCAGAAAAATCGTCAGGATCGATGTGTTCCGCGTGAGAACCGGGTCGCTTTTCCGGGTGCTGGGAGCTGTAATCGACCATGGGGAGGCCGTCCCTTCCGGCCCATGTTTTTTCAACGGCAGAGAGCATATCTCCGGGTGACTCCCCCTCGTTGTTGCATGCATGGTGAAAGATATCAAAGAGAACGGGGATGCCGGTCCGTTCATGAATGGCGAGGCAGTCTGCTGCAGAATACCGCTGCTCATCATTCTCTATGGCCAGCCGTCCCAGAATTACCGGATCGAGGTCCTCGTACACCCTGATAAACCGCTCCATACTCGTTTCCCGGTTCCCGTACACTCCCCCCACATGGAACTGGATCTTGGCGGTGGAATCGAGTCCCATACTATCGAGTACTTCCGCATGGTAAGTCAGCTCGGCAATGCTCCGAGCCACGATCTTTTCATCGCGGGCATTGAGGACGATAAACTGATCCGGATGCATCGAGATCCGGATTCCGTTCTTCCTGATGAACGTACCGAGAGCGGCAAACTCGGCTGCGAAATGATCCTGCCAGCGATGTGTACAGACCGGGTGGGAGGCGAAGGGAACAAGATCCGAAGAGATCCTGAAGAAGAGCATGCCGGATTCCAGGTTCCAGGCGAGTATTTTTTGCAGACAGGCAAGATTCCCGGCAACCGTATCGTACAGCCTTTCTTCACCGTAGGAGGCAAGCCGGAATGTACGGTCTCCCCTGCAGCCGATGCTCCGGTTGATGCAGGGATACCCGATCCGCATATCATTACAGAGGGTGTCACTGCAGATAGATGTTCGGAACCCGGCGTGCGGCTCCTCTCTCAGGGATCTATGACTGCTCCGGCAGGGCTTTTTAGAGAGAATGTATACTCTATAGGTGATGTCTGTGGAGAAAGAGCCGCAGCGCGAGGCATCTCCGTGCTATGCCCTCTCTGACCTGATGGTACTCATGGCAGAGAAGATGGAGGAGACAGCACATGCGCTCGATAGGGAAGAAGCGGCCAGATTTCTCGATGAGATGCTTGCCGCCCGGAGGGTCTATGTCGCAGGAGCAGGGAGATCCGGCCTTGTTTCACGGGCTTTTGCCATGCGCCTGATGCACATCGGTTTTGAATCGTATGTCATCGGAGAGACTATAAACCCGGCATTCTCCGCAGGAGACACTCTGGTCGCCTTCTCCGGTTCCGGGGAGACCAACTCGGTCTTTGATGTCTGCGAAACGGCAAAAGAGCTCGGGGGCAGGCTCTGTCTCATCACCGCGACACCGGATTCCCGAATCTCCAGGATCGCGGATTGCATCGTCATGCTCGGCATGCAGGAATCGCAGGGCTGCGATATGACAAGCCAGTATGAGGTCCGCCAGATCATCGGCCAGTACCGATCGGTTTCCGCGTCATTTGCCCCCTTCGGGACGCTCTTTGAGACTGCCGCCCTGATATTTGCTGATGCGGTCATCTCGGCGCTGATCGAGACCCGCCACTGCAGCCTTGACGAGGTGCGGGGACGCCTCTCCAACGTCCAGTAGCATGGAATTCAATCCCGCCCAACCCGTTTTTAAAAGAGACTGCCGAATATCAATACCCTCATGTAGGTACATGAGAAAGACCCTCCCATGGATGATTTAATTCCCCTCCGGAGCGACGATGAGATCCAATTACTGCTGAAACAGTACCTGCAGAGCATGGATGTCGAGATTGTTAAGGAAATGGAGAAAGAAGGAAACTGGGGCTTCTGGGTCCGGTTCGGCAATTACCCGGTCCTGATCGATCATCGCAAAGGAACGCACTTCTGCATTGTGGCATTCCAGATTACCCTCAAGGACGAACGCGCTATCAGGCACCTGAACGAGTACTACGAGAAGAATGATGCCCAGTTCATTTACGAACTGACCAGGGCGTTCACCTCACCACTTACCGCCCATTCCCGGATCATTGAGAGCGGAAAAGTGATCGGTTATACCGTATCGAAGTACATCTATCCTTACCACGGCGAATTCAACATGCGTACTCTTGATATTGCCCTCCAGAGCGTGGTGAGTACCGGTACAGTCGGGGCCGCATTCCTTAAATGGATGGCACGGGTTCTTGAGGTCCAGTATGAGCGGGGGATTGAGCCGGGAGATACTGACCCGACCAGGCTCTTTGTATAATTGTTCTTTCCGGGATCCGACTGCCGGGAAATGATCTTATCCCGGTATCGTCGCGTTTGCGGCCTGACAGCCGGCCTGGCTGATATCTCCGTACCGGCTTCTGCCGTATTTTCCCGGGTCCCCGGAACTCAACCCTGACTCAGAGGGTTCCCGCCGTATCCGGGAAATGATAAGGCGAAAAGATCAGGAATGCATACAGGCAATCTTAAAATCCCTGTCGCACTGTCCATGTACGTATATGATCACTGACTCCTTTCCCGTCGATCTCGTCTCCTGGGACTATGCGATATCGCTGTCCAGGAGCCTGGCTGCGATGATCAGGGCATCCCGCTTCCGGCCTGATATCGTCATCGCCATCGGGAGAGGTGGTTATGTCCCCGCACGGATAGTCTGCGACCGTCTCCTCATGACCGATCTCACCAGCATCAAGATCGAGCACTGGGGAACCGCTGCCCACAAACTCGATCAGGCACGGGTACGGTTCCCCCTTTCGGTGAACGTGAAGGGAAAAGACATCCTTGTCATCGATGATATCACCGATACCGGTGAAACCCTGATGGCAGCCCGCGAATACCTTGCTCTCTTCGCACCGGGGGAGATCCGCACCGGGGTCCTCCAGCATAAGACCAGCTCGGCGTTCCAGCCGGATTACTATGCCGAGCTGCTATCTGACTGGAAGTGGATCGTCTATCCCTGGGCTCTTCACGAAGATATGATCGGATTTCTGGAGAAAGTACTGAGCACCCGGCCTGCATCGGCGGGCGATCTGGTGGAAACTCTCCGGCTGCGGTTCATGATGAATCCGGATATGGATGAGGTTATCCTCGCCCTGAATGACATGGTTTCCCTGGGAATGGTTGCCCGGCAAAGGGATTTGTACTACGCCCCGGGAAGCACGCAGTCTCCTGAATCAGAATAGCGCAGGGATCTTTCGCCCTCATGGCCTTTCCCGGAGGAACGTGTGAATCTTTTGATACGAGGTGCTCCGGGATAGCAGTGCACCGGTTTTCTGCAGCGGCGGTAATGACGGCGGGCCGGGCGAGGCCGGGGGAATGGTTAATGTCTGACGCCCCGAATCTGGAATGAACACGGATATGATCATCGATGGAGAACGCGAACGGCTCCTTCGTGACTTTCTCTCAAGTCCAGCCATCGGGCGAAGGAGGGCAGGACCGGAAGCACTCGAACGATACCATCGTGCCCTGACTCACAGATCCTATATGCGGGAGACCGGGGTGCCTTCTGGAGACAATGAGCGCCTGGAATTTCTCGGGGACCGGATCCTGAACCTGATTGTAGCGGAGTTCCTGTTCCGGAACTACCCGGGGCCGGAGGGAGACCTGACCATGCGGATGGAATGGACCGAGAACCGGAACCTTGCCCGGGCTGTCACCGGAGCGGGTATCGGGTTTGAAGATCTCATCCTGGTGGGAAGCCGGCAGGAAAAGACGCCACGCATCATTGCCGGCGCCTTTGAAGCCTTTGTAGCGGCACTCTACCTTGATCTCGGCCTCGCACGGACAAAGACAATTATCGGGCGGTTGATGGCCAATGAAATCAGGAACTACCGGACCGACCGGAATTACAAAAAGAGCCTCCAGGAGTATCTCCAGAAACGGGACCGCTCTCTCCCGGAATACCAGCTCGAGAAGAGATCGGGTGCTCATCATCACCCCCGGTTCAGCTACATTGTCACGATTGACGGAGAAGCGATCGGAAGGGGAACAGGACGATCAAAAGCCGAAGCTACCCAGAACGCCGCCCGGGCAGCCCTGCGGGTGCTGAAAGGCTCCCGCCCCGTCTGAGAGATATTCTTATGAGCTTACGCAGGTATCATCAATCAGGTGAGGTTCCTGTGTTCCGAAAAATTCTGGTGGCGGTAGACGGATCACCAATAACCGTAAAAGTGCTCGCCGCAGCCGCTGATCTGGCGAGGCACTATGAAGCTGAACTCCACTGTATCTATGTCATCGAGACAGGGTGGGCCGATGGTGATCTTGCCCGGGAACTGGTCATAAGGGAGCTTGAAGAGGAATCCGGAGACCTGCTTGCGGGTTTTGAGGAGGAACTCACCAGAATGGGCGCACGAGCCGGTATGCACCTGAAACGCGGCCACCCCGGGGAGACCATTCTCGCAGCCGCCAATGAGACCGGTTCCGAACTGATCGTAATCGGTTCGGTGGGTAAGAGCCAGATTTCCCGCATGCTCTCCGGGAGCGTCAGCACATTCGTGGTCACCCACAGCCCGGTAGCAACGCTCGTGATAAAACCCTGAATCGCTGTGACGGGGCATCTGCTTCGTTTCCAATTTTCACCGGATGGCCCGTCAGCCTTCCTGTAACGCCCAGCCGTCTCCACCGCCACTATCCCGCTGTTCCCGATCCAGCGCTAAGGTCCCGGTCAATCACCATAACAAAGGGTAGTACCGGTGGTGGGTTGTACCGGCGCCACCGTTTCAGTCCCGCTCCGTTCCAGGCAGATACCGGAGACACCGCCCCTTCTCCGGGTTCCAGGCGGGACGGTAATCCTGACCTGGAACATCCTTATAGGATCTCCGGGTGATGATCGCGCATGAATGTGCTCTATATCTATGCGCATCCCGAGCCCCGTTCCTTCAACGGCGCACTCAGGGATACTGCCATGGTCACCCTTGCCCGGGCCGGTCACCAGGTGAAAGCGTCAAACCTGTACGTGATGAAGTTCAAAGCTGTGCTGGACCCCCAGGATTTCCGTATCCGGGCAAATCCCAATCACTTCAATCCTGCTGCAGAGCAGGTCCATGGGTTTGGAACCGGGAGTCTGGCGCCGGATATCAGGGAAGAGGTTGAGAAAATCTCCTGGGCCGACCTCCTGATCTTCCAGTTCCCGATCTGGTGGTCCTACATGCCGGCAATCCTGAAGGGATGGATCGACCGGGTCTTCGTACAGGGTTTTGTTGTCGATCTGGGGGAGGGACAGGTCTATGATCACGGGCTCCTGCGAGGCAAAAAAGCCCTGATCGTGGCGACCTGCGGGTCAACAAAAGAAATGTATTCCAGGGGAGGAGTACATGGGGATCTCAACGAGCATCTGTCCATCATCACCCACAATATCTTCGAGTTTACGGGTATGGAGGCCCTTCCCCCGTTCATCATCTATAATGTTCCTGCACTGACCCGGGAGGCCGGCACACACGAGCTCGAACGGTACCGTTCTTTCCTCGAAACCCTGTGAAAAAAGAGGACTTCTCCCCCCCTCTTCAGGGATTTTGCAGGGATGGGACGGATCGTGCCGTGTTTGCCTCTCTGCCGATCAGGCAGAAAATCCCTCCGATCAGCATGACGAGATCCAGCGGAGGCAGAACACAGGAAACGACCGCAAAGATGCCCGCCCTGGAGAAGTCATCCCTGCCCGCATAGTATAAGGCAACGATTCCCATTGCCGTCCCCGCAAGCTTGAGGATGATGAGGGCGATGAGGATCCATTGCGGAAGACTCATCATGATACCGAAACCGGTGACCTGACCGACGCTCCAGACAATCCCGGCGATGAACCCGAGAACGATGATCACCAGGATGCTCAATATGACCGCAACGAGAATGAGGATCTTTCCTATCTTCGCCTCGGCTGAGAGCCCTTCCATATTCAGCATACCTGTACATTCCCGGCAGGCTCTCCATTAAGGTATCGGATTCTCTACCCTGCCGAGCCTATCCGCCGGCCCGGAAGAGATCCAGGGAACGGAGTGAGAAACACTCTTCATATATTTCGGCGAAATCCGCGGTATCGGGAGGCTCATAGGGTTTTGGCGTATAATCGAACAGGATCCGGAGGGTTTTCCGGATTTCCGGGGATCGCTTCCTCACCAGGTCTTTCTGGAGAATGCGGGGGAGCGGGATGCGGTGGACATCCCGGTGACACTGGTGGCAGAGGAGAAGGAACCGCTTCTGGGGGTCAGGACTTTCCGGGGTCCGGTGGCCGGGTTCAGGCAGTATCCGGTGGAGTACAAGGCGGGAGGCTGCAAACTGCTCATCGCACCACTCACATCTTCCCTCCAGGAGTGTTTTGACTGCCTGCTCCCTCTTTCCGGTGGTCCTGAAAATGCTCATCTGCTGACAGGTAACCGGATTCAGGTAAAAAGCCTTTCCCTGCTCCCCAAGGCTGCCCGCAGGATGCCGGGATCCCGGATTCCCGCTATGGTCCGGTCTTCCGGATGAGGTAATAGGAGGCAGAGAGCGCGATGATCACCACGCCGAGGGCCACTATCAAGGAGCTGTTGAGCGCCTCCCCCCCTTCCACAAACGGATCAAGGAGGATGATCTTTCTGGCTACCGCGATAATGGCCACGAGCACAATGATCTCAACATGAATCTCATTCTTGAGGAGGTAGGCCTTGATGGTTTCAAGGAGTTCCACCCCGATCAGAATGAGCAGGAAATAGCCGAAGAGCTGGAGGATCTCGTGATTTGCAAGGCGGTAGGAGAGATCTGAAAAGAGGGCCATACCAAGGATTACGAAGAGCTCAATGACCCCGAAAAAGATGACCAGGGCCAGCAGGACCATCAGGACATAGTACACACCCCTTTCAAATTTATTGATATATTCGAGCATCAGGTCGGCCTCCTCTTCCGGTTGTGTCCTACACCTATTGGGAATCCCGGGCATTTATCCGTAGTGCTTGGAGCCTGTCCCGGTGCAACCATGAAGGTATAAATAATAGGGGGAAATCCCTTTTATCATGCGCATATTCATTGCTTTTACCTGCGGTGTGCTCATCCTTCTTGCCCTGAACGGGTGTGCTGCCGGACAGCCCGTCATCGGGGGTGATGTCGGGTATTTCGCAGTCGAATCGAGTCCCGTTGAATCACAGGTCATTTTCGACGGTGTCTACTATGGGAATACTCCCGTGACCATCCCTGTATATTCGACCGCCACCCCCAGGCATACCATCACCGTCTCGAAATCGGGATACTTTCCCTGGACCCGGACCTATGCATCGAATCCCGGCGCAGGGGAGACGGTTCGTATCGTGGCAATCCTTGAGCCAAGTTCAGAATTCGGCACGCTCATCGTCACATCGTCTCCCACGGGGGCACTCCTCACCATAGACGGCGGCAGGGGTCAGCAGGCGCCGTGGACGTATACCGATATCAGGGCAGGAAGTCACATTGTCCGTGCTTTCCTCTCAGGATACCAGCCGTTCCTCAGCATTGTCAGTGTTCCGCCGGGAGGGTCCATAACGGTGGAAGCGACACTTGCACCGCTTTCCGAGATCGGCGTTCTCCAGGTGAAGAGCTCCCCGGGAGGTGCCGATGTCTACGTTGACGGGTTCTACAGCGGGGCAACCGCGGCCACCATCGGAAACCTTGCTGCCGGCCCCCATATCGTCCAGCTCAAGCTGGCGGGCTACCGGGAATGGATAGGGACGGTCGATATCCCCGCAAATTCTGTGGCCTTCATTGATGCCACCCTCGAGCTTGCCACGGCAGACCCTACCGGAAACATCGTAGTGTCTTCCAATCCACCGGGAGCATCTGTCTACCTCGACAACAACTTCCAGGGACGGACGCAGGCAGACAACCCGCTTGATCTGACCGGGATACCCCCGGGATCCTATCCCCTTGAGCTCCAGCTGGCAAATTACCGTGATTTTATAACGACGGTAGAGGTCCTGGCGGGAAAAACCGCGGTGATACACGCAGAACTCATTCCCGCAACAAGTCCTTCCGGACAAGGGACGCTCCAGGTCACCTCAAATCCCCTTGGGGCCAACATCTTCCTTGATAATGTCTGCCGGGGGGTCACCCCCCTGACCATCACTTCGGTCGATGCCGGGACTCATACCCTGCTTCTCCGCCTGCAGGGCTACAACGATTATTCCTCATCGGTCACCATGGCACCCGGGCAATCAATCCAGGTCCAGGCTGCCCTCTCACCGGTTCCAACCACGGCCGGATGTGGCGCGCTCCTCATACTCGGGGCACTCCTGGGTGCCCTCCTGCTCTCAAAAAAACTGCCCTGACAGCCTTCCGCATACCTTTTTTTCTTATGCACCGTTGAGGAAGAGATCAATTCCCCCTGATGAGAGGGCGGATGCAAAGAGCTCGTCCGGATCCGGTGAGGGTGGAGGGACATAGGCCTTCTGCCTGAATACCTTTCTGATCCTGCTTTCTATCTCCGTTGTACGGGTGCCGACCAGGAGGCGCTGCTCACGTTCGGGAACAGCACAGCTATGCATCGATCCATGGCAGGCCGGGCACAGGGGGAGAATGTGCATGATCGGATCCACTTCCCGTTCCCGGACACTCACACCGGGGATACAATGGACCTCAAGAAGAGAGGGTGAGATCCTGCGTCCACAACATTCGCACTGCTGGTCCGTTGCCATTTTAAGCATCCCGGCCCGTTGTGCCGATATGGATCGTTCAAACCGCGAGCAGCCGGGTGCGTTCATAACATCCAGCGGATTGGGGATACCCGGAAAAAAATGTTTTGTCAGGGCAGTCCGGCGGCAGTAATGCCGGTCTCGTCCGGTGATGTCCGGAAAGCCCTTTTCACCGGTCCTTCCGGAGGGGAAGGGCAGCAGAAAGGACAAGACGATCCTCTCCTTTTCCAAAGTAACCGGGCAGAAAACCGGTCTCCTCAAATCCCATGCTATGGTAGAGGGCACGGGCGGGATGGTTTTCGGGAGCAACGGTCAGCAGAACCCGGCGTACTGGCAGGAAGGCGAATGCGGTTAAGAGGGTGGTAAGGAGGGCTGTCCCGATCGAACGGCGATGGTACCGGTCCGCCACCCGCAGCCGGAGTACCCAGCCATCCCCGGGGGCAGCCTGCGCCGCCGCCCCGATAGTGTATCCTACAACGGTCCCCTTGCACACAGCGACAAGAAATGTCCGGCAGAAGATGACAGAAGCCTGCCTGACGAAGACAGCGGCGCCGTACGGTGAACCTTTTTCACCCTGCTCAAGTTCGCAGACTGCAGAAAAATCATCAGGTGAGAACAGCCTGATAGTGATGTCCGGATCCATCGGTCTTTTCAGGAATGCTCTCCCGGCACCCATCGGGATCCCTCTTCCAAGTGTTCCTTCTTCCAGATGGGGACCGTTTCCTTAATCCGGTCGATAATGTATTCACACGCACGGAAGGCATCCCCGCGATGGGAAGCCCCGACCACGATCAGCACGATGTGATCCCCGACCGAGAGCGTGCCGATGCGGTGGATGATATCCACGGACTGTATGGCATACCGGGAACGTGCCTCCTCCCCGATAGCTTCGAGTTCCTGGAGTGCCGCTTCCCGGAATGCTTCGAGCTCAATCGCTGTGATCCCGTCGTCACGGACGATTCCGGTAAAGGTCACGATGCCGCCGATCTGGCGATCCCGGGCAGCATCGATGTATGCTCCGGGATCAAAATCCTCGTGGGTTATGGTGATCATGCTCCTCTCCTTCTAGCCGCCCGCAACAGGCGGGTAGATAGCCACTTCATCTCCTTCAGCAAGGATGATGCTGTCCAGGGCACTCCGGCTCACCCGTTTCCGGTTTACCATGAAGATAATATGCTCCCGGATCGTTCCCTGCTCATCAACCAGGAGGTCCCTGCTCTCGTCAGACCGTGAAGCGAGGGCTGCGAGGAGTGCCGGAAGTCCTGATCCCTCCGGGAGATCAAGAGCAGTCACATCCCCGACCACTTCACGAAACCGTGCAAAAGCCCTGACCGTGATCTTCATGGCTCACCTCTCTCACTGCCCGCGCCCTGTGTACATTCCCCACAGGCTCTGCACACCGGATCCCGTTCAAGATCCAGAAAGGTAACAGAAGAGTCCCTCCCGTCCCAGATCAGCAGGCGGTTTTTCAGCAGTGTGCCCCCGCCGGTCAGGAATTTTATCGCCTCGTGTGCCTGCATCAGGCCGATAATCCCGGCTGTAGTTCCGATAATGGGAAATTCCGATCCACCAGGTGGATCAGGAAAGATGCACTGCAGGCACGCCGTCTCACCGGGAATGACGGTGGTGATGTGGCCGTCATAACCGGAGACAGCCCCGTGGATGCAGGGGATGCCGTGTTCAAGGGCTGCCAGATTCAGGGCATACCGGGCGGGAAAATTATCGAGTGCATCGATGATGAGTGCAGCCCGCCCGATCAGTGCCGACGCATTCTGCCCGGTTATAACCTCGCAGACATCCTCGATGAACAGATCAGGGTTCATCGCCCCAAGTTTCTCCCGGGCGGAGACCGTCTTGTTCCGTCCGATATCCTGCTCCCAGTGAAGGATCTGCCGGTTCAGGTTGGTCATCTCCACCTTGTCGGAATCAATGATGGTCAGGCGGCCCACACCGGCAACGGCGAGATATGTCGCAGCAGGGCAGCCGAGCCCTCCGGCTCCGGCAAGAACCACGTGTGCCGCTTTGAGCCGCTCCTGGCCCTCCTCGCCGATGAACGCGATCTGGCGGGAATACCGATGAATTTCCCTTTCGGTGAGCATGCCTTCCAGTCAGAAACCTCCTCTGAGTTCTGCACACTATTATGAGATGTTTTACCATAATGTATTTCCTGCAGAGTCCCTGACCGGAAGCGATCCGCTTTCCGGAACAGGAACCGGGTGATATCACTGACACCAGAGAAAGAGTACTTCCTGCGGAAAGCCCTTTGCGGGAAGGATCGCATCATCATCGCATATTCCGGTGGCGTGGACAGTGCGCTCCTCGCCGCAATAGCGCAGGAAGAGCTGGGGGAGCGGGCCCGTGTCATCCTGCTCGACTCTCCCCTCCTCCCCCGGAGGCAGCTTCGTGAGGCGCGGGAACGGGCATCCTCGCTCGGCATACCCCTCACCATCATTCCGTTCCCAATCCTGGACGATCCCGGGTTCAGGCAGAACCGCAGAGACCGGTGTTATCGCTGCAAGAAACTTGCCTGCAGACTTCTCCGGGATGCGGCCAGGGATTCTAATGCCGGCACCATTGCGGATGGCGTTAACACGAGCGACCTCGGTGAATTCCGGCCAGGCCTTCGTGCCTGCGAGGAGGAGGGGATCAGCCATCCATTCGTCGAATGCGATATCTCAAAAGAGGACATCCGCGAAATCGCCCGTTCCCGCGGCTTTCCGTTCTGGAACTGCCCTTCATCAGCCTGTCTCGCGTCACGAATCCCCTACGGTGAAGAGATAACGCCCGGAAAGGTCCGGACCATCGAAACCGGAGAGGACCTCATCCATTCCTTCGGGCTCTCCCAGGTCAGGCTCCGGTTGCATGGCGATCTGGCCCGTATTGAAGTTCTTCCCGGGGAATTTTCTCTTCTGCTCAGGTTCCGGGAAGAGATTGCGGCGGGACTGAGGGCGGCCGGTTACCGGTATATAACCCTGGATCTTGAAGGATTCAGGAGCGGAAGCATGGACGAGGGTTCCCCCAGGGAAAAGTACAGGAGCGGGATTGCCAATCTGACCCTCACAAACGCGGGGGAGCCGGACAATCGAACTCCTGATATTCAGTGATGCCATCGGAATCCTGCCATCATCTTTGCGATCTTGGATCAGTCCTCATCGCGTACGGTGGCCTCACTGCACCGTATAAGATCATCCTGCGGGAATTCCTGGAAATGCCCTCCGTCAGCTCAATCAGATCAGGCGTGAATACCAGCAAAATTGTGTTCGGGCTTGATCTTCATGCCCTATTGGAACACCGTTCGTCCGGTTCCCGCTGCCTTTTTGTAGCCTCCCGCGGAACTGTGGATAGGACGCCGGTATGGGACCTGGTGCTGAAATTCCCTCAAAGAATCGGATCACCCGGAAGGATAAAGGGGGACGCAGCGGAGCCGGACTCGCCTGTCTCGGGAGATACCGGGAGGCACTTGCCGCATTTGACGAGGAATCTGAACATGTCAGGAACCCCGATGTCCTCATCCAGAAAGCCCTCACCCTGGACCGGATCGGATTATTCAGGGCTTCACTGGAGTGCTGTGAACAGGCGATCAGCATGGAACCCGGGAACAGTGATGCCTGGTTTGTCCGCGGGCTCACTCTCTATTACCTGGCCCGGTATGCCGATGCTGTCCAGTGCCTTGACCATGCGGTAACCCTTGATCCCGACCATGCTGAGGCCTGGTTTATCAGGGGCAACTGTGCATACCAGGAAGGGGACCTGGAGAAGGCCCTTCGCTCATACGAAATAACCCTCTCTCTGTGTTCCGAATACCCAAAAGCATGGTACAACCGGGGAGTTTGTCTTGCTGACATGGGGTTGTTCCATGAAGCACTCGAATCGTACGACAGCTGTATCAGGATCAATCCCGGTGTCAGTGTCGTTCATGCAAACCGTGGAGGTGCCCTTGCCGCACTTGGCAGGGTTGAGGAAGCACTTACAGCTTTTGATACGGCCCTGGATCTCGATCCCGGGGATCTCACTGCCCTGAACAACAAGGGAATCCTCCTCTCCCGCATGGGACGGGACGAGGAGGCAATGGTCTGTCTCAGCCGTGCACGGGAAAAGGCACGGGGCCGGGAATTTCCCCGAAGGGTGTGGTAGCCCGGTGCCGGAAGAGCGAAAAACTGCCGGATTCCGGCAAAAGAGCAGGATTGGAGGTTCATAGCGAGGTCCATGATCCCCGTCTCCATCGCTGCTGCTGCTGTCTGCATGGGGGTGCTGGCCGGATTTCTCGCAGCACTGGCAGGTGTCGGGGGAGGGTTCCTCTATGTTCCGATCCTCGTCCTGGTGTTCGGCCTTGACCCCCAGGATGCTGTGGGCACCAGCCTTACCGTGATCATCTTCACCACCCTTTCGGCCTCAGTATCCTATTTCCGTCAGAAGAGAGTCTTTTTCAGGAGCGCCGCGTGCCTGATTCTCCCGAGCATCGTGTTTGCCATCGCCGGCGCCTACCTCACGGCTTTCATATCCGGGGTCATTGTCGCGCTGCTCTTCTCCCTGGTTGTCGGCCTGCTGGCAGTCAAACTTCTCTTTCAGGAATTTCCGCTTGTACGGGCGATTGACAGAGGACCCTCCTGCGAAGAGACCTGTTGTGACTGCTTCTCATGCACCGCGAAAAACAGGCTCTTCTATCTGCACTACGCAGTATGGGGGGCACTTGCCGGTCTGGCAAGCGGCCTGACCGGCATCGGGGGCGGAGTGTTCAACGTCCCGGCAATGGTAACCGCCGGAATGCCCGTGCACTTTGCCGTCGCCACATCATCCGTGGTGGTCCTCGCCACGTCATCTGCAGGTGCCGGCATCCATGCAACCCTCGGCCATATTCAGCCTGCGTATGCACTCAGCCTTTCAATGGGGGCGGTGATCGGGGCATATGCCGGTGCGCGTGCAGCACCGAAAGCACCGGAGCAGCTCCTCATGAGAGGTATAGGGATACTCCTGGCCGTCGTAGCCCTCACCATGCTCATCACCACCGTTCATGGCCTGTAATCGCACAGGACTCCCGGGGCGGTTTACTGCCCGGGATGGAGCAGGGATCCGGGAGTCTTCCCCTCGGGCATGGATCTCAGGTAATGAGCGGCCATTGCGATGGCGACGATCGACCCGATGGTGTTTGAGACCATATCAAGAATGGAATCGGTGACGCCGTTATTGTAGGACGACTGGACAAGAACATCGATGTAGTACTCCCCCACCTCCCAGCTCAGACCGAACAGGAAGACCAGAATGAACATCCCGAGCAGGATTCGGGAGGGGCGCACCCGGATCTCCCAGTAGTCCATCACCAGGAAGAACGAAAAGATGAGGAGGCCGAGAGCCAGAGCCGATACGCCGTGTGCCAGCTTGTCGTAGTAGGGCATATACTTCCAGTACCAGCGGTTGATTCCGCCGGCTATGTGGAGAAAAAGGGCGAGGGCAATGGTGCTCTTGGTCCCGAACGGGAGGACAATGGAGATCTTTTTTTCGACGAGAACAGGAACGACGAGGAGTGCCATTGACGCGAGCACGACATAGAACCGGGTGGTGTCTTCGATGAGCACAGCCTGCACGGCGAATCCAAGGAATATGATCTCAAAGGCGAGGAGAACTGCATATTCGAACTGTTGTCTGTTCATGCTCTGCTATTCCAGCATTATTCACACACATAGGTAATATCTCTGCTCATGCTGCCAGGAACGGAGGGCCCGGGAGGCGCATTTCAACCAGGAATACACCATTCCGGACCAGCCAGGTACCTGGTGGCCGAAGGTCCTGTCCAATCCATCGGTTTTTCTATGGGCAGGGCAATGATCCCGTAGAAGCGGACGGAGGATAAATGTCGGCAGCACCCGTAATCCCGAGGAGTACCTGCAGGCTCTTTGGAGCTATCAAAGCGCTCGGGACAATGAAAAATACTGTAATCCTTGTCCACGGGCCGAAAGGCTGCGTCTACCACATCGCCTACATCCTTGGCATGCGGGGCGACCGCCCTCCCCGGATCTACTCTACCTGCCTCGACGAACAGGATGTCATTTTCGGGGCAGAGCAAAAACTGGTCGCTGCGATTGAGGATCTGGACCGCACGCTCTCCCCTGAGCTGATCGCCGTCCTCTCCTGCTGCGCGTCAGGTATCATCGGGGAGGATGTAGCCTCGGCGGTCCGTTCGGCATCGGTATCTGCCCGGGCGCTGGCCATTGATTCCGGAGGGTTTGAAGGTGATCACTCCGGCGGTTATACCGACACCCTCGCCACAATTGCCGCAACGCTTACCGGTACGAGCGGATCGGTTGACCCCTGTTCGGTCAACCTGCTCGGTGTTCTCCGGTCAGGACCGGATCTCACCGAGATGAAACGACTGCTCTCATCTGTCGGAGTTACGACAGGAACGGTTCTGACTGCAGGTGCCGGACTCCAGGATCTCAAACGGGCAGGAGATGCTGCCCTGAACCTGGTCCTCTGTGAGAATTCAGGGCTCGGGGCTGCGGAAGTGCTCAAAGCACGATTCGGCACTCCGTTCAGAATCATCGATCTGCCCATAGGGAGACGGGCAACCGACCGGTTCCTGTCTGCCGTACTGCAGGGGCTCGGCCGGGAATATACCCGGCCACACGTAGTATCAGAACCACCCCGTATTCCCGCGGATATGCGCATCGCCCTGTTCTCAGGCCCTGCCCGCGCCATTGCCTTCTCGGCGTTCCTCTCCGGACTGAACTGTCCGCCCCGCCTGATCATTCTCGATGTGATCCCGCCATCTCCGGAACGCGTCTACCGGGCAGCAGGACCGGACAGCGAAGTTCTCATCATGCCCGGCTACCAGGAGATCGAAGACCATCTCGACCGGGCCGGGATCAATCTCATCCTCGGGGGTCTGCTCGAGCGCCCGTTCGCAGCAGAACGGAACATCCCCTCGATCGATGTGATGCACGGGAGTCAGGCGACGTTCGGGTACAGCGGTGAAGAGAACCTGGTGCGGCGCATCAGGGCAGCGGTATCCCGATCGGTGCAGGACTGAAACGGTCTTCACCGGCAGGAACCGGTGAAAAGAGATTGCCGGACAAAGAGAGCCGGATCGCGGACTTCAGCCACACTCCGGGCAGGGGGGGAAAGTTCGATGACCGCTTCGTCAACAAAGGGATAACCGCCGGAACACCCGGCTGCCCTATCAGGTTTGTGTCAGATGATATCAAGCGCGATCAGTTCCTCTATCTCCTCTTCATCCGCATCATCATGCGGCCGATCTGACAGTTTTTTCCGTTTCTTCCCGCCTTGTATGGAGAGAGCTTCCCTGATGCGGTTAAAGAGACGCATATGTGGTCGTATCTTCCCCCGGTCATAAATACCTGTCAGGCAGGAAACAACATCAGCCGGTACGGTTGCCGGAAGGAGGGGAGGAGTCGCAGAAATCGTCTATTCTCGTCTGGCTCAGGTCGCCGGTCTGGAGACCCGAGAGTTTCAGCCCGATGAGCCGGACGAGGCGGCCATCGTAGAGTTCAGAGACCAGCTGCAGGGCGACCGCCCGGATGGTCCGGAGATCCGCCCGGGGTTTCTCGATCGTCCGGGCTTTTGTCCGGGTATCAAACCCATAGTACCGGATCTTGACCGTGACCGTTTTAAACATCATGCCCTCATGGGAAAGGGTTTCTGCGAGCTCCTGTGCCATGCCGTCCAGGGTCGCCTGGAGGGCAGGGATATCCCGGGTATCCTGCTCGTAGGTCATCTCGCGGGAGATGGACCTGCTGCTCTCGCGGATCCGGATACCGGTCCGGTCGATTCCCCGGGCCAGGTCACGTATGACGACAGCTGACCGCCCGAACCTCGCGATGAGCGCCTGGATGTCGGCGATAGCCAGCTGTCCGATGGTGATTATCCCCATCTCATGGAGCGCCCGGGCAGACTTCTTTCCGATTCCCGGGATCTTCTCAACCGCCAGAGGGGCGAGGAACGAGGCAGCATCTTCGGGTAGGATCACCAGGAGACCATCAGGCTTGGAGCGATCGGAGGCGATCTTGGCGAGGGTTCTTCCGGGAGCTATCCCGATCGAGCAGGCAAGCCCTTCCTTCCCCCTGATCTCTTCCTTGATCTCACGTGCTTTCTCACGTGCAGCATCGAAAACCTGCAGATGGCTCATGTCCAGGTAGGCTTCATCAATACTGACCTGCTCGAAGATCGGGGAATATCGCCGGAGAATCCGCATCACCGATTGCGAGGCCCGCTCATAGAGCTCGAAGTGTGGCTGGAGGAACACTGCATCGGGACAGCGCTGGTATGCGTGGGAGATTGGCATCGCTGAATGGACGCCGAACTTCCGTGCCTCGTATGAACTGGTGCTTACCACTCCCCGCCCAAGACCCCCTTTGGGATCAGCCCCGACGATGACCGGCCGGCCTGCATATTCAGGATGCTCCCTGACCTCGACCGAGGCATAGAAGCTGTCCATATCGACGTGGAATATGATCCGGGGCGCTTCGGCCCCCATGTCTCGTGCCACCCCGGCTGATATCCGGTCTTCTCCGGATCCTGGATCCCTCATTTTTCACCGCCTGTGTCCCCCAGTCCTCCGGAAGAACCGCTGAAGGCGGGGGAGATTCTGTTCATAGTGGATCGAGAGCGACGGGAGGGTATACGGCAGGTACCGGGTGATCATGACGGTTCCGGTCAGACCCTTCCCGAGGAGGGTCTTCTCCTTCCCGATGATGGTGGTCTGGTGCTTCCGGATGTTGTCGAGGAACTCATCCACCGTGTCAGCCCGCGAGCAGGTAACCACGGTACCGTAATCACGAAGGAGGTGAGCGTCAGTTCCGCCGACTATACCGAGCCTGTTCCGTTCGGCGAGGTGAACCGCCCTGATGTTCCCTGAACGGGGCATCCCGCCACAGATGGCTTCGATAGCGTCAAAACGGGGAATAATTTCCGGCGGGAGCCACTCGCGCTCGACACACCGGCCTACACCCTTGTTGAAGATGAGATATCCGAACGGATGTGCCGCGGCGGAGAGACAGGAATATCCGGACGCCCGGTCAAGAATCTCTGACGTCGTGAGCCGGATGGCCAGAAAAGGGCTCTGCTGCTTTTTTTCTTCAATATGATTCCGGTAGAAATCAATCAGATCGGGGAGTGCATAGAAATAGACAAGGATGTGGGGTCCGTCCAGGGCACTGATCTCAATCCCGGGGATGATGAGAGATCCTGGTGATGATTCCACCGCATCCCTGCTTCCGCTGACCACATTATGATCGGTAATCGAGAGCCCGATGCCCAGTGACGAGGCGCGGGAGAGAGCATCCCTGACCCGGACCGGCGCATCGGAATGATTGGTATGACAGTGCATATCGACAGCACAGATCCCTTCCCGTGCAAGCTCTTCCAGGACCGGTCTCCCGAACCGGATCCGCTCCGAGACCACCCGCTCTCTTTTCAGCATGCTCCGTACCCGGGCGCGTGCAGAACCGCCTCTGCTCTGTTTCTTGTTTGTGAACGGCAAATCATATAGCATTGGATAGGTACTCACCGGATCGTTCGAATCCAATCCATGCGGGAACCTGATGAGAAAAACCTCATCCTCCGGTGTCATTTCCGGGACCAGAGCCCTCAAGAGGGGCACCTGGGAGATGTGATCCCCCATGCCCGCAATTCCAACCCGTCTCACCAGGTCTTCGTTTCCCGGTTCCCCCCTCTCTTTCAGGGTACCGGTTGCTGCTGGCTTATGCAGTGGATTGCCCCAAACCCGTTCACCAGTGCCCGGCAGTCGATCCCGATAACCTCGCGATCCGGGAAGACTGACGCAAGGATTGCCCTGGCCCGGGCATCATTCGGATGGTGAAATGCCGGCATGAGCACAACCCTGTTGGCGATGAGGAAATTGGCGTAACTGGCAGGGAGGCGCCCATCGTCCCCAACGGAACCGGGCATGGGCAGGGGGATAACCGTGAGGGGAGTTCCATCCTGGTTGGTTGAGCCCCGGAGTATCCGGTAGTTCTCTTTAAGTGCAGCAAAGTTCTCATCATCCGGATCATCCTCAACGGCGCAGACCACCGTTCTTTCATTCACAAACCGGGCAATATCGTCAACATGGCCATCAGTATCGTCTCCTGCAATCCCATCCGACAGCCAGATCACCCGGTTGCAACCCAGGTAATCCCTGAGCACGGCTTCAATCTCACTACGACCGAGATCAGGATTGCGATTGGGATTCAGGAGGCACTGTTCGGTGGTCAGCACGGTCCCCCTCCCGTTCACATCGATCGAGCCCCCCTCCATCACCACGCCGGGAGAAAAGCACCTGATTCCGAGCTCGCGGTTCATCATCGAAGGAATGCAGTCATCATAGAGCAGTTCGGGATACTTGTTCCCCCAGGCATTGAACCGCCAGTTGACCATGGCAAGCTCATGGTTCTTCCGGTTCACGATAAAGGTGGGACCGTAGTCCCTGAACCAGACATCGACATAATCGATGGTATGGAAGCGGAGTCCTTCCGGGATCCTGCCAATCTTCCCGATGAGGGTTCGCACCCGTTCTTCGGTCTCCTTGTCCCTGACGAGGAGGTTGACCTTCTGGCCGCGGCAGGAGGTCCTGATGATCGTTCTGTAGGCATCCTCAACGGCAGAAAGCTCGGGGAAGGTCTCTTCATCCTGGGGCCAGGAGAGCCAGACAGACTCCTGCGGATCCCATTCGGCGGGCATATGGAATCCTTCCTCCATCGGAGTCTGAACGGTTCGTTCCGAAACAGGAGCCATACCGGTTCACTCCTCTCCGGTCAGGATACGGTAGGTGTCCGGCCGGCGGTTCTGCAAAAATCCCCAACCCTCCCTGACCTCATCGTTCATATCCGGAAATATATCGGCAAGCAGGACCTGTTCTTCCTCGCCAGCCCGGGCAGTCACTGTCCCAAAGGCATCAGCGACAAATGAACTCCCCCAGAATTCGAGATCCCCTTCGGTCCCGACCCGGTTGACCGCGGCGATATGGACCCCGTTTGCGATGGCATGCCCCCGCTGGACCGTCTCCCAGGCATTCCGCCAGTCTCCTTCGGAGGTGTCCCGTTCCCCGCGGATCCACCCGATAGCCGTCGGATACAAGATGATCTCTGCACCGAGGAGAGTGAGTGCCCGTGCAGCCTCCGGAAACCACTGGTCATAGCAGATGAGCACGCCGATCCGGGCCACGGGGGTGGAGTAGACAGCGTAATCGTTTCCAGGGTGAAAGTAGCTCTTCTCAAAGAAGAGAGGATCATGGGGAACATGTACTTTCCGGTACGGTGGTTCAAGAATGATACCATTGTCGATGACCACGGCAGTATTGTAGAGGCGGCCGTCTGCTCCCTGCTCAAAGATGGGGACGATGACCGTGACGTGGTATTCACGGGACAGCTCGGAAAACGCACGAGTGGACTCCCCGGGAACCGGTTCAGCAAAGAGCGAAGCATCCCGTCCCTCATACTGTGGGAAATAAGGGGTGCGGAAGAGCTCCGGGAGACAAATGATCTCAGCTCCGCCGAGAGCAGCCTCTTTTGCGAGCGAGAGGGTCTTCCGGAGGTTGTATCCGGTATCCGCGGTGACACCGTGCTGGACGAGACCGATCCTGACCCTGCGACTGTCCATGGTTCCTAGGGGTGTTGTCAGTCATCCTACATCTAGGTGACCCCCGGGTCATACCTGATCTCCGTCAGGTACACCAGTCCCCTCGATCCGGGCAACCCCGGCCCGGAAGTGAGTACCTTCCTGAGGATCATACTTCTTAAGTGCTCCCTAATCAACCATCATGCAGAGGCATGTCACCCGTCACCATCGTATCAGGGGATCTCTTCAGGCTGCATGACTGCCGGGGACATCCGGAAACTCAGAAACGTCTGGTACATGCCCTTTCCGGTGTTCCGGCAGGCACTCCTGTCGTGCCGCCGGTGATGGCAGATCCGGAGGACCTCCTGCGGGTCCATACGGCGGGTTATGTCGATATGATCCGGGAAGCAGCTGCCTCCCTCCCGGAACACCAGTGCCGGTACCTGGATCCTGACACCTATATCACCTGCCACTCCTTTGAAGTCGCCCTGTACGCTGCCGGAGCCGGCATCCAGTGCGTCCGGGCTGCACGGAATGGCACCACCATGTTTGCTCTCATCCGACCCCCCGGACACCATGCAGGAGCCTCCAGCCACCTTGGATTCTGTATCTTCAATACCACCTCGGTTGCTGCTGCCTCCGCACTCCTGCACCTGGATCGGGTTGCCATCGTGGACTGGGATGTACATCATGGAAACGGCACCCAGGATATCTTCTATTTCTCGGATCGCGTTCTCTACTGCTCAATTCACCAGGAGTATATCTTTCCGGGAACCGGGAGGCGGGAAGAACGCGGCGCAGGTCAGGGCGAGGGGTTCACCATGAATGCACCGCTTCCCAATGGATCCTCTCTTGCCGACTACAGGAAGGTATTTCTCGATGGTTTCCTGCCGGCCATTCTTGACTTTGATCCCGGACTCATCATCATCTCCGCCGGACAGGACTGTCTCTCCGATGACCCCCTGGGGGGCATGGCGCTCCGTCCGGGCGATCTTGGAACTCTGACCTCTATCCTCGCCGACCCGGGAATCCCGCTCGCCCTGCTGCTTGAGGGAGGCTACGGCCCCTCCCACCCTGCGGCGATCACTGCGATCGTCCATGCTCTGGGGGATACCTGAAGAGAGTAGGAGAATATGGTGAGCAAGGATTATCAGGATGCGGGAAGAGCAGTATTCATGGAATCAGGGAAAAAGAGGTTGATCGAATCGGTTCCTATCCTTATCGGTTCTATCATTCTCTGTAACATGGCAGGCCTCCTCGGGGCCCTGGTGACCGGCACCGGACCGGGATCCTGGTATGATATGCTGGTCAAACCGTCCTTCAACCCTCCCTCCTGGGTATTCGGACCGGCCTGGACCCTCCTCTATATTCTGATGGGCATCTCCCTGTATCTCGTGCTGATGGAGTGGAGGAAAGGAACCGAAGTCCGTATTGCGCTCATCCTGTTCGGTATCCAGCTCGCACTCAATGCCCTGTGGTCGTTCCTCTTCTTCGGCCTCCAGTCTCCTGCTGCAGGTCTCGCGGGAATCCTTGTTCTCTGGGCATTCATTGTGGCAACGATTGTAGCCTTCTTCAGGGTCAGCCGCCCGGCATCTCTCCTCCTCCTTCCCTACCTCGCCTGGGTATCCTTTGCCTCGCTCCTGAACTATGCCATCTTCATCCTGAATCCCTGAACCGTATTGTTCAGATACCCTCCGGTCATAGGACGCATGGAGGTGTGGGAACGGCGCCTCCTGCCGGAAGGCGACACGGCTATTCCCCAGGGACAATTACCCGGTTTAACAGGAAAAAGAGGGAGAGGCAGGCCTGATTACGGCCACACTCACTGTTTCGGATAGCCTATTGTTGCAAGGCTTTCTGTAATCTCGCCGAGAACGGCAGGATCATCAATGGTGGCCGGAACCCGGTATTCAGTACCGTCTGCAATCTTCTTCATGGTGCCCCGGAGGATCTTCCCGGACCGTGTCTTGGGCAGCCGCTTGACCACCACGGCCGTCTTGAACGACGCGATCGGGCCGATCTTCTCCCGCACCATCCGGACAAGCTCACGGATGATCTCGTCCCGATCCCGGGTGACTCCTGCCTTGAGGACGATGAAGCCGACCGGGATCTCTCCTTTCACGGCATCGGCGACGCCGGTCACTGCACATTCCGCAACATCGGGATGAGAGGCCAGTACCTCCTCCATAGCGCCGGTCGAGAGCCGGTGTCCGGCTGTATTGATGATGTCATCGGTCCGGCCCATGATCCAGAGATACCCGTCGTCATCAATGAACCCAGCATCACCGGTCAGGTAGTATCCCGGATACTCCGAGAGGTAGGTCCTGATGTAGTCCTGGTCATTGTTCCAGAGCGTGGTCAGACAACCGGGAGGGAGCGGGAGACGTATCACGATGGTTCCCGTCTTTCCCGGGGGAAGCTCGGCCCCGTGGTCATCGAGTACACGGACATCATAGCCCGGTACCGGTTTCGTGCAGGACCCCGGCTTCACGGGGAAGAGCTCCAGTCCTGTCGGATTGGCGCCGATCGCCCAGCCGGTCTCGGTCTGCCACCAGTGGTCGATAACCGGGACACCGAGCCGGTCCCGGGCCCAGATGAGAGTGTCGGGATCGCACCGCTCTCCGGCCAAAAAGAGCATCCTGAATCCTGAGAGGTCGTAACGCCCGATATGGGATCCGGCAGGGTCTTCCCGTTTTATGGCCCGAAAGGCGGTTGGAGCGGTGAAGAGCACCGAGACTCCGTGGTCAGCGATAACCCGCCAGAAGGCCCCGGGGTCGGGGGTTCCAACCGATTTTCCCTCGTACAGGACGGTGGTGCAGCCGTAGGCAAGAGGAGCATAGACGATATAAGAATGGCCGACCACCCACCCCACATCTGAAGCTGCCCAGAACACCTCCCCGGGAGAGAGACCGTAAATATTCTTCATACTCCACTTCAGGGCAACAAGATGCCCGCCGTTATCCCTGACCACACCTTTGGGAATTCCGGTGGTCCCGGAAGTGTACAGAATATAGAGGGGATCCGTGGCCGCGACCGGGACACAGTCTGCTGGTGGAGCATCCATGAGCTCCTCCCAGGGCAGGTCCCGCCCCCTGATGAGAGGTGCATACTTCTGCGGACGCTGGAGAATGACACAGGCCTCCGGCTTCGTTCCGGCCTGCCCAATCGCATCATCCAGGAGCGGCTTGTAGGGAATGATCCGGTTCACCTCTATCCCGCATGAGGCGGAGAGAATAACTTTCGGCTGTGCATCCCTGATACGTGCCGCAAGCTCACGGGCCGCGAACCCCCCGAATACCACTGAATGGATGGCGCCGATCCGTGCACAGGCAAGCATTGCGATGACTGTCTCGGGGACCATCGGCATGTAGATGACCACCCGGTCACCCTTGATAACCCCGAGCTCACGCAGCCCCCCGGCACACCGGGCAACGAGGTCACGGAGTTCCCGGTAGCTGTAGTGCCGGATGGTCCGGGTCACGGGACTGTCATAAATCAGTGCAGTGCGGGATCCCGCTCCACTCTCAACGTGGATATCGAGGCAGTTTCTGCAGGTATTGAGCGCTCCGCCCGAAAACCATGAATAGAATGGCGGATGACTGCCGTTCAGCACAGAATCCCATGTATTCTCCCAAAAAACCGCCCCGGCAGCTTTTCCCCAGAACCCTCCGGGGTCCTCGATTGACTGCCGGTATATAGAATCATAGCCTTCTGTTACAATGACCGCTCACCCTGTCATGTTATGGCATGACATCAACAATTTCTTCAGAACAGTCAAATAATTTTCTTCACGTCCGGCAGCAGCACCAGCTGATTCGGTTCTTTACCGTTCACGAGAAGAGATATACCCCTGGCGTCGACCTGAGAAAGATGGACTTCTCGCTCATCCTGCTGGTTGCCATCGGGCTGGCCATGGACTGTTTTGCCGTCTCCCTGGCAGCGGGCGCGACATTTTCTTCCGGGAAAACAAGAGCGGCCCTGATTATCGCCGCCTGTTTCGGGGGGTTCCAGGCCATCATGGCACTCCTCGGGTGGCTGACAGGAACCTGGCTTGCACCGGTTACTGCGCCATTTGACCACTGGGCGGCCGTCATCATCCTCTCGCTCATCGGTGGAAAAATGATCATTGAGGGTTTTTCAGGGGATGAAGAACGGAGGGGGGATTATCTGTCGATACCGGTGCTCCTCCTTCTCTCGATCGCCACCAGTATCGATTCCCTCGGGGTTGGTCTCTCCCTTGCTCTGATATCTTCCGGAATCATGCTCGAGGCGGTCGTGATCGGTCTGGTCAGCCTGCTCTTTGCATTCGCTGGAGTGATGGTCGGCGGCCGTCTCGCTTCCCGGTTCGGAAGACCAGTGGAGATAGCCGGAGGAATCGTCCTGATTCTTATCGGGATTCGTATCATTGTCGGACACCTGTCCGGCTGAATCCGGAGAATGTATCAGGAAGGAGCTGCCCCTTCCCTTCTTTTCCGTAACGGGCCTGTTCTGAACCTGCCGGCACCTGGTGGACAAGGTTTTTGGGTTCTGACCGATATATCCGATAGCAAGGCAGGGATTGTGCATGGGAGATATCTACCGGAGCATCTATGACAAACTCGAGAAAGTAGGGGTCTTTTCCGTGAACCAGTATGCAGTGATCGAGAAACCCCCCTACCTGCCGCTCTGCATCGACCGGCTCAGCAGTGATGTCTATGCTCTCTCCCAGAACCCGGTCATCGACGGGGTGGTCGTAGCAGATCCGGATATGGTAATCCGGGTCATTCACCAGAACAGGACCGCCGAGCCCCTCTCATACCAGGACCGGTCAGCGAGGCGGGAGGTATACCCTGAGCCGGGAAGAGTAGACCTGAGAGCAAAGAACGAGCTGGCCGAGCACCTTGATCGCTGGCTCTCCGATCTCCTCTCCAAGGGATATATCCGTATGCAGTAGCTTTTTTCTATTAGCTGAGCAGGGAGAATGTTCTTCTCCCGTAAAGAGAGAACACGTGGGAATGATACAGGGCCCTTTGACCGACCCCCCCTTCTACCATCCTGCGTTCGAGGAAGCGTTTCGCTTTATCCTGAACGATTACCGGATTGCTCCACGGGATATCGCCATCTTTATCCCCTGCGCTCTCCGGAAACCCTACAGCAGCAGCCCGAGCCACCGGCTGTTCCGGAAGATCATCAGCTCGATCCTCAACGATGATGAGTACCAGATCATAGTTTTCGGTACCTGCGGGGTGGTTCCGGCCGAGCTTGAGCGGATGTATCCGTTCGCCCACTACCAGTATATGCTGGGGAGGTGCCCGGATGAACGGCTACGTGAGGATTTTTTCGAGATAGAGACCGAACGGCTCTCCCTCTTCCTTGATAAAACCCGCGACTGCCACCGGGCCCGGATCGCCTACTGCATCGGCATCTTTCGCGAGGCGATGGAGCGGGCCTGCATACGGTCGGGTGTGTCACTAGACCTCCTCCTTCCGACCAGGCCGACCATCGAACGGTTGTACGATATCGACTGCCCTTTCCCGGAAGGAAGTCTCTCTATGCAGGAATACCTGGACGAATTCAGGGAAGGTCTGGAAAATATGAAAGCAAAGATCACGGCAGGTACCGGCCCTTCTCCTGTGTCCGGAGGGAATGTTCCGTGAATGGTGATCCCCTGGAACGGTTCCGGATCCTGAACCGGGGGTACCTGTAGTTGCAGTTTTATTAAAAAAGAGAAAACCCCTGGCAGAAGGCTTATTTTCGCCCGGAAGTACAGTATCTTCCGCCGTTTCTCTCCGGAAAAATCCAAAAGATTTAATAATCATTTGTATCCATTCTATAGCAGGTGTATTAGTGTCCAACTAAGTCACCGAATGAACGTTCAGTCCATTGGTTGACGTCCTGCCCTGAACAGGGCAGGGCCGAGACCTCCTGATGATGCCACCTTTTCCTTTTCTCACCAGGGTTACTCTTCAGTCCTCTTCCTTCCAGAAGTCCCGTCCCCTATCCGTCTCTGCAGGGGCAAGTTCGATAAGGTCTTCGGGAAACGGGGCAAAAAAGGTCTGATCCCTCAGGTTCTCCTCATCGAAACGTTCGATCCAGAGGGCTATGATGTTCTTTGGTGCACAGACCGAAGCCCTGCCCTCACGGTATCGTTCAAGAGACCTCATAAAAAAGTCACGCTCTCCCGGGCCAATCCAATCACGGAAGTGTCCCATAGCATGGAGCAGGACATCGATATTAGTGCGGTATGACGGTGCCCGTGCGAGGGCACGTCCGAGGAGTGTCCCGTACCGTTCAAACACGACACCATCTGGAATTCCTTCGTGATTGGCGACGATGACTCCCATTTCATTCTGTAATCGCTGGCTGTGGGCATGGAGGAGGTACTTATTCCCGGTATGGAACCGCACGAGATCCTGGATTCTCCCCCTGGTTTTCGCTTCCCTGAAATCGGCAAGGGTAAAAATCCTGGTCAGGAAGTGATCCCGGATACGCACGTTCCGCAGCCTTCCCTCATCTTCCACCGGTAACAGGGGATACCGATCCAGCACCATCCGGCCAAAGAAGCCCGGGCCATGACCGATCGGTGCAGATTTTCCGGCAGAGGGGTATACCTTCGCATCCCGCAGTCCGGACGTCGGTGATTTGTTCTTCAGAATAAATCCGTCCACTTCCGGGAGCGATGCCATGAACTGTCGTGCAAACATGGCCATCTCTTCGCTCACGTCCCGCTCCGTTTCAGGCTGGATAAGGTGATCGTAATCTCCGATCCGTACAATTCTGAGTGTGGGACGGGGTATGCCGAGGCCGATCTCCACCTCCGGACAGACGGGTATGAAATCCACGTACTCTTTCAGCCCTTCAACAATATGGCTGGTGATCATGTCCCCGTTATACCGGCAGTGCGCAAACTCGATGCATTTGCTCACTACGATGCGGGGGCGGCTGAAAATCCTCCTCATCATTGATACGATTAGGCAACAGCCTGAATTAAAACCAGGTCATGGGAAAACTAACACGAAGAACAGTGCCCCAGGAGGAATATTCACCAGGAACCTGTGTTCGGCCCCACGATACCACGTCTCTGTCACCAACCCGACTTCCGCCGTTTTATCGGGTGAATTCGTGGTAGTATGGCATCATGTTCCTTAGACGTCTGTCCGGCCCCGGTCAGGGAATGTCTCTGTCGCCTGTCTATCGTCCAGCCGTTTGGATCTGACAGACTCATTCCATTCCGGCATCGTGCCTGTTGAACATTTGTTCGGCCCAGAGATCAGATTTCTTCGTCGCCACGAGATCGTCAAGCCGTTTTGATCCAGTGACTCATCCAATCGCTGCACATTCCCCCAGCAGTATCCACTCTGAGGCAGAATCATATAGTTGATACTAATATTTATAGTTTTTTCAAATGTTTGTTTTTATACCCTCCCATTCTCCTGTTTTATCCGGAAAGCGCGCATAACAGTATGTTCTGTATAAAGAGCAGTTATGACCTCTATTTTGGTATTTGAAAAGACAGATGTCACAAATAGTCAACAACAAGACTGATACAAAAAGAAAAATGTGAATTCCCCGACCGATCATGAGCGGGCACCGGGCCGCACGGGATCTACGACCCTTATCGTGAGCACGGTGAGAGAAAAGGAGCAGGTTATCGCGGCTGGATAAACCAGCCGGTCATGGTCTCATCGAGGATCTCCTCTCTGTGAGGCTTTGTAAGCAGACTGACGGCGACCATGGCAATCACCGCAATCACGAACCCGAAGAGAGAGAAATGCACCGGGAGCGGGGCTATTCTGAAATAGGTGACCGCTCCGAACGCAATGGAGGATACCAGGCCGAGGGACATCGCTGCAATCGCCCCCTCCCGGGTAGCGCGCCGCCAGTACAGGCCGGCAAGCAGGGGAACGGCAAAGGTGGCAAACATGATCCCGATCCCGGCCCATATCAGCCAGACCAGCATTTCAGGCGGATTCAGGGCCATGATAAGGGTTACGGCCGCAGCGGCAAAGACCGAGATCCTGCTCACGGCAAGGACCGATTGTTCTGACGCATCAGGTTTCAGGATTTTTTTGTAGATATCCCAGGAAAAATAGGTCCCGATCGTCAGCATCAGCCGGTCAGTCGTGGACATTACCGCGGCGAGCACAATTACCGCAAAGATTCCCCAGAGGGCGAGGCTCCCGAACGAGTGCTGGACACCATACACAAAGATGAAGTCTGAGGCATTCTTGACATCCGGCAGGCTCACGAGCCCTTCATTCACCAGGACCACTCCGGCAAACCCGGCAAACTTCAGGAGGAACATCACTACTCCGTAGATGATGAACGCCACAAGTGGTGTCCACCGGAAATAGTTTGCATCCTTGACAGCAAGCACGTTATTGATGACATGCGGGGCACAGGCAAGTCCGATGGTAAGAAGCAGGAAGAAAGAGACGATATATTCAGGAGTGAAGACCGCTCCGGGACCAGTCGACCAGGGGAGAACCGAGGCCGGATTCAGGGCCGAAAGGTAAGCATTCACCGCGGTGAATCCCCCGGCAGCGGAGATAACCACCGGCGCCATGATTACCACGCCGATGAGGAGAATCAGGCCCTGTACAAGGGTGGTCCATGCGACGGCATAGAGTCCTCCGATTACGGTATAGACCGTAACGATTGCCGCTCCGACCAGCAGTGCGACCCAGTGCGGGAGCCCGAAGAGCCACATCAGGACGATGCTGATGGCGGTATACTGGCCGGCAAGGTAGATCATGGATACTACAATGCCTGAAACGGCGGAGAGCCCGCGGAGCGTTTTCTGGCTCTCATACCGCTGGGCAAAGTAGTCCTGCACGGTAATGAACCCGCTCCGCTTCGAGATCGCATACATCTTCACCCCGAAAAAGATGATGCAGAATGCGATCGAGAGCGGAACTGCCAGCTGCTCCCAGATGGTGGGCCAGGCAAATTTGTACCCGAGACCCGATACCCCGAGTAGTGACATGCCCGAGCAGACCGATCCGATCATGAGAAAGGTAAAAACCCAGAACCCGAGCGATCTGCCGGCGACCACGTAGTCGGACATATTCTGGATTTTCTTCGAAGCCCAGATCCCTATCCCGATCAGGGCGAGAAAATAGAGGATCACGAGCGTAATTTCAAGGGGATCGATCATAGCGGGACCTCCTTCCACCAGAGCGCCCAGAGAGCGAGCGCCACGATACTGATCAGGAAGGCCCCTCCCACGGCGAGGATGGTGATATCCGGCAATCCGAACATAACCTGTATCATTTGACGATACTCATACATAACAATCCCTATTCTCGTGTCCGCTCACGGGATAGGGGTTGCAACCCTCGAGGAGCAGGGCCGGGTATTTGCTGACGCTGGCAAGGGAGTCCCCGCTGCAGCTCACATGAGGACCGCTCGCTTGCTCCGGGGGATGTGGGAACGCCCGCGGAATCAATCAAACCATATCAAGGCCGGTCCGGGGTTGATGGGATCGTTCCGGGATTTTTTAAAATTAAGAAATAATAGAAAGAACCAGGAATCTGATCCTGGTTTTGTTCTCTTTACCCCGGAAATACCAAATTTACTCACTGTAACTGAAATTACGGGACAGGGCCCACACTCTGCCCTATACCAGTCCGCACTGAATCGTAGTGCATCAGTTTCTCAAAGAGCGTAATCGCACCATCTGCGCTGGTCTCTTCGGTGAACTCAATGCGCTCCTTCATGATATTGTAAACCGGAGCTCCTTGCACAATGCTGCCTTCCTGGATCAGGACATCCATGTAAGCAGATGCCATACCCACGGAGGGAACATCGGTCACGAGTTCGGAGACACGGATATCATGGTTCAGCTCGACCGGATGGTCACTGGAGGGCATCACGAAGCGATCTGTAGTTGTGGTACGCACATTTACAGCGGTCATGTCGATGCTGCTGCCGGCTTGTGCCCTGTTGCAGAACTCCGGTGATGCGGTAGTGGTCCATGGTGATGCGAACGGACAGATATATTCCTCTCTTGCGAATCCGGCGATACCTGCACCGTCAACCATTATGTCATCGGTTGAGACAACAGTGGCGGCGTCAATGCCGACAAAGGCGAGCTGCTTGGTAGCCTCGATATTCCATTGGCCGCTGATCTGGCCGGAGGTCTCGACATCCATCCCCTTGTCATAAAGGACGAGTCCCAGACCATTGGACTGAGTATCCTCGGTATAGGTTGATTCGTAAATTGTCGCACCCCACCCATACTCAGGCCCGTCTCCTTCCGCCAGTGGTGGAACACCTGCTAAGCCAAGAACATCGTTCGTAATTCTCCACTGGAGTTCTGTAGCGGAGGCAAAATTACCAACCGCATTGGTCGATGTAGACGTGGCAATACCCTGAGTCTCAGGGACAGGCGTAATACCACGATCAGCCACGGCAAACCCGGAAAGGAAACCAATTGCAATAATCAGGATTAAAAGTTTCTTCATTACATTCCCCCTGCATTTCGTGCCAATATTATCAGCACCAGTCCTTGGTTGCATTCTAATACTATGAAGCGATAGGGAAGAGCTGTCAGACCTTGCCTGAGCCAGTATATCTCCTCCCGGGTAATTGCAGACCGCTGTCCCCTCCCCGCACAACGGCGGAAATAACCAGCGATCCCAATTTTTCGGTCAATCCATCCTGCAGGAACTGACAGGGGAACCGGCCCATATTAATATACCATAATTCACAAATTTGTATGGTTTTAAAATAACTCATTCAAGGCCGAAAATTTCAATTCTCACAGCCAGCAGTCGAATAACAAACTTTATTTTCACCGTTCCCCAACATTGTCAAGCTATAACATAGCAAGCTTATAAGGCAGGAGTACCATGAGAAAGGAATTTATTCTGTTATCCCTCCTCTGCATCGGCTTTGCACTGTTTGCCGGATGCACCGAGCAGCAGGCAGCAACCGATGAGCTGAAGATCGGCGTCATGGCCTCGATGACGGGGCCGGCAAGCACGACCGGGAAAGATATCTGGCAGTCAGCCGTCCTCGCCGCTGATGAGATAAATGCGGACGGCGGTGTCTACGTCGCAGATCTCGGTAAGAAGATACCGATCCGCCTCATCCAGGGAGACGATGAATCAACCCGTGAAGGCGGGCAGAAAGCGGTTTCACGGCTGATCACCCAGGATAACGTCGACTTCCTCGTAGGTGGATTCTCAAGCGCCGTGGTCTCCGCCCACCAGTCAATCGTTGCCGAACACAAGGTGCCGTATATCATCTCCGGAGCTTCGAGCTCTGCGGTCTCCCGAAGAACCGATATTGATACCAGCTACATGTTCTTCCACCGGCCGAATGCCGAGGATTCCGCCGAGGCCATCATGCTCTTCATCGATCGGGAGATGCGCCCGGCCCTCAATGAGAAGTACGGTTTCTCTGCGGACCGGCCGCTGCGGCTTGCCATTATCTACCAGGACACATCGTACGGCACGGGGCAGCGGAACGCTGTTCATGACCACATCAAAAACTACGGACTCAATATCGACGTTGTGGCAGAAGAGAGCTTCAAGATGAGCGAATCCGACTTCAGAACCTCGCTGACGTCGATCAAAGCAGCTAATCCTGATGCGGTGTACACGGTAACCTTCCTCAACGAGCTGGTACCCCTCGTCCAGCAGGGTCGCCGGGATGTCGGACTCGATACCATTTTCTTTGCTATCGAACCCAATGACGACCCCGATTACTACAAAGGTGTGGGAACCTACGGTGAATATGGAGTGCTCCAGAGCCGGTTCTCACCATATGCTGCCCCGAAGGAGACAGAAGCCGCTCACGCAGCATTCGTCCAGAATTTCGATAAACGATGGGGCGGATTCCCCGGAATGATGGGCGTCGCCACCTATGAGGCACTGTATGTCGGCGTCCAGGCCGTTGAGAATGCGGGCACCCTCGATAAGGTTGCGGTCCGCGATGCTCTCAATGACCTGGAGATTCCCCAGATGATCGAGGTCATGGAGGACGGCACGATCGTCTTCTCTGATGAATTCCGGGAGAGCAAGTTTGACCTCTACCTTGCACAGCTGAGATGGGATCAGGATGCCGGTGAAACACGTCCGGTCATCATCTATCCGGATTCCTTAAAAGAGACCGATTTCGTACTCCCCGACTGGTATAAACCAGGGCAGGGATAAATAATCATCCTTTTTAAAACGGAAGGTTGATGCTGATATATGGCAGGGGGAATCGATGTCATACTCCAGGTTCTGATCTGGGGACTGTATGCAGGATGTATCTATATACTCCTTGCCATCGGGTTAAACCTCATCTTCGGAGTGATGAAGGTGGTGAACTTCGCCCATGGCGAACTGCTCATGCTCGGCGCATACATCACCTTTACGTTCTATGCCCTTTCCGGGTTCAACCCGTATGTCCTGCTGGCAGCATCGGTTCCCACCCTCATTCTTGCCGGTGTCATCATCGAACGCCTCTGCTTCCGGCCAATCCTCGGTACCGGAAAGCTGAATGAGATCTTCATCTCTATCGGTCTCATCTACATCATCCAGAATGCAGCAGCTCTCATCTGGACCGATGAGTGGCGGATCATCCACAGCCCCTACGAAAAGATCACTCTCTCTATCTTCGGGGTGAACATGCCGCTTGACTACCTGATCATCATTATTACCACCATCCTCATCCTGATCGTCCTGTACCTCTTTCTCCGTAAAACCCGGCTTGGCAAAGCAATGCGGGCAACCAGCCAGAACCGGAAAGGCGCCATGCTGATGGGCATCAACGTCGAGCGGATGGATATGCTCTCGTTTGGGATCGGCGCAGGACTTGCCGGTGCAGCAGGGACGCTCTGGGTGGTGAGCGGCCAGGTATTCAACCCCTATATGGGTTCGATTCCGGCGATCAAGGCCTTCGCCATCGTGATCATCGGGGGACTCGGCAGCATTCCCGGCGCGATTATCGGCGGCCTCATCTACGGGATCGCCGAGAACTTTGCCATCTTCACCCTGGGCGGTGCGTGGAAAGACGCGGTATCCTTCATTATCCTGATCCTGGTGCTGATCATCCGCCCCACAGGGATCTTCGGAGAGTCGGCAGAATGAAGTCGCTCCTTGATTCACCCCGGAACAGGATGTACGCCATCATCGCCTGCCTCCTTATGGCCCTCGTACTCCCCATCCTCTTCGGGCTGAACCTCTACATCCTGACCGTCCTCATCCTGATGGTCATCTTCATCATCTATGCCTCATCCTGGAATTTCCTCACCTACACCGGACAGGGGTCGCTCGGGCATGCAGCATTCTTCGGACTCGGAGGATATATCTCCGCCATGGTGGCATCGGCAAGCGGCATTTCCCCGTACATTACCATGCTCGTCGGCGGCGGGGCCGCGGCACTCGTCGGCCTCTTCATCGGAGTGATCTGTGTACGCCTGAAAGAGTGGTTCCTGGCCATGGTGACCTTCGGATTCGCCATTATCATCCAGACCCTGATGGTGAGCCAGTTTGCCGGCGTAACCGGCGGGTGGGACGGGATAGCCGCGCCACGGCTGATCAGTTCTGCTGTGCCAAACTACCTGCTCGTCGAGTACTATTCCATCGTCCTCATTGCTGCACTTGTTGTCCTGCTCTTCTGGCTGATACTCAGATCAAGGATAGGGCTGGCCTTCGCCGCCATACGGGAAAACGAGACGGAGGCACGGGCCGCAGGCATCGACCCGGTCAGGTACCGCCTCTTTGCCTTCGTGGTCAGTGCGTACTTTTCGGGGGTTGCCGGGGCGCTCGAAATCCACCACCTGGGATACATCACTCCCGAGATCTTCAGTGTCGATATTTCTTTCTGGCCGATCATCTATTCCATTTCCGGCGGGCTCGGGACACTTGCCGGCCCGATAGTAGGGACCATCGTTATCACCGTCCTGTGGGACGGCCTCCAGACTCTCGGAATTACCTATGCACGCTTCATCATCATCGGCCTGCTGCTGGTCCTGATCATCATCTTCCTGCCAAAAGGGCTCATCTCCCTGCCGGACCGGATCAGGAAGTATCTCGAGGGGAGGCAGAAGACCTCCTGATCTGCCCCGACAACCTGGTTCCTCTTTTTCTCAACAGATCTCAGGAAATGAACAGGTCTTCTTACCAGATGATGAAGAGAGAAGCGGGAAGAGAACATGCCGGGGCACAGACCGGCAGGGCGCCTTAGATGCCCAGGTATGCTGCCCTGATCTGATCATCGTGGAGCAGTTCTTCAGAAGCGCCTTCCCTGATGATCCTTCCGTTCTCAAGGATGTAGCCCCGGTGTGAGATCTCCAGGGCGTGCTGGACATTCTGCTCGACGAGCAGAATGGAGAGGCCGGATTTGTTGAGCGTTCCCACCGCATCAAGGACTGTCGATACCAGCAGGGGTGAGAGGCCGAGTGACGGCTCATCCAGGATGAGCATGGAAGGCCGGGCCATGAGTGCACGGGCGATGGCAAGCATCTGCTGCTCACCTCCCGAGAGCGTCCCGGCAAGCTGGTTTTTTCGTTCCTCGAGGATGGGAAAGAGGGTGAACATCTCATCGTAACCGGCTGCCTTCTCCGGCCGGGGAAAGCCGCCGAGTTCAAGGTTCTCGATGACCGTCATTTTGGGGAAGAGTTCCCGCTTTTCCGGGACCAGAGAGAGCCCCCGTGTCACCACATCATAGGCAGGAAGGCCGGTGATATCAGTGTCCCCGAAGAAGACCTGCCCGCGCCGCTCCCGGACCAGCCCGAAGATGCTCTGGACCAGGGTAGTCTTGCCGGCGCCGTTTGCGCCGAGGATGGTAACAATCTCCCCGCTATCAACCGAGAGGGAGATATCCCAGAGCACCTGGAGACCGGAATAAAAAACCGAGAGGTTACGAACCTCCAGAAGGGGTGATACGGGCCCGGTCATGCATATCGTTCGCCAAGATACGAATCTATTACCCGCTGGTTCCGTACCACGGTATCAGGAACGCCATCCGCGATCTTCTCCCCCCGATCAAGGACCACCAGGCGATCGGATACCCCGAGAATGACCCGCATGACATGCTCGATCACGACGATGGTGAGACCGTCGTCGCGGAGAGATTTGATGAGCGCAACAGCCTCTCCGCTCTCGCTGGGGTTCAGGCCGGTCATCATTTCATCGAGGAGGAGGATTTTCGGGCGTGAGGCGAGGGCCCGGGCAAGCTGGGTTCTCCGGAGTTCAATCACATTCAGGTTTGAGAGGGGCATGTCAATCCGTTCCCGCGGAAAGCCGACCCGCCCGAGGAGTTCCTCAGCCTCCCGTGAGGCTTCATCCATTGTCGGATGGTGACCATTACCAAAGAGGGATCCGATCATAACGCTTTCGCGGGCGGTAAGACCGGGGAAGGAGAGCGTGTGCTGGAATGTCTTTGCTATGCCTTTCCGGCAGATACGGTCCATGGAAAGACGGGATATCTCCTCGCCGCAGTAGCGGATCCTTCCCCCGTCCGGCCGGTAAATACCGGATATCAGATTCAGGAGCGTGGTCTTCCCCGCACCGTTCGGCCCGACAAGCCCCAGGATCTCTCCCTCCCCCACACGGAGATCCACCGCGTTGACTGCAACCAGCCCGCCGAATTTTTTGGTCACACCGTCAAGTTCAAGCACGAACACACCTCCCTGCTATGATTATCATGCTATATGTTAGCAAATGGCAATGATAAAGGTATCCTTCGTTTCCGGAGGAGAACTCAGGACCGATGCAACCCCGGGGCGGGGTATTCCCGGACACCGGTCATCCCGATCCTTCCGTCCTCACCATGGCCTGAATGGTATAATGTATATAGAGGAATCGTGCTTACCCCTCACAACAGGGGATCACGACTCGCATGGTAAAGGAAGAGATCGAGCGAATAAAGGAGGTGGAACGGGAGGCTGTCATCCTCGTCCGGCGTTCCGAAGAAGAATCTCTGCAGATGATTCGGGATGCAGAACGGAAACGGGATGAGATCCTTGCAGGAGCAGAGAAGAGAGCCCTGGTAGATCTGGCCCGCTATAAGGATGATGAAATAAGGAACGCCAGCGCATGCGCCGAAGATCTGCTGCATGAAGCCCGACTGGCAGCGGCAGATATGCGAACCCGGTCTGGAAAAGCAATCGACGAAGCTTCATTGCTCATCATCAGGGCAATAATCGGAGAGAAAGATGTTCTATCCGGAGGAAATGAAACGGGTCGCCATCGGGTTTCATAATACTTTCACCGATGACGCCATCCGCGGACTCCATGAGGAGGGGGTAGTACAGATGATCCCCTTCCGCGATGATGCAAACAGTGTCCGCGATATTCTCGAGCCAATCCTCCGACCCCGGATCCTTGACCGGATCTCTGAATATAGTATCAGCATCGATCGAATTCTCGAGGTCTTCCGGCAGATCCCGCAGGACCAGGCAAATCCGGTTGCCGCCTTCCTCTCACCACCAGAAATCATCCCTGTGGCAGTCAGGAGAGAAAAACCTGAAGAACTCTTCACTGATATTGACACCTTTCTTGGGAAAACGGGTAGAATCATTGAAATCAGAAACGATCTGAACCGAATCGGGGAAGACCTCCAGAGTGTGCAGACCGCAATCGGAGCGATTGAGGCACTCAGCCCATTCGACTTTGATCTCTCTGCTCTCGGAGATTCTGAGTATCTCAGTGTCTGCGCCGGCAGGATTGATGCAGCTAAATACCCCGAATTCGCACGTGATCTCCGTGAGGGAGGGGCCGGGGAGCTGGTCGTGTATGAGCATGGATCGGGGGGTTTTGTTCTGGTGGTTCTGGTTCTGCCCCGGGCCGGAAAGCCCCTCATCGAACGGTATCTCCGCCCCCCGCGGTTTCAGCCACTCGATCCCTCCTCGTCCGGCCTTCCGATAGAGGCCCTTGCCAGGAAAAAGGAAGAGGAGGCACTCCTGACCAGGGAGCGGGAGAACCTCCTCCTGGAATTGAAATCCCTTGAAGCATCATGGGGGCCGTCTGCACGTGCACTCCGGGAAGAACTTCTCATGCTGAAAGAGGAACGGGAAGGACTCACCGCCTGCGGAAAGAGCAGTAGCCTGACAGTCGTAGAAGGATGGGTGCCGGCCGGAAAGGTTGTTGGAATGGAAAAAAGGCTTCTCGATACATCTGACGGACATGCGTTCGTGCACGCCAGAGACCCGGGCGAAGACGATCCCGAACCCCCCACCGAATATCATAACCCTGCCTGGCTGAAACCCTTTGAAGTCCTCACCACGACCTTTGCGCGGCCGCACTACGACGAGATCGATCCTACCCCCTTCATTGCCCCGATCTTCGTGCTGTTCTTCGGCCTTATGCTCGGTGATGCAGGGTATGGCCTTATCCTGACCCTGGCAGGAATCTTCCTGTACTCGCGGCTGGGCCGGTCAAGCCGGTCGATGCATGATATGACCTACATCCTGGTGATAATCGGGATATCAGCAACCATACTCGGGATTATCCAGGGGGGGTGGTTTGGTGATATCCCCCAGAGGTTCTTCGGGGCAACTCCTCCGTTCATTCTGATCGAACCGCTCAAGGATCCTATCACCTTTTTCCAGTTCTCGCTGATCCTTGGAATCATCCACATCAATCTGGGGCTCTGTCTGGCCCTGTACCAGAACCTGAAGAAGGGACTGAAACGCACAGCACTCTTTGAACAGGGGGTCTGGTTCATCCTCCAGCCTTCAGCGGGAATTCTCCTTGCAGGATTCTTCGGCTGGGTAGATTTTTCCCCCTTTGTCGTCTATGCCGGATATGCAGGAGCAATCGTTGGTGTACTCATGATCTTTTATTACCGCGGACCCATGGGGTTCTTCGGCCTGACCGGATTTCTGGGAGACTGGCTCTCCTATGTGAGGATCCTTGCCCTGGCACTGGCGACCGGGGGTATTGCCATGACTATTAATATACTCGCAGAACTTATTGCCGGTATCCACCCGATCATGATCATTCCGGCGGCGATCATCTTCCTCGGGGGGCATGTGTTCAACATCATCATCCAGTCTCTCGGGGGGGTCATTCATGCTATACGACTCCAGTATATCGAATTTTTTGGAAAGTTTTATACCGGGGGCGGGAAACAGTTCAGGCCGTTCCGGGCCGAGCGGGTGTATTCACGGGTTGAACCGGGTGATCCCCTATGACCATCGGGCTTGGTGCTGCGCTCATGGCCATCGGAGCAGGAACTGCGGTCGGGTTTTCGGCAATTGGTGCAGGAATAGGGGTCGGGATTACCGGGGCATCAGCGGCAGGGGTAACCTCTGAGCGGCCCGAAAAGTTTGGTGCTGCGTTGATCTTCTCGGCCATTCCCCAGACCCAGGCCATCTATGGCCTCCTCGTTGCAGTCCTCATCCTCCTCTCGGGAGGTTTCTTTGGGGGAATTTCCGGGGAGATCCCCATCGCGGCAGGATTAGCCGGACTGGGTGCGGGTCTTGCGGTCGGGATTGCCGGGCTCTCATCCATCGGCCAGGGTATAGCCGCTTCCAGCGGTATTGCAGTGACTGCCCAGAAGCCCGAAATGTTTGGAAAGGGCGTTGTCTTTTCGGCTATCTGCGAGACCCAGGCCATCTACGGCCTTCTCGTTGCGGTCCTCCTCCTGGTGTTTTCCGGCCTTCTCTCCGGAAACTATACCGTAACGGTTGCGGTGGGACTGGCCGCCATCGGTTGTGGCCTCTCGATAGGACTGGCCGGTATTTCCGCCATCGGACAGGGGATTGCAGCATCGGCAGGGATCGGTGCCACTGCCGAGAATCCGGAACTCTTTGGAAAAGGGGTGGTATTTGCTGCTATCTGCGAGACCCAGGCCATTTATGGGCTGCTCGTGGCCATCCTGCTGATGTCTTTTACCGGCATGTTCACTGGTGAGCTTATCACCACGCTTGCCGCCGGTGTTGTCGCGATTGGCTGTGGTCTTGCCGTTGGTTTTGCCGGCTTCTCGGCTATCGGGCAGGGTATTGCAGCTGCTGCCGGAATCGGAGCAACGGCCGAAAAGCCGGAGATATTCGGGAAAGGAATTGTATTTGCTGCTATCTGTGAAACCCAGGCCATCTACGGTCTCCTCGTGGCCATCCTGCTGATGGCATTCACCGGACTGATTACCAGCGATATGACCATGACCCTTGCTGTCGGATTTGCAGCAATCGGTGGCGGACTTGCCGTCGGGCTTGCCGGGCTCTCGGCAATCGGGCAGGGGATCGCCGGTGCATCGGGGATTGCTGCCACGTCAGAGAATGAAGCGATGTTCGGGAAAGGTGTTGTCTTTGCCGCGGTCTGTGAAACCCAGGCCATCTATGGCCTTCTCGTGGCCATTCTCCTGATGGCGTTTACCGGGATCATCACCGGGGATTTTGTTACGACAGTTTCAGTCGGAATTGCATCGATTGGGGCCGGGCTTGCGGTAGGGCTTGGTGGTTTTTCGGCAATAGGACAGGGTATCACCTGCGCTTCCGGTATCGCCGCAACATCACGTCATCCGGAAGCCATGGGGAGGAGCCTGGTCTTTGCCGCCATGTCAGAGACCTTTGCCATCTTCGGCCTCCTGGTAGCCATCCTCATCCTCTTCGGGCTGGGGATATTTACACTATGATATACGGATAAGGAAGGCAGGGCTGGTCCCCATGAGTGTGGAACTGATTATGGAACGAATCCTCCGGGATGCAGGAGGTCAGGCACAGGCTGCACGCTCTACTGCAACCCGTCGGGCAGAACAGATCATCCTGGAGGCGCAGCAGGAGGCGGAGACACGGTATAACGGACGGATGGATGCCGGCAGAAAGGAAACAGCTGCTGAGGTGGCGCGAATCATCGCACAGGCCCGGATGGAGGCCCGTGAGACCATACGGAATACCCGCGAGGAACTCCTTGACCGGTGCTTTGAACAGGCAGGGAAGGAGCTTGCCCGTATTCCGGAATTTCCGGAATACCCGGCCATCCTGGAAACCCTCCTTGATGAAGGAATCCGTCTTATCGGGGATGAAGAGGTCCGTGTTGCGGTTCACACCCGCGATCTCCCCCTCATCAGGAATATAGGAGGGAGGATGGAAAGGCTGTTTGTGTTTTCCGACCAGCTGGAGGGCACCGGCGGGGGATTGGTCATCACCTCTTCATCAGGAAAAGTGGCCGTGAACAATACGTTTACCGGCCGTCTCTCCCGGATGCGTAAGGATCTGGTCTTCCGTGCCGCAGCGGTGCTGTTTGAGGGTGAGACCCGATGAACGGGTTGTCCGAAATCCTTGAACAGGTTGCCGGGCAGACCGGTCTTAATTCCGGGCAGATCCTTATCGGAGGTCTTGCCCTTCTGCTGATCATTCTCCTGATCCTGGTCGCATTCATGGGATATTTCAGGATCCTGACCCATATTGCGTCATTTGCATATCCTGTTGCCCGGGTCAAGGCCATGGGAAATCCCTTTGTAAGGGAAGAGGAACTCGCCACTCTCGCCGAATCCCACACCCTTCATGAACTCATTGAGAAGATTCAGGATCATGGTTTCGACCTGAAACCGGAAGAAGCAGCCCCCCTACGGGATCTTGATCAGGTTCTTGACCGTTATTACCTGCAGGAGCTGTCCCTCTTTATTGATTCAGTTCCGGACAGCATCAGGCCATTTTTCACTGCGTTTTTCTCCCTCTCTGAAAGTGAACAGCTCAAGACCGCGATCAGGGCCCGTCATGCCGGACTCCACCCGGAGATTATCCACTCCCGGATGATCCCCGTGGGAATCGTTACACCTGAACTGATCGATGGTTGTGCCCATTCCGAGAAGGTCGATGATATTGTCAGCCTTCTTCAGGAAACCATCTACGGCAAGGCGCTTGCAGAATCCCTCCCCTACTATCACGATCAGGGGAGCACCCTTCCGCTGGAACGTGCCCTTGACCTGACCGCCCTCCAGGAAATTAACCACTCCAAAACGCGGATTGATAACCTTCTTGCCGGCCCGGTGAGAGAATTCTGCGGAATATACACCGATATTACCAATATCCTCACCGTTCTCCGGGCCATGGCAGAAGGCCTTGACCCGGCGGAGGCATCACTCTCCATCGTTTCCGGCGGGGCATTCTACGAGGACTGGCGGATGCGGCAACTCCTGGAGACCCCTACCATTCCCGAGATCCTCCACCAGCTCTCAGGGACCGAGTATTTTGATGCAATTTCAGCGGCAATTCCCTTGTATGAAGAGACTGCAAGCGTACACCCTCTGGAACATGAACTGGAGCGCTACCTGCTGAGGAAGGTCGGGATCCTCTCCTCGACCTACCACCTGACCGGAGGTCCGCTCATCAGATTCATCGTTGCCCGGTTTATTGAGATCAGGAATATCAGGGTGCTCGTACATGCATTCCATGGCAGAATGCCGGTCGCAGCCATTTCCGGGGAGTTGGTGACAGAAGGAGGTATTGTATGAAGATGGCAGTACTCGGAGACGAGGATCTGGTATGGGGGATGATGCTTGCCGGCATCAGGAACGCCCGGATTACAAAGGGACCGGATGATACCCGGGAGGCACTGAACGAATGGATCAGGAGTCCGGAGATCGGGGTAATACTCCTTGCAGGATACGCTGCTGACCAGGTACGGCCGTTTCTCTCCGCTGTCAGAAAATCAAAGAGGCTGTATCCCCTGATCATCGAAATCAGGGACGAAAGCCGGGGAGAAAGCAACCGGTCTGATCCCATCGGATCGGAGAGAATGGGGGTGACGGATGGTGAGGGATCGCATGGCTGACAAGGGAATGATTATCCGGATTACCGGGCCGGTCGTTGAGGCTTCAGGGATGAACGGTGCCCGCATGTTTGAAATCGTAAAAGTGGGCAGGGAGGCGCTGATCGGGGAGATTATCACCCTTGAAGAGGATGTCGCCACCATCCAGGTCTATGAAGAAACGGCAGGGATAACCCCGGGGGAGCCGGTGGAGAGAACCGGGAGTTCCCTTTCCGTGGAGCTCGGTCCGGGTCTGCTCGGCAATATCTATGATGGTATCCAGCGCCCGCTCAGGGACATCAGTGCCGGTTGGGGAGACTTCATATCGCGGGGGGTGTCGCTCCCTGCCCTGTCCCGGGAGAAGGAATGGGACTTTATACCCCTCCGGAAACCGGGGGATCAGGTTATCGGAGGGGATATCATTGGGGAAGTTCAGGAGAGTCCGACCATTCCCCACCGGATCATGGTGCCTCCCGGCATCTCCGGCACTATCCGTGATCTGGCTCCGGCAGCCCGATACCGGATCGAGGACACCATTGCCACCATTGAGACCGCTGCCGGCCCGGTCAGGATCTCAATGGTCCAGCGGTGGCCGGTCCGGGAGGGTCGGCCGTACACGAGGAAGCTCGATCCGGTTGAACCTCTTATCACCGGACAGCGGATCATTGATACCCTCTTTCCCATTGCCAAAGGGGGGACCGCCGCTGTTCCCGGACCGTTCGGATCGGGCAAGACGGTCATCCAGCACCAGCTTGCCAAGTGGGCAGATGCTGATGTCATTGTGTATATCGGGTGTGGCGAACGGGGCAATGAAATGGCTGATGTGCTGGCGGAATTTCCCTCCCTCCAGGACCCGAGAACCGGAGAGCCGCTCATGAAACGGATGGTGCTGCTTGCCAACACCAGCAACATGCCGGTCGCCGCACGGGAGGCATCGGTCTATACCGGCATTACCATGGCCGAATACTACCGGGACATGGGCTATGATGTTGCACTCATGGCCGATTCCACCTCGCGGTGGGCAGAGGCCATGCGGGAGATATCCGGCAGGCTTGAAGAGATGCCGGGGGAGGAAGGCTATCCGGCCTACCTCGGATCCCGTCTCGCTGATTTCTATGAGCGGGCGGGCAGGGTTACCGTGTGCGGGAGTCAGGGTTCAACCGGATCTGTTTCGGTGGTCGGGGCGGTCTCTCCACCCGGGGGAGATTTTTCCGAACCGGTAACCCAGAATACCCTCCGGATCGTCAAGGTGTTCTGGGCGCTTGATTCCGATCTCGCGTATCAGAGGCATTTCCCTGCTATCAACTGGCTCCTCTCGTATTCTCTCTATGGGGATGCTGTCAGGTCGTGGTGGCATGAGCATACTGCGCCTGACTGGGATGATCGCAGACGGGAGATGATGGCACTGCTGCAGAAAGAAAATGAACTGGAAGAGATCGTGAAGCTGGTAGGGCCTGATGTCCTCCCGGAGACTGACAAACTGGTGCTGCTCGAAGCGGAGATCATCCGGGAGAGCTTCCTCATGCAGTATGCGTTTCACCCTGTTGATACGTATTCAGACCCCGCGAGGCAGTACCGCATGATTACCGCGATGTTCCGGTTTTTTTCCCTTGCCGCCGAAGCCGTTGCCGGAGGGGTTGCGGTAGAGCTGATCCGGGGACTCCCGGTCAAACGGAGACTGGCACGGATGGGTGCGATTCCTCCGGAGGAGGAGGAAGGCCAGTTTTCAGATCTGATGCAGACAATGGAACTGCAGATCAGAGGCCTTGAGGTGTGAACTATGGAATCATCATCCCGTGAGTATACCAGCGTCACCAAGGTCGTGGGACCCCTCATTATTGTCGATAACGTAGCGGGAATAGGGTATGGTGAGGTGGTGGAAGTCACCATGCCATCGGGGGAGAAGCGTCTCGGGCAGGTCCTCGAGACGCTCACTACCAGGGCGGTGGTACAGGTGTTCGGGGGCACCCGGGACCTCGACACCGAGACCACCCGCGTCAGGTTTACCGGGGAATCCATGAAGATCCCCCTCTCTCCGGACATGCTCGGGAGAGTCTTTGACGGGGTTGCTAACCCAAGAGACGGCGGCGCCCCGGTTATACCCGAAGAGCTGCGTGACATTTACGGGTCCCCGATAAATCCCTACACGCGGGAAAACCCGAGGGATCCCATCCAGACCGGTATCTCTGCCATAGATGGCATGAATACCCTTGTCCGTGGGCAGAAACTGCCGATATTCTCCGGAGCGGGACTGCCCCACAATCTCCTCGCTGCGCAGATAGCCCGGCAGGCACGGGTGCTTTCCCAGGAAGAAGAGTTTGCCGTGGTATTCGGGGCGATGGGCATCACCCATGAAGAGGCAGGTTTTTTTCTGAAAGATTTCAGGTCAACCGGCGCTCTCGAACATGCCGTGGTATATCTCAACCTTGCCGATGATCCGGCAATAGAACGTATCATCACCCCCCGGCTGGCCCTCACTGCGGCCGAATACCTTGCTTTCACCAGGGACATGCATGTCCTGGTCATCCTCACCGACCTGACAAACTACTGCGAATCACTTCGCGAGGTCGCTGCCGCCCGGGAAGAAGTTCCCGGGAGGCGCGGCTACCCCGGCTACCTGTACACCGACCTAGCCAGTATTTTTGAGCGGGCAGGAAGGATACGGGGGAGAGAAGGGTCGATCACCCAGCTCCCCATTCTCACCATGCCCGATGACGATATCACCCATCCGGTACCGGACCTGACCGGCTATATTACCGAAGGACAGATTGTGCTCTCCCGGGATCTGCACCGCAAAGGGATCTACCCTCCCATCGCTGTCCTCCCCTGCCTCTCCCGGCTGATGAAAGGTGGTATCGGCCCCGGCAGGACCCGTGAAGATCATGCTGACGTGAACAACCAGCTCTATGCCGCATATGCCCAGGGTATCAGGTTAAAAAGCCTCGTCGCCGTTGTTGGGGAGGAGGGTCTTTCCGAAACCGACCGAACCTATCTCCGGTTCTGTAACCGGTTCGAGACCGAGTTTGTCGGCCAGGGGCTCACCGAGAACCGCACCTTCACCACAACCCTTGATATCGCCTGGAATCTTCTCTCTGTTCTCCCGGAAGATGAATTGAAGCGGATAGACCTTCGCTTTATTGAACGATACCATCCCGCGCACAGGAAAGGCAGCAATGAGTAGAAAAGGGATCAGCGGGGTCAGGCCCACCCGGATCGAGCTCCTCAAACTGAAGAAGCAGGAGCTGATCGCAGAAAAAGGCCATGATCTCCTCCAGGAAAAGCTGGATGCCATGCTGATCGAGTACACAAAATTTGTCGATACCTGCAGGGAACAGAGGAAGGAGCTTGATGCTGTGATTACCGATGCTGCGATGACCATGAAAAAAGCGGCAGCGATTCTCGGTAGCAACAGAATCGAGGAGATTGCACTCTCCTCATCAGGTATGGGTGATGTGACGATGGGGACCCGGGTTATCATGGGAGTCAGAGTCCCGGAAATCGGAGTTCCGGCAGAGCCTGGTTTTCACCGGGGATACAGCTACCTCGGGACCACATCAAAACTCGATGAAGCGGGAGTCCTGTTCGGGAAGGCCGCAGTTGCCGCCCTCAGACTGGCCGAACTCGAAGGGACGGTCGGGAGACTGGCCCTGGAGATCCAGACGACCCGGCGCCGGGTAAATGCCCTCGAACATATCCTCCTCCCCCGCATCAGGGAGACCCGGCGATATATCGAGATGCACCTTGAAGAGCGGGAGCGGGAGGATCTCTTCCGCAGGAAACGGACCAAGCAGGTGATTCAGGAGCATGAGAAGAGAGCCCCCGAGGAGAAATCATATGCCTGACTGGTTTGAGGATTACCTGAAAAGACCGGATATCCGGGTGTGGATGGTTCTCTTCTTCCGGATTCTCCACGTCCTGATCCCTCTCTGGATACTCCTCGGTATCCTCCTTGTTATCTTCTTTATCTGGTGGGGACTCTTATAGCCGGCCACGCATGATTGCCACCGGGCGCTCAGCGGTCCGGGCAACCTCTGCGGCGGTGCTGCCAAGCATCAGGTCCCTGAACCATCCTTTCCCAAACGAACTAAGGGCGATGAGTGATGCATCCTCCTCAGTGGCAAGCCGGTTAATCTCGGTTGCAGGGTTCCCGGTGAGGATGTAATACCTGGCAGGAATTCCCCTTCCGGTAAGATCAGTCATGATTACCGCCAGCCGCTTTTCTGCATCAGCATGCCCGGCCGCAATCTCTTCAGGTGTTTCCCCGCTGCTAACCACATGAACGAGCACCAGCTCACCAAGTCCGGGAAGCCCGGATACCGACTGTATCGTCTGATCCGAGAATATCGAGAAATCAGTCGGACAGACGACCTTCGAGAGGATCATCGGGCAGAACTTGGTGTAGGTCTTCCCATTCAGATGCTCAATCAGGCGATACCGCATAATCAGGAGATGGATTGTGGCATTCCGCAACACATAATTGGACACCGTACCAAGGAGGATACCCTCCACCATACCCTTCCCCCGTGCACTCATGACAATGGCTGTGGCACCCTCCGATGAAGCAACAGCAATGATCTCCTGCCCGATACTTCCATCCTTTGTTTTCCTGAGGACACAGTTGACCGTGATACCTTTTGCTGTCAGGTATGCCCGGTCCTCTGCCATGCGTCGTTTCGCACCGGCAATAATGTCCTGTTCCCCCCACCTGCCGGTATCCCTGAGATCGGCAATATGCAGGAGGATTACCTCCTGTATACCCGGTAGTCCTGTCACGCATTCGAGGGCCCTCTTCGCATGCCCTGAAAAGTCAGTGGGAAACAACACATTCCGAAACATAATCTGGACCCGGTCCCTGATCAATGAGCCTGTACCTGAAATACTCCGGATGATATTTAAACTCTATGAGAAGTGACTGGATGCATCTCTCTTCATAAAAAGATCCGTAGCTCCCATTCTTTTTCCCCTATTCAGAAACGGAAGGCGGAATAGTAAGGTATATCGTGTATGAGAGCAAGGCTTCACCGATCCTGTCCCCAAGGATCGCCGGAACTGTGTATGCCACTTTCAAACATGGAAATGATAGAGAAATTGAAAAGGTCGGCTTTAAAGCGTTGTGAAGAGCGCATAGCAGCGGCGGCGAAAGGATCAGAGGGCAGAACCGATTATACAACCCCCCGGTTCGGAGCGTCTGCCCTCCTTAAACACAGGCATGGTATGTAACCGGTTGAAGGATAAAAGATGAAGAGGAGCCTGGACTGGAAAATGAGAGAACTCCTGTTCTGACATCGGGCCAGAGTATGATTGCTCGGGGATGGGTTGACCCACAAGAGAACCATACTTCTGATTGCGATTAGACTTCAAAAGGGTAAAATGGAGAGGTAACATGGATCAGGCGGCTTTCAATGAATTCGGGTCGCACGGTATGATGCTGGCTCTGCAGGATGGATAGGGATTGTGGCATGGCAGAGGAAAAGTCTTTATTAAAGAAAATCAGGGAAAAAGAACTTGAAATGAGCGTAAAGGTTGATCAGGCCAGAGTTGAAGCCGATCATACGCTTGAGCAAGCGAAGAGGGAATCCCTGGCATTAATAACGACATCAGAAGCGGAAGGGAAAAAGGCAGCAAATGAATTTTTCCTGGCGGAAATGGAAAATATCCGGGCGGAGGCAGATCATGTTCAGGCTGTGGCCAAGGAGGAGGTAAAGGTCGTCCGCGAGAAGGGAGAGAAGAATTTGCCACAGGCAGTTGAAAGAATCGTCACCATTGTGCTGTCAGGGTAGAGAGCCATGCTTCAGAAAATGATGAAAATCCAGGTGATTGGCCCGAAGAAAGACCTCCATAATGTACTGGATTTACTGTATGCCAAGGGGACAGTACAACTCGAAGATGCATCCACACAAGTCAGGCCGGGTGAAATCAGCCTCAAGAAAATGACTGCGGAGCAGGTCGGGGATATCGCCGCTGCACTCACAAAGATTGGTGGCATCCTCCTTACGCTTCCAAAAATCAGGGTGGATGAAAAGACAGTATCCAATACATATTCCACCCTGAGAGCACAAAGTCAGGAGGACCTTCTCCTCCGTGTAAATTCGGTGATTGATGAGCTGGAACCTGTCACAAAATTACTCGCAACAGAAAAGAGTGATCTGGAGATCACCCTCACCAACCTTACCCGGTACGAAAAGATTATCGACAAGATTCGGCCGCTTGAGAGCAGTCTGCCTGCATTGGAAGGTTTCGAAGTCACCGTTCTCCTGATCCAGAGGGAATTTAAGGACGTCATCGATATCATCCGGAATGCCCTTACAGAAATAACGAGGAACCAGTTTGAATTGCTCTCCGCTGACGTGGATGAAACAACGATCGCAGCGGTCACGATTTTTAACAAGCGGTACTCGGAACAAGTACATTCCTTCGTCTTTACCCAGAATGTGAATGAGGTACGACTACCGCCCGAATATCTGGGGAAACCATTCAACGAGATCTTTTCCCTGATTGAGGCAGGAAAAACCACCGCTACGGACGAAAATGCCCGCGTGAACGCGGAACTTGCAAAAATCTCTTCGACGTGGTACGTGGAACTCTCAGCATTACACCAGATACTTGAAGAGAGAAACCAGGAATTGAGTGTCTTCTCAAAAATCGGTCAGACAGAATACACATTTGTCATATTGGGATGGATTCCGAAGAAATCTCTCAAGGATACCCGGACGGCACTCAAAGATGCATTCGGGGGAAGGGTACTCGTCAATGAACTGACCCTCACTCCTGATGAGATGGCGAATGCCCCGACGTTCTATGATAACCCCCGGTTCGTCAAGCCGTTCGAGTATCTGATGAAGGTCGTCAGCCCGGCAAGATCCACAGAAATTGACCCCAGTCCGCTTATGGCAATTTTTCTTCCGGTCTTCTTCGGAATCATGGTAGGGGACATCGGATATGGGCTGATTATCCTTGCATTTGCCCTTATCATGAAGTGGAAATTTCCCGACAGGGACTGGCTTCAGCATCTGATGAATATTCTGGTCATTGCCTCAATCTGGTCCATCTTCTTTGGATATTTTTACGGGGAATTTTTCGGTGATTTTGGCGAGCATATGGGATGGATCCATCCACAGACATTATTTGGCGTCGAATTGAACCGGATGGAGGCAATTGTTCCATTCCTCCTCCTGTCTATCGCTATCGGCGTCTTCCATGTATTTCTGGGGCTCATTCTTGGAATTGTGAACGCCTATACCGAGATAAGCTGCAAACGGCACGTGGCCAAGGCAAAGAAACATATCTGTGAAAAAACGGGCATGATGATCGTGATCACCGGTCTCATACTGGTGATAGCGGCAACGGCACTGGCACTACCTGCACCCCTGGTTACCACAGGGGCGATACTGATTATCATTGCCATACCCCTCATCATCATTGGCGGTGGTGTCTTTGGCACGTTTGAGATCATGAGCACGGTAGGAAACATCCTCTCGTACGCCCGTATTATGGCAATCGGCACGGCATCCGTCATCCTTGCCGTCGTTGCCAATAAACTGGGGGGCATGATGGAGGTGGCGCTCGTGGGAGTTCTGATAGCGGTGCTCCTCCATACACTCAACATCGTTCTCGCCATGTTCAGTCCCTTCCTCCACTCCCTCCGGTTGCATCTCGTCGAGTTCGACTCTAAATTTTACGAAGGCGGCGGCGAAATGTACAAACCTTTTAAGAAGGAAAACGGGGGAAAATCGCTGTGAAACGGCAGCGACTATCCATTACCTCAATAGTCCTTGGAACACATCCGGGAGGGGAATGCTCCATGTAAATGACGGATATCAATTTGATTTTGGTAAATTTTATCGCCGGATGCCGCGATTGTCAGAAAGCGGTATTCAGGCCTGAATCGTATCATGAAAACGATGTGCCGCCTGTGCATAGGGCGGCGCTTTGTAAGGAGGCTAGTGTGTATGGTTGATTTCGGAATCCCCATTGGGGCAGGCATCGCATTTGGACTTGGAGCGCTCGGCACCGGGATTGCACAGTCAAAGATTGGCGCAGCGGGGGCGGGAACGATTGCAGAAAAACCGGAAACATTCGGATTAATGATTATTCTGGTAGCAATTCCCGAAACTCTCGTCATTCTGGGTTTTGTAGTCGCATCAATGATCATGATCATGCTGGTGTGAACCGGGAAATAACTGCGAGAATCATATGGTAACGGAATCACTCCGGACTGCAGAACCGGAAAGGGTGAACCCATGGCAATTGATGATCTGATCAAGGCTGTAGAGGTGAGCGGCCAGGAACGAATATCCGAGATAATGGAACGCTCAAAAGCCGAGGCAGAGGAAATTATTAGGGAAGCACAGGCTAAAGACGAGCCAATCAGAAAGCGGCTCCTCGATGATGCGAAGCAGTCGGTTGAGATCCAGAGAAACAAACTCCTTTCTGCAGCGCGGGAAAAAAGTCGCATGGAGGTCGCCAAAACAAAAAGCGAAATCTTCCAGGAGGTATTCGATGAAGCCCCCCGCCGGCTTGCATCTGTTCGCGAACACCCGCAGTACAGGGAGAACCTGAAAGTATTGCTGGGTGAGGCACTGAGGGATCTGGGAAATAGTGATGTCGTTCTTCATATTGACAAAAGAGACGAGGTGCTCTGGAAGGAAATCCTGAATGAATCAAAAGGGAACTATCAGATCGTCACCGATCTCACCTGCGCAGGAGGGTTGAACGTGTACACCCGTGATGAACGCTTTGTTATCTTCAATACCCTCGAATCCCGGCTTAAAAAAGCGAAAGAAATCTATAGACCCGAGATTTTCTCACTGTTGTTCGGTGAGTGAGATGGAGTACGCGTACGTCAATGCACGAATACGGGCCATGAAGAGTCGCCTGCTTGACAGATCACTCCTTGAGCAACTTATCAACAAGCCTGACCTTGATTCCCTTATTGCGGAACTTGAAAAAACCTCGTACAGGGAGGAATTGGAGAAGGCGGGGGTGCTGTTTTCTGGCATTACACGCATTGAGGTCGCGATCCGTAAGGACCTTGTCAAAACGTTCAGAACCATTCTGAATTTTATCAAGGGAGAAGACGCAGAAACACTTCTCACTATCATCCTCCACCGCTGGGACATCCAGAACATCAAAACCATCCTCAGGGGCAAAAAAATTCAGGCGAACCCGTCAGAAATCCTCGAATGCCTGATCCCGGCTGGAGAGCTTGATGAAGCAGCCCTCATCGAGCTGGTAAAACAGCCTGATGTGAAAACAGTCATCGATCTCCTCGCCACATGGGGTATCGTGTACGCCCGGCCCCTGACTCTCAACTTTAAAGAATTTACTGATACCAGAGACATGCTGGTGCTCGAATATGCCCTTGACACATTCTACTATGAGGACGCCCTTTCCACAGTAAAGACCGACGAGTCGGATGATGCCCGCATTCTCAAGCGTATGATTATCACTGAAATCGATATCAACAACATAAAAACTGTGCTGAGGGTGATTCGGGATCGGATTGACCGTGAGGAAGCGACACGGTATTTCATCAAAGGAAGCACCGAGTTTGATACAGAAAAACTCCTCTCGCTGATGAAGACAGGGACGATTGAGGGGGCGCTGAAGCAGCTGGAGCAGACCCCCTACCAGTTTCTCACGAAGATACCTCTGGAATATATCGCAGCAGAAAGGATTTCGGCCTTTGAAAAGGAGCTGGAGAAGTACCTCCTAAAAAAGGCGATAAGTCAGTTTCTCGGGGATCCTCTCTCTATTTCGATCCCAATTGCCTATATCTGGGCAAAATATACCGAGGTTACGAATATCAGGGTCATTGCCCGATGCAAGGTCGCCGAAATGTCAGAAAAGGAACTCAGGGAGGCGCTCATCAGTGTATAAGTTTGTCGTGGTAACGGATCCTGATACAGCTGTCGGATTTCGTCTCGCCGGAGTTGATGTGCTGGAGATCCCGAAATCAGAAGAGGTTGGTGCATTGCTTCCCTCTCTGCTCTTGAAGGATGATACCGGCATTATTGCGATTAACGAGGAATACATGATGTCACTCGATGAAAAGATGATGGAAAAGATTGAGAAATCTTACCGGCCGATCATCATCCCTATTCCCTCCCGGGCAAAGCGGCTGGACCGGACCAGTTACATTGAGGGGCTGCTCAGAAGAGCAATCGGGTATAACATCGTGCTGAGGAAGTAGCAGTATGATTGTCGGTGGTATTTCCAGAATTTCGGGGCCCGTGGTCCTTTCTGAAGGGATGCGGGGATCCAGAATGTATGACGTGGTGAAGGTCGGGGAGCAGGAGCTGAATGGTGAGATCATACGGCTTGATGGTGATCAGGCGGTCATCCAGGTCTATGAGGACACTACTGGCCTGAAAGTGGGTGAGAAGGTATCAAACACCGGACTGCCACTCTCCGTGGAACTCGGTCCCGGCCTCCTTTCCTCCATCTATGATGGTATTCAACGGCCTCTCCCTCTCCTTGCAGAAAAGAGCGGGAGTTTCATCTCGAGGGGAGTGACGCTCCCCGGACTCTCGCATGACCAGAAATGGGAGTTTACGCCTCAGGTGAAGAAGGGCGATCAGGTAACAGGTGGCGATGTGATTGGCACCGTCACAGAGTTTCATCTTGAACACCGCATCATGGTACCACCGTTTGTTTCCGGTATGGTCAGCGAGATTCAGAGCGGCGGGTTTACCATTGATGAACCGGTCTGCATGCTTGATAATGGCCATAACATCCCCATGATACAGACGTGGCCGGTGCGGAAGGGGAGGCCGTATCTCCGGAAGATGGATCCTGATACCTTACTCATTACCGGCCAGCGGGTCTTTGACTCCCTCTTTCCGGTGACAAAGGGAGGGACAGCGATGATCCCGGGTGGATTCGGCACGGGTAAAACGGTGGCTGAGCAGACACTTGCCAAGTGGTCTGACACCCAGATCGTTGTCTATATCGGGTGCGGAGAGCGCGGGAACGAGATGACTGATGTGCTCACCGAATTTCCTGAGCTTCTTGATCCCAGGACAAAGCTTCCCCTGATCCAGCGGACCATTCTGATTGCCAATACATCCAACATGCCGGTCGCAGCGAGGGAAGCATCCATCTACACCGGGATCACCCTGGCAGAGTATTACCGCGACATGGGATACGACGTCGCTCTCATGGCTGATTCCACATCGCGGTGGGGCGAAGCATTGCGGGAGGTCTCAGGCCGCCTCGAAGAGATGCCAGGGGAGGAGGGTTACCCGGCATACCTCGCAACCCGGCTCGCCGCCTTCTACGAACGAGCGGGACGTGTGGTCTGTCTCGGTTCAGATGAACGGATGGGCTCGGTCACGGTAGTCGGTGCCGTCTCACCCCCGGGAGGGGACTTTTCCGAACCAATCACCCAGAATACCCTGCGTATTACGGGGACGTTCTGGGCGCTCGATACAAGCCTCGCGTACCGGCGGCATTTTCCCTCAGTGAACTGGATTAAGAGTTACTCCCTCTACCTCGACCAGGTAAATGAATGGTTTACTACAAGTGGTTTTTCAGATTGGAAGGATCTCCGGGCACAGGTGATGTACCTCCTCCAGAAAGAGGTTGAGCTGCAGGAGATTGTGCAGCTCGTTGGTCCCGATGCACTTCCCGAGAGCGAGAAGGCAATCCTCGAGGTCACTCGCATGATACGGGAGGACTTTCTGCAGCAGAGTGCCTACCATGATGTTGATTCCTTCTGCCCGCTTGAAAAGCAGTACAGGATGCTCCAGGTGATACTTTCATTCTACGACAGGGTGAACGTGGCCATGGGGAAAGGGGTTCCGCTCTCAAAGATCCTGAAGCTCTCCGTGAAAGCAGATATCGGGCGAATGAAGGAGCTTGCTGATATCGACCAGATAAAGGATCTGATCCCCCGTATTGATGGGGCTCTCACAGCCCTGGAGGCGGAACGATGACCAATGTACCGCTTTATACCAAGGAGGCCAAGGCAATCAGTTACGTTTCGGGCCCGTTGATATTTATCCAGAATGTAAAGGGGGTCTCCTATGGTGAAATTGTACGGATCATACTTCCTACCGGGGAGGAGCGCACCGGGCAGGTGCTTGATATCTCCAAGGATATTGCAGTTACCCAGGTCTATGAAGGTACGAGTGGTATCGACAATAAGGAAACCAGAGTCCGGTTCACGGGAGAACCCCCGAAGGTCCGGGTCTCTATCGACATGCTGGGGCGGATTTTTGACGGCGTGGGTAAACCCCGTGACGGGGGACCGGAGCTCATCGAAGAAGCGAACCTGGACATTAATGGGATGCCGATCAATCCGTCTGCCCGTGACAAGCCTGCCGATTTCATCCAGACCGGGATGTCGACAATTGACGGTCTGAATACCCTCGTCCGGGGACAAAAGCTCCCTATTTTCTCCGGGGCAGGCCTTCCCGCGAACAAACTTGCCGCCCAGATCGCACGGCAGGCACGGGTACTCGGTGAAGAGGAGAAGTTTGCCGTAATTTTTGTCGCGATGGGGATCACCTATAAAGAAGCATCGTTCTATATGAGGGATTTCGAAAAGACGGGCGCGCTGGAACGGGTTGTCTTTTTCATGAATCTTGCCGATGATCCAACGATTGAACGGATTGCTACCCCCCGTTGTGCACTCACGGCAGCGGAATTCCTGGCCTTTGAGCACGGCCTCCAGGTGCTGGTCATCATGACTGACATGATCAATTACTGTGAGGCATTGCGGGAGATCTCCACGGCACGAGAGGAAGTGCCGGGAAGACGGGGGTATCCTGGCTACATGTATACCGACCTTGCTTCCATCTATGAGCGTGCAGGCAGAATAAAGGGGAAGAAAGGATCCATCACCCAGATCCCGATACTCACCATGCCGGATGATGACATCACCCACCCGGTTCCTGACCTGACCGGGTACATCACGGAAGGACAAATCGTGCTCTCCCGCGACCTGTTCCGTCGTGGCGCCGATCCCCCGGTCGACGCCCTCCCGTGCCTTTCACGTCTGATGAACCTCGGGATAGGCCCCGGAAAAACCCGGGAAGACCATCGGAATGTTGCAGATCAGCTCTACGCCTCCTATGCGTATGGCAGGGATCTCAGGCGGCTCGTCGCTATTGTTGGGGAAGAGGCGCTTACCGAACTCGACAAGAAATACCTGAAGTTTGCCGATGAATTCGAGCGCCAGTTCATAACGCAGGGGGATGAGAACCGGAGCATCGAGAGAACATTCGACATTGGATGGGAGTTGTTTACCATGCTCCCTGAAGAAGAATTGAAACGGATCAAGCGTGAATACATCCAGAAATACCATCCAGCCTTTCGTAAGGGATAATCATGGAACAAATTAATCCGACCCGAATGGAGCTCATAAAGAAGAACGCCCAGATAAAGCTCGCAGAGCAGGGGCGGGATCTTCTCCGGGAAAAGATGGATGCGCTCATCCGGGAATTTTTCAATGTCATGGAGTCGGTTTCCCAGTCACGAGGAAAACTTGAGGAACTATCCGATATCGCCCACCACGCTCTGCTCATTGCTCAGGCAGTAGATGATCCTGTTACCCTGAAGTCTGCCTCATTCGCAACCAGACGGGGCATCACCCTTGATATCAAGGGAAAAAATGTCATGGGTGTACCTGTTCCAATTATCGAAAAAAAGCGTTTTGTGAAAAGCCTCCTGGATCGGGGCTATAGCATCCTTGGGGTGAGCGGGCGGATTGACGAAGCAGCAGAAAAATATGAAGCGGAACTGGATCTCATTGTAACCCTCGCAGAGACTGAAACATCGCTCCGGAGACTCGGAAGTGAGATCCAGATGACCCGGCGGCGGGTGAATGCACTTGAGCAAGTACTTATTCCTGAACTGAAACGACAGGCAAAATATATTGAGATTACTATCGATGAGCGGGACCGCGAAGACCTTTATCGGTTGAAAAAAGTTAAAAAGATTATTGAACGGAAGAAAAAAGTGGCAGCCACGGCCTGAAGATCACGAAACCCTCCTTAATATCTCATTCATTTCCCTGACCGCATCTCCCTCCAGCCGCTTCCTGTTCTTCACCTCTTTTCCGATCCTGATGATGGCATCAAGATCCTCACGTAAAAGCCTGGAAAAAGTGCACCGCCCCCAGCTGGAACGATTCATGGAGACCCAGCTCTCTCCAAGCATGTATTTCAGAAGAACAATGTCCGAAACGGAATAGAGTTTCCAGTCCTGCCCGACACTCTGTCGTATCTTATCCAAAGCTGTCTCGACGGCCATTTCCCTGGTAATCTGGAACACTCTCCGTCCCCGTTCGTCTTCTGTCACATCCGGCATGTCAATTCCATTACCCTACAGTAACCGGAAGAATTTAAATGTTTTGAAGCGTGTTCTATCGTCCGACGTAGCTTGCCATAAAAACATCCGGATATTGAAAAGGACAGAGGGTCTGGAAAATAATTAACTCATGAATCGTGGTTCAAAATTCAGAGCGTGCTTTTATGAGATACCAAGAGGTTATAGCAGGTCAGAAGATGAAAAATATGCTCTCCACAGGAAGACTCCGCTCTGGAAATCCGGGACCGCTACCGCCCTGATACCCGTGAAGTCTCATATACTGGTTTTTTTCAATCAGATGGAGATCAGGAATTATCGTTATTCCCTTTTCCTGCAAATCCGGTCGTATATACTTACCAGCTGATTAGTGTCCCGGTCAACTCTTGACTTTCCAGCCCCCATGGTTACGAGGAGTTGCCTCGTCCTTCTGTATGACTGCATTTTTTCAAAACCTCCTGTGAGTGTTGATAATTTTCTTCAACTGTTCAAAATTTGAATGCAACAGTAAACCAAAAGGTGTTGAATTATAAAAAAATTTGCGTATCACATCTGCAATGCAATTCTGGAGTGAAAAGATGGTATTAATTTTCACGTTATTTCGGTTTTAAAAGAATGACACCACTCATTTGAACTGCAGTCTGTCCACTGATGACATTGTCGAGCGCATTCTTTCCTATCCGGATAATTTCCCGGAACTCCAGTCCTGTAAACCGGGTGAAAGATATTGTCTCCCAGGCATCGCGGTCAGTATACACCCAGATTTCTCCCAGAATATACTTTAAGGCCTCTATGTCTCCATGGGTGAATAGTGACCATTCAGGGCCCATGCTCTGTCTGATTTTCTCGATTGCTTTTTCCACATTCTTTTCCTTCTGGAGCTTGAAAAAACGCCTCCCGATTTCTGTTTTTGAGACTTCAGGCATGACAGGTCACCCCGCATCCGGGGTATGGCTGAAATTACACCTCACGATATAAAAAGGCTCTGTGGGAGCGGTTCTCCGCATCTTATTTCAATTCGGAAAATTACATCCATCTATCAGCTGTTATAAAAAAATGCCCTTTATACATTTACTATGATTAATGAGACTGCAACGCCATTTAAAGACGAAATCCCAGCGGTGAATCTGATCGAACACGGCCAATAAAATAAGTCTTCTTTTTGCATCATCTAACATTCGTGTTCAACCGGATGACTGGTCAACAGGAATCCTCGTTTGTCTTTCACCATGAACACCAGGCCGTACCTGTTTGTCTGTATAACGGGCTGGCCTGCCCCTTCCTGGTACCTATCCCGGAATCTGATGGTGCCGGAGAGCAATCATTTTGCATCATCATGATCATATCAGATAAGAACACGCAGGGACGGATCATGGTATTTCCGGGATTGAAGCCCATCAGCCGGGCAAGGACTGCAGTCACCTTTGTGATCCTGCTGACATTCTGGATCATCCTCTCGGGATATTTTGACACCTTTCATCTTGGTGCCGGAATCATCTGCTGCGCCATCGTCACAATCATATCCGGGGATCTCCTCTTTCAGTCAGACCGGACCATTCCGGCATCGGTGGGTACGTTCATACGGTTCCTCCTCTTCATTCCCCGTCTGCTGGTGAGTATCCTGGTTGCCAATATCGATGTTGCCTACCGCATTCTCCACCCGAAGATGCCGGTTGATCCCGGCATCATCACGCTTGAGACCTCGTTTCGGGACGATGTCCTCAGGACGACATTTGCAAACGCCATCACCCTTACCCCCGGCACCATCACTGTTGAAGTCAGTGGGGGCATGTTCATCGTCCATGCCCTGATGCAGGAAAATGCACAAAAAGATCTCCTCACCGACCGGGAAATGGAGCACACGCTTGCCGGCATATTCAGAGAGGGGCCATGATCGACATTTTCCTTGTCAGTGCAATCATCCTTACCTTTACCATCTTCCTCTGCCTGTACCGGGTGGTGTTCGGGCCGGGCGTGGAGAACCGGCTCATTGCAGTCAACACCATCGGGACGAAGACAATCATCCTCCTCGTCATTATCGGGTTCATCTTCGTCCGCCCGATATTCATCGATATCTCAATTGTCTATGCGATGATCACCTTCATCGCGACCCTTGCGATTGCCAAGTATCTCAGGAGGGGCTGTATCTGTTAATCCTCAATACCATTGCCCTCATGGTCATCATGTGCGGCCTGTTCTTCATGGTCGTCGGGGCTCTTGGCCTGCTCAGGCTGCCTGACCTCTATACCCGCGCCCATGCGAGCGGCAAGTGCGACACCCTCGGGGAAGGACTGATGCTGGTCGGGTTCATGCTCTATGAAGGAGCGACCCTGATCTCGCTAAAACTTCTCCTCCTGGTCATCTTCATTTTCATCTCTTCACCGACAGCGGTCCACGCGCTCGTGAACGTCGCCTACAACCGGGGTGTTCGTCCCTGGCAGAAAGGGGATGAGCGGCGATGATCCTGGTGATTGACTTTGCCCTGCTCCTGTTCATGATCATCTGTGCTCTGGCGGCGATCACGGTAAAGGATTTGCTCCATGCAACAATCATCCTTGCAGCATACTCGCTCATCATGACCGTCCTCTGGGCTGAGATGAACGCCGTCGATGTCGCATTCACCGAGGCAACGGTCGGCGCCGGGATCACTACGGTGCTCTTCGTTGCAGCAATTGCACGAACCAGGAGGCGTTCGGGAGATTGAAGAAATTAGCGCTCATCGCTGTCCTTTTCATAGGGATCATCCTCTTCTGGGCAGTCGAGGACATGCCGGCATTCGGGGACCCGGATGCTCCGGCAAACCAGTACGTCGCTCAGATGTACATTGAACGCACCCTCCCTGATATCGGGATAGACAATATCGTCACCGCCATCCTTGCCAGTTACCGGGGTTTTGATACCCTCGGCGAAACCGTCGTCATCTTTACTGCAGGCATATCGGTGATCCTCCTTCTGAGGCGGGGTGAGCAGCTATGAGGGAGAATGTCGTTATCCGGACCGTCTCGCGTCTTTCAATCCCGTTTATCCAGCTGTTTTCCCTGTATGTTATTGTCCATGGTGCATCAGGGGCTGGCGGGGGCTTCCAGGGCGGGGTGGTCTTCGCCGCCTCGTTCATCCTTATGCTGATCGCGTTTGGACTCTCCGGCATCAGGGGTCGGATCAGCGAAAAGGGAACAATGGTCCTTGCGGCCACCGGAGTCTTCATCTATGCCGGGATCGGGCTCCTCTGCATCCTCTTTTCCGGTAATTACCTCGCGTATGCAGCCATTGAATCAGCTCTAGGGATCCCTCACCTGCATGGTCTCCTCATCGACCTCGTCGAGGCCGGGATCGGGATCACGGTGATGGCAGTGATGACCTCGATCATCCTGGATTTTGCCGATAAGGAGGGAAATATTCGTGATTGAGGATCTCTTCGCGCTCTTTCTCAGCCGGTACAACTACTGGATGGCGATCATCCTGATGCTGATCGGGTTGTATGCGCTGATCGCCAAGCAGAACCTCGTCAAGAAGATCATCGGGCTGAACATCTTCCAGACCGCCATCTTCCTCTTCTATATCTCATTTGCTGATGTTACCGGAGGGACTGCACCGATTTACCTGCCCGAGGGGCCCGGTGCCCTGTATGTCAACCCTCTCCCGCACGTCCTGATGCTGACCGCAATCGTGGTCGGGGTGAGTATCACTGCCGTGGCCCTCTCCCTCGTGGTCCGGATCTACCAGGAATACAAGGTCATGGATGAGGATGAGCTCCTGGAGGTGATGCGGCGCCCATGAATGCGGTCATTGCCCAGCTCCCGGTTCTCATCCTCGTGGTGCCAATCGTTGGGGCTCTCCTGATCCTCCTTGCCGGGAAGGTCAACCGGAACTTCTCGTACCCGGTCACCCTCGCCACGATCAGCTTCCAGTTCGCTGCCTCGCTCATCCTCCTGTCAGCCGTGATGACCGGAGGGACTATCCACTACTACCTCGGCGGATGGCCTCCCCCGATGGGGATAGAACTGGTCCTCGATGCCTTCAACAGCTTCGTCCTCGTGGTGATCCTCGCCATGGCTCTGCTCACTGCAGTCTGGGCACGGCAGGGTGCTGCCCTGGATATCCCCCCGGAAAAAACGGTCCCCTTCTTTGTGGTCTTCCAGCTCCTGGTCACCGGGCTCTGCGGGATGACCATTACGGGGGATATCTTCAACCTCTACGTCTTCGTCGAAATCACGTCGATTGCGGCATACGTCCTTGTTGCATCAGGAAGGGGTGCCCGCTCCCTCATCGCGGGATTCAACTACCTTGTCCTGGGTTCCATTGCCGCGGGGTTCATCGTTCTCGGTATCGGGTACCTGTATGTGGCTACCGGTACGCTGAACATGGGCGAACTGGCGGCTATGCTTCCGGCCTCGTACGGGCTTGCCACCGTCCACGCCGCGTTTCTCTTCCTGATGATCGGCTTCTCCATCAAGGTTGCCTTCTTCCCGCTCCACCTCTGGCTTCCTGATGCATATACCGAGTCCCCGGCTGTCGTCACCATCCTGATTGCCACGGCGACCTCAAAGGTGACTGCCTACGCGATGATCCGTGTCATCTTCTCGGTTTTTACCCCGCAGTACATCACCGAGAGCTTTCCGGTAACGGAGGTGATCCTGATCATCGCGGCCATTGCCATCATTGCCGGAGCGGTGCTCGCCATTGCCCAGGACAATCTCAAACGGATGCTCGCGTATTCCAGCATCAGCCAGATGGGGTATATCATGTTTGCCATCGGCATTGCAAACCAGATCGCCCTTGAAGGCGGGCTCCTCCACATTATGGCCCATGCCGTGATGAAGGGCTGTCTCTTCATGGTAGCAGGAATGATCATCTACCGGACCGGGATCACGGGGATCCACCAGATGTCAGGCCTCTCGCGGACGATGCCGCTCACCTGTGCTGCATTCGCTCTCGCCGGGGCTTCCATGATCGGGATCCCCCCGACCATCGGGTTCATGAGCAAGTATTACCTTGTCCTTGGGGCTGTTGAGGCAGGCCAGTACCTCGCTGCTGCGGTCCTCCTGATCGGCAGCCTGCTTGCAGCCGTGTATATCTGGCGGGTTATCGAGATCATGTATTTTGGAGATCACCACGAGGGAGCCCTGCACTCCGGGCCTGAGGCCCCGTTATCGATGCTGGTCCCGGTGCTCATCCTTGCCGCATCGTGCCTCCTCCTGGGCCTCTTTGTTGATATCCCGCTCGAGATCATCGGGCCTGCGGTTACCCTGCTGCTGGGGGGGAGCTGATATGACCCTGGACACCCTGCCGCTCCTTGCCCTCCTCGCCCCGCTCACAGCAGCAGTCCTGATCCCGGTGGTCGGCCGGCACGAGAACCTGCGTGAGTCGGTCACGCTCATTGCCGCAGGTTCTATGGTTCTTATGGTGCTGGCCATGCTCCCTGAGATCCTGGAGGGAGGCCGGATCAGTATCACCCTCCTCCCGCTCCTTCCCGGGGGAGATCTCGCCCTCCGCGCCGATGCCTTCGGGATGATCTTTGCCCTCACGGCATCGGTGCTCTGGCTCCTGAACTCGGTATACTCGATCGGGTACATGCGGGCGCTCCGGGAGCATGACCAGACCCGGTTCTTCTTCTGTTTCGCCATTGCCATTACCGCGGCAATGGGCATCGCGTTCTCTGCGAACCTTGTCACCCTCTTTGTTTTCTACGAGATCCTCACCCTGATAACCTATCCTCTCGTCGTCCATGTCGGGACTCCCGAGGCAATGCAGGCGGGCCGGAAGTATCTTGCCTACCTGCTGGGAGGTGGGATCTGTCTTCTCGCTGCTACCGTTGTTACCTATACGCTGACCGGTACGACCGAATTTATCCCGGGAGGTTTCCTTGCTGCGGGGTCCGGCACTGCACTTTCGCTCCAGGTCCTCTTTATCCTGTTTATGGCAGGCTTCGTGAAGGCGGCATGGATGCCGTTTCATGCCTGGCTTCCGGCCGCGATGGTCGCCCCCACACCTGTCAGCGCATTTCTCCACGCCGTAGCTGTGGTGACGGCCGGGGTATTCGGGGTGGTCCGGGTTGCCGGGTGGGTCTATGGAACTGACCTCATGGCAGCTCTTGGCCTCGGAACGGTGCTCGCCATCATCGCCTCATTTACTATCATCACCGCCTCACTCTTTGCACTGGCAGAGGACAACCTGAAGCGGCGTCTCGCCTATTCGACTGTGAGCCAGCTCTCCTACATCCTGCTTGGCGTCTCGATGCTCAGCACCGCCGGGATCACCGGGGCGATGGTACACATCCCGTTCCATGCCTTCCTCAAGATCACCCTCTTTTTTGGTGCCGGTGCGATCATTGTCGGGACAGGTCGGGAGGCGATCAGTGATATGAGAGGGATTGGGCAGAAGATGCCGGTGACGGCGGTGATGTTTGCCGCTGCTGCAGCAGGGATCTGTGGCCTGCCGCCATTCTGCGCCCTGTTCAGCAAGGTGTTCCTCTCGCTTGGCGCCGTCCAGGCAGGGGAACTCATCCTGCTCGGGGTCATCATTGCAAGTTCGGTCCTCAATGTAGCGTACTTCTTCCCCATTATCTACACGATGCTCATCGCCCGGCCTTCTGATGAGCGGACACTCGATGGCATCAGGGAAGCCCCGCTCTTCATGCTCATCCCGATCATCCTGACTGTCATAGCTTCGATCGCCTTCTTCTTCTCTCCGGGAATGCCCTTCCTTGACCTCTCCGGTATCGCTCTGGCCGAGATAAACGGAGGTGTTCTCCCGTGATCCCGCCTGCCTTTATCATCCTTGCCGGGCTCCTCCTTGTATCCCTGTTCCACGGGACGGCCCGGAAGATCTGGGTCACCGGTATCGGAGCTGGCGGGGTCGTGGCTGCTGTCCTGGCCGTGCCCGGGACATCTGGATGGTCGGTTACCCTCGCCCCCGGGATCGAGCTGGTACTCTTTTCGGTCGACCCGGTACGGTTCTATGCCGGGGTGGTGTTTGCAGGTGCGGCACTCCTGGCAATCCTGTATGCCCTGTTCCGGGACCTTCCTGCTGCCGAGACCATGGGGATACTGGCTTCAGCCGGTGCCGCGCTCGGGATCGTGTATGCAGGGGACTTTATCACCGTCTTCATCTTCTGGGAACTCCTTGCCCTGGCTTCACTCCTCATCATCTGGTCGGCACCCGGATCGGGCGGTTCCGGGTTCCGCTACCTGCTCTACCACATCTTCGGCGGAGCCTGCCTCCTGGCGGGGTGTGCGATCGCTGTAGTAGCCTCAGGAAGTACCCTCCTCGGCCCGGTGGTCCCGGGTCCCGGGTATCTCCTCATTGCCATCGGGATAGGAGTGAATGCTGCCTTCATCCCGCTCCATACCTGGCTCCCGGATGCATATCCCCGGGCCAGTATCACCGGTTCAGTTGCTCTCAGCATCTTCACCACCAAGGTGGCAGTCTTCCTTTTCGTGGTCATCGGGGGATGGGGTCAGGCTGTTGCCTGGATGGGTGCATCTATGGCCATCTACGGGGCGGTATTTGCTCTGCTGCAGGATGATATCCGGAGACTTCTCTCTTATTCCGTGATAAGCCAGGTGGGATACATGGTCGCTGCCATCGGAATCGGGACTGTCGCAGGCATCGATGCAGCCCTTGCCCACATGGCAAACGACATCCTGTTCAAGGCACTCCTGTTCATGGCGGCCGGGGCGGTCATCTACCGCACAGGGACCTCCCGCCTGTCACGCCTTGGGGGGCTGGCGAAAACGATGCCGCTCACTGCCGTCGCAGCTGTAATCGGGGGTTTTGCTCTTGCCGGTCTTCCGGGGCTGAACGGTTCGGTAAGCAAGGCGATGGTAATTGAGGCCGCTGCCGGGATACCGTACCTGGCCCTCCTCCTCATTATCGCGGCGGTGATCACCGTACTCTACGTGGTGCGGCTCCTCTATTTTGTCTTCATCCGCACGGCGCCCGCGAGCCTTCACGAGAGAGGTCCGGATGAGGCGCCGGTGGCGATGCTGGCCGCGATGACGGTTGCCGCAGGATGCTGCCTCCTCTTCGGCCTCTTCCCGGACCTCCTGACCGCTCTCCTCCCTGGCGGGACGTATGCACATCCGTTCTCACGCGCATACCTCGCCGAATCCGCAGCAGTTTTCCTGGCAGCAGGGCTCCTTCTTCTCCTTGTCAGACCGCTCCGGTTCCCGGGATGGTCGTTTGAAGCGGACATCGACCGGGTCTATTGCGCAGCGGGACACGCGCTCGCCTGGTTTGCCACATACCCCCTCTCTGCAGTTACCGGGTCTGTCAACCTGCTCGTCAGCAGGATGGCATTCTCGGTGACCTGGATCTCCCGCAATCCCGTCATGGCAATCCGAATCGGGGGGCGGACCTTCGCTCTTCCCGTTGTCCGGGCTCTTTCCGACCCTGCATCCACTGATGCGTACGTGGCAGCGCTCACCGGCATGCGCGAGCGGTACCCGGACGAGAAGATGGGGATCCGGGGGAGCGGGTACGGACTCATCCTCGTCAGCATCATCGCCTTCCTGTACTACCTCTATGATGTGCTGAAATGAATCGATGGCGGGTGATCCGGGATTACTGAACCCAGCCGCCCGATCAGGCGGACACCATGGATACCGGATGTTCCTTCAGTCAGTCGCTCATGAGTGGACGCTGCAAATAGTGAATCAAAAGACAAACCTTACATCATCCGGCGGAAACCCCGGGCCAGGAGATCAGCTGCATGGAGCGGCACCGGTATTCTCCGGTCCCGGGCAGCGGCGAGAGTGACCTCCACTGCCCAAGTGAGTCCTGTCCGGTATCCCGCAGAGACATACACCGGTCGTGATCCCTCACGGGTCCGCACCGCCATGCCGACCGTCTCTTCCCCGTCCTTGAGCGGTGCGCAGGAGCCCCGGGAGCAACCCGGATCGGCACGGTGACCCGACAACGGCCGGGAAGCCACTCCGATTGTGGGAATTCCGAGGAGCGCTCCCGCATGGCAGGCCATCCCGAACCTCTGCGGATGGGCATACCCGTGCCCGTTGAACATGAGGAGGTCGGGTGAGGTGGTGAGCTTCTCACAGGCGGCAAGGCAGAGCGGGAGCTCCCGGAAAGCAAACAGGCCCGGAACGTAGGGGAACAGAACCCTCCGTACGGCAAAGGCGCATTCAACCGGCTCCAGCTCCGGGTATGAGAACAGCGCAACCACCCCGATGCCGTTTTCTCCGGCATAGGCTGCATCTGCCCCTCCGATGATGCGGATTCCTGACGGTTGCCCTCTCTGCCCGCACCCGCAACGGTCCCGCATCCTGAGCTGGATCACTCGCGCTGCTGCAGTGAGACTCCCTGTTCCGCTCTTCTGGAACACCTGCATCAGGGTACCTGACGCGCGTTCCGGTTATGAACCTGACTGAACGCTCTCCGGCCTCCCGGATGGTGCGGAACGGCAATCGGTGCTGTTTGTTGAACCGGCTGGTTCAATCATTGAATCCCGTCGATCAGAGAATGTTTTTGTTGCATCAGGACGATTTTTATACGGGAGGCAGGACCAGGGATGCCAGAGCATCAGGAAGAAGCACGGACTGTCGTGCTCGAGCAGGTACCTGATTATTTCAATGAACTTTCGGAGTACCTCGAGGTGCTCTCTAATAGTCAGCGCCTCAAAATCCTGAAGATCCTTGAGAAACGGCCGAAGGATGTCAGGATGATCGCATCAGAGATCAATACCAGCTACGAGAATACCAAGAAACACCTGGATAAGCTGATCAGTATGGGCCTGATCCGGAAGGAAGTGGGTCTCGGACAGCAGACTTCCAAAGGAGTCCATCCGGTCTGGAAATATTCCCTTGTTCCCGGGGCCATGGAAGCGGTGGTCCGGAATCTTGGCATCTTCTCGAACATGCGCATTAATATCGATGACGCTGACCTGAAGAAGAGGCTCGATGAGGTCCGGGAAGCCGTGGAAGGGGAGATCACCGGGAAAAAACCGATGGTGATACTCCTCGGAGGACCAGACGATGGAAAGCTCTTCATTCTTGAGAAGGCAGAGGCCAGGGCCGGCCGGATCGATCCCTCGCGTCCCGAATCAGCCGAACTGTCGTCTGACATCATCCTCTCCAAAGAATATTCCTCTGTCAGCCGCATCTCAAAACCCCATGGAATCTTCAAGAAAGAGGGGCAGAACTACTACTTCGAGGATCGGGGGAGCAGTGGCGGATCCTATCTCAACAGTGCCGAGCTCCAGAAGAGACAGCCGGCCGTGCTCCATGACGGCGACCTCCTTGAACTCGGAAAAGGGGCCCACGGTGCACGACTCCTCGTCATTCTCCCCTGATCACCATCATCACCGGTCCCTGCCATGAACCCCCGCCTGCCCTGTGTCGTGATTGGAGTTATCCTCATCGTGGGATTGGTGAGCTGCACCTCTGCAGCGCAGGGTTACTACATCATCGCTGCAACGGCCGGACCGGGGGGCTCCATCATTCCCTCGGGAGAATTCTGGGTCAGGGAAGATGGAACGCAGATTTTCGTCATTAGGCCGGATGAAGGGTATTATAGAATCGGGATGGTGTATGTTGACGGGAATCCGGTCGGTCCGGTTCAGGTCTACGAGTTCAAGTCTGTTGCTGCTGACCATACCATCTCCGCAACATTCGTCAGGCTGACCGGATCGATCTCCATTGAATCCCAGCCTTCCGGTGCATCGGTATATATCGACGGGTCCTATGCGGGAAAGACCCGGGCACAGGGACCCCTGATCATCGAGAATGTGCCGACCGGAATGAGAACCATCGAGCTCCGGCTGGAGGGATACGAGATCTGGAACCAGCAGATCCAGGTAAGGGCGGGTGAGACAACAGTCATTTCCCTCATCAGGCTCATCCCCGTTCCACCTCCCACGACCATTCCAACCACCGTAC
>DANP01000004.1:83574-103928 GCA_002499905.1 Methanolinea sp. UBA277
CGGCACCAACCACCTCGCCGACCACTGTTCCTCCCACGACATCCGTGCCGACTACCACAGTAACGACCAAGCCACCCACCACCGCCACCACTGTGCCGACCACCACGGCGACAACAATCCCCTCCACCACGATCACGACCAACCCAACCACGACAGCGACTACCGTTCCCACGACAACGGGAACGACGATACCGACTACTACCGTCACCGCGACGACCATACCTTCCACGACAGTCACCACACTCCCGACCACGACCAGTACCACCCTGGTGACCACATTGCCGACGACGGTAACGACTCTCCCTACAACCGTACCGGTCACCACCGGGACAACGAGGCCGTTTCCGTTCTTTACCACACCGCCAACAACGTCACCGGTAACAACCAGTCCCCCCACGGTCTCCCCGACCGGAGACGGTAATACCACCGGTCCTGCACTTCCCCCCTGGATACGGGGGATGAACGGCATCCCCGCCCTCATGCTGATGGGAGGACTCTGCGCCGGGCTGGTGATGGTGGACCTCTTCTCCCGCTCGGTTCCGGAATCATCGATTCCCCGCTCCAGGAGAGGGGTCCTGTTCCTTGCCTACCTGATAATCATCGGCGGCCTGATCGGGACACTCACCCTGTTTTCCAGAGAACTCAGCCTCGCGCAGGAGGTGCCCCCCTTCATTACCATCCTGATTCCGGTATCCGGGTACCTGCTGATCTCAGGTCTGGCCCTCCTCGCCGGAACGCTCCTCTCTCACCCACTGAGATGGACCCTCGGCGGCCATATCCTGATCTCACTGATTGCTGCGTTCACGGCAGCACTCGCCCTGATCGATTCAACGTCCGATCTCAGGATTCCAATCCTGATCACCTTCGCCTCTGCAGTCATCGGCGGATTTGCCGCACGATGGGAGTATGTTTCCTTCGCTTTCAACGGCCAGGGAAGGACTGGATCGGGAACAGACTCGTTTACCGACACCGGCCCCAACGCAACCGTCATCCCGTCCCGGACCAGTCCGACCACCCCTTCAACGTTTCCCGGTGATCTCCTCGAGAAGTATGCCAATCCGGAACTGATCGGGGTAGGGGGTATCGCCAGGGTATTCCGTGCAGAGAACACCGTGTCCGGTGAGAATGTTGCCCTGAAAATACCGGTCCATTTCAATGAGACAGCAGGAAAATGCTTCATGAAGGAGATCAAAGCCTGGGAGGATCTCAACCATGAAAATATCGTCAATATTCATGAGGTGAACATCCTGCCCGTCCCCTATGTAGAGATGGAGTATATCGGGCAGTCGCTTGCCGAGGTAAAGAAACCGCTCGGACCTGAAGAAGCCGCCCGGATTGTGCGTGGAATCGCAGAAGGACTCTCCTATGCCCATTCGCAGGGGATCATTCACCGGGACATCAAACCGCATAATATTCTCCTCACCGAGGCAGGTATACCGAAGATCACCGACTGGGGAATGAGCAAGGTGATGGGTGCATACCTGCCCCACACGATTACCGGTTTTTCCCTCTCCTATGCGGCTCCTGAACAGATTGCCCCGGATCAATTCGGCGACACCGATCAGCGGACCGACATCTACCAGCTCGGCGTTGTCTTCTATGAACTGCTGACCGGGGAACTCCCCTTTGCCGGTGATGACATCTCCCTGGTTACCAGGCGGATTATCAGTGAAGAGGCCCCGTTTCCTTCTGAGAAGGTCCCGGCCGCTCATCTTCTCGATGCAATCGTGAAACGCTGCCTTGAAAAAGATCCGGAAAAACGGTATCTGCGCGCAAAGGATCTGATTGCCGCGATCGACCAGTACGCTTCAGGGGAGATCGAGTCCGGCCGGTATGAAGTGTTCGAAGACTGATACCATTCACGGTGAGTATGGAGTCGGGAGGCACAGCCGCAGAAACCGGGAACCCCCGTCTCTTCCGGTTCTGCTGCCGAAACCTCCCCTGAGCAGATTCTCATCGGTGCTGCATTGGATGAAGCGGTGCGTGGACGCCAATTGCGGCAGTACCAGGCACTGTGGAGCGCCGCCCGGGTTGAACATCTACCTTCCCTGCCGATTATCGCACGCAGATCCCCGGGTGCGCCGGCATACTCCACCAGAACCTCTTTCTGGAGGCCTCAGCTCATAAAATGCCCCCATATAACGGGTTCATCCCCGGGAACCGATACTACAAGGATTGAACCGCGCGGTTGAAGGCGCTATCGGTAGTTCCACCAACAAATCACGAATCAGGATTCCGGAAGAGTTTCCGGTGACCGGATACGGCGAGGCTGCGACCGATGGCCCTGAAGGCGCTCTCGATATCTTCATAATTGGGGATCTGATGGTGGCGGAGGACCCGCATACCTCCCTTCATCGTATCGCCTCCGAGCAGACACCCGATCACCATCTTCCGGGTATTCTGCGAGAAGCGGGCTATCTCCTGGGCGAGGAGGGTTGGATCCAGCACGGCGGAGGGCACGGCGATGATTACGGCGATGTCCCACGCTTCTTCGAACATAACTATGGTATCGAGCACCCGGGCATACCGCTCAGCACCTCCGTCCCCGATAATATCCATCGGGTTTCCCCGGTTCCAGATCGACGGGAGAAACGAATCGAGGGCTTCGAGAAGGCGGGGTGGAAGAGGGGGAAGATCCACGCCGAATCGCTCGGCATAATCAGACGCGAGAACGGCAAATCCCCCGGCTGTGGTAATCACCACGGCCCGGAAACCTTCAGGGTAGCCCTGGGACACCATCAGCTCGGCGACATCGAAGGCTTCACGGATAGAATAAACGGGGATTGCACCGGCCTGAAAGAATGCAGCCCGGTACACTTCGAAATCGCCGGCAAGGGAACCCGTATGGGAGGCTGCTGCCCTTTTCCCGATGGCAGATGAACCGGATTTGAGCACAATCACCGGTTTTTTCCGGCTGATCTCCCGGACCGTATCGAGAAATGCAGGACCGTCCCTGATCTCTTCGATGTAGAGGATGATGGCCCGGGTCTCCGTGTCTTCTGCAGCAAACCGCAGGAAATCGATGAAATCAAGATCCACCTGGTTTCCGACGCTTATCACCACGGAAAAGCCGATCTCCTCAGGGACGCTCCAGTCGATGATGGTGGTGATAATTGCCCCGCTCTGGGAGATGAATGCAATGTGTCCTTTCCGCGGTGCAGTGGGATCAAACGTGGTATTGATCATCAGGTGGGGAAGCACTACACCCAGACAGTTCGGCCCGATGACGCGTATCCCGTATGTCCGGGCATGCTCAAGGATCTCCTTCTCCAGTTCTTCACCCTGTGTTCCGGTCTCCCTGAATCCGGAGGAGATGATGATAACAAGCCTGGTGCCCCGGGCTCCAAGCTCCTTCAGGATCCCGGGAACAATCCTGGCCGGTACGGCAATGACCGCCAGATCTACCGGTTCCGGTAGCTCAGACACCGATGCAAAGGCTTTCTTTCCCTGCACGAGGTCATGGGCCGGGTTCACGGGATACAACTTCCCGGGAAATGTGAGGAGGTTTCTGAACACGGCATACCCGATCTTGCCAGGATCGGCCGATGCACCGATGACGGCGATCGATTCCGGCGAAAGCAGCGAGAGGTCAAACTCCTGTCGTTCCCGGGGCCGTTTCCCGGGGCTCGATGATCGGTAGATGCGGGCATCTACCGCACATGCACCGGTTTCATAGAGAATGAGAGGATTGATGTCGAACTCGTCGATTCCCTGATCTTCCTCGAACAGCGCGACCGCCCCTTCAAGGCAGCGGATCAGCACTTCCTCATCGAGCGGGGGGGAATTCCTGTATCCTGCGATGAGCGGGTATCCCCTGATCTCCCGCACCATTGCAACCAGTTCGTCTTTTCCTGCCGGGAGCACCCGGAGAGCAAAATCGCGGAAGATCTCGATGCCGGTCCCCCCGAGACCGAACGAAAGAACCCGGCCGAAAGCCGGATCGGTCTTTCCGCCGATAAAGAGCTCAAGACCGGACGGGAGTTCGGATTCGATGATGATGCCCTCCACCCGTGCATCGGGAAGTTGTGTTGTAATATTTTCCCTGATCCGCTCAAACGCTTCCCGTACGCCTGCCTCTGTCGTGATATGGCGGATCACGCCTCCCACATCACTCTTGTGAACCACCTGGGGTGAGATGACTTTCATCACCACCGGGAACCCGATGCGTCCTGCCGCCCTGGCCGCGGCGTCTGCGGTGGTTACCACCTCATAGACCGGCACCGGAATCCCGAATCCTGCCAGCAGCCGGTATCCCTCGTCTTCAGTCAGCAACTCTCGTTTCTCCATCTGGTCACCTGCCCAGAAACCAGTGCGCGAGACTCCCCATAATCATTCCCATTTTTTCATCCCTGCAGGACCGGCACCTGTACAAGGTGCGGAACCCGGGTTCACAAAAGCTAATCCCTGCAGGACACCTACCGGAATTCATGACCGGAACCGGGCCGCTCCAGGAACTCAGGCACTACTCTTCCTCCCGGGAGGAATTTCTCCTGAGCGAGTTTGCCGCAGGGTTCCACCCCGGAATCGAACTCCCGGCCCTGCTCACCACACTCCTCCCCGCCCTCTCCCGGCTTCGGCTGGGATGGAGAAAAGAGGGCAGTGGGGATTTCCGGATTTTTACCATTCCTGTTCCGGAACCCCTGTCCACTGCCGAAGAACCGGTCAAGAGGGCAGAGACCCGCCTGGTGAGCGGAATTGTCGATGAAGACCTCCAGGCCCTCATCGAGCAGTACATCGGACAGGTCACCGGCAGGGACTGGGATGACCCGGTTGTCCTCCAGAGGATCCGGGCGGCGATCATGCAGCAGAAAGGACAGTACTGGAAAGAGGGGAAAGCCCGGAAGATCGGATACCGGAAGGGATACGCGGTCCTCGCCTACCTTGCCTACCACGCCCCGGTCTATGTCGCCCAGTTCTCCCATCTCCTCCTGATGCTTACCCGCGACAGGCTCCTTCCTGCGCGGGCAAGGATCCTCGATGTTGGAACCGGGCCGGGGGTTGTTCCGCTCGCAGTCACCTGGTTTGCGAAGATGCTGCCCGGTTTTTCGGCCGAGATCTTCTCCCTCGAGCGATCTGAATCCTTCATTGAAGCCTACCGGTTCCTCGTTCCGCGCTATGCGGCAGGAATGGACTCGCTCACTATCCACCCGCCCCTCCAGGGAGATCTCCGCGATGCGGACTCCCTTCCCCTTCCCTCCTCCATCGACCTTATTGTTCTGCAGAATGTCCTCAACGAACTCCCGGGGAGTGCCGGGCAGAAGGGGGCAATCGTCACCTCGCTCTCCCGGCTGCTTGCTCCAGGGGGCTCCCTGCTGATTACGGAGCCCGCCGACCGGGAGAACTCAACCGGGCTTCGCATCACAGTTGCTGACGCCCTGGGAGCGGATCTCCGGATCCACAGCCCCTGCTCCTTCATCCGGGGGAGACGGTGTCGTCCCGATACCTGCTGGAGTTTTGTGGCGCAGTCGTCCCTGCGACCGACCCGGCTGATGCAGCGGCTGTCCGGTGAGTACGAGGCATACCGGTTCCAGAACACCGATATCAAGTACAGCTATGCCGTCCTGGTGCGGGATTCCCGGAAGCGGCACCCGTACACGGTACCGAAACACGCACCGTTCCTTCCTCTTTTCTCACTGTCAAAACACACCGGAAAACGGGTGAATGTGATCGGCGCGGTCATGTCCGGGGATATCGGGGACGCCGGAACCCATGTTTTCCTCTTCTGTGACGGTACTCAGAACCGGCCGGTCTATGCCATTCTCCCGGGGTATCACCGTTCACCTGAAAACCAGTATCTCCTCGCCGCACCCTACTCAGCACTCGTTGAACTCCGCCAGGTCCTGGTCCGGTACAACCAGAAGTACCAGGCATTCAACCTTCTTGTCTCCCGCACGTCACAGGTGCGGCCTGTTGGACCGAATCGCGATGATTTCATCCAATAGCCTCAAAAAGCTGCACCTCCTACCTCTTTATACAGGGGGGAGATCCGGCTGAAGACGGTGCCGGAACGGGCCGGCCGGACTTCCTGCCTGCCGGGCCCGGGGCATTGCCATGAACCATATCATATCCATCCGTGATCTGAGCCGGAATGAAATCGACCAGCTGATCGATGAGGCCTCCCGCATCCAGTCGTCAAGGTTTAATGACCAGCTCCTGAAGGGAAAGATCCTTGCGCTCCTCTTCTTTGAACCGAGTACCCGCACCCGCATGTCGTTCGAGGCGGCAATGGCACGCCTCGGAGGGACCGCTATCGGCCTGGACAGCGTGGAGGCGAGTTCCATGGCAAAGGGGGAAACCCTCGCCGACACCATCAGGGTGGTGAGCGGATATGCCGATACAATCGTTCTCCGGCACCCGAAAGAGGGGGCCGCCAGGCTGGCAAGTGAATTTGCGAGTGTCCCGGTCATAAACGCCGGAGACGGAGCCGGACAGCACCCTTCACAGACCCTCCTTGACCTCTATACGATCCGGCAGTCTATGGCCATTGAGGGAGTCTCCGTGGGGCTCCTCGGTGATCTCCGGTATGGCCGGACTGCCCATTCCCTGGCATATGCCCTCTCCCTCTATGGTGCCACGCTCCATACCATCTCCCCCAAAGGGCTGGAACTTCCCTCATCCATCGCCGATGAACTCCGGGAAGCGGGTACCGAGATCGTAGAGCACCGGGATGTTTCGGAAATTATCGGCAGTCTCGATGTTCTCTACGTGACCAGGATCCAGCGTGAGCGGTTCCCGGACTCTGCATCGTATTTCAAGGTCGCCTCGAGCTATCGCGTCACCCCCGAACTCCTGACAGATGTCAGGGACCACCTCATCGTTCTCCACCCCCTCCCCCGGCTCGATGAGATCGATCCCAAGGTTGACCAGCTCCCCTATGCACGATATTTTGAACAATCCCGGAACGGAATACCTGTACGGATGGCGATGCTGCAGAAGGTGATGTAATAATGAAGAGAGATGCGCGGGAAGGTCTGCTCATCAGCCCGATCCGGAACGGTACGGTGATCGACCATATCACGGGAGGAGAAGCCCTGAACGTGCTCAAGATCATCGGCATCACCGGGGCTACCACGGAATCCATCTCCGTAGCGACCAATGTCAAATCCGGAAAGATGGCAAAGAAGGACATCGTGAAGATCGAGAACCGTGAGCTCATGAAGGAAGAGGTGAACAGGATCGCCCTCATCGCACCGAATGCCTCGATCAACATCATCCGGAACTATGAGGTCTTTGTAAAGAAAGGGGTCGAGATCCCGCATATCCTTGTCGGGGTGGTGCAGTGCCCGAATCCCGGCTGCATCTCAAATACCAATGAACCCATCGATTCCAAGTTTGAGGTGCTCCCGAAGGGACTTCACTGCCTGTACTGCGACTGGATGATCACAAGGGACATCACGAGCCACCTTATCTGAGAAGAGCTGTATGAAGATTACGATTCGTCGGTGGCTGGCCGTTCTGATCCTCGTCGCGGTCGGTATCTGTGCCGCAGGGGGTGCTGATGACCTGCTCGCGATCGAGTACTATAATCGGGGGGTCGACCTCGCCTATGAAGGGAAGTACGACGAAGCTCTCATATCTATTGACAGGGCACTGGAAGAGAACGCTCATTTTACCCTGGCCCTGGTGACAAAAGCGGGTATTCTGAATGCACTCGGACGGTATCCGGAAGCAATCGATGCCGCTGACCAGGCGCTTGCCCTGGATCCCGGCCAGGCTGCTGCCTGGAACAACAAGGCGTTCGCCCTCAACCAGCAGGATCGCTACGCGGAGGGACTCGCCGCAGCAGATACCGCAGTGTCACTCGACCCGGATCTGGTTGAAGGATGGGTCAACAAAGGCAGCTCGCTGATCGGGCTTTCGCGCTATGAAGAGGCGCTCGCTGCCTCGAATGAGGCGCTTGCTCTCGATCCGGGGTCTGCCGAGGCGGAAAAGAACCGCGAGATCGCTTCCCGCGCCCGTTTACCCTCCTCCACGGCAACGGCTGTTCCGGTCGCCTGGACGGTTGCCGCGGTAATCCTGGCCGGAGCGCTCCTGGCAGGGGAAAAGATCAGGAAGCGGGAGTGATTCCATGAAGGTCGAAAAAGAGGATGCTGTGAGTATCAATCCAGCAGTTCCTTGCTCCCCAATATAAAATCCCCTGATAGTCGCGGTTCAGTGGGTGAACTGCAAAGTTAACCACGCATCCGGTTCGCTTTTTTATAGTTTGCTCTCCCATCCTCCCATCAATGAGCCCTCTGCTGGAGATTATCCTCATTCTCACCAGTGCAAAGGTGCTCGGGGAACTGGCAGAGAGAGCAGGGTTTCCATCACTGGTGGGGGAGATTTCTGCCGGCATTCTGATTGGCCCTGCACTCCTGGGATTGGTACTTCCCGGCGAAACGATCGAGATTTTCTCTGATATCGGGATCATAGCCCTCCTTTTTATCAGCGGGGCTCAGCTGAACATCCGGACTTTTACCCGATCCGAAAAGGCGGGGGCTGTTACCGCAGCAGGGGGTATTGCTGTGCCCTTTGTTCTCGGTATTCTGCTTGGATTCCTGTCCGGCTTTGACCTGGTGGTATCACTTTTCATCGGCATCACCCTCTCGGTCACCTCCATCGGCATTTCGGTGCGGACCCTTGTCGACCTCCGCCAGCTTAAATCCAGTGCCGGGACCCTGATCGTCAGTGCCGCTGTCATCGATGACATCGTCGGGATTCTCCTCCTCTCGGTCCTGATGGCCCTTGCAGCGGGAACGGCAGCCGGACCTGCCGTAATCCTGCCGGTTCTCCTGACCATTGTTTTCCTGATCGTGGTGGTGTATGCGGGAAGGAAGATCATCCCCTGGCTGTTTGAAAAGGCAGGCCGGGCTCACACCCACGAGATGCCGTATTCTGCAGCAATTATCATAGCGCTGGCCACCGCCGCTCTCTCCCATGGGGTCGGACTTCACTACTCCATCGGAGCCTTCATTGCCGGACTCATTCTCGGAGACAGCATCCGAAGGGACAGAAGCCTGTTTGACAGCATATCCGACTTTGCCTTCGGCTTTTTCGTGAGCATCTTCTTTGTCTTTGTCGGGCTCCTCTTTCCACCGTTCACCAGCGAGGTGGCATCCTTCTTCCTCATCCCCTTCATTGCCGTTGCATTCGCAGGAAAAATTATCGGCGGGTATGCCGGTTCACGGCCGTTCCTCGCCGGGAAAAGAGCCCCTCTCATGGTCGGGATCGGGCTCTGTCCCCGGGGGGAGATCACCCTCGTGGTTGCCAAGGTTGCCCTGACGGCAGGAATCGTCGGTTCGGTGCTCTATTCATCAATCGTCATCATGGTCCTGACAACCATCCTCTCCACCCCGTTCCTCCTGACATGGGGATTCCATTCCCTGGAACAGTCTAGAGATGCCCGACAATCCTGAGGTGAGAAATGATCCCGCAGATGCTGACCACTCCCAGCGCCACCCCCCGTTTGTCGACCACAAAGAGATCGGGGTGGTGATACTTCTCAAGGAGCCGGAGCACTTCCATGACCGGCGTCTCTTCACTGACCGTGAGATGCCCCTTGGTCATGATATCCGCGGCAATCGAAGCTTCTCCCATGACCACGCACTCGATACAGGAGACCTTTCTCCGACTCCTGACACCGATGATAGGATTGAGGTGGGTCATAAGGTCAAAAGGGGTGATCACCCCCCGGAATGTGCCGTCATTGTCGGTCACTACGAGATCGGGGCAGGCCTTCCCGGAAAAACGGGTGATGATATCACCCAGGGTAGTGTCAGGAGCAACCCGGGCAAAATCGCGGGACATGATATCCCGGGCGGCAATGGTTGTGATGTCAGCTTCTTTTCCCCTTCCCTGCGGGTCCTGCTGGTCATCCTGGGAATCCATGCCGTCATCTCCTCTGAATTAATGTACCATGCCGGTTGTACAAGAACCGGTATTCAGCATTCATGCTGCAGTAGCCGGCCATGCTCATCAATCTCACCGCGGTAGATCCGGGTACCCGATATCCATCTGCCGTCGTCGGCCAGTACACAGCTGATCTGGTGGATATCAACTTTCCGTTTCCCCTTGCCCCTCCGGAGAATATTGATCTCATGGGCGATCGGAAGCGTTTCCTCACTGACTACCAGGGCGTCAAAGTCTTCATCAATGGCACTCCCATACCGGTCATTGAGTGGCTCGATCATGTATCCTGCGGTGAACCCCCGATCCCTGATATACTTCTCCAGCCCTGCTTTTCTCTGCTCGTACTCCCGAACCGGGTGGCTCTTCCGGCTGGCGAAGGCATTGGTGGTGAGTCCGATTATCACCCTCCCTTTTTCTCCGGCCAGCTCAAATGACCGGGAAATGAGGCGTTTATGGCCGTCGTGGAGGGGATCGAATGTACCCCCAACCATAACCTTCATTGTGCTTCATAATTAACTTCCTATGTTATTATGGCTGCTGATAGCGGGCGGAATGGTGAGATCTTTATTGCGGAGAATGCAACCGTTCGTGGTGACGTGTACCTCGGAAAGGAGGTGAGCATCTGGTTTGGCGCCGTACTACGGGCAGACAAGGATCGGATCGTGATAGGGGACCGGTCGAATATCCAGGACAATGCGGTGCTCCATACCAGTGCTGGACACCCGGTCCTGATGGGATCCGACGTATCAGTCGGGCATGGAGCCATCCTGCACGGGTGCAGCATTGCCGACAGGGTCCTGGTGGGCATGGGGGCAATTGTTCTGAACGGTGCCCGTGTCGGCGAGGATTCGCTGCTCGGAGCGGGAACCGTGGTGACCGAAGGCACGGTTATCCCGCCGGGTTCAGTCGTGGTCGGCGTGCCGGGGAAAGTGGTAAAAGCGGTCTCGCCGGATCAGCGGAACCATATCATTGAGAATGCACGGAATTACTGGAACCTTGCGAGGAGCTATCAGCATGGGTGATGTTGTTGTAATCGGGGGAGGGGTAACCGGCATCCAGGCGGCACTGGATCTGGCAGACCACGGTATTGTCGTTCACCTGATCGAGAGGGAGCCCTCTATCGGGGGACACATGGCACAGCTTGACAAGACGTTCCCGACCAACGACTGTTCCATGTGCATCCTCTCCCCAAAGATGCTCGATGTCTCACGCCATCCGAATATCAGGATCTATACCTGCACCGAAGTTACCGGCATCGAGGGGGAGGTGGGCGATTTCCGGGTACGGATCCGGAGAAATCCCCGGTATATCGATGAGGAGCTCTGCAACGGTTGCGGCGACTGCATCCAGATCTGCCCGGTCGAGGTCTACAACCGGTTTGATGCCGGAATCGGAGTACGAAAGGCCGTCTACAAGCCCCATTCCCAGGCAATCCCGGATATCGTCATAAAGGATACCGAACACTGCATCGAATGCGGACTGTGCTATGACATCTGCGGCAGGGAGGCGATACGGAAGGAGGATGCCCCCCGCGAGGAGGAGATCCGGGCGGCAAGCATCATTATAGCCAGCGGATATGATGTCTTTGATGCCGCACAAAAGGAGCAGTTCGGCTACCTCCGCTATCCCGATGTCATCACCAGCCTTGAATTCGAGAGGATGATGAATGCCAGCGGACCGACCGGGGGTTCCATCCGGAGGTTTTCCGACGGGAAGATCCCTGGCCACGTGGTCTTTGTCCAGTGCGTAGGGTCACGGGATATTCAGCTCTCCCGCCCCTACTGCTCGGGGGTATGCTGCATGTATGCGATGAAGAATGCCATGCTCCTCCGCGAGAAGTACCCGGACACCCGTGTGACCATCCTGTATATGGATATCCGGGCCTATGGCAAGGGCTACGAGGAGTACTTCGAGCGGGCAAAGGCGATGGGTGTCGAGTTTCTCAGGGGTATGCCAGCGGAGGTGATTGCCAACCGGGGTGGCATGATGATCCGGGTGGAGAACACCGAAACCGGCGGGATGGAGGAGCTTCACCCCGGGCTCGTGGTGCTCTCGGTTGGACTTGAGCCGGCAAAGGACGCTTCATCCATCGCCGAACGCTGCGGGATTCCCGTTGAAGATACCGGTTTTTTCAGATCCCTCGATGAAAAGGTCAATACTGTGGCCACGATCCGGCCCGGCATCTATATTGCAGGGACTGCGGTCTCACCACGGGATATACCCGACTGCGTCGCCCAGGCCCAGGCAGCGGCCATGCGGGCGTTCCTCGATACGGCCCGGGACGAAACGGTATGAAGGCGATCGAGACCATCCGGTGGGATGACGATACCTCCTCAATCATCCTTATCGATCAGACCAGGCTTCCCCTCGCCTACCGGGTCGTCAGGTGCAGAACGGTTGACCGCCTCATCACCGCTATCCGCCGCCTGGAGGTCAGGGGCGCACCGGCTCTCGGGGTTGCCGGTGCATACGGCGTGGCGCTGGCGGCCCGTACGGTCAGAGAGAAGGATTTTCACCGCTATCTTGAGAAGGTCGAGACCACTGCACTGGCTGTCGCGCATGCCCGTCCCACAGCGATGAACCTCTCCTGGGGAGTGCAGCGGGTCCTTTCCCGGGTGTACCGGTCAGACTCTATTGCCGAGACCCAACTCCTCTCCCTGAAAGAGGCCCACCGGGTCGCCGATGAGGATGCACGCTCCTGTCATGCCATCGGGGACCACGGTTCAGACCTGATCGGTGACGGATCAACGGTGCTCACCCACTGCAATGCCGGTGCTCTCGCCTGCCGGGAGTGGGGAACTGCTCTCGGTATCATCCGATCAGCAGTCGAATCAGGAAAAGAGGTCAGGGTGATCGCCTGTGAAACACGTCCCCTCCTCCAGGGGGCCCGGCTCACCGCGTGGGAGCTGAAACGGGACAACATTGCGGTGACCGTGATTCCCGATTCTGCCGCGGCCCATCTGATGCGGAACGGTGAGATCGACTGTGTAATCGTCGGTGCTGACCGGATAACCCACGATGCGGTCTTCAATAAAATCGGAACCTATATGCATGCCGTCTGTGCCCGTGCCCATTCCCTCCCCTTCTATGTTGCTGCACCTCTCTCGACGTTTGATCCGGTACACAGCGGGAGCGAGATCATGATAGAGGAGCGGGACCGGGATGAGGTGGCCTTCTACGGCAGCCATGCCACGGTCCCGGAAGGGGTTCCGGTCCGGAATCCCGCATTCGATGCAACCCCGCTCGAGCTGGTAAGCGCGATTGTCACCGAATCAGGTGTTTTACAGCCCCCTCTCGACTGGGATTATATTGCGCAGACCCGCAGGGTTATATAAAATCCGGGGCCAATTTCCTCAAGAATGAACGTGGATACCTCCCTTCTCAACCAGATCATTTTCATCGTCGGGGAGATTACGCTCATCCTTATTTTCGGGATCCTCATCCTCGCCGTGGTGATGGTCGGTCTTGCCGTCATCTCTATTCGACGGGGCAGGATCTATTTCCCTTCCTTCCTGAAGGCAGGCATGGTACTCCTCGAAGGGCTCACCCGGGCTATCTTCCGGCTCTTCGGGCTCGAGGACAACCAGGTTCACTCCTTCTTCATCCAGCTTCACAACACCATGAACAAGAAGGCGTTTGAGGCTGTTCCGGTCAGCGAACGGGCTATCTTCCTTCCCCAGTGCCTCCGGTCTTCGCGGTGCCCGGCGCACCTCACTCCCGAAGGGCTGAAGTGTAAGCGCTGCGGGCTGTGCACTATCGGTTTCTGGCTCCCGATTTTTGAGCAGATGGGATACCGGGTCTTCTCTGTGCCCGGTTCGTCCTTCATCAAGCGGATGGTCAAAAAGTATCGTCCCAAAGCCATTATCGGGGTCGGTTGCCTCTCCGAGGTCCGGGAAGGACTCGAAATGTCAGATAAGCTCGGCCTCGTCTCGATGGGCGTCGTTACCCTGAAAGAAGGATGCGTGGAGACGCTGGTGAACTGGGAAGATGTGCTCGAGATCGCCATGCTCGGCATTGACCAGTCCCGCATCCCTCCCGACCTCCTTCCCTGCGGAGATCAGATTCCCTTACTCTAGGTTCAGGTGAGCAGGGCAGCAAGGAAGAAGACGATGAGGGAGACAAACATCCCCGTCTTCAGCAGGCTGGTTGCCAGGCTCTTCCTGATGCACTGCGGGTTCCTGCATGGGAGAGGACGGACTGCGGCAATGATGATGATCGCATCAACCAGGAGAATTCCCACCAGATACCATATTCCCCACCAGAGGACCGGATAGATACTCCCTGCTACTGCACCAATGGCAAATACGAATGAGATGAGAACTGCGACCCTCACCCCGTAGCGGACCGGTACCGTATCTGCGCCTGCGGTGAGGTCGCCCTCCACATCCTCGGCATCCTTGAGCAGTTCCCGAGATACCATGGCAAAGAAGGTGATGAGGGCTATCGGCAGCACCCTGACCAATCCCTCCCACCCGAAATAGGCCCCGCCAAACAGGAATATTGAGGCCGAGAGGTACGAAACCGCGAGATTTCCGGAGAAGCAGGATCGCTTCAGCCGGGCAGCATAGGAGAAGAGGAGGAGAGAATTGAAAAGTGCGATTGCTATGCAGAGGAGATTGGTGAATGCTACAATGAGTATGCCCCCGGCAAAGAGGATGAATGAAAGATTCCAGGCCTCTCTCTCCCGAACCTCACCGGAGGGTATGGGGCGATCGGGGCGGTTTATACGATCGATCCCTGCATCGAAATAATCGTTGATGGTGTTTCCCCCCGCTGTCACCAGCACAACGGTAGCCCAGATCAGCAAAACCCCCGGAACCAGCGTTCCTGAAGCGATGAAATAGCCGAGGATCGCCGCAAATCCGGCAACCACCGCGTTTACCGGTCTCATTATCCGTAGTATGCCGGGAAGTGTCACCCGTCCGTTCCTCCGGGGTTCTGTAGGTATCTGTACATCGCCTTCCCCTATAAACCGGAGCTGTTCGTGGCTCCGATCTTTCCCTGGCAGCTGGACAATTTCTCTGATGCAGAACAGTGATTTCCGAAAACGAGAACGGGCGTGGAGGGATTTGAACCCCCGACCTATAGCTTAGGAGGCTACCGCCCTGTCCTGACTAGGCCACACGCCCCCGCTATTATCTATAGACGAAAAGGAGGTATAAGGTTAACGAATATCCATGGAACATTCGAAAGGATTTATTCATAACCGGGTTCACAGGCTCTTAAGCACCCCGCTTAGTACAGAGCAATGACACTCTGAACGTCCATGATCCAATGACTTCGTGGATACTTCATATTCATACGGGAAAGGGGAATAATGTCACACCATTTGTTCTCTTCGTATCTCTTCCGAAGACACCGTCCTGGTGATTTTCCAAGTCAAGGTATCCTGGACGATGTCGTTCCACGCAAAGTCCGGCCGCATGTGTGATCAGCAAGGACGGAAATGCCTGATTTGGTACTATGAAAGAAATATATCGCCGTATCCATTTGCTGCGTAAAAGGGATTATTCGGTATCTGCCAGGGATATGCATGACACCTCACGAACCCCTTCAGGTCATTAAAATGATCAATGTTGCAACAACAAAACCTAAAATGGCAAGGGTTTCAGGAAGAGCTTCAAGAATAATAATGACACCGGCAGTTTCCGGTTTCTCTGCCACCGTACCCGCTCCAGCTGCACCGATTCTTGATTGTGCCCAGCCACATGCAATTGCACCACCAAAAAAAGCAATGCCTGCCCCAATAGGTACTGCCCAATCTACCATCAAATCACCTCTTCATTCCCTGATATGATCATATACTACGCCATTTTCACAACCTGATTCCCATGGTGTGCTGCCTACGTTACATCGTCGTGAATAAAGACCTGCCTCTGGATGGGTTTGGCTCCACTATCCATAAACGACAGGTGACCACGAATCCTGTTAATTTATAACGCGGAGGCTTTTCGCAGGGGGGGATTTTTCTGCCATCTACCACTTCCTTCAGCGTCGTGTGTCACATTAAAAAACAGAGACACTGTTTTTTTCTATCTCTTTTGGTTATCGTTAAGTGCTAAACTGACACTTGCAATCGTTAGTATATTCCTTAATATATAGTAATATCGATGAATAATATATTTCAAAAAAACATTTTAGAATTTTTCCCGGTTTACAATCGATGCATTGAAAGATAAGAAGATCCGTTCTATCAGGACAACAACTACGGTCAGCATCTTTTTGTTAAACGGAAGGAAAGAATTATTTATCCGCTATTAATCCGGGGGTGGGGTAAAATATGGATGTAATCGAGGCAGAGGAGGGAAAAACACGTTTTTTTGTCCCACGCCAGGACTCCGGCCATGCCTTCCCCCCTGGGACGGGGCGCATCTTCTATAATCGGCGGATGGAGCTGAACAGGGATGCAACGGTCCTTCTGACATCTGTCCTCAACCCGCGGGAATACCTCGATGCCATGGGTGCAACCGGTGCACGGGGAATCAGGGTTGCGTCAGAATGCGGAATTCCGGTGACCATCAATGACCGGGATCCGGAAGCCGTCGAACTCATCCGGGAGAATGCAAACCATGCAGGCCTGCAGGTTGAAGTAACCGGCATGAATATTCACACGCTCCTCTCCTGCCGGCGGTTCGATGCCGTTGATATCGATCCCTATGGTTCCCCTGCCCCGTACTGTGATTCTGCAATTCGCGGAACCCTCCGCTACCTTATGGTCACCGCTACCGATACCGCCCCGCTCTGCGGTGCTCATCAGAAAGCAGGTATCCGCCGCTACTTTGCGCATCCGGTCAACAACGAGTACCATGCCGAGACCGGGCTCCGGACCCTTCTCGCGTTCGTGGTGCGGGAGACGGTGAAGTACGATCGGGGCATCCGGCCCCTCTTCTGCTTCTCCCGTGAACACTATGTCCGGGCTCACTTCCGTCTGGAGAACGGGGCCGGAAGAGCCGATAGGGCGGTTGCGGGAATCGGGTACATACACCAGTGCAGTGCATGCCCCCACCGGGTCGAGCAGTATGGAATCCTCCCTCTGTCAGAACCCTGCACCTCCTGTGGGAGTGTGACCGTTCCCATCGGCCCCCTCTGGCTAGGGGCGATCCAGGACCCTGATATCATCTCGGCGATGCTTGACCGGCTGCCGGACCAGCCCCTGAATACCGCCCGGGAACTTGGATCGCTGCTGCATACCCTTCAGGACGAACTCCCCACCTCGTCGTTCTATGACTACCATATGCTCGCAAAGCAGGGGAAGGTCTCGCCAAAGCCGATTGGCGATGTGATTGCCGGAATTCTTGATGCGGGATACCGGGCAAGCCGGACCCACTATACCGGGACGGGCATCAGGACCGATGCTCCCTACCAGGTGATCATGGAGATTTTGAAGGGATAATGAGACGGGATTCCTATTCTTCCCGGATGACTGATTCTTTATTCTGACGCTCCCAGGGCTCCGTTTCACCGCGGCGGCTATCAGTAGAGGATATCGCCATAGACGGACTGATTTGGGTGACGTGCTACTTCTGGAAAACTCCTTTGGAAGGGCAGGGTATAACCGCCTATCGCACTACGGTGATGCCATAGGAGCGGTGGGTGAAGGCCCGGGAGCGTCTCATTCTAATCGCGCCCGGAATCGACGAATAACTGAAAAACATGGTAAAATTATCGTAAGATCATGGTGCTCAGTGCTCAATAATAATCGTGATAAGGTCACCCTCTTTCAGGCGGTGCGGGAGCCCGACCCGCTGTCCGGGGTGTTTGACAGAATGCCCCCAGACCCGTGCATACCGGAAGCGGTCGACGAAGTCCCGGTGGAGTTTCCGGCAGACATCCTCGATGGTGCTTCCCCTGCGGATGATCAGCGGCTCTTCGAGGTCCGCCACCTCGCTCTGGGGCTTCAGGTATACCCGCATGAACCCGAGCGTGTCATAGATCCGGCCCTTCATCTGCTCCATGTGGAACCCGGTGTGGGCAGATATCATGACCGGGTCCATGGAGAACCGGCCTTTGAGATCTCTGACGATATCCGTTCTCTGGCTCTGCTCGATGAGGTCAATCTTGTTCACGGCGATGATGGCAGGCACATAGACCCTGTTGCCGAGCATGGCATCGATGACCTCTTCCTGGGTAGCGTTCCCGCGGATCAGGATATCGGCGTTCATCATCTTGTTCTCGGCAAAAATGGACCGGATCTCATCGGTCTCGAGATCGAGCGTTCCCACCGAATTGACCCGGATCCCCCCGTGAGAGGTCTTCTTGATGGTGATGTCCGGTTTTGCCGTGTTGATCCTGATCCCGGCATCGTAGAGCTCCTTCATCAGAACGTCCACGTGGGAGGAGTTGAATACGTCGACCAGCATCACGATCATGTCAGCGCCCCGCACAACGCCGATGACCTCCTTTCCCCTGCCTTTCCCCATGGCGGCACCGGCGATCAGTCCCGGAATGTCAAGGATCTGGATCTTTGCGCCCTTATACTCCATGGCTCCCGGAACGACGGTGGTGGTGGTGAAGGCGTACGCAGCCACCTCGCTCTTCGTCCCGGTCAGCTTGTTGAGAAGCGTACTCTTCCCGGTTGACGGGAACCCGACCAGCACCACCGTCGCATCTCCGGACTTCTTGACCGAGTAGCCTTCTCCTCCGCCGGCCGACCTCATGGCGCGGGCGACGGCCTCGTCCTTCATCCTGGCGATCTTTGCCTTGACCCGCCCGATGTGCTTCGCCGTGGCCTTGTTGTAGGGCGTCCGCTGGAGCTCCTCTTCCAGTTCCCGGATTTCGTCCTCAAGGCCCGCCATTGTTCTAAACCTATAGTGCGGGCAGAATTACTAACTTATCGTTACCGGTCAGGTAGTCATGCTCTCCGGACCCACTACACTGGTTCCGGGGCATGGTGCAGAGGGGGGCCGCTGCTCGTGGTCTGAACCAGTAAAAGGCACCAGGCAGGGCCTGATTTCTCCCCAACATGACGAAAATCAACAGATTTAAGTACGAATATTGCGAATATAATAAAGCACCTGCTGCTATAGTGTAGTCCGGCCAATCATGCGGGCCTCTCACGCCCGCGACTGGGGTTCGAATCCCCATAGCAGCACTTTTCACTGATGGTCTTATTCCGGTTCTTCCTTTTACTCAAATGATTTATATATAATATAAAGGATATTTTCCGTTAACCCATCCCAAAATTTCAGGGGCGGGTGAGAACCGGGGTAATCCAATGCTATTCATGTCTATGTTCCAGTGGGAACCAGGAAAAACTGATGAGATTATGCAGATACGGATGAAGGAAAATACTCCTTCAGGTATGAAAATCGTTAAAGAATGGGTCGCACTAGAGACGAATCTTGTGTTTCGTTTAATCGATATCACTGATCCTGTTGCTCTTCTCAAATCGAGCAGAAGTTGGACAGACCTTGGCTATATCGAAATGCATCCTGTCATGGACTCACAAGAAGCTATAACTCTGCTTAAATAAAAAAAATTCAATAATTATTTTAATTGATTTGCCAATTTACCGAATTTAAAATGCGCCATAACAGCATTTTGACAGGGTTTTATTCCTGCTGACAATAATATTGGATAAAGGAACGGATTTTACTGTAAACTGCAAAATTAATGTACCAAAATAATTTAATGATACACCCCCGCACAAAATCATACACTGGTTTCCGTTACATATTCCATTTTTTTACAGCGCCAGCCCCATAAAACAATTTAAACCGAAAATTATATTAATTGAATAACCTTTTAAAAATTTTCATGCTGATGAACATCAGCATGGATTCAGGGAGGGATGTAATGAAAAAACTCATAATTCTTTTAATTATCATAGCTCTCTTTACCGGATATGCCATGGCAGATCGTGGCATTCCCCCGGTTCCGGAGACCCAGGGTATTGTCACCTCCACTTCGGCCAATGTGGTCGGCAATTTCGCTTCTGTGACTGAGCTCCAGTGGAGGATCACCACATATCCCGGGGGATTGCCAGGTATTCTTGGTGATCCATGGGACCAGCGTGAGATCTATGAGTCCACCTACACCGAGGACACCCAGACTCAGGGGGTCGGCCTGATGCTCTATGACAAGGAGATGGATGTCGAGACATCAGGTCAGATCAGCGGGCAGTGGAACATCGAGGCAACCAAGCAGATCGCCTTCATTGGCATAGACGGTGGGTACGTCGTTTCCAGCGACACCATCATGGTCGATGGTGCAGGGTTCGATGAGGATACCGAGGATTACGTGATCTGTCCCTTTGCTCCGGCCATCTTCACGAGCTTCCCGATGTTCTGCAACCGGGCCGAGGCCGGCAGCACCATTGACATGACCGTTGCCAATATCCGAACCACCACCACGGACAGGTTCGTGATGCCCTCCAGCGACCACCCCGTTGAGCTCAACCATGACATCCGTGTCAGTGAGCTCGTGTCCGATGTGCCGTCCGTTGGCATGGCATCTGCATACATGGA
>DANP01000001.1 GCA_002499905.1 Methanolinea sp. UBA277
CCCGACCCCGCGACCTACTTCCATCCCGGCCATTCCCCACGCCTTCTCCGGGACGGTAATGATCTATAACAGCGTCCCGGCACCGGTCGGGAGCGCGATTGAAGCCCGGGCTTCCGGAGTGCAGACGAGTAGCAGGAATCCGATCACCACTACGGTAGAAGGAGTATACGGGAACTCGGGAGACGAACTGGTCGTGCAGGGATACCTGGAAAATGGTACCCTGCTCGAGTTCTACGTCGGCGGAGTGCGTGCTGACTGCTACGATGTGGCTGCAGCAACCGGATGGACCACCACCTATCCCTTCAGGCCCGGGGGAGATACGGAACTGAACCTCCGGACCAACATCACGGCACCCGTCGCAGACTTCAGCGGCAGTCCCGCGGTCGGTTATGAGCCCCTGACGGTGCAGTTCACTGATCTCTCCGAGGGCCCGGCAACCGCGTGGTTCTGGGAGTTTGGGGACAGTCAGACCTCGAACGAGCAGAACCCGGTGCACAAGTACTACAACGGCAACTACAATGTCACGCTGACCGTCACCAACCTTGCCGGAGAAGACACACTGTTCCGGCCGAAATACATCACCGTCTACCGCCAGAGCAGTCCCGGCGGCGGCGGTGGCGGCGGCGGTGGCGGCGGGGGATACTATGCCGTCAGCAGCCCGACACCTACGGCCACCCCGAGCACAACACCGACACCCACCCCCACGGTGACGACCGGGCCGGTTATCCCGGGAGGGCCCCTGCCTCTGAACTCAGCCCTCGCCCTCTCGCAATCGGTAACCATAGCCTCGCAGGACAACACGGGCTTCATCTTCATGGTCGCGGGGATGAGACCGACCACGGCCCTTGGGGAACCGTTGCTTACCCTTTCGATCAGGAGAATACCGGACAGCGATGTTCCGCCGGTTCCGGCCGGTGCGCTGTTCTCGTATGCCGGGTATGCCTACGAGATCGAACCGGGTGGCGCTGCCTTTGACCCTTATATCACCCTTGCCATCACGGTCTCGGAAGGGGATTGGGCAGGGTTCCAGGGCAGACAGCTGTTCCTCAAGTGGTACAACCCTGGCACCTCGGCCTGGGAGGACCTCCCGACCTCCATCGATCCCGCAGCGAGAACGGTGAGTGCAAAGATCACCCACACCAGTGTCTTCGCCCTCTTCGCCGAGAACCCGCAGACGGCGGTGCCGACCACCATTCCACCCACACCGGCACCAACACCCGGATTCAATGGTATCCTCACCTATCTCTGGATCCTCATCATCGCGGTCATCATCGTGGTGGCGGTCATGATCGTCATTTTCATCCTGAAGAGACGCGGGGAACCCGAGGAGGAGACGACAGAAGAAGAGTCCTGGAAGATGGAATAGAGAACCAATAACTTTTTTTTGCCCGGACGGAATTCCCGGAAGTATCCTTCCTTCCGGTCCTGGACACCCTGTTTCCTTCCCCGTTTATTCTTATCCCTGGACGAACAACGCTTTCCCGGGTATGCATCATTCCCCGGCAGAGAGGAATCCCTTCTCCCGGCCCGGGAAGCTCTGACCGAGGGATCAGGGCGATGTACCCGTCACGGGAGCCTGTACATGAATGGATTTCTCGCCCTGCCGCTCTGGTCGCCCTACATCACGGGGATATGCATTGGTCTGCTGAGCATTCTGGCGTTTGTCCTCTCCGACCGGCCGATCGGTTGTTCGACCGCTTTTGTCAAGACGCAGGGACTCATCGAGAGATGCTTCCGCGGCGAAAAGGTTGGCAACAAGGAGTACTACCAGAAAGTGACGCCCCGGGTTGACTGGCAGTTCATGATCATCCCGGGGATCATCATCGGAGCGTTCCTGTCGTCATTTCTATCCGGGAGTTTTGCCATCGGGATCGTCCCCCCGCTCTGGGCTGATCGGTTCGGGGACACCCCGGCGCTCAGGATCCTTGTTGCCCTGGCCGGCGGGATCCTGCTCGGCGTGGGTTCGCGGTGGGCGGGCGGCTGCACGAGCGGGCACGGTATCAGCGGAACCCTGCAGCTCTCGGTAGGGAGCATCCTGTCCGCCCTCTGCTTCTTCATCGGGGGTATCGCAACGGCCATGATCCTGTTCGGGAGGATCGCATGAGGATGGTGGTGCCATGAATCTCGAAACGCTCCATGCAGACGAGCGGGCTCAGCTCGTGCTCGGCCTGCTCTTCGGCATCGCCTTCGGCTTTCTCCTGCAGAAGGGAGGGGTGACCACCTATGCGGTGATCATGGGGCAGCTCCTTCTCACCGACTTCACCGTCTTCCGGATCATGGCCTCTGCAGTCGCCACCGGGCTCATCGGGTTCCACCTCCTCAAACACGCCGGCATCGTCAGGTCACATGTGAGGGATGCCTCTCTTGGATCGAATGTCATCGGCGGCCTCATCTTCGGCCTGGGATTCGGCCTCCTCGGCTACTGCCCGGGGACCGTGGCAGGGGCTGTCGGGCAGGGATCCCTCGATGCCCTGTTCGGCGGTGTCATCGGCCTCCTCATCGGTACCGGCATCTTTGCCGAGCTCTACCCCTCGCTGAACAGGAGCATCCTCTCCTGGAAACCGGTTGAAAAGAAGACGGTCCCGGAACTGCTGGGATTACCTGAGTGGATCGTTGTTGCCGGAGGAGTGGTGCTGATCGTGCTCATACTCCTCCTGCTGGATATGTTCGGCCTCTAGGCCGTGAAACTGGAGGGAGAAGGGGTCATACCCAGACTCCCTTCCATGGAATCCCTATTCCGAACCTTCCGTGTAGTAGTAGTACTCCCCGCTTGCCTTCTGGTCACGATCGAGGTACGAGCCGGGCTTGTTGATCCGCGGCCTCCCGCTCTGATCTCTCCGGAAGGTGACCCCCAGGCGGGAGAGGAAGCGGTTCATTCCCTGCCGCATGGAAAACGGCCCGGTCGCTTCACCCAGGATGCCCGGTTCGCCGTCGAAGACCAGGATCCGCTCGCTGATCATGTCGATCAGGTAGATGTCGTGGTCGATGACCAGGATGGCCGCATCCCTTCCGTCCACGTGGTGCTTGAACATCCGGGTTATCCGGACCCGCTGCTCGACGTCCAGGTGAGCACTCGGTTCATCGAGGATGTAGAGGTCGGCATCGCGGGAGAGGCAGGCGGCAATGGCCACCCGCTGGAGTTCCCCGCCTGAAAGGGTATCGATCGGGGACTGGAGGAGAGGCCCGAGGGTGAGAGGCTCGATGATGTCGTGCTGGTACATCGAACTGTCAAAGACCCGGGTGTTCTGCCGCAGGAAGAATTCCACGGTGTCGGAGGTGGTGGCCTTGAGGTACTGGGGTTTGTAGGAGACCCGGGCCTCCAGTTCGACCGGACCGCCGTCCGGTTCCTCAACGCCCGCGAGCAGGCGGGCAAACGTACTCTTCCCGATACCGTTCGCCCCCACCAGGCCGAGCACTTCCCCGGCACGGATATCACCGGAGGAGACCGAGAGCCGGAACCGGTCATAGCTCTTCTCCATCCTCGGGAAATCAAGGAGGGTGGCCCGTACCGCCTGCTTTTCATGGGCCCGCTTCTCAAACACCACCTGGTGCTCCCGGAACCGGACATTCTCCTCCGGGAGATACCCCTCAAGGTACTGATTGATCCCCACCCTGACTCCCTTAGGCTGGGTGATTACCCCGAACACTGCAGGTTTTCCGTAGGCGATGTGGACCGTATCGGCCAGCATGTCGAGGATGGCCAGGTCGTGTTCGACGATGACAATCGGGCGTGACGCCGCCAGCTCCCGGATGATCCGTGCCGCCGCCATCCGCTGGTAGATATCGAGGAAGGGCGTGATTTCATCGAGGAAGAAGAAGTCTGCTTCACGGGCCAGGCAGGCGGCAATGGCCACCCGCTGGAGCTCGCCACCCGAGAGGGTTGCGATGTCATGGTCGAGAATGGGGGAGAGGGCGAGGGCTTCAACGTAACTTCCCAGCTTCCCCCGTTCATCGGTCGATTTGAGGAGATCCCGGGGCGTTCCCGAAAAGACCCGCGGGATGTAATCGATGTACTGGGGTTTGACCGCCACCTTGAGCTTCTTCTCCGAGATGGTCAGCAGGTACTCGAAGAGTTCGGTCCCGGTGTACTCCTTCAGGATCTCCTCCCAGCCAGCCTCGCGGTCAAACACCCCGAGGTTGGGCGTGAGCTGGCCGGACAGGATCTTGACCGCCGTGCTCTTGCCGATCCCGTTTGCCCCGAGAATCCCGGTCACCTTCCCCTCGACCGGTATCGGGAGGCCGTACAGGGCAAACCCGTTCACCCCGTAACGGTGGGTGGGCTGTTCAAGCTCTTCGGGCAGGCTGACGATGTCGATGGCCTCAAACGGGCATTTCTTGACGCAGATCCCGCACCCGACGCAGAGCTCCTCCGATACCACCGCTTTTCCGTCCTCACCGATGATCACCGTCTCGTCACCGGTACGGACACGGGGGCAGTACAGGATACACTCGGTGCCGCACTTCCGGGAATGACACCGATCCTTATGGACAACAGCTATCCGCATGGTGTGATCACGAAGAGGAACCGGTAAGGAGGAGCGTCCAGGTTATGAACCAGAAGGCGAAGGTCATGAATCCCTGGTAGAACCAGTCCTTTTTCCCCAGCGTGGCGGGATTGAGACGCATGGCCATGAAAATGTGCCGCTGGATCACGATCCCTGTAGCCATGATGACCAGGGCGAGAAGGGTATAGCTCTGGAACCCGAATATCTGGGAAGGATCGATCACCAGATACGATATCACGCCGGTAATAATTCCCATCACGCAGGCGATCAGGGAGCGCTTGATCCGCTGGAGGTGCTCTGCGCTCTTCTCTTCGGGGGTCTTCTTCCGCGGTATGTCCTGCTTCTCCTCTGTCTCTTCGGCACTCATCACGACACCTAGTAGTCCTATTTTTAGGTGGTTACCTCATATCTAATTTGGTATCCCTCATGGCGACACGCGAAGGAATGAGCGGGATCGATCTCAGGGCGGTGGTCACCGAGTGGAAGAGCCTGCTTCCGCTCTGGGTCAACAAGGTCTACCTGTTCCCGCCGGGCCATCTCGTGCTCCGCCTCCATGGCAGAGAGCATGCCCGGTACTTCCTGCTCATCGAGAACGGGAAGCGTGCCCATCTGACCGCAGACCTCCCGGAACCCCCGAAATTTCCACCGCCGTTCGCCATGCTCCTGCGGAAGCACATCTCCGGGGGAAAGATCCTCTCCATCCGGCAGCACGGCATCCAGCGGATCGTTACCATCGATATCGGGAAGCATGAGACCGAATACCACCTCGTCATCGAGCTCTTCGACGAGGGGAACGTGGTGCTCTGCGATCAGCAGTATACGATCATCCAGCCGATGCGCCCCCAGCGGTTCAGGGAACGGGATGTGGTGGCAGGAGTGCACTACGTGTTCCCTCCCCCAGACCCGTCCACGTTCTCCCCTGAAGAGTTCGGGCAGTATCTTGCGCAGGAAGACCGGGACCTGGTCAGGGCTCTCGCCGTAGGAGTCATGCTGGGAGGGGCATACGCAGAAGCGCTCTGCCGGAGAACCGGGATCGACAAGACCATCCCGGCACGCGAGGCAGATGCCAGTGTCCTGTACCGGGAACTCCACCGGCTCCTCACCGAAGCAGAAGTGGAGATTGCCCCGGCGAGACATGCGGGAGCGTGTCTCCCGATCGGCGGAGAAGCACCAGTCGCAGAAGATGAGATCCCGGCATTCAACCGGGCACTGGACCAGTTCTACCCGCCCGTTCCGGCACGTGATTCCGTGGTGGCGAAGGTATCCCGCGCGAGGAGCAGGGAGGAGCGCATCCGGGCCCGGCAGGCAGAGATCCTGTCGCAGTACGAGAAGAAAGTGGCCCGGAACGAGCGAATCGTGGAACTGATATACGAGTCCTACCCGCTCCTCCAGGATATCGTCACCACCCTCGACAATGTCAGCAGGACGAAATCCTGGCAGGAGATCTCGCAGATCCTCGCAGCCCAGGATTCCGGCCTGGCAACGAAGATCGTCTCAGTCAATCCCGCTGAAGCATCGGTGGATGTGGATATCGGCGAGCGGGTCACCCTGTATGTCCATGAAGGCCTCGAGGCCGGTATCGGCCGCTATTACGAGGCGATCAAGAAGCTGAAGAGGAAAATCGCTGGTGCCCGGGCCGCAATGGAGCGGCCGGTGGTCACGGAAAAGAAAAAGGCGATACGGACCCCTGTCATGAAGCGGCGCTGGTTCCACCGGTTCCGCTGGTTCACTACCACCGACGGGGTGCTGGTGCTGGGAGGGAAGGATGCATCCCAGAACGAGGAGCTGGTCAAGAAATATATGGAGGGCGGGGACCGGTTCGTCCATGCTGATGTCCACGGTGCAAGCGTGGTGATCGTGAAAGGGACCACCGGCCGGATGGACGAGGTAGCACAGTTTGCCGCATCCTATTCGGGTGCATGGCGGAGCGGTCACTTCGCCGCGGATGTCTACGCGGTCAGTCCCTCCCAGGTAAGCAAGACCCCCGAATCAGGGGAATACATCAGCAGGGGTTCTTTCGTGGTGAGGGGGGAGCGGGAGTACTACCGCGATGTCCCGCTCGCGGTTGCCATCGGACTGCAACGGGAGCCCGAAGTCGCGGTCATCGGCGGTCCTCCCTCCGCGGTGTCGGCAAAGACCGATCTCTTCATCCCGCTCAAACCAGGCACATTTGAACCGAATGATATCGCAAAGAAACTGCTGAGAGTCCTGCGGGAACGGCTTGGCGCCGATGAAGCAAAGGGCCTGAAGGGCGTGCTTTCAGCCGAGGCGATCGCCGCGTTTGTCCCCCCCGGCGGATCGGATATGGTGGAGCCATGAAAGCCGAACAGGGAGAACTCCAGCGATCATATGGTGAGATCCGGCTTTTTCCCGAGAGCCTCGACGATCTCTGGCACCTCGGGCACCTGGTCGGCCCCGGCGATCTGGTCTTTGCCACCACGCTGCGGTCGGTCGAGACGCCATCAGACCGGATCCGCCCGGAAAAGCCTGAAAAGCGACCGGTACGCCTTGGGATCCGGGTCGGGAAGGTCGAATTCCATAAATTCGCCAACCGGCTCCGCATCCACGGAGTGATCGAGCAGGGTCCCGAGACCGGCTCGTACCACACCCTGAATGTCGAGGCCGGGTATGAGATCTCGGTGATCAAACGGTGGCGGCAGGTGGACCTGGAACGGATAGACCGGGCGGTCAGGTCATCGGTATTCGACGCGGTTCATATCCTGACCATCGAGGAAGGGGATGCAGAGCTCTTCAGGATGCGCCAGTTCGGACCTGAGGGTGTTCTCACCGTGAGCTCCGGGAGCGGGAAGGAGTCCGGGCAGGATACACGCCCGGAATTTTTCGTCCGGGTGGCCTCCCACCTCTCCGGGATCACCGGCCCGCTGGTGATTGCAGGTCCCGGCTTTATCAAGGACGATTTCGTGAAGCACCTCAGGGGGGTTCTGCCCGGAATTGCCGAGCGTTCCCTGGTGGTGGAGACCCGGAGGATCGGACCGGGGGCGGTGCAGGAGGTGATCGGCCTCGGCACACTCGAGAAGATCCACGAGGATCTCCAGCTCGGCAACGAGGTCCGGAACATGAACGAGCTCCTTGAGCGGATCGGGAAAGGGCTTCCCGCCGCCTACGGGAGGGCCGAGGTGCAGCGGGCGATAGACTACGGGGCCTGCGAGCGACTCCTGGTGATCGATTCCCTCCTCCGGGATGAAGGGATTGTCCACCTGATCGACCGGGCCGAACTGATGAATGCAGTGATCGTGGTCTTCTCCTCCGAATTCGACCCGGGGCGGCAGCTGGAAGGCCTGGGGGGGATCGCCGCCCTGCTGCGGTATGCAGTGGAATGACCGCTCCAGGGGGCGAAACTTTTTATCGGGGGAGCTTCCACGGGAGATCAGGATGCTCCGTCACACCTGTGGTTACGAACTCGAGATCCTCTGCAGAAACTGCGGAAAACCGATAGAATACCGCCCCCGGCAGGGACTCATCTGCCCGAACTGCGGACGGGTGGTCACCCTGGTCTGCCCGGGGTGCGGGGCGAAGTGGTAATCTGTTATATCCGGCTCCTGAGCCACTCCGCGTACTGGTGGCGGAGTTCGGTGATCTCGTCAGGGGAAAGGTCTTTTTTCCTGCTGGAATCGAGGTGCCTCTGGAGCTGCCTGATGATGTTCTCGGCCATGGTGAACTCTTCGACCTCGAGGTATACCGGAGCACGGGCAACGCTGATGGTCTCCCCACAGGACGGGCAGAGTTTCCACTGCTGGAACCGGTCAACGTAGGTGAAGGTCCTGCATCCGCCACAGCGGATGATGAGGTACATCCTTACCCGGGTATTGCGCCCCTGTAAGTATATATATTGCGCCCGGCCACCGGGGAGGGCGTCCCGGAATATAGCCGTTTTATCATGCTCCCCGACCTACAGAAGAGAGATATGAGAGAAGAGCCGATAACCGTCTTTGGCGTAACAGGGCTCCCGCTCATCCGGGAGGGAGATGATCTCTGTGCCCTGATCACAGAACGGACATCCCTCGCTGATAGGGACATCGTTTGTATCGCCTCATCGGTCTACTCGAAAGCCAAGGGCTATACCCGGTCTCTCGCTGACATCACCCCGGGTGAGAATGCCACCCGGATAGCAGGCAGGACCCGGGAGGACCCCCGGTTCATCCAGGCCGTTCTCGATGCATCATGCGACATCCTCCTCGAGTATCCCTTCATTCTCTGTGAACTCTCCTGCGGACACGTAGGGGTGCGGGCAGGGGTTGACCAGAGCAACATCGAGGATGAAAAGATCATCCTCCTCCCCCCGGACCCGATGGTTGCTGCAGCCGAGCTCCGGGAAGGATTCCGTGCAGCCGCCGGGGTGGATATCGGGGTGATCGTGACCGACACCTGCGGCCGTTCGTTCAGGAGGGGTCAGACGGGACACGCGATCGGGTGGAGCGGGATGCCGGCCATCCGTGATTTCCGCGGAGATCATGACCTCTTCGGGCATGAGCTGAAGATCACCGAGGAGGCGGTCGTGGATGAGATCGCCGGAATTGCAAATTTCGTGATGGGGGAGAGCAATAACGCGGTCCCGGTGGTGGTCGTCCGCAACTGTCCGGCCTGGACCGGGCATGATACACTCTACTTCACACCGGAAGAGGATATCATCAGGAAGCGGCTGAAAGAACGGTGAGAACTCCCTGGAACCCCTGTTTCACCGGTAATAAAGGCCGGATTTTTATTCCGGAAAAAAATATCCGTTTTCCGGAACGATCAGAAGAGGAAGTCCAGGACGAGGATGATGACCGATATTGCAACGGCGACCGCAATCACCATATAGGGGTTGATGTGAATGGCCCGCTTGTCCTCGCTCTCATAGTAATTGACCAGACCGGCCGACGATATCAGTCTGCCGCCAGATTTCTTTGCCATACCAGATTATTTCTCCTTCTCAACATATATAAAAACGGTGACAGGGTATGGGTGCAGGGGATCTTGTTATCGAAGGGCGGGCGCTCATTGGGGAAGAGCTGCTGGTCAGGGACGTCGCGATCGTCGTGGAAGGGGGGATCATCCGCCGCATCGAAGATCTCTCTGAGCGGCCGGCACCATGGATCTGTCCGGCGCTCTTCAATGCCCATACCCATATCGGCGACAGCGTTGCTATGGACCTCCCGTTCACGGGAGACCTCGTGACTCTGGTCACGCCGCCTCATGGCCTGAAGCACCGAATTCTCGCAGCAACCCCTGAAGACGAGCTAATTGCGGCGATGCGCGCAACCATAGGGGCCATGCACCAGTACGGGATCGCCGGGTTCGCTGACTTCAGGGAAGGCGGCGTTGCCGGGGTAGAAGCGCTCAAACTTGCAGCTGACGGATACCCCTGCCGGCCCCTCATCCTCGGCAGGGACGGCGGAGAACTTGCCGGAGACGGTGCAGGAATCAGCAGCGCCCGGGATGTCTCCTCACTGGACGAGGTGGTTTCCCGGGTACGGAATGCTGGAAAGCTGGTCGCCTTCCATGCCGGCGAGAAGGACCCCTCCGACATCGATGCGGCACTCTCGTATGAACCCGATCTCCTGATCCACTGTACCCATGCAACAGGGGAGCACCTGAACCGCTGTGCTGATGAGGAGATCCCGATTGCCGTCTGTGCACGGTCGAACTGGATGTTCGGGGTGACCGGAAGCGCGAAGAACCCTCCGGTCAGGGAGATACTGGACCGGGGGTGTACGCTCATGATCGGGACCGACAACTGCATGGCGGTGCAGCCCGATCTCTGGAGGGAGATGTCATTTCTCACGACAGTATACCAGCTCCCGCCCGGAGAGGTGCTCAGGGCCGCTGTTGCAGGATCCGGACTTCTCGGGAAATCTTTCTTCATCAGGGAAGGTGCCCCTGCACATTTCCTGGTGATTTCCCCCGGAGATTCAAACCTCTGGCTTTCCCGCGATCCGATCCGAACCCTCACTGGAAGGGCCGGGGCGCACAATATCCTCAAAAAAGTTATTATTTCATGAAAATACATTAATAGAAAAGCTCTTTTGGGGGTACCCATGTTCCAACACATACTCGTGGCAATAGACGGATCAAAAATCAGTGATCATGCACTCGGGGCGGCAATAGAGGAAGCACGTGTCTGGAAGGGGGCCGTGCATGCAGTCTACGTGGTCGAGACCGGACTCTTCTCATCACTGCCCATGGACAGCACATGGGAAATCATGTACAGCATGCTCGAGCAGGAAGGTGCCCGCGCTCTCCAGGCCGCACGCGAGATGGCCGAAAAGCATGGCGTGAAGATAGAGACACGGATCATGCAGGGGCATGCCGGCAATGAGATCGTCAAGGCCGCCGGGGATATCGGCGCAGATCTCGTGGTTGTGGGATCCCATGGGAAGAGCGAGGTTGACCGCCTCCTGCTGGGAAGCGTCAGTTCGTTTGTGGTTTCGAACTGTGCAACAACGGTTATGGTGGTGAGACCATCACAGAAATGACCGTTGCAGACTACATGACCACCGAAGTGGTCCGCGTCGAGATCCCCGGGAACCGCGACGATGTCCTGAAGATCCTGAAGAGAACCGGCATCAGCGGTGTTCCGGTGCTCAAGGAGGGAAAGCTGGTGGGGATCATTACCCGGAAGGATCTCCTCATGAAGTCAGATGAGACCCAGCTCGGTCTGCTGATGACCCGCGATCCGGTCACCGTGGGCCCTGACACGTCGATACAGGAAGCAGCACGGCTCCTGATCGAGCATAACATCAGGAGGCTGCCGGTCGTTGAGGGTAGGGAACTGGTTGGTCTCATCTCGGTTGCCGATCTCATCCATGCCCTCGCCCAGATGCGGATCAAGGAGGAGATCAAGGGCCGGTACGTCTCCCAGACCTATGCACTCTGGGAAGAGACCCCCCTGCCGCTCGTCGCCCGGATCATGGAAATATCGGGATTCGAGGCCATCCCCATTCTCGATGCAGAGAGCAAGCTCCAGGGCATCATCTCCGAGCGGGACCTGATCCGGCACTCCTCAATCGAGGACATGGTCGAGGTCAGCGATTTCTCCAACGGAACCGATGATGACGAATGGACCTGGGAGAGCATCCGCGACATGCATACCATCTCCTACGGTATCTCCCGTATCCAGCTCCCCGAGCGGCCGGTCAAGTCGGCGATGATCACCAATGTCATTTCCGTCCCCCTGAATGCCGAAGTGAGCGAGTGCGCCCTGAAGATGAAACGCGGGCGGGTCGACCAGCTCCCGGTGGTGAACGGTGAAAAGAAACTGGTGGCCATGCTCTTTGATCGCGATCTGATCACCGCCTTCTGCCGTCAGGCGTTACAATAAAAACCTTTAAATTTTCTGATGACGTGTATTGTGATGGAGCGCTTTTGAGAAGTTTTTCCAGCGTTTTCTATATTTTGGGGTGTATATATGATTGAAGGACATCAGGAACCCCTGAAAGGGACAACCACCGTGGGACTGGTATTTGAAGATGGTGTCGTCCTCGCCACGGAAAAGCGGGCAACGATGGGGTATTTGATTGCCAGCAAGAAGGCCAAGAAAGTATACCAGATCTCCGACCGCATCGGCATGACCACCGCAGGCGGAGTCGGCGACGCCCAGCAGATGGCGCGGCTCATGACCGTGGAGTGCAGCCTCTATAATATCCGGCGCGGGCGGCCGATGACTGTTGCAGCAGCCTCAACCCTCCTCTCCAACATCCTGAACAACAACCGTTACTATCCGTTCTACGTCCAGCTCCTGGTCGGCGGTATCGATGACTCGGGACCGAGTGTCTACTCGGTGGATGCGCTTGGGGGAGCAACCAGGGAAGAAGAGATTGTGGCGACCGGCTCGGGTTCTCCCATGGCCTACGGGGTGCTCGAGGACCGGTACCGGAAGGGAATGACCAGTGACGAGGCTGTGGCGCTAGCGGTACGGGCGGTGCGTGCGGCAATAAAGAGGGACGCCGGATCGGGTGAAGGGATCCACGTTGTCGTGATCACCAGGGATGAATACAGGGAGATCTCTGATGAGGAGATCACCGAAAATTTCGCTGCTGCCACCACGGCATAAAACACTTTTTTTAGGACTGATCTGATGCTTATTGAAGAGCGACTGAAAGAACTCAAGAACAAGATCAACGAGAAGGTGCCATCCGGCATCACCGTATCTGAAGTGGAATTTGAAGGACCCGAGCTGGTCATCTACACCGATGACCCGAAACGGTTCGCTGATGAGGCGGATCTCATCAAGATCCTTGCCCGGGATCTCAGGAAACGGATCGTAGTCCGGCCGAACGTGCTCGAGGACCCTGAGCGGGCCGTTACCGAGATCCGCTCCGTCGTGCCCGAGAGTGCCGGGATCACGGACATCTTTTTTGACGCCGATACCGGGGAAGTCCTGATCGAGGCCGAGAAACCCGGAGTGGTCATCGGCAAGAACGGGGCAACACTGCGCGAGATCACCAAGCATATCGGCTGGACCCCGAAGGTGGTCAGGACTCCCCCGATCGAGAGTTCGACGGTAAAACAGGTCCGGCAGTTCCTGCGTTCGGTCAACGAGGAGCGGAAACAGTTCCTGCGGACCATCGGAAGGAGGATCCACCGGGATATCACCAGCAAGGACCAGTGGGTCCGCGTGACCATGCTCGGATGCTGCCGCGAAGTGGGCAGGGCGGCGTTCCTGCTCACCACGCCCGAGAGCAGGGTGCTGATCGACTGCGGCGAAAAACCGGACAACAGCAACAATACCCCATACCTCTACGTTCCGGAGATCCACCCCCTCTCCCAGCTGGATGCTGTTGTGCTCACCCACGCCCACCTCGATCACTGCGCGCTGGTGCCCCTTCTCTTCAAGTACGGGTATGACGGCCCGGTCTACAGCACCCCTCCCACGCGGGATCTCTCTGCCATGCTCCAGCTCGATTATCTTGACGTGGTATCCAAGGAGGACCGCAGGATCCCCTACAGCTCGAATGAGGTGAAGAGCTACATCAAACACTCCATCACGCTCAATTACGGCAGCGTGACCGATATCGCGCCCGATATAAAGCTCACCTTCCACAACGCCGGCCACATCCTGGGATCGGCAATCGCCCACTTCCATATCGGCGACGGACTCTACAATATCGCTTTTACCGGTGACTTCAATTACAGCAAGAGCAGGCTGTTCAACCCTGCGACCAACCAGTTCCCCCGTCTTGAAGCCCTCTTCATGGAGAGCACCTACGGAGGGAGCGGGGATTTCCAGCCCCCGCGGGCAGAGGCCGAGGAGAAGCTCTACCAGACGGTGAATGCCACCATCTCGCGGGGCGGGAAGGTCATCATCCCCGCATTTTCTGTCGGGAGGTCCCAGGAGGTCATGCTCGCCCTCGAAGAAGCGATCAGGAAGGAGAAGATTCCGAAGGTGAAGATCGCCCTGGACGGAATGATCCGGGAGGCAACGGCAATCCACACCACGTATCCCGAGTACCTGAACAGCGATCTCCGCAACCAGATATTCAAGGAGGGGCTGAATCCATTCCTCGCCGATTGCTTTATCGCAGTCGATTCGCCCGACCTTCGGGAGAAGGTCATCTCGGGGGACCCCTGCGTGATCATCACCACGAGCGGCATGCTGAACGGCGGGCCGGTGATGGAGTACCTCAGCAACCTCGCGCAGGATGAGCGGAACGCCCTGGTCTTCGTCGGCTACCAGGCCGAGGGAACCCTCGGCCGCAGGATCCAGAAAGGATGGCGGGAGGTGCCGATCGGCCGGCGCGAGACCATCGTGATCAACCTCGAGATCGTCACCATCGACGGCTTCTCAGGCCACTCCGACCGGCGGCAGCTGATCAACTATGTCGGACATGTCCAGCCCAAACCCGAGAAGATCTTCACCATCCACGGAGACGAGAACAACACCATAGACCTTGCAAGCTCCCTCTACAAGCGGTACCACATCGAGACCCATTCACCGATGAACCTGGAAACCTACCGGATGATATGAGAGAACGGATTTCCCTCTGCCTGGGTGTCTTTTCGGTGATGGCGCTCTCAAACGCCATTGTCCCCATCCTCGCCGGTTTCGGCGACAGCACCATCAGCCAGGGGGCAATCTACTCCGCCTATTTCTTCGGCGCTTTCCTGCTGGTGCTGCCGGCAGGATTTCTTGCCGACCGCATCGGTGAGATCTCCCTGATCAGGGCCGGGATCCTGCTCACCCTGGTCTCCGGGCTGCTCATCATGACCATGCCGTCCACCCTCCTCCTCATCCTCTTTCGCCTGCTGGAGGGGGTCGGGGCAGGTCTCTTTGTCCCGTCCGCCCTCTCCCTGATCAATGCCCGGCCCGACCATGAGACCGGGAGCGGGTTCTTCATGGCCATGCTCAACGTCGGGCTCGTGGCCGGCCTGATCGGAGGAGGGTGGCTGGTGGAGGTATCAGGGATGCCGCTGTCCGGCATCATCCTCTTTACCGCAGTGTCCGCCATCCCGGCCCTGTTCAGCTATTTCCTTGCGCCGGGACCGGCACGCGATCTCCCTCCCGAATCGGTGAGTGGGACCCTGCAGCGGCTCGTGCGGGTAACCAGGGAGTACTTCTGGCTCTGGCTGTCGACCGTGGTCATTCTCGGCACGACCGGCGCGCTCACCGTGCTGTATCCCGAATTCTCCGATCTCCCACCGGGTATTCTCGGGTTTACCATCGCGGCGATGAGCCTTGCCACCGCGCTCGCGGTGGTCATTGTCTCCCGCATGCACCTTTCCCCGATACCGGCCATCCGGGTGGCATCACTCGGGATGGCCGTTGCGGTGATGCTGGTATTCATCACCCCTGTCAGTTTCATTCTGGTAGGTGCCATTGCCGGCGTGGTGATGATCTCCCAGCTCTCATTCCTTGCAACATCGGAGGCCCGCCAGGGAGTGGTCATGGGGCTCTTCAACGCCGCAAGCTACGGCGGGATGAGCTTCATGCCTTTTATCGCCGGCTTTATTGCTGAGGTTTCTTCATTCTTCATCGCATTCGTGGTGATCGCCTGCTCCGGGGTGCTGGTGGCGGCGACCATCGGCAGGTGCCGGTGCAGGATCCCGTCGCGCTGAGCGGCCGGCAGCGTGTGAAATACTATCCTTTATTCCGGCTGTTTTCGAAATGATCATACAGGGAACCCGCGGCCGATGGTGCCTGTGCACGAGAAACCGACTGATACGGCTGAAGGGCGTATCGTGGCCATCCTCGATATCGGAACCAACTCGATACGGATCCTCATCGTCTTCGGTAGAGGGGAACGGATCCGGACTGCTCAGCCGGACAGGATGAACGACCGGCTTATCCGCCGGCCCGGACCGATTCAGGGGACCGCAGTCTCACCCGGATGAGGGCCAGCCCGTATCCGGCGGCCGCGAGCAGGATGATGGTTGCTCCCGAAGGGACGTCAAGGGCATAGGAAAGGAAGAGGCCTCCGAGCGAGCAGGCCGCAGCAAAAATGATGGATACGACCATCATGGCCCTGATGCTCTGCGTGAACTCCCTGGCCACCGCTGCCGGCAGGGTGAGCAGGGCGATCACCAGGATGATCCCCACCACCCGGATCAGGACGACAACGGTGAGGGCGATCAGGAGGAACAGGAGGAGGATGAGCGCGGTCACCGGGAGGTTCATGACCCGGGCGTATTCCTCGTCAAAGGTCACGGCCATCAGCTGGTTGAACCAGAGGCCGACCACCGCACAGATCACCAGGGCCAGGAGGCTCATGACGATGAGATCCCCGGTCGGGATGAGGAGGATGTTCCCGAACAGGAAGCCGAAGAGGTCAGGGGCATAGCCCGGTGCAAGCGCGATGAGGAGGATCCCGAGAGCCATGCCTGCCGCCCAGACGGCACCGATGAGGGTCTCTACCTGCTGCGAGAGCTTCTCCCGGATCACCCCGATCAGGAGGGCAATCCCGGTGGTGAATCCCACGGCGCCGGCAACAGGATCGATGCCGAGGAAGTATCCGAGACCGATGCCGCCGAATGCCGCGTGGGCGAGCCCTCCGCTCATCGAGACCAGGCGCTTGACCACCACGTAGGATCCGATGATGCCGCATACCACGCTCGAGATCATTCCGGCAATCACCGCGTTTCTGAAGAACTCGAATTCAAGGATCCCGAACATCATGACTCCTTCTCATGCTCGCGGAGCACCCGGTGCGGAATGCCGTGGGCGATGAGATCAACCGGGCAGTGATAGGCGGCGGTCAGCATATCCGGGGTGATCTCATTGGTGTCATGGGTGTAGATCCGCTCGTTTAAGCAGGCGACGCGGGTGACATGGGTGGATATGGCCCCGATATCATGGGTCGCCATCAGGATGGTCATGGTCTTCTTGAGCTCCTCCAGCAGGTCGAAGAGCTGGGCTTCGGTAGGGATATCGACGTAGACCATCGCCTCATCGAGGATCAGGAGATCGGGTTCGCCGACCAGAGCCCGGGCGATGATGGCCCGCTGCCGTTCCCCTCCCGAGAGGCGCCGGAGCTCCCGCCCGATCAGGTGCCCGATGCCGGTCCGCTCAACAGCCTTGTGCATAGCAGCACGATCATCAGGGGAGTACCGCTTGAACGGTCCAGGGATGTGGCCAAGCCTCCCGGAGAGGACCATTGTCTCCACCGTAACCGGGTACTGGAAATCAAAAGTCCTGAACTGCGGGACATACCCCACCCGGGTCCGCCCTTCCCGCGGGTGCTGCCCGAAGAGGCGCACGTCTCCGGAGTCAGTCTCCTGGAGCCCGAGAATCACCCGGAGGAGCGTGGTCTTGCCACCGCCATTCGGACCGATGAGTGCATACAGGTCGCCCTTCCGCACCGTGAGATCGACATGATCGAGCACCGCCCGCCCCCCGAGCCTGCACGATACGTCTCTGACTTCGATAACCGGTTCCATGCTGCTAGCTCCCGGCAAAAGCCGTGGCGATCCGTTCCATGTTCCCGAGGTAATCGGGGGCAAGGGGATCGATTACCATGACCGATGCCCCAATCTCATCGGCAATTGCCTGCGCTTCCCGCCGGTTCTCCTGTGCCTCGGCGAACACCACCATGACCCCCTGTGCCCTCGCACGCGTGATGAGGCGTTGGAGATCCTTTGCGGTCGGTTCTTTCCCCTCCTGCTCGATGGAGACGATGGAGAGGCCGTAATCGCGTGCAAAGTAGTCCCATGCCTCATGGGTAACGAGAATCATCCCCGGATCCTCACGCAGGAGATCCGCGGAGATGTTCCGGTCCAGATCATCGATGCGGGCGATATACCGGTTGGCGTTTTCCCGGTACATCTCTTCGTACTCCGGGTCGGCGAGAATCAGGGCATCCCTGGTGGTTTCCGCCATGATCCGGGCATTCCTGAGGGAGAGCCAGACGTGGGGGTCCCGCCGGTCCCCTGTGCCGAGGTAGTCCACTCCCCCGGAAGTATTCACCACGACCAGGGCCGGGTTCATCGCCCGGAGCCGGTCGGCCAGCGTATCCTCGACCGGGAAGAGGCCGCTTCCGAGGGTCATGTACAGGTCAGCGGTGGATGCCCGCGCCACCAGCCCCGGCGATGGTTCATAGATGTGTGGATCGGATCCGGGAGGGACCAGGACGAGGACATCCACCCTGCCGTCCCCGATCTCACGGACCATCTCCTCCTGCGGAGGTATGGTCACCGCCACCAGGATCCCCTGCCCCTGATCATGCTGTCCGGGAGAGAGACATCCTGCCGACACCACCAGGCAGAAACTGATGATGAGGAACATGCAGATCCGGAACAGGGTCAGAGAAGGGATCATAATTGCATATCAGCTAACTTTTTCATGCCAGCGTGCGGCCATCGCTTCCGGACGGCAGAGGGCATCGTGGGTTATCTCACCGCAGAGACCGGCGGTCGGATGACCCAGGGCCCGGCACATCTTGTTGACCGCTCCGCGGGAGATGAAACACTCGATCCGGGAGGTCTCTTCGCATGCTTCCTGGTCGGAGAGCCCGTAATGCGACAGGATGAGTCCGACAATCCGATGCCTTCTCAGGAGGAACGCGCTGTACTCCTCCCCGAACCCGGTCAGCACTACATCGCCGTAGGGCTCGTGGCAGACGAATCCCTCCGTTCTCAGTTCCTGGACAGTCCGGGTTGCCGTGGAGGGATCGACCCCGAAGTGCCCTGATAATTCCGAGATCTTCGCGCATCCCCCGTGCCCGGAGAGGTACTTCAGGTACGCCACCTTGCGGGGGGAGAGCTCGAGCCCGGTATAGTCCTGCATCAAGCAGGTATCAGATGCCGGGCTCATCAAAATTTTGGTTCTGTACCAAAACCGGATTTGGTATGTGGGGACGATACCGTTCCTGAAGCCCCCGGCGGCACAATGAACGGCTCCCCGTTACAGGGAGCGCGGGCTCCCGTACGGCAGATGTGCACAGGAAAGCGTTGGCAGGGGAACCCGGCACAGTCCGCGGCCCGGCACCTCTACCACCACTGGGGCCGGATATGCCCCTTTGCCGCAGGAGTCGCCTCCCTCCCCTGCGATGTCCGCTTGATCAGCCCGGACTGGATGAGGTAGGGTTCATAGACCTCTTCGATGGTCCTGGAATCTTCCCCGATCGAGATGGCGATGGTCTTCAGCCCCACCGGGCCTCCCCCGAAATCCTCGACAATAACCGAGAGGATCCTCCGGTCGACCTCATCGAGGCCCAGCCGGTCGACTCCGAGGAGGGTGAGGGCCTGGTCCGCAACCGTTCCGGTGATACACCCGTCTCCGCGCACCAACGCATAATCCCCCACCCTGCGGAGCAGCCGGTTGGCGATCCTTGGGGTACCCCGGCTCCTCCCGGCAATCTCGGCACACCCGTCAGGGGTGACCGGGATGCCCAGGACACCGGCACTGCGCCGCACGATCCGGGCGAGTTCTTCGGGGGAGTAAGGATTGAGCCGGAAGATCATTCCGAACCGGTCGCGGAACGGGGAGGAGAGGAGTCCCACGCGCGTGGTTGCCCCGACCAGGGTGAAGGGGGCGAGATCAATCTTGATCGACCGGGCACTCGGCCCCTCACCGATCATTACATCGATCTCGAAGTCCTCCATGGCAGGGTACAGGATCTCCTCCACCACGGTCGGGAGACGGTGAATCTCATCGATGAACAGGGTGTCCCCCTCCTTGAGGAGGGTGAGGATGGCGGCAAGATCGCCTGCCTTCTCAAGGACCGGCCCGCTTGTGCACAGGATACCGCTGCCCATCTCCCGGGAGATGATATGGGCAAGCGTGGTCTTTCCAAGCCCGGGGGGTCCGGAAAAGAGGATGTGGTCAAGCTGCGATCCCCGCATCCGGGCCGCATCGATGGCGATGGCCAGCGCTTCCCTGACCGGTTCCTGGCCGATGAAATCCGGGAGCCGGTCCGGCCGTATTCCCGGCTCCTCGATCTCGCCCTCCCTCATCGCTGCGGATACGATGCCTTCTTCCATTGCTAATGCTCCCGGAGCCCGGCGAGCGCCGCCTTGATAACCCCCGCGACCCCGTCAGTTTTCCCTGCGGAAAGGACCTGGTCGACCGCTGCCCGCGATTCTCGTTCGCCGAACCCGAGAGCAACCAGGGCACTCACCGCATCCCTCCGTAGCGGGTCGATCCCGGCCGGCGCAGCTCCTTCAAATTCGGCTGCTTTCTTTTTGAGCTTGTCCCTGAGCTCCAGGATAAGCCGTTTTGCGTTCTTCTGCCCGATACCCGAGATCCTGGTGAGCACCTTTTCGTCCTCGTCAAGGATGGCCGCGGCAAATTCAGGGATGCTGATCTGGGAGAGAATCGAAAGGGCCAGAGCCGGGCCCACCCGGGTCACGCTGATCAGCATGCGGAACATCTCGAGCCCGGTCTGGTGGAGGAACCCGTACAGCACCAGTTCATCCTCGCGGACGGCGAGGAAGGTGTGCACCCGGACCATCCCGGCGGTTCCGGCAATCTCCCGGAGGTCCGGTGAGGTCATCCGGATGTCAAAGCCGACACCGTTCACGTCGATGATGACCGAACCCTCCCGGGTTGAAACAACCTGTCCGCTGAGCCGCGAGATCATGGTCACCTCATCACATGGACGTGGCAGAGAGCAACGGAGAGGCCGTCCGCGACATCATCGGGTTTCGGGATCTCGGGGAGATCGAGCAGGCGCCGGATCATCTCCTGCATCTGCTTTTTATCGGCCCTCCCGGACCCGGTTATCGCCTGCTTTACCTGGTTCGGAGTATATTCCGCCACCGGGATCCCGTTCTGCCGGGCGGCGAGGAGTATGACCCCTCTCACCTCGGAAACGTTCAGGGCCGAGGTCACATTCCGGGAGAAGAACAGTTTTTCCATGGCCATCCAGGCCGGCCTGTAGCGCCGGATGAGGTCTGATATACCGTTGTATATCTCTTCCAGGCGCTCCGGGGTTTCTTTCTCCTTGCCCGAAGTCCGGATGCAGTCATAGCAGACGGCCCGCGATCTCCCGTCCTTCACCTCAAGGATCCCGTACCCGACGATTGCCAGGCCCGGGTCGATACCGAGCACAATCATGTCGCTGTTCCTGGAAATGGGCAATTCCAGGGAGTGGATTTGTTTCTTGCAGAGATATCCTTTTGCCACCGGGAAAACAGGCCGGATTGCGCTGATCGGACAGGGATCTCGACGCGGCTCATCCGGATTTCCTGTTGGCAGCCGTCACCTGAATCTCATGACAGGATGTCTCCGGGGGCGGCTGTGCGATAAGTTCCCGCAGGGCTTCAAAGAACCGGGCGTCCCGGAGGGTGTCCCACATCTCCACGAATGCCCGGTACAACCGGGCCCGCTCCTGCTTCCGGTCGTCGAGGAGTCCGGGGATTCCGGACCAGCCTTCACCAGGGATGTGCCTTCCCGGAGGCGGTTCTGATTCCATCCCCTGTGGTTCCTGCATGAAACGGGGCAGGTATCCGATCCAGACATCGCAGTCATGCATCTGTCCCAGGACATCCTGGAGTACACGCACCTTCTGTACCGGCTTTTTAAGCTCTCCGGAATAGAGGCGGTTGAATGCCTCGAGCGTATACCGGAGTCTCTTTGCCGCAATCCTCATCTCGTGGTGCCGGGTCACTGCGTCCGGATCATGGACAGCCGGCACATAGGCCAGGAGATCATCTATCCGGGAAGAGATTTTCCGCTGCGCTCTGCGATGGAGCGCCCGGGGCTTCCTGATGCCTTTTCCTCCAGACTGCGGACTGGCCAGGGCAACCCCGAACTCATCAAACACCCCTCCTTTTCCAACGGATATCCCCGCCGTTTCCACAGCCGTCTGAATCCGTTCCCGCTTCTGCTGCAGCAGACGGAGCAGTGCGGAAACATCCGCCGCTTCGGACTCACGCACCGTATCTCCCGCCTCTCTCTCCGGGAGGGACATCCCCCGTTCGTGAAGATACTCCTCAAGAAAACCGATCTGGACATCAAGATCCCGGGCGTCACCGAGGGATGCAGTGATATTTTTTATCTCCTTCAGCCATTTCCGGTATTTTTTTCCCGGGAAACAGGATTTGAAGATGGGCATCGCCGCACGGAGTCTCCGTGATGCAACCCGCATCCGGTGAACGTGCTCGGGATCCGTTCCCTTCCTCGCCCCTTCCGCTTCTCTGACCAGGGCCAGCCACGATTTCCGGATGTACTGAAAACCGTACGAACAGTATGAGACCGTGCTGTCTCCGGAACCGGGTTTCTGATCAGAGCGGGGTTCCGCCATACTGCCACACTCCCCGGTTCGAGATACACCATTCCTGCGCATTCACCACCTCCTGCACGGGCTCACGGACCGCCCGGCGGTAGGTCCCGTCTGCGGACAGCATCCGGTTCTTCACATTATCACGGAGGTATACCGGAATGATAAGGTCACGGAGGCAGGCGGTAATAACCGGATCGGATACCGGAAAGAGGATTTCCACTCTCCGGTCCAGGTTCCGCGGCATGAGATCGGCACTCCCGATGAGAAACTCCTCCTCGCCGCCGTTCCGGAAATAGTACACCCGGCAATGCTCGAGGAACCTCCCGACAATCGAGGTGACGGTTATAGTGTCGCTCACCCCCTCTACCCCCGGCCGGAGGCAGCAGATCCCCCTGACCTGGAGGTCAATCTTCACTCCGGCCCGGGAGGCCCGGTACAGGGCGGTGATGCACTCTTTATCCACGAGGGCATTCATCTTGAAGATGATGCGCCCGTCCCCGCATTCCCGGTGCCGGGCTATCTCCCGCTCGATCCGGGACAGGATCCCGGACCTGATGCCGGCCGGGGCCACGAGCAGCTTCCGGTACGAGGATATCCGTGCACACCCGGTGAGCGAATTGAAGAGATCGGCCGTATCAGCACCGATCAGCGGATCAGCGGTGAAGAAGCCGAAATCGGTGTAGATCCGGCTCGTGATCGCATTATAGTTCCCGGTGCCCAGATGTACGTAGGTCCGTATACCATCCTTTTCCCTCCGGACCACCATGCAGACCTTGGCATGCACCTTGAGCCCGGGAAGCCCGTAGACTACGTGAACACCGGACCGTTCCAGCGCCCGGGCCCAGGTGATATTGTTCTCCTCATCGAAGCGGGCTTTAAGCTCGATCAGCGCTGCAACCGCTTTCCGGTTCTGACGGGCTTCGAGGAGGGTATCGACGATTGGTGAGTCCTTACCCACCCGGTAGAGCGTGATCTTGATGGCCAGGACATCCGGATCCCGCGCTGCCTGCCTGAGAAAGTCAATGACCGGCAGGAAGCTCTCGTAGGGGTGGAAGAGTATGATGTCTTTTCTGCGGATGGCGGCGTACAGATGATCCCTGTTTTCGATCACAGGTGGTATGGAAGGAATGAACGGGATATCCTTCAGGTCGGGTCGGTCGAGGGAGGAGAAGAAGGAGAGGTCCGCCATGCCAAGCGGGGGGTTGACCCGGTAGAACGTGGATGCGGGGAGGCCAAGTTTCTTCCCGATCATGGCACACAGGGCATCAGGCATAGCGGGAGATACCTCCACCCGCACCGGTGACCCGGTTCTCCGCAGTTCCACGCTCTCTTCAACTGCAGTGAGCAGGTCGCCCGCCTCATCCTCTTCTATCTCGAGGTCCGCGTCCCGGGTGACCCGGAACGGATACACTTCTGCCACTTCGTAGCCGGGGAAGAGCATCCCGAGATGTGCAGCAATCACTTCCTCGAGGAAGACCAGGCAGATCTCGTCCGGATCCTGGTCCTGTCCTGCCGCTCCTGCGGGAACCCGCACCAGCCGCGGGAAGAGGTTAGTGGGCACCTTCAGCCGGGCAAAGTGCTCTTTCCCTGAACCGGGATCCCTTACCGTGACGGCCAGATTGAGGGAGAGGTTCGAGATGAAGGGAAAGGGGTGGGAGGTATCAAAGGCGAGGGGGGTGAGCACAGGGTAGATCACGGTCCTGAAAAAATCCTCGAGGGCTGCTTTCTGCCCGGTGGAGAGGGAGGTATAGGGGAGCACCCGGATACCGCAGTCACCCAGTGCCGGGACAATATCCTGGTGCCAGAGTCCGGTCTGGCGATCAAGGAGGGGGTCAAGGCTGCGGTGAATCTCGGCAAGCTGTCGTGACGGGCTCATCCCGTCGGGCGGTGCCTCCCTGACCCCCCGCTCCGCCTGCCGCCGGAGCCCGGAGACCCGGATCATGAAGAATTCATCAAGGTTGGTCGAGAAGATGGAGAGGAACTTGACCCGTTCGAGGAGCGGGTGGCCCGTGTCCATCGCTTCTTCGAGCACCCTCCGGTTGAACTCGATCCAGCTCAGTTCGCGGTTGATGAAGAGAGCCGGATGTTCGAGGAGCGTGCATCCTGACTGCTGATCAACCGTTCTTCCGCGATCCCGCTCTTCTGAGGCCCCCATGCTCACCAGTCATCTAACTATTGAAAATATCGCCTTAAAATCCTGTGGTGCCCTCCCTGACCTGTGAAGAAGGAATCCCGGCGGTGTGAAGAAGTAAACCAAACAGTTTTACCATCCGGCGTCAATCTCTTTCTTGCCGTGATTGACTATGGGATCCAATGACGACATCATGCACGAATTTGTAAGAAAGGAGCTCAGGAAACTTTATCCCAGCGTTGACGGATGGCAGATCAGGCCCGCGGCGAAGACAGGAGGGAAGGAACAGGGATTTGTCGTATTGCGGCGAATCCTTGGCAGGACGGAAGGTGCCCATGTGCTGGTCTCATTTGACCGGATCGTGGCTCCGGTGACCATCGACACCCTCTCTGCCATGAGCAGGAGCGAGCCGATCCCCGGGCTGGCAAGCCCGAAGAAGATCCTCGTTGTTCCCCAGAACACGGATCTCTCATCCGTTTCCCGTGAGATTGTGGTTCTTCCCATGCAGAGTTTCGCCTGGGAGGACAAAGAGCTGGTGTGGCTGAAACGGCGCGCCCAGATGAGCGAGAAAGCCGCGGCAGCAAAGAGTTCCTAGGAACCGATTCAGAGACCGCCCTTTATTCTTTTTTCGAGATTTTCCCCATGAGAGCCCAGCCAGTAGAGCTTCCTGCATGTCCGGCACCAGTAAAACCGGAGACCCTTCCGGTTCCGCGGTGCATAGTCAGCGGTCGCGATCTCCCCCTCTGCTGCGGGGCGAAGGATTCCGTTGCAGAGCGAACAGCGGGTCAGCCGGATCTCAGGGATGATCAAACCCCGGTCTGCCAGTTCCCGGATCTGGGCCAGGACATCGTCTCCCGCAACGAGGACAGCGCAGTCTCCGCCCCTTCTCGCGAGCTCCCGATCTCTGGTCAGGAGGATTCGCCCGGACCGGGCGGCTGAAGCGAGCAGGAGGGTATCTTCCCTGCGGTTCCCTTCCGAAAGACTGTTGGCAGAGAGAGCATCATACCCCATGAACCGGAGGTAGCGGCAGAGGGTTCCAAGCATCCGGTCAACGAGAAAGGCCGGCCTTTCTTGGGAATAATCAGACATGATCAACCACGGGTATCTTCGCCCCGCATACTGTGCAGCAACCACCGGAGAGGTTTCTCGGGATGCTTGAGAATCCCTGCCGCTCGATAAGGAGCGTGCCGCACACCGGGCAGTAGGTGCTCTCATACGTGTGCATGAAAACATTTCCGACGTAGGGGTACTGCAGTCCGAGATCCTTTGCCTGATGGTAGATACGCTCAAGGGTGGCAACCGGAGTCGCTGCATAGTCCTGCATCCGGTAATCGGGATGGAACCGGGTAAAGTGGACCGGCGTCTCCGGCCCGAGGTTCTCTACAATCCATCTGATGAGCGCCCCGGTCTCTTCCTCCGTGTCGTTCAGCCCGGGAATGACCAGGTTGACCACCTCAACGTGCATCCCGAGCTCCCGGGCAAGGATGGTGGAATCGAGCACCGGCTGGAGCTTTGCGCCGCACACCTTCCGGTAAAAATCCTCGGTGAACGCCTTGATATCCACCCGGAACGCATCCAGGACCGGGGCGATTTCCCGCAGCGCCTCCTCGGTGATATAGCCGTTGGTCACGTACACGGTGCCAAGCCCCCGCTGCTTTGCCAGCGTTCCCATGTCAAGCGCATATTCATGCCAGATAGTGGGTTCATTGTAGGTCCAGGAAATGCTGGCACACTTCCTTGCTTCCGCCCTTCTTACCCCCTCCTCCGGGGATATTTCGCGCAGGGATATATCGGTGATACCGGCCCGCGAGATCTGCCAGTTCTGGCAGTGTTCACACCGGAAATTGCAGCCGACGCCGCCCAGGGAGTAGGAGAGCGTACCGGGGAGGAAGTGGTAGAGCGGTTTCTTCTCGATGGGGTCGACCGCCTCTGAGCTTACCTTTCCGTAGGTCATGGCGTACAGGGTGCCCTCCCGGTTCTCCCGGACGCCGCAGATGCCGTGCTTCCCCTCCCGGATCGTGCACCGGTGATTGCAGAGTGAGCAGACGAGCGAGCCATCCTCGCCGTGGTGATACTGCCGTGCCTCATGCCACTGCTCCATGAGGATGGATTATGGATAATCCACATAAACGTGCCGGTAACAACCGGGTCATTCCCGCTGCCGGAAATCGGATGGGCGATCCTCGTCCACTTCCACGACGAGAGCTCCTGAATAGCCGCACTGTTTGCACCGGTAGAGCTCACCCATGCAGCCGCCAACAACCCTGAATATCTCTCTGCTCCCGCAGACAGGACACCGGATCATGGTCAACAGGTATATGTAGCGTATAATGAAAATATTGGGTGGATGAAGAAGGTCGTCCTCTCACTTGGCGGGTCCATACTCTTTCCCACCCTCGAGGAGAACCGGGTTTCCGCCTACGCCGGGATTCTCGGAAGGATCTCCAGCCGGATGAGACTGTTCGTGGTCGTCGGCGGCGGGGGTGAAGCCCGGCGCTATATCTCCGCTGCCCGGGAGATCGGGCTCGATGATGCCCTGGCAGATGAGATCGGGATCCTGGTCACCCGGCTGAACGCCACCCTGCTCGCCGGGGCACTCGGGGACGCCGCCTTTCCGGCGGTCACTGAAAACCAGACCGATGCGTACGCGGCTGCCAGTACCGGGAAGATCGTGGTGATGGGGGGGATCACCCCGGCACAAACGACCGATGCCGTCGCCGCGGTGCTCGCAGAACGGGTGGGCGCAGACCTGATGGTGAACCTGACCTCGGTGGACGGGATCTATACCGCCGACCCGAAGACCGATCCCGCGGCCCGCCGGCTCGAACTCCTCTCTGTGGACCGGCTGCTGGAGATTGTCGGTTCCGCTTCCCTCTCGGCCGGTTCGAACACCGTCATCGATGTGGTCGCCGCCAAGGTGCTGAAGCGGAGCGGGATCCCCCTCCTGGTCATTGACGGCCGGAATCCGGAACACCTCGAAGAAGCCCTTCTTGCCGGGCGCTATTCCGGGAGCCTGGTAACGGTCACCGGGGAAAAACCGGCCGGGCTCCTCTGAACGCAACTATTTTTTCCGGAACAGACCAACACTATTTCTCATCCTGCGGGGTAGTAGGGTAGCCTGGTCCATCCTAGAGCGTTTGGGACGCTTTGACGGCAGTTCGAATCTGCCCTACCCCATGTCTGCATGAACCGATCCAAAGCCCTGGCGATCTTCCGGACGCTCTCCGGGCGCTATGATGACACCCCCGGCCCGCGGCACTTCATTCACTTCTCGTCCCCGTTCCAGGCACTGATCGGGACTATGCTCTCGGCCCAGACCACCGACCGCGCCGTGAACGGCATCGTTGAAGATCTCTTTTCAGCGTACCCGACACCGGATGCCCTCGCCGGGGCACCGGAAGGGGATCTCGAGGACCGGATCAGGAGCATCGGACTCTACCGTACCAAGGCACGAAACATCCGGGCGACGGCCCGGAAACTGGTGGAGGAATTCGGGGGGGAGGTGCCGCAGACGATGGAGGAACTCATCACACTCCCGGGTGTGGGGAGAAAGACGGCAAATATCGTCCTCTCTCATGCCTTCGGCATCGACACAGGTATCGCCGTCGATACCCATGTGGCCAGGGTCTCCCGCCGTATCGGGTTTACAGGTGAGGTCAGCGCCGACAGGATAGAGCAGGACCTCATGGCCCTCTTTCCTGCAGAGTGCTGGGGGGATGTCAACTATGTCCTGATCCGGCACGGACGGGCCATCTGCAGGGCCCGGAAGCCGCAGTGCCCGGAGTGCCCGGTCCGGGAGGCGTGCCGGTTCTACCGTGAGACATTCTGGCCTGATTCAGGATGACACCGTTTTCCTCAGCCGAGGAGCCAGAATGAGAAAAGGAATGCCACGTAGGCAAAAATCGCGGTCAGGGGAATGGTGAGGATCCATGCAGAAACGATACGGCGGACGACCCCCCACTGGACCGCCGAGTAGCCCCGTGAAGCACCGACACCCATAATCGAGCCGCTGATGGCATGCGTCGTTGATACCGGAATGCCGAACGCGGTCACGAACGCGAGAACCACCCCACCCCCCGTCTCAGCGCAGAACCCCTGGTAGGGGCGGAGCTTGGTGATCTTGGTGGCCATGGTCTCAACCACCCGCCAGCCGCCGAGAAAGGTGCCCAGCGCGATTGCCAAGCCCGAGATTATGATAACCCAGAGCGGAACGACGAACTCGGTCAGCAGCCCCCCTGCCACGAGGATTGCGGTGATGACTCCCATGGCATTCTGGGCATCATTGCTCCCGTGGCCGATACTGTAGAATGCCGCAGACAGGAGCTGGAGTTTCCGGAACAGGAAATTCATGGTCCTGCTGTTCCTGTCGCGGAAGAGACGGATCACCAGGATGCCGATGAGGAATGCCGCGAGCAGTCCGATGACCGGTGATACCACGATGAATATCAGGATGGCAAGGATTCCGCTCACAGGGAGGATCCTGGTGATGGTCACGAAGGGAATAATGAGGGCAAGCCCGCAGAGCGCGCCGAGCCCGATGACGGGATACAGGTTCTCCTCTCCTTTCAGGTATCCGATGAGGCCCAGGATAAGCCCGCCGGCTCCAGCCCCGACCGCGGCATACACTGCAAGCCAGACGACGGTTCCTGCCGCAGGCCAGAGTATGGCCTCAAGGCCGGCAAAGGCAACCGCAGAACCAATAAGGCCGCCTACCAGAGCATGACTTGCTGATATCGGGATGCCCGAATAGGAGGAGATACCAACCCAGAGAACCGCGGATAACAGCCCGATCAGGATGACCTGAGTGGTCATGAAACCCGGGCTCACAATTCCCTTACCGATGGTCTTTGCCACCACGGTGGTGAAAACGAGGGGGCCGACCATGTTGAAAAAAGCAGCGAGGAGAACCGCCTGCAGGGGCGTCAGTACCCGGGTTGCCACAACGGTTGCAATGGAATTTGCAGCGTCATTGAGGCCATTAACAAAATTAAAGACGAGGGCAAGGACAATTCCGGTAATCAGCAGCGCTTCCATGTCCCTCACGAGTGTCGAATGGCGATATCTGAGAGAACATTTGCAGCATCCTCACACTTATCGGTAGCGATCTCGAGGTATTCGTACACATCCTTCTGCTTGATGATGGCAATCGGATCCTGGGTCTTGAAGAGGTCATTGATGGCATGGGCAAGGATGTCGTCTGCAAGATTCTCGAGCCGGTTTACTTCGATACAGCGGTGCTCGATCTGGTGCGGGTTCTTCATGGTCCGGATCCCTTTCACTGCATCTTCGAGTTCGACCACCGAGAGCTGGATGAGTTTGGCGAGCTCGACCATGTAGGCATCGGTATCGGTGATCCCATAGTTGTACATCCTCTGGGCAGTGCCCTCGATGTAGTCCAGGATGTCATCGAGCGCTGAAGCAAGTTTCGAGATATCCTCGGGATCGAGGGGGGTGATGAATGTCCGGTTCAGGTGCTCGTAAATCTCGTGCGTGATCTTGTCTCCGTCGTGCTCAAGACGCTCAAGGTTTTCGACCTTGTATTTCACGTTGGTAAAATCATCGACGAGATCGACGAGACGGTACGATGCCACCACGACAACCGCCGCCAGCCTGTCGAAGAGGTCAAAAAACTGTTTATCCTGTGGTATGAGCCACTCTTTTAATCCCACGGGTGATCATGGCAATTAGTCGCGGTGATACCAAAAATCCTCCGTTTTGAGATACGTAAAAGAAGAATACATGGACCGAGCGGGAATTGAACCCGCGGCCTCTTCCATGCCAAGGAAGCGATCTTCCTCTGATCTATCGGCCCGCTCCTTCTAGGTAGGTTTCCATGGGATAAAGAATTATTTCTCTGGTTCCGCTCCTGCCCGCACCCTGTCAGAAGGAGGAGGGGTCTTCCGCCCGTATGAACGCGGCAACCCGTTCCCGTGCTTCCGCAAGAGCCGGGCGCTGCAACACCACTCCGTCACGGATGCAGGTCTCAAGGAGAGGCGTGCTATCGTCCGGACCGGGCAGATCGGCGGGCAGCACACGGTGCTGCACACGGTGCTTCTCCCGGGGGATCTGCCATACCTGCTTCTTCCCGCTCTTCTTTCCCCGTTTTGCGCAGGGAACCCCGTCGATGGAGACAATATCCATGGCAAAGTCGACCACCGGGGCGTTGGCAATAGCTCCGCCGACGCCGAAGGCATCGACGATGTCCCGGTAGGCAACGATATCCTCCCGGGTGATCCCTCCTGAGAGCACGATGCGGACATCACGGTATCCCCCCGTATCGAGCTCCCACCGGACCTCATCGAGGATAACCCGCATGTTCCCCCGTCGTGAACGGGGGGTGTCGAGCCGCACCCCCTCCGCCCCGCAGCGCGCACCGGTCAGGGACTCCCGCTTCTCGTCGCACCATGTATCACAGAGGAAGATCCGCGGAACATCGGGAGCGGTATACCGGTCGAATGCGCAGAACGCCTCCCCGACATCCGGGTAGCACATCACAAACGAATGGGGCATGGTCCCCACGAGGGGGATGCCTTCCGGGGCACAGGTATTGCTCACCCCGTCAACGCCTCCGATCCATGCCGCCCGCTCGACCATCCGGGCAATGGCCGGGTGCTGCCGCCGCGATCCGAACGAGTAGATCGCCCGTGTCCCTGCCAGCTGCCTGATGTGAGCCGCTGCGGTTGCAATCCCCGAGGCATGACAGAGGAAGCCGAGCACCGCCGTCTCGTAGCGGGCAAAATCCGTGTAGCGTCCTTCAATCCTGACCACCGGTTCTCCGGGATAGAAGACCGATCCCTCCGGCATCGCATCGACGGTCAGCGGCAGCCCCTCAAGGAGGCTGATCACATCTTCGAGACCACAGACAATCCCCCACCCGTCCGGGAGGGCGGCAGCGGTCACCTCCACGGCAACCCACGGATCCCTTCCTGATGCCCGGAGGACCTCTTCGGTCCTGACAAAGTAGATGTCGGTGCATTCTCCTTTGCGGATGGCCTCATCGTCAACGGTGGCAAACCTGCCCATAGTACTGATATGGGAGGGTGCGGGCAAAAACATCTTGCGGGACGATCGTCCGGAGCCCCTGATCGAAAATGATACCATCATGCCCGGATCTCACTATATTGGATAAGGAAGGTGCGGAGATGCTCGGGATCATCGGAGGGACAAGCCTCCTGTACGCTGAACTGCCGGAACTCGAAAAAAAAGTGGTGCATACACCGTTTGGGAATTCCGAAGTTTTTACCGGGGATATTGCGCTGCTTCTCCGTCATCAGGGAGAGCGGCCCCCTCACCGCATCAACTACCGGTCTCACCTCGCGGCGCTCGCCATCCTTGGGGTGACCCGGATTGTCACCATCGGCTCGGCCGGATCGCTGCACCGGGAGATTTCCCCGGGCTCACTTATCATCCCGGACGATTATGTCAGCGGCACCACCATCCCCTCCATTCATGAGTACCGGATCCGGCATGTCCACCCCGGATTTACGCCCTCACTCATGCAACAGCTTGCCGGGATCATTCCCGAGGCGCGGTTCGGAGGGATTTACGTCCAGACCCGGGGGCCGCGGATCGAGACCGTCGCAGAGGTGCAGGCCCTTGCCCGGGCAGCTGATGTCGTCGGCATGACCATCGCATCAGAGGCAACGCTGGCCATCGAGCTCGGGATGGAGGTTGCCGCGCTCTGCACCATTGACAACTACGCCAACGGACTCTCGGATGAGGCCCTGACCTTTGATCACATCCTTGCATCTGCTGCAGAGCACCGGGAGCGGACGGGCGGAATAATCAGGCGTATTAGAGGGGGTATGGCATGATGGCAGGAGGTGAAGAATTTCCGGAAAAGCGCGGATCGATCCTGATCGAGGATGTCCTCACCCGGCAGGGTCGCCGCGATATCTTCATCGGCAGCAGCGGAATCATCGAGGCTGCAGGGGAGGGAATCGGGCGGACCTGCCGGAGCGAAGCGGATTACCGTATCGCGGGCATGGAGTTCCTGGCCGTACCCGGGCTGGTCAACACCCATACCCATGCGGCAATGTCGCTGCTGCGTGGCTATGCCGATGATCTGCCCCTGCAGACCTGGCTCTCGGAGAAGATCTGGCCGCTCGAGGCCCTCCTGACCGGTGATGATGTCTACTGGGGCACCCGCCTTGCCTGCCTGGAGATGATCCGCAGCGGAACGATCGCGTTTGCGGACATGTACTTTTTCATGGAAGATGCAGCGCGGGCAGTCGCCGAATCCGGCCTTAAAGCCATGCTCTCCTATGGGTTCATCGACCTCTTCGATCCGGACCGGCGCGAACGAGAGATGAAAGTGACCGAACAGCTGGTTGCATCGATCCGGGCGATGGGAAACCCGAAGATACAGCCGGCGCTGGGACCTCACGCCGTCTATACGGTCTCGGAGGAAAGCCTCAGGTGGTGCGCCGGACTCAGCGCCAGGGAACAGATCCCCATTCTCATTCACCTTTGCGAGACTGAGAAGGAGATATCAGATGCAGTGCACCAGTGGGGCCGGAAGCCGGTACAGATTCTCGATGACTGCGGCATCCTGACCCCCCGGACCGTAGCCGCTCACTGCTGCTGGCTCGATCACGGAGAGTGCGGGCTGCTGGGAGAGCGGGGAGTGCATGTATCGCACAACCCGGTCAGCAACATGAAACTCGCCGTCGGGAGGGCGATGCCCTATCCCTGGCTGAGGGAGGCCGGCGTGAACGTGACGCTCGGAACCGATGGCTGCGCGTCAAACAACAACCTCGATCTCTTCGAGGAGATGAAGACCGCAGCCCTCCTCCAGAAGTTCTCCTGGAACTCACAGACGCTCCTCTCCGCACCCGAAGCGCTGTTCATGGCCACCGCGGCGGGTGCACGGGCGCTCGGCCTTGGGAACGGGGCTATTGCACCCGGTGAACCTGCGGACATCATCCTGATCGACCGGTCAGCGGTGTGCAACACACCGCTGCACAATCCTGACTCGAACCTGGTATACTCCTGTTCCGGATCCGCTGTCCGGACCGTCATCTGTCACGGGGACATCCTGATGAAGGACCGGGTCATCCCGGGGGAGGAGGAGGTCATCAGGGGAGCGTCTGCGGCGGCGGCCGGACTGGTGAAGAGGGGCAGCGGGGAGTGACTCACCGGGATCGGAACTTCGCTGGAGAAATCGCATCCCGCTCCCCCGAATCTCATGGTGATGATACCCGCCGGCCGGGTTGCAATCGTCCCGGGACGACCCTTTACGCTGTGCCGGGTACCCTGCACCGGTTCCCGGACCGGTCCCCTGTTTCACAGGAATCTCCTTGATGATGCCAGGTTCGGGAAAGAGGAAAAAGTGGTCAGGCGGTTTCTATCCGTGAGACATCCTCGAGCTTGAGTTCACGGATAGAGAGCTCCCGCATCATGAACTTCTGGATCTTTCCGGTCACGCTCATCGGGAATTCGGTCACGAATTTCACGTACTGCGGGATCTTGTAGTGTGCGATCCTGCCCCGGCAGAACTCCCTGACCTCCTCTCCGGTCAGGGTCTCTCCCTCTTTCACCATGACCCAGGCCATCAGCTCCTCACCGTACCTGGCATCCGGGACCCCGATGATGTATACGTCGGCGATCTTCGGGTGGTGGTGGAGGAATTCCTCGATCTCACGGGGGTAGATGTTCTCTCCGCCCCGGATGACCATGTCCTTCAGCCTCCCGACGATCTTCACGTATCCCTCATTGTCCATCGTGCCGAGGTCGCCGGTATGATTCCAGCCGTTCGAGTCGAGGGTGGCGTGGGTAGCGCTCGGGTTGTTGTAGTAGCATTTCATCACGCNNTATCCCCGGGCGCAGATCTCGCCGATCTCCCCCCGTGGCACGATCCTGCCGCTCTTCGGGTCAACGATCTTCAGCTCGGTGTGGGGGAAGACGCGGCCCACCGTTGCGACCCTCCGGTCAAGCGGATCCCTGGTGGTGGTCATGGTGACTCCGGGGGAGGTCTCGGTCTGACCGTACACGATCACGATCTCGGACATGTTCATCTTCCGGTTCACTGCCTTCATCACCTCAACGGGGCAGGGAGAACCGGCCATGATACCGGTGCGCAGCGTTCTCATCGAATACTTTGGAAAATCAGGGTGGGCCAGTTCGGCGATGAACATGGTGGGGACCCCGTGCAGGGCTGTGCATCGCTCCTGCTCGACGGTCTTCAGCACAGTTTCCGCATTGAAGGTGGGGGAGGGGAGCACCATAGTCGCCCCGTGGGTCATGCAGGCGAGGTTTGAGAGCACCATCCCGAAGCAGTGGTAGAAGGGGACCGGGATGCAGAGTCGGTCTTTTTCGGTAAAATTCATACCCTCGCCGATGATGTAGCCGTTGTTGAGCACCCCGTGGTGGGTGAGCACCACTCCCTTGGGAAACCCGGTGGTTCCGCTGGTGTACTGGATGTTGATGGCGTCATCAAAATCGAGGACCTCCTCCCGTGCGACCAGCTCGTCCATGCTGATCTTTTCTCCCTTCTTCATGAGGTCGGGCCAGGTATACATCCCGTTGTAGGGGACGTCCCCGATAAAGACCACATTCTTCAGGAACGGGAACTTCTCACTGTTCAGCCGGCCCGCGCGCGATTCGTATGCTTCAGGGCATGCCTCGTAGAACATCCCGACGTAATCCGAAGTCTTGAACCGGCCCTGGATGATCAGGGTCTGTATTTCAGCCTGTTTCAGGACATATTCGAGCTCGTAGGTCCGGTAGGCCGGGTTGATATTCACCATGATGGCCCCGATCTTCGCCGTCGCGAACTGGACAACGATCCATTCGGCACAGTTCATTGCCCAGATCCCCACCCGGTCGCCTTTCTCGACACCGAGTGCCATGAGACCGCGGGCGAGACTGTTCACCTGCGAGAGAAGGTCCCGGTAGGTCCACCGGATATTCTGGTGGACCGATACCACGGCATCGGTATCAGGAAAGCGTGCCGCTATGGAGTTGAACATATCTCCGATGGTAAAGCCGAGGAGGGGGTAGCCGGAGGTGCCGCAATCATAGCTCCGCAGATCCATCCTAGGTAGTAGGGTAGTTACAGGATATAGCATTACTGATATTCCAATGCACAACCATTAAATCGGCGCACGACGATTTTTGTAGGTACGGGGTCGTGGCCTAGTCCGGAATGGCGACGGGCTCCAGCGGTCTTTCGCGTCGTGTGAATGATGAACAATGGGTCTCCTGAATCCTGATGATGATCCGTTGGAGCACTGACGCATGTCGGAGAGACCCGTCGATCGTGAGTTCAAATCTCACCGACCCCACATTTCTTTCGAACTGATGGAACCGGTGTCATTTTTCCCGCTTTATCCGTGTGCTTTTTAAATCCCCATCCCAAACCTAGTAGACAGGAAGACGGGGTATCTTATGTATCTTATAGGTGAAGCACTGGTCGGCGATGGGCCTGAACTGGCTCATATCGACCTCATTATCGGTGAGAAAGAGGGGCCGGTCGGGGCGGCATTCGCCAATGCCCTCTCCCAGCTCTCGGCAGGACATACGCCGCTCCTGGCGGTTGTGCGCCCGAACCTGCTCGCCAAACCGGCGACGCTGATCATCCCCAAGGTCACGCTGAAGAAGGAAGGACAGATACGGGAAATGTTCGGCCCGGTCCAGGCAGCGGTGGCAAAGGCCGTCGCAGACTGCGTGGAGGAAGGGGTGTTCGGGACAAGTGACCTCGAATCCCTGGCCGTTCTGGCCAGTGTGTACCTCGACCCCGGGGCCACCGACTACAACCGGATCTACCGGTTCAACTACGGGGCAACCAAACTCGCGGTCAGGAGAGCAATGGAAGGGTTCCCGGACAAGGCAACCATCCTCTACGAAAAGGACCGGTCCGCCCACGCGGTCATGGGCTTCAAGGTCCAGCGGCTCTGGGACCCGCCCTACCTCCAGGTAGCGCTTGACCTGGTGGAGATGAAGAAGGTAGAGTCCGTTCTGTCTGAGCTGCCCGAGAACGACCACCTCCTTATCGAGGCCGGTACACCCCTCATCAAGAAATTCGGGCTCCAGATCATCTCCGAGATCAGGAAAATCCGGCCGAACGCCTTCATCATCGCCGATATGAAAGTGCTCGACACCGGCAACCTCGAAGCCCGCATGGCGGCGGACTCCTCGGCAGATGCCGTGGTAATCTCCGGCCTCGCCCCGCTGCCGACCCTCGAAAAGGCCATCGCAGAGGCGAAGAAGACCGGGATCTACTCCATTGTGGATATGCTGAATGTCGCTGACCCGGTCAAAGTGCTCAAGAGCCTCAAGGTGAAGCCGGACGTGGTCGAGCTTCACCGGGCAATCGATGCCGAGGACACCGCCCATGCGTGGGGAGATATCCCTGCCCTGAAGAAGGCAGCCGGAGGAAAGCTCCTCGTGGCAACCGCTGGAGGTATCCGGGTCGACGTGGTGAAGGACGCGGTGAAGGCGGGCGCCGATATCATCGTGGTGGGCAGGGCGATCACCGCCAGCAAGGACCCGCACACCCAGGCAGACCTCTTCCTCGAGCAGCTCAACCGGGAGGAGATCGACCAGTTCCGGGTTATGACAGATTTCTAAATATGTCATTATTCAATTAGACCAGGAAAATATAAAATCCAGCCCCAATACGGGCTTAAATTTTTTAGGTATTGTATACAATAATTAGACCGTGCCAAAATCCAGCGCGCCAAAATGCAGGATCAAAACCTGCCAGAGCCGGATGGTTAGGGTATACGTAAAGGAGCTTTATGAATTTTCACCCATCGGTCCCGGAAATATTTTATTGGCCAGTGGTCCCCAGCAAACACGATATGGAGAACTCCATACCCTTCCGAAGTATGCTGTTTGATATATTCAAATTTTAATGGTTCATCCCAATTTTCCTTTTTATACCATCTCTTCGCCTCGTATCCGTCTATATATCCCTTTCTCATCAGAACTTTGGGAGTAATCCTCGACATTTCAACTTTTAACCTATGAAACGACTTCGGAAGATCCCGTGGTGATTGAGGAGATGAGGTAAAAGTAAGGAAATATTGTTCGGAATCCGAATGCCATTTCATATCGGATTTCAAACAATGATAATAACGTCCCTTTTTCTTTTTAATTTTCTTTGCAACGGCGTTTCTAAAATCGGAGTTATCTGTTCATCTGTTCTATTATGTATATTTTTATCAAGCATAGAGACGGCCGGGGGCAGCGCCCCGGTACTTTAGTATACCAAATATCAGAACCTGTAACCTGTCATCATTTACAGTGAAAAAAGGTTAAAATAGGGAATTTAAATCACTTACTAGGTGATTGAGCTAACATCCCAGCGATAGCACCTACAGCAGCCGAACCGATTGCTA